>JAHBXG010000005.1 GCA_019636565.1 Phycisphaeraceae bacterium
TGTCTTCCCCCCGAACCCAAACCCACTGACCTTGCCAAGCCAAGGTCCGTGGCACGATTTGTTACTTTCCCGACGTGGATCAACCGGCCTCCAAACCCATCCGCAAGCGACTCCACCGCCGCGAAGCGGGTGTTCGTTTCATCACCTTCTCCAACTATCGGCGTCTCCCTCTCCTCGGCAAACCCGGTGCTCGAAACGTCTTCGTCGATTGTCTCTATGAGGCCCGCGAGAAATTCGGCTTCGCCCTCTACGCCTGGGTCATCATGCCCGAGCACGTGCACATCCTCATGCTCCCGCGCAACAAAGTCCCGATGGCGGCAATCCTCAAGTCCATCAAACTCAAGACATCGATCCGCATCCTCGAACGCTGGAAAGAACTCCGCGCCCCCATCCTTCTGAAGATCCGCGGCCCAACCGGCCGCCCGCGTTTCTGGCAACCCGTTGGCGGCTTCGACCGCAACGTCCGCGACAACGCCGAACTCCGGCGCGAGATCCGTTACTGCCATCAAAACCCCGTCAAGCGAGGTCTCGTCGAGAAGCCGGAGTGGTGGGAGTGGTCCAGTTGCCGCTGGTGGATGGGAATCCGCGAGCCCAGTGTTCGCCCCTGCGATCCGCCGCCCGGTGAAGAACGAGCATGGTCCGCATGGATCGAAGCCAAGAGATACATGTGATGTGCCACTGAAGTCGATTCCTCCGACATCAGTGTGACTTTGTTCCGATTCAAGAACACTGACCTTGCCAAGCCAAGGTCCGTGGCACGACGTGAATGCCACCTGCCACGATGTCAATGCCACCTGCCCCCATGGCACCCGCCGAGTGCAAGCGCCAGCATCGAGTCATTCTCAGACGTGTTGCCGCGGATCGCGACGCCTCGTTCGGAAGAAGGCGGCAGCGCTCAACGCTCCAAACGCGGCCAGGCTCGTCGGCGCGGGGATGATGTTCTCGGAGAGCGTGAGCGAAAAGAGGTCTGCGTCCGGCTCGTCGTAGTCAATCTCGAGCATCGGAAAGGCCGATCCTCTGTGCAAATCGGGGTTGTGCGCGAAGTCGGCAACGGCCTGCGCGCTTCCGTTCAAACCCATGTAGATCCGGGAAATAAGACTGACCTGTATGATCGTGTTCGCCCGAACTCTGAAACGAGAAACGTTTTCAAAATCCGCGTAGTCCGGCTGGTTAAAGCCTCCCGCCTGGGCGATTCCACCACCGGCATAGCTGGCTCCTGAAATCGCGTCGCGCATTTCCACGATTGATTCCGCACTGGAATTACCAAACGCTTCGGCAGAACCCGCTGACCTGAAAATGACCGGAGCCCAGCTATCGGCGGGGCCTTCGACAGAAAAATAGTAGAAAACGCTGCCTGCGAAAAGCGAAGGAAAGCCGATAATCGCACCCGGCTCCCAGCCAGAGACGTCGTACTGGATGTCCACCGACGGTCTCGCGGAGGTTAAGCCGGATGTGACCGCCTGCACATTGATTGCACCATTCGAGTAACTGTAATCAGCCGCATCGCTAAATGGCACATCCATCGTCCCTCTACCCGACAGAGAGTACGTGGCCCGTGGAACCACGATCGCAGCATTCGCCAGTTGCCAACCGCACGAAACCACAACCAAAGCCACGCCCAGCGACAGGTCACAAGTCTTCAATGCAAACCTCCGAGTTGTACAACTCCCCCGGCCAATTGCGACTTGGAATGCCGCCTAGGGAACTATGAACCACAGGACCAAGAATTGCCAGAAAAATGCGAACAAGTTCCCCGGCTCCGAATCACGGTGAGGATGTAGAGCCGCGGGAACAAACACGGTGATCTCAAGCAGGTCCCCGGCCGCGCTGGCGACGGCGTTGGGTGGTACCGCTCACCCCCGTTCATTCGCTCAGAAACCGAAACAGGCCTGCCACCAATCGCGGTTTCTCTGGGGGCGGTGTGAATTCTGCCGCACCCTCACGCGCGATTGATCTCATCCAGCCACTTCGCCGACTCCGATCGCCAATCCTCGTGCGCTTCACGCACTCGCTTCATTACCTCCTGCTCGCTCAGGGATGCAAAGGCCTTCTTGGGAATACGGGCCGATGTGAAGCCGCTCTTGTCCGCAACCTGGTACCAGAAGCCTCCGTATTCCTCCTTCGTGTCAAGCCAGTAACCCTTCTCGAGCATCGAGAGGTAGGGCTCAACAAGCGTGCGATTCTCGCTGCTGGTTTCGTTCGCCAGCATTGCGCGAACGGCGGGCACATACTCCTTGGAGTCCCACTTGATCGCCCGCACGCATGCCTCCAGGCGTACATCCAGCACGCGATCGATCAGGCCCGCTCGGATCATCTGGTCCGCCGCGTTTCCCGGCCGGGGCTTGTGAAGCGTGGCGTATCGCAGCACCAGCCTGCGCGCTTTGGCTCGGGACTTGCGGTAAAGCGACATGAGCCATTCGGCGGGTTCGGAATGCGCGGGTGCGAGACAGCCCGCGCACCGCGCTCCGGCAATCACCGCGTAAACGTACTTGCTTTGAACAAGCCTCTCCGCATCGCGAAACCACGCCGGCGACACACGCTTCTGCCGTCCGCCCTCCAGCCACGCACTTACCGCAACGCAAAGGCGGTGCCCCAACGAAGCGGTCTTCGCATCCTTCACTATCTGTTTCGCGTCGGCCGCGAAAAGCAGGAGTTCGTGTCGTCCGTGTTTCACCGCATTCAGAATAACGCCACGAAGTCTTCTCGGTTAGACACGACAGACCTCGCTCACCACGGCATGTCAGACCTCCCAAAAGGTCCGTCATCCTCAGGCCAATGTGTCAGCCATGTCCCCGAACGCTGTCAGGGATGTCTCCGGTCTGTACACCAAGCCAAGGTCGGTGGCACGACATCAATGCCCTCTGCACGGAACACTTCTCGCGGCGACGGGCAAACCCGGATTCTCCGCTGACGCACCTTCGCCGTCTACTCGCCACGAACAGCAACCCACCGAGCCACGCCGTCGAAGGCCCGGGCACCTCTGTGAGAGTCAGATCAAACGAGAACAACGACGTCGAATCGACCAGGGGCGTGTTGAACGGCGGGATGGTGTCGTAGATCAGTTTGGACTGGCAGGTAATGAAGTACTGCCCGGGGCTGAGCAGGCCGCTGGCTCCGCCGAAGCCCGACGCTCCCGAACCGTAATCGAGTCCGACACAGCGGTTCACAAACGTCACCTGCGCGGGAGTACTTCCAGGGAACAATGAGTAATTCGTGTGCACATCGAACTGATACAACGTCGGCGCGGTCACCGTAAACAGGATCTGAATGAACGACTCGGACTGGCCGATCAATTCCCACATGTTGCCCTGCGTAATGCGCACGGCGGAAGAGCCCGAGCCCGAGATCCTGTTCGAAGTGGTTGAATAGGTGAGCGTCGTGTCCGCAATGACAGAACCGGTCCCCGAGTAGGTGTCCGCAAACACGTGTTGATTTAACGACGCCGGGTCCGTCCAGGTGTAGATGAATCGATCCTCGTCCGGGAAGATCGTGGTGATCGCGTACGCGCCTGCGTACACCGAATCGACCGTGTAGATGCCGCCATTCGCCCGCGGCAAACCGAGGCCGGCGGCAAGCGACACAATCAGCGCAGACACATGATTCGAACGCATGTCCTTCTCCTCCAATACAGAACCGCACGCGGCGGTCTTCGGAAACGGGCTCAAACTCCTCGCGCGCCCACCGATTGGCGGATCAATCGTGGTGGCGCTCTCGCTGAAGTCACGTGCCGCACATCGCAGCGCGTGCGACCTCGAAACAGACTGCGTTCATGGGGCTCAGATCTATCAGAGGAATTGGAGATTTGTGCCTGGTTTCCTCCGCTTTCGTGGAAAACCGCCGCTCCGGGGCAGGTGGCGCTGATCCTTCCTCCTTCTGCGCCCCGGCCCGAGATGCAATCTTGAAGTTGGGCCCGAAAAACTTGGATTTCTTGGCCGAAACTGAGCGCGCGACGCCATGTGAGTGCGGTATTCTGAAAGAGCGTTGCCAGTTGCACCCGTGCCAATGCCCAGATCGGACAGGTATTCGGCTCGGGGGAGAGCGTGATGGTCGTTTGGCAAAGGGAATGACATGAGCATGTGCGAAGAACGAGCGAGAGCTTTGGGGCACGGGATTCGTGTCGGTGTAATGACTGTGGCAGTCATGACCGGAGCGTTGCAGGCGCAGTTTGCGAGTGCGCAGCCGATGCAGACCGGCCAGGCGCTCGGCGAAACCGTCGGCGTGCCCTGGGTCGGCGAGCGCGGAATCACCGAGTCGGTTCAGGAGATCGTCGCACGCGAAGTTCTGACCCCCGCGTTTGTCCGCGAGACCAAGCCGTTCTTGTTTGACAATCACAGCCTGCTCTTAACGCAGAATCCGGCGTCGATGCCTGTGCCGAAGTGGCCCTTTGACGGAAACTGGAACGTTGTTTCGGGCAGCGGGTTTCCGTCGCGCGTGGTTCAGCACGTCAACGGATTTGACGACGGGATGCTGCTCCCGCAGACGATCAGCAACGACTTCATCGCCGCCACGATCGCCCAGTCCGGTTTCATTCCGCCCGACACGATGGGCGATGTCGGGCCGACCCAGATCATGACGCCTCTCAATGGCAGAATCCGGGTATTCTCGAAAACAGGCTCGATCGTCGGGATCAATACGACCACCGACTCGTTCTTCAACTCGGTGCGAAACGGTTCGACCACAAGTGATCCGCGGGTTGTCTATGACAAACTGAGCCAGCGGTGGTTCGTCGTGATGATCAATACCTCGTCGCCGAACCGGATCATGATCGCCGTCAGCAGCGGTCCCACCATTGTCAACACCGCCAGCTTTACGTTCTACCAGTTCCAGCAGGACTCCACCGGCGGCGGCACCGTGGACAACGGCGCATTGGCCGATTACCCCTCGCTCGGCGTCGATGCCAACGCGCTCTACATCGGCTGCAACATGTTCAACCCGTCGTACACCGGCACGACAGGCTGGGTTGTTCGCAAGTCGAGTGTTCTGAGCGGCGGCCCGATCGTGGTCACCACGTTCCGCCAGATGTCGCCGTCCGTCGGCGAAGGTCCCTATGCGCCGCGGGGTGTGAGCAACGACGATCCGGCCGCAACCGAGGGCTATTTCCTAGGCACGAGCAATTCCACGTTCGGGCGCCTGGTTTTTCGCCGGATCAGTGATCCGGGTGGAACTCCGTCGATCTCGTCGAACATCCTTCTGACCGTTCCCACCACGGCCAATCCAGTCAACGTCCCGGCTCAGGGGAGCACGACCGCCGTCGATGCGTTGAACACCAGGCTGTACGATGCTCGCATCCACCGCGACCGGTCCACCGGGAGCAGGACTCTCTGGACGGCGCACTGCATTCAGGTGAACTCGTCGGGAGTGGGCAGTTCGGTGGGCGGACGCAACGGCGCCCGCTGGTACCAGATCGGGAATCTCACGGCATCCCCAACGTTGGTGCAGTCGGGCACGCTCTTTGATAATGCCGCTTCCAATCAGAGGTATTACACGTTCCCGACGGTGGCGATGAGTGGCCAAGGGCATATGGCGCTCGGCGCGAGTTTCGGCGGGGCGGTGAATTTCATGTCTTCCGCGGCGGCCGGACGACTCGCGAGCGATCCGCTGGGAACGACGCAGGCCCCGACCACAATCGTCGCCGGCGCCGGTTCGTACAACGTCATCGGCGGCGGGCGGAACCGCTGGGGAGATTATTCCAGCACCGTCGTTGACCCCGAGGACGATCAGTCGATGTGGACTTTCACGGAGTACGCCAGCGCCGTGGATACATGGGCCATTCGGGTGACCAAGCTGCTCGCGCCGCCGCCGGCGACGCCGTCGTTGATCACTCCGGGCTCGGTGGAGCAGGGCGATACCAATGTGAATCTCGCGGTGACCGGCGCGTCCGTCGCCGGGTCGGCGTTCTACGACACCGAGCCGGGCTACAACCGGCTGCTCGCCGCCTTCTCCGGCGCAGGAATCACGGTGAATTCGATCGCCTTCAACAGCGAAACGTCGCTCACGCTCAACGTGTCGGTTTCGGGCGGGGCCGCGACCGGGTTCAGGAATCTCACAATCACGAATCCGGACAAGCAGACCGCGACGGGGATCGGTTTGCTCGAAGTCAAGGTGAAGTGTGTGGGCGATCTGAACAACGACGGGCTTGTGGATGACTCGGACTTCGTGATTTTCGCGAGCGCCTACGACATCCTCGACTGCTCCGACGTGGCCATGCCGCCCGGATGCCCGGCCGATCTCAATGGAGACGGACTCGTGGATGACCTCGATTTCGTGATCTTTGCGGCGGCGTACGACGCACTCTTGTGTCCGTAAAGAGGAATTCGACTAGGGAAGTTGTCACTGATCTTCCCCGATTCCGCGACTCCTGAACGCCACCCCATGCATGCCCACGCTGACCCCGGTTTCTCCGAGGTCAGTTTTTCTTTCTGCCTTTCCTCCATCAATCCAAACCAACCGACCTCGCCATGTTCACAGGCACAACGTCGATCATTTTCTGCTGACACGATCGTCGCCTAACGATCCCCCTCCATGCCCCCCTCGAATCCCCGATGGTCCATCATCATCCCTCTCGAATTCCACCGCGGCGTCGGCACCGATTGCCTCGCCAAGTGGGCCGAACTTCGTCAAGCAGGAAACCAATTTGAACTCATCCTCGCCGCGCCCGAATCCATGCGAGGCCCCGAAGCCCAGACTTTCACGAAGCACATCGACAGCACCGACCAGATTCTCTTCTTCCCCGAGGATCACGACATGGATCTCGTTGCGTCCGGTGCGAAGTACGCCCGGGGCGAATGGCTGTTCTTTACCGAATCGCACGTCATGCCGACCGATGGATTGCTTGAGGCGATGGATCGCGAGATCGCGGCCCATCCCGAGTGGGACGGCTTCAGCTGCCGCTCGATTCCGATCATCCACAATCTGCTCTCGAAGATCGAAGCGGAGATGTACAACCGCCACATCAAGGGCAACCTGCAGCAGCACCCTTGGTTGAAAGTCCTCGACCAGTGCTTCGCTATCAAGCGCCAGGCGTACGAAGCGGTGGGAGGGTTCGAGGCCGTGTACGGCCACTTCGCAGAATGGGTGTTCGCCGCACGCCTCAAGCTCGCCGGATACACGCTGGGGTACGCCGACCGGGCCGAGGTCCGCCACTATTTCGCGGGCAATCTGCGCGACCTCGAAAAGTTCACGCTCGACTGGGGGCAGGGAGAAGCGATCTTCCACACGCAGAACGGTCAAGACCCTGCACGGGCGCTGTTTCCTGTGCCGCCGATCGTGAACGCGCCGCCGCACGCTCTTGGCGATCACAACTTCGTTTTCTTGCGGCTCGCCACGCGGGCATTCGTGAGCGCTCGAACGATACGTGATGGACTTCAGTCGGCATCGTGTTGTCTGCGGTTCGCGATGGCCGCGCTCTTTGGTACGTGGTGGCTCCGAACCGAGCGCCGACTTTCCACGCTCTCCGCTGCCGGGGCGTGCTGGTTCGCGCAAGCGCGCGGCAAGGAAGCACCCGCGCGAGAGTGGTTTCTCCGATTCATGGCCGTTTGCGCAGAGGAAGGGCGATTCACGGGGATCTCCAAAGGAACGGAACGCTCTGTTTCACACCCGGGGTCGCTTGAGTGGCGGGTTTCGAATGAAGTCCCCTACGGATGGGTCGGATTTGGCGAGTTGGAATTCCGGAATCAGGTCCCGTTCCGATGGCTTTCTGACTTTGGAGCCGTGCCGCTGTGCTCGAATGGTGGCGAGACGGAGGTGACTCTCCATTGGGCGCCCGGCTTGCCGATGGCGCGCCCTCTTTTTTTCGAAGCCGGTGGCACGTTGGTCAAACCAAGCGCTGTTGTCATCGATGGCGACCGCACCGTGATCCGAATTCCAACCGGCGCTTCGGGGAGAATGTTCCTGAGGTGGGGGAGTCGCGGCATGCGACTCCCCGGAGATGCCCGTCGCCCCATGGGCGCGCTCACATCCCTGACCATCAGCCAGGATCTCGTTCAACGATGAACGGCAGTGTGGTGTTGTGCATTCTCGCCAAGCCAGGGTCGATCGCATGCGAAATCGGCGCCGCCTCACCGACCGGTTCAATCTATCGGCAACAAAACTCTTCCTAGGCGGTGGGCACCACCGTGCCGCACATGGAAATCACCCTTGACGCGTTCCTTCCGCCGGATCGAATCTTCATCCACACACCAGTTCGTCATACGCGTGAATAAAGAGCACGAAATCCGCGTCGTCGACCATCGCGTTTCCATCGAGGTCCGCCACGCAGTTCGGCGGCATCGCCGGATCAGAACACAACAGCAGGTCGTACGCACCCACAAACAACTGGAAATCCCCATCGTCCACGACGCCGTCGCAATTCAGATCCGCTGCACAAACCCGGAAATCGACGGGATTGGACAACGAGACCGCGCACGGGCCGTTCAGGCGGCAGCGGATGCGCACCGAGGCTGTCGCGGCGCAGCCGGTTCGGCGAATGCGGATTGTCTTGGTATTGACCGGGGCTTCGGCGCGGATGGTGCCGCCGCAGGCCAGCGACTGCGCATTTCCGGTGAACGAGCGCCAGTCGTTCGGGGCGTACTCGAACTGCCAGGAAAAGGTGCTGTTGGCGTAGGTTGCCATGGAGAAGGTGGCCCACTCGCCCGGACACGCGGCCGCGCTCACGGGCATCTGGCTGAAAGGGCCCGAAATGGTCGCGACCATGTTGGTGGAGTCGTACTGATCGTTGATGTTGGGATCAACGACAAATTCGATGCGGTCGCCCGCCCCCACACAAACGTCGGCCGAAAAGGTGTGCTGATCGGAGTCATTCGAAGCGAGAAAAACGTTCAAGACCGTGCCCGAATTGACAAAGATGTGGAAGAGACTTCCGTCGCCGCCGGTTGTTACTTGTTTCCAAACGCGCCCGGAAATGTGCACGTACGCAAGAAACCCGGGCGGCGCCAGCCAGCGCCGGGTCACCCAGTTTTCCTCGCCCAGCCTTCCGCCCGTGCTGACCTTGGCGTTGGGGTGCTGCCCGTCTTTCCAGATCGAAGTCCAGTACGAGGTGCCCCCGCCCTCGGCGCGGTGCCACACGTCGCTGGTGAAAAGCGTCATCTGCTGGAACGGGCCGCGTGTCCCGTTTGCATAGGTTGTGTATCCGTAATACCAGTTGCCAGAGCCCTGCGTGCCGGAGTAATCCGCGAAGGAGTCAGCAATGAGTTGAGCGCGGCACGGCAACGCACACAGGGTCGCGCCCAAGCTGCACACCACAATGCCAAGATCGCGCTTCAACATCGTGCAGCCTCTCAGTCAGGAAAAGGTGCCGTCCTTCAACCACGCGAGTTCCACAGGCTCTGTCCACAATCATCGTATCGTGCGAGTCAGGAAAACACGAAACAATTCCTGCCCCAGAACCGGGGCGACAGGGCATCCGAAGACCCGTGCGGCCCGTCACAATCAAAGTCCGCCCCGCTGATGAAGAACCTTGCCAGTATCCGTACTCACTTCTTCTTTCCCGAGGAACCGACCGCTTTCTTCCGTTGTGTCACTTTTTTCTTGACACTCGCGCCCGCCCTCTTTCGCAAGCCATACCGCAACACCTCTTCCAGCACATCGATATCAACATCCTTCAGCCCCTTGAACCGAACGCAATACCCGGTCAGGCTGGCCTTGCCGAGCGTCTTTGCAAACGTCTTTTTCAAGTACGCTTTGTCTTCCATTCCCAGAATGTAAATCGAGATCCCGGTCGCGTTCGCGGCCACGCCAACCTGAAACGCTTCTTTCGTGCTCCCGTCCGCGTAGCGCATCGTGTGCGAGCCGTACCCGATCGTCGGGTTGCTGACGATCTTGCCCGTGCTATCCCTCCCGTCAAAGAACGACAACGCGCACCCCGGCGCCACCCGGAGCGCCAGCCGGTGCAAGTCACGCATGTCCGCGCGCTTCGATTCGGACTGGCCCGCCATGTACTTCGCGATTTGTTCCTGAACATTCATAGAAGCAACTCGGAGTGTCCAAATGATCCGTCGCTCACGAGCGCCGTGAGCTCTGGTCTGTGAGTCTACAGCACGGCCACTTGCCTCCTGCCCCCTCCCGCCCCAGATTTCTCCGACCTTTGGTCATTTGCTACCTTCCCCTCATGCGACCTCTCCGCTATTCCATCAATGTAACGCTGGACGGCTGCTGCGACCACCGCGCCGGGATCCCCGACGAAACCTTGCATCGCCACGCTGCCGCGATGATCGCTCAGGCCGATGCCCTTCTTTTTGGTCGCGTGACCTACGAAATGATGGAAGCCGCGTGGCGGCTCCCGGATGGGGAGGTGGTACGAAGCGGCCCCGATTGGATGCAGCCCTTCGCCCGCACGATCGACGCCGCCAAGAAGTACGTTGTCTCGACCACGCTCGACCGGGTCGATTGGAACGCACAACTTATCCGGGGTGATCTGGCCACCGCCGTTCAGCAACTCAAGCAGGAGCCGGGCAATGGACTGTTCGTCGGCGGAGTCAAACTCCCGTTTGCGCTCGCGGAACTGGGCTTGATCGACGAGTACGAGGTCATCGTGCACCCCCGAATAGCCGGCCACGGCCCAACACTGTTTGCAGGCCTCTCCAAGCACATCGACCTGAAACTCACAAGCCGCCACGAACTTGCCTCGGGCGCAGTCGCGATGCGTTATGAACCAAAGAGGTAGAAATGAAACTCGAGCGGTTTGTCACCCAAGCCTCGACAGCGAGTGGCGATCAAAGCCCCTGAACGATTAACTCCCGCGCCTTGGCTTCCACGAGCGGCGCCGCACCGTCGTAGTTCGAAAGCACCGCAACCGTGTAGCCTCTGTCCAGATACATGCGCAGTTGGGCGCTGATGCCGGCGAAGTCGCCGCCGTGCCCGACCACGCGTCCCGCCGGCGTCCGCTCGGTGAAGAACCCCAGGCCGTAGTTGAACGACTGCCGGACTTGCACAGGAGTCCATGCCGCCTCAAGCGATTCCTTCTTCAGCAGTTTCCCGTCGCGGAGCGCCTGATCAAAGCGAAGGAGATCGGACACGGTCGAATAGCCACCCCCCGCGGGCCCGCCCCGAATCACATGCGCGAAGATGTTGTTGAAATACGCGGTCGGGGAGCCTTCGGTGCCAAGGACGCGCTCGTAGCCCACGGCCAGGTTGGCGTTCACATGGTCGAGCTGATAGCAATCCGTGTTGGTCATACCCGCCGGGCCGGTGACATGATCACGGATGTATTCGAAGTAGTCGCCGCCGCCGACCGTCTCAACGATGGCCCCGGCGATGAGAAACCCCGTGTTGCTATACCGCTGCTGGGTTCCGGGCTCGAAGGCAAGGGTCTCGCCGACAACAAGTGGCTTGTAGTCGTTCACGGCACGGAAGTGAGCGCGGCTGGTGCGCTCGAACACGTCGTTGAAGTACGACCCGAGCCCCGAGGTATGGTTCAGCAGTTGCCGGATCGTGACTCGATCGAGAATGTCCTGGCTTAGCCAGGAAGTGTCCAGATACTTCGCGAGCTTGTCGTCGAGCGAAAGCCTTCCCTGCTCGGCGAGTTGAAGGATCGCGACCGCCGTAAACATCTTGTTCATCGAACCCAGATTGAACTTCGTATCGATCGTGTTGGGGGCCTCGAAGTCGCGGTTCGCCAGGCCCTTCGCGACTGCAAAAAGGATCTTGCCGTCCTTTGCCAGGAGCACTGCTCCGCTAAAGCCGTCCTGCTTCGCGAGGCGTTCGACGTAAGCGCCGAGTTCCGCGGCGATTTGGGCGTCGGTCAACTGTTCGCCCTTGGGGACATCGCTGGGCGGACGGGCGCGGTCGAATCGAAGGGAAGTGATTCTGTGGGGAGGCTTGTCCTCAACATCGAGAACGATGGCCTGCCACTGTTCGGAGATTCCGGTGCGGACGACAAGAACCGCGCGTGTGTCGGGGACGGGCGGGGCGTACGAGCGAGCGCTGTGGAGCGTGATCCTGCCCGAACTGGAAACCACCTCGTTGTACGCAGCCGCGTGATTCCCGGTCGGTACGGCATCGCGGAACTGCGGCGCGAACGACTCATGAACGTAACGGAGGTATGCCGCGGCGTCGGCCTTGTTGATCAGATCCATCACTTCGCGAGCCCGGGCGTAGGCGGGAGTGTCGGGAACTTGGGCCGAGTCGGTGTAGGGGCTGGGCTGAATCGGCTGGGCCAAGCCGGGAAAGCAGAAAAGCGAGCACCACGCGAAGGCGAGAATGCAGGCAAACGGCCGGGCGAAGCGGGGATGGGGCATTTTGTGTCCTTCGCGAGACGGTGTGTCGTGACGGTGGGGCAAGTCGAATCACATCTAGAAGGTGAGTGTGGGACATCCACCCGTGGCAACTATCGATTTCAGTATTGTGAACAGACATGGGGCTGCGCAGGTTGCGTTCTCCCCTCCCGGCAGCGGTGCGTGCGACGATGCGCTCGCGAAAACGCCTCCTCCAACTCCGGCAACAGCGACAACTCCGCTTGCTCCCCTCACGTGACCACCCCCGCTCAAACCATCAATGCCACGAACCGTTCGAGGCGAGTGAACGTTCAAAGCGCCCTTTGCTTTGCCGGATTCCTCTCGATAAATCCGGCGCGATTGGATGGATCGGAACTGCGCCGCAAGAAGTGGGAAGGCGGCCGCTCGAGGTCGACCGAGGTCGACGTAGTGCGGTCCAGCTAGTTTGACGATCCAAAGAAGTTTCTCAAAGGCTCTGCAACCATTGACTGCGCGTTGCTCATGCGGAACACCGCCCACGAATGGCATCCCCGGGAAGACTTGTTAGGTGGCCCGGCGCAGCCCTGTCCTCATCCCCCTGCCTCTTGACAAACACCCTCCGAACTGCGGCCGGGGCAGGCATATTCCCCCTCGGCATTCGCGAGGCCGCTGCCCATTGGGGACCCGGCATTTCTCCCGTTTCCACGTTTACGCCCCAATTGCTATCCCGCTGGCACGGTCTTTTTGTGGCAGCCGCGTACTATTCCTTTGCGCAGGAAACGTTCGTGAGGGAGTCAATATATGAAGCGATTTCGGTGTGCCGCGGCGGTATCGGTCTGTTTCTGCGCTCAATCTTTCGGCATCTGGGGCGTGAGGTACGAGGTCAACACCGGTAGCGGCTGGTCTTCCTCGATCGCAATCGACGTTTCATCCGGTCCCAAGACCATTGATTTCCGCATCAGCGTGTACCACGACGGGATGCAGGTATCGAGCAATGAGTATGGAGTGGGATCCGCCTGGGCGCCGCTGCGGCTTTGCAACTCGCAGAAGATTCAAAACTTCGGCCTCGCTTCTCTGGGCGACAACTTGATGGACTTCAAGGCGGCGGTCGGCACCGCGAATCCCAACGCGCTGGTGCATGCTCAGTCGGGCTCCGATCTGGTCCTGGGCACGCCGAATTCGCTCCTTTCTTTCGCGGCCGACTCGGGCTATCTGCTTCTCAATCCGCGTCCGCAACGGTTCGAAACAATCTTCTACACCGGCCAGGTCCTCGTCGGGAATACCGGTCCGGCGGCAACCTCCCGAACCATCACGTTCACCGCGAATTCGTTCGCGTATCCCAATGCCGATCAGGGGACCGGAGGCACATACGGGGCAAGCTTTGCCACCTCTCCGGCTTTGGCCTATGGGGTCGCGCTCCAAGCGGCGTCGCCGATTCCCGCAGTCATCGTCGTCGGCGGTGCGCAGCCCTGCCCCGCCGATTTCAATGGCGATGGGGAGGTCTCGGACCCGGACTTTGCGATCTTCGCTGCGGCGTACGACATCTTCGACTGTTCCGAACCTTCCATGCCTGCCGGCTGTCCTTCCGATTTGAACCACGACAACATTGTCGAAGACACAGACTTTGCCATTTTCGCCGCCGCCTACGACGCTCTCCTTTGTCCATAACGTCGACGGCACCAAAGAGAAGCCGCCGCGGGAAGAGCGGAGGGGTTGAGCGGACACCGACTCGCTTCACTCGAAGTCCGCGGCAACGACTTGGATCTTCTGATGCCGGAGCGTTCGGATTGAGATTGTGCGCCGATTCGATCGCTTGGAGCCGCAACCAGTTGGAGCGCTCCGGGCATCACGCGTGTGGCCAGCGCCACGCAAAGATCGCTCCGGTGGCAAGCCCGCAGACGATTCCGTCGAAAATCGACGCGACGATGGTGCGCTTGTACGCACCGAACCACAGCGCGTTTGGAATAAAGGAGAAGGAGTATGCGAGGATGCCGGCAACAGCGGCGAATTGAAAGACCCTCGCAAACGGGGCCGGCCCCGGCAGGGCAACACGCGTGAGGTAGGCAATCAGCGTGCTGACGACGAGATAGACGATGAACAAGCCGAGCAGCTTGCCCCCCATTGTCACCGGGGGTTTCCAAACGCTGAGGTGCCCGACAGGCCCGTCGGCCAATGCTCTTTCCACCTTCGCCGATTTCAACTGCGCAGTCGTGCGGAAATCGGGGAAGAGGTAGTTGCCGGGCTTGATGCCGCTGTGCCGCAGGTAGTCCATGAACCTGTCTTCGTCGGCGGGGGTGGGAAGCCCGATCCAATCCTGCTTGTGATGGGGCAGGGCCATGCCAAAAATCATCGAAATGAACCAGACCGCAACCCCAGAGAGGAGAATCGGCAGCCAGAGAGAAGTCAAGAATTCCACGCGGTAGCCCTTCTGTTGAAGACGGCGCAGTCTACCGAAGCGGGACCACTTCCAAACGCAATGGCCACCGATGTCCGTGAGTCTATGTTTCGCCCGAACCCGGAGACTGACCCGGGTGCGGACAAGTCGGAAACCGGCAAACCTCGGTTCTGGTTCGAAAGAACTTGTGATCACCTCAGGAGTTGAATAATGCCAAACGCCACCAACACCATCCGTCTTCATCGCGTGCTCCGCGCGCCTGCGGAACGCGTCTACCGGGCGTTCCTCGAACCGGCCGCCCTGGTCAAGTGGATTGCGCCGTACGGCTTCACCGCCACGATCCATGAATCAAACCCGCGAGTCGGCGGAGGCTACCGCATGTCGTTCACCAACTTCGGCACCGGGAAGGGGCATTCCTTTGGCGGCACCTACACCGAGCTCACTCCGTACGAGAGAATCCGCTACACCGACAAGTTTGACGACCCCAATCTTGTGGGCGAAATGAGCGTGACGATCACGCTGCGAAAAGTAATTTGCGGCACCGACCTCGAGATTGTGCAAGAAGGTGTGCCCGCCGTCATTCCGCCCGAGATGTGCTACCTGGGCTGGCAGGAATCGCTCTTGCAACTCGCCCATCTTGTCGAGCCCGAAATCCCCGATGGTGCGTGAGACAAAAAGGCCCAACGACCTCGGCTGGGGCAAGTGCCCGCATGCTGAGGTCGTTGCGCGGTGGGTGGCGCTGCGTGTCTAGTCCATCGGGCCAAACCGATATCCGACGTTCTTGATGGTGTGAATGAGCGGCCTCAAGCCCGGCCGATCAACCTTGCGGCGAAGTGACGAGATATACACATCGATGACGTTGCTGCTGGGCTCAAAGTTGACGTCCCAGACGTTCTCGCCGATCTGCGAGCGGGTCAGCACGCGGTTCTGATTCCGCATGAGGTACTCCAGGAGGCCGAATTCACGTGCCGCCAGATCCCAATGCAATTCGCCCCGCTTGGACCGTCTGGTGTAGAGATCGAGTTCGAGATCGTCGCAGCGGAGCACCTTGCTCTCGGTCGACTGATAACGCCTGGTCATTGCTCGCATCCGCGCGATCAACTCGTCGAACTGGAAGGGTTTCGACAGAAAATCATCGGCGCCGCAGTCAAAGCCCTGCACCTTGTCTTCGGTCGAGTTCAGCGCCGTGAGCATGAGAATCGGTGTCGAAACCTTTCGCCTCCGAAGATTGCGACAGATCTCAAACCCGTCGCGATCCGGGAGGAGGAGGTCGAGCACGATCGCGTCGAACGGGGTGCTCACTGCACGATCTTCGCCATCAGCGCCGGAGTGAATGATGTCTGTCTCGATTCCTGCCGTCACCAGCCCGGTCTGAATTCCCTGGGCCATCTTTACATTGTCTTCGATTACAAGTGCGCGCATGTGTTGTTGCTCCTAGAGGGGTAATCGATCCGCACATGCATGAAGCGTTGTCAGAAGATACAGGGTGCGAAGATTACTTGTCGTGAAGTACAGATGAAACTGCCGTCATACCGGGCGGCTTCCGGGCCGCTGGTGGTCCGCACCGAGCGAGCTGCGCTTGCGTCTTCAACTCCGAGACAGGCGGCGGGATCGTCGTAATGGGGTGGTCACATTCGGTTTGGCCGCGCTTCGGTGGAGTGGAGAACCAAGAGAATCGAGCCGGATGCGATCCAGGATCATCGCTTCCCGCCTGGCCTCGGCGGCCTGAAGTCTCGCCCACAGAGTTCCGGCGCTTTTTGTGCTTTTCATTGGATGTATCTCTCCTGAAGACTTGCGTCAGGATCATGATCGCGACGGCTGCTTTCTTGGAGGTGAAGCGATGCTGAAACGAGCCTCATTCAAACCACAAATCTGGATGTCGCGTCGACCTTCGGCAATCCATGCCGACGCGATACGGCGAACCTTCGGCCGATCTTGCGTTGGTCCGTCTTCGGCTTCCCCTCTACGGGTGCTTGGGAGCGTAAAAACACGGATTCTTCATGCAAGGTTCTCCGGTGCCGCGGCAACTCCTACGCGAAGCTCTTCCTCTACCTCCACCATTCCGGAGATCACGCATGTTTCATCTGACCCGATTCGGTCGCACTGAACTTTGTTTTTTCCCCGCGGCAATCGCCTTCAGCGCTGGAGTGCTGGGGATCGCGGGAGCTGCGGCACCGGCGTGTGCGTTCACTTTCACGCTGACGCCCGTGACCAACACCACACCCAACTTTGCCGGAACGATCCTGATTACGGGCACGGTGAGCATGGGCGCCGGCGAGACGTTCATTGGACCGAACACCATGTCCTCGGTCTTCCTGCCGTTTAAACCGGCGTTCACGGCGGGGTTCAATGGTCCCGGTCAGACGTGGGATGCCGGATTCCTTGCCTGGAACGGATTGGGAACATACACCGGCGCGATCTACAACCACCAGATCAACGCGGGCAATCTGGGCTACTCCGGTGGGATGCCGCTGGGGCTCTACAACTTCAATCCGCTCGGCCCGAGCGGACAGCAGCCTGCCATCATCCTGTGGTACCTCGATCCAAACGGCGTCGATCGGTCTGCGACTGCGACGTACGCGATCAATGTCGTGCCTGCGCCTGGTGCTCTGGCCACCATCGCGCTTGGCGGCCTCGTCGCGCTTCGGCGGCGGCGCAGATGATCGGGCGGAGGCATGCGGCGTCACGGAAGAGGAAATGCGCAGCACGCACCACTGGCGACTCCTGATTCATTTTTCTGTCGGCCGTTTTCTGTTCCAATCCGGTCATTGTTCCCCGTGCTGCGGCAACTGCGTGCCAACGATCTCGCGCTCTGTCGAACACTCCGAACCAACATGACCGTGCTCACCAGGCTGCTACGAAGCCCCGGCTTGTGCTGCCTTTCGGTGCTGCCATTGTGCTGGCGGTGGTTTCGTGCGTTGTGCACGCGGTGCTTGCGCCCGAACTCGCGCGGGCGATCGCAGCGGTGCTGCTCGGTGGTCTTGGTGGCGTTTACCTTGGTGGCGCGTTGCACGGCGGTGGCTGGCCGTCGATCGTCGTTGCCGCGGTTGCTGCGGTCATCTGTGTCGGGCTTGGTGCCGCCGGATTGCGCGGGCCGGAGTGGCTGCTTGCCGTCGGCTTTCTTTTGCATGCTGTTTGGGATTGGGTGCACCATGCGCTCGAACGAAGATGGGTTGGTCCGTGGTGGCCGCCTTTCTGCGCGGTCTTCGACCTCATCTTCGGCGTGTACCTGTTGGTGAGGTGATTCGGCGCGAATGCGTGGGGAAGTGCAATTCGACCGGTGCGGCACCGGGCGGCCATCCAATCGTTGGAGCGACTCTGACCGGAAGCCGCTCGTCCTTCGTGCTTGATGCAACCGTGATCGCGCCGCTGTTGGCGGCGTGAATCGCCTCGAAGGTCGTTGTCATCGGAATCCGAATTCACCGTCGCCCGGCGGCGCGGCACGATCGGTAGACTTGCCTTCGACATGAGTTCAAATACACATCATTCGAGCGACCCGGCCGTGCGCGATGCGGGTGAAACGGATGTCCTCGTTGTTGGCGGCGGACCGACGGGTCTGCTTCTTGCATCGGAGCTTTGGCGCCGGAGTATCGCCTGTCGCCTGATTGATGCGAATCCTGCGCCGCTCACGTGGGATCGTGCGACGGTGGTGCATCCGCGCTCTCTTGAGTTTTTTGATTCGCTCGGGATCGTCGATCCGTTGCTGGACATCGGCGCCAAGCAGCGCAAAGCGTTTATTCATTCCGCGGGCATGATGCTCGGGACGATCGATCTGTCGCTGTGCGGCAGCCGATTTGGTTTCAACATCGGCGTTTCCGAGGAAGTGACCGAGTCGGTGCTCACGAAGCACCTCGAGCGAGTTGGGGGCCGGGTTGTGCGGTCGTCGAGGCTAGTGGATCTGGTTGATTGCGGCGACCACATGCTGGCGACGATCGAGCGCGATGGCGTTGCGGAACAGCTCGCGGCGAAATGGGTGGTGGGCTGCGACGGTCTGCACAGCGTGGTTCGGGCAAAGGGGGACATCGAACTCACCGGTGATGACATCGAAGCGCCGTGGGCCGTGTTCGACGCGACGGCGCGCGATTGGCAAGATTCGTACGAAGGCAACTTCGCATATCTGGATGAGCCGACGGTGATTCTGACCGCGCTTCCGGAGCGGCGTTGGCGCGTGTATCTGCATCCAAAGTCGCCGGAGTCGGACCTGGTGGCCGATGCGAAAGAGACGGTGAGGCGATACCTGCCGGCTATTGATTTCGATGACGTGGCGAATCCGATGCGGTTTCACTGTCATTCGAAGATTGCGACGAGATATCGATCGGGGCGGATTCTGCTGGCGGGGGATGCGGCGCACGTGTGTTCGCCGGCGCAGGGGCACGGGATGAACACGGGGTTGGGCGATGCCTTTAACCTGGGGTGGAAGCTTGCGATGGTTTGTAAGGGGCAGGCGGATGCCGCGCTTCTGGATACGTACGAAGCGGAGCGGCGCGCGGTGGCGAAGTTCATTTTGAAGGAGGGCGAAGACTTCGAGAAAGCGTTGCTGCTGAAGGACCCGGCGGCACGACGCGAGCGGGACAAGTCCATCGCAGCGGCGTTTGAGAACAATCCTTCGAGGCATCACGAGGCGGTTGCCGAGGCGGAACTGGACATCGACTATCGCGGATCACCGATTGTGATGGGGGATGCGAACGAGTCGGTCGGCCCGGGTGGGCGGATTGTCGACTCGATTGCGGTCTCAAAGACGGCGGTGCGCTGGCTGCATGAACTTGCGCATCGAGCCGGGCACACGGCGATATTGATCGGAGGGCCTGACTCGAGCGTGGATTCGCTGCGGCGGCTCCACCAGGAACTTGCGGGTTGCGGTTCACCATTCGTAGAGGAAACGATTCTGGTGATGACGCACGCGGACCCGGGCGGGAAGATTCCGCGGATGACACCGGGCGCAGCGGAGCGTCTGGGTGTGCGCGATACGACCCTGCTGGTGATTCGGCCGGACCTGCATATCGGGCTTCGTGCGGATCGCGATCATCTTGGAGCGCTTCGCGCGTATCACGACAAGATCGTGTCGGGCGGGAACTAGATCACGCCGAATTGCGATTCGCGCCGGCCCACATGGCATCGAGGTATTCCTGCGTCTTGAGCGACGCTCTTGCATGGGCGGCCCAGCGCTCGGCGTCGCCCGATTGAGCGAGTTCTGCGAAAGAGTCGACCATCTGCACTTCGGCCGGCGTTGTCGTTGGAGTCTTGATGAACGCGGCGTCTTTTCGCGTCGCCGCCCCGGTCCGGAGGCTGTAGCCGACCGGTATGTCGGGGTTCTTGAATGCCCAGCTGTTGTTCCAATCGAGCACGAAGTCGTCGAGGCCGATGACGCCGGTGGTGCCGAGGAGTTGGAGGTCCATGAGAATGGTCCCGGTAGTCACGCCGACGTCGAAGGTGGAGACTTCGCCGCTGGCAAACGAAAGCATGCCGCAGGCGCGGATGACCGCGCCGCTGGGCTCATCAATTTGGATAGATGTTGCCGCGCTTGAGATGGCGCCTTGTGGGCGGAGATATTCGACGATTGCCCGCGCCGAATACCAGCCGAGATCGCCGAGCATGCCCATCGGCTCTTGCTTGAGATCGAATCGGATGTTGTCGCGGCCGGAGAAAGGAAAACAGAATTTGGTATGGAGCGAGCGGGGAGAGCCGATTTGTGCGGGGAGCGAGGCCTGGATTGCGGCGGTTCGCGCATGGTGGACGAAGTGGGTGGCATCCATGAAGAGGACCTTGCGTGCCGCGGCTTCAGAGGTCATGCGTTCGACGGATGCGTGGCTGACGAATGGCTTTTCCACGAGGATGTGCTTGCCGGCGGCGATCGACTTGAGCGCGAGTTCTTCTTTGGATGCGGTGGGGCTGGCGATGTAGATGGCGTCGATATCGGGGCGTGCGAGAAGTTGATCCATCCCTTCGATGGGCTCGGCGCGTGAACTTGGGGCGTGGCGCCGCTTCGCGATGAAGGCCTTGGCGTTGTCGATGTTTCGGCTTGAAACCGCGACGAGCCGGGCGTGCGTCGCGTTGTCCGTGGCGTTGGCCATGACGCCGGCGATCATGCCGGTTCCGACGAAGCCGAAGCGGGTCTGACTCATTGCGACTCCCGTGCTGCGCCTTTGGCATCAAGATGCGGAGGCAGCGTCGGAGTTTAGAGATCGCGAATGAGCATGCGATCTTGGCCCCGTTAGCGTGCTTGATTGTTTGTAGCTTTGAGCGGCGTCGTGTCTGTGAGGCTCAGTAGCAGCACGATACCGAAGCAGGGCAGCAAAAAATCCGCATAGGTGAGCGTCTTGCCTTGCCTTCGTGCGATGGCGAGCCCCGCAAACACAACTATCAGCAGCACGACGTTTAATATGATTGCTGTCTTGCGCATCGTCGACCCCTGCTCCAAGAATAACATAAGGGCAGCCCGCGCACAAGCCTAATTGCGTGCTTCGGAGTGCTCCCCGATCAGCAGAGATTCTGATAGAGTGACGGTCCCAATCCAGCCAGCCCAATTCACGGAAAATCCACATGCCCCGCATTACACGTGCCGCGTTGATTCAGTGCTCGAACCCGCTTTCGGACACGACAGACCTCAAGAAGATCAAGGCCGCGATGATCGAGAAGCACCTGGGTCTGATCAAGAAGGCGGCGGAGGATGGGGCGAAGGTGTGCTGTTTGCAGGAGATTTTCTACGGGCCGTACTTCTGCGCGGAACAGGAAGTGAAGTGGTACGACACGGCCGAGCCGATTCCGGATGGGCCGACGATCAAGTTGATGCAGGACCTGGCGAAAAAGCACCAGATGGTGATGGTGGTGCCGATTTATGAACTCGATATGACGGGTGTGTACTACAACACGGCGGCGGTGATCGATGAGACGGGGCAGTATCTTGGGAAGTACCGCAAGCACCACATCCCGCATTGCCATCCGGGGTTCTGGGAGAAGTTCTACTTCAAGCCGGGGAATCTGGGCTACCCGGTTTTTCAGACGCGGTTCGGAAAGATCGGTGTGTACATTTGCTACGACCGGCACTTCCCGGAGGGCGCGCGCGAGTTGGGTTTGAACGGCGCGGAGATCGTGTTCAACCCGAGCGCGACAGTGGCGGGATTGAGCGAGTACCTGTGGAAGATCGAGCAGCCGGCCCACGCGGTGGCGAATCAGTACTACGTCGGCGCGATCAATCGCGTTGGGACCGAGGCGCCTTGGAACATCGGGGAGTTTTACGGGCAGAGTTACTTCGTGAACCCGCGTGGACAGATCGTGAAGCAGGCAAGCCGGGATAAGGATGAGGTTGTGGTGGCCGACTTGGATCTTGATGTGATCCAGGAAGTGCGGAACGTGTGGCAGTTCTATCGCGATCGAAGGCCGGAGAGTTACACGCAGACGGCGAAGGCGATCGGGGTGTAGGGAAATGGCCAAAGGGCCAAGTCTCCAAAGGGCCAATGTGGGAATGCGAAGGCATTTGCCACGGAGGCACAGAGGCACGGAGAAGAGGGAAGATGGGGAGGGGCAAAATCAGATTGCCAGGGGGCAAGTCGTCGTCCGGATTTGGAAAGCGGGATTGTGGTGCGGGCAGAATCGAAATGAAATAGTTGCGGCGAAACGGGGGCGGATTCTGGTCATCAAATGTTTGCGTATCCTGCCAGAGCAAGACGTTTCACCGCATTTCTCGGTCTTTTACGGAGCAGTTCATGTCCACAGCGAACACGATTCCTGTCATCCTTGCCGCCAAACGCACGCCGATTGGAAAGTTCTTCGGCGGATTGTCGAAGGTTCCCTCGCCCTTGCTGGGGTCGTATGCGTTGAAGGCAGCGATGGATTCGGTGCCCGGTTCGTCCGCCCCGATCGATGAAGTGATCATGGGGTGCGTGCTGCAGGCGGGGCTGGGGCAGAACCCGGCGCGGCAGGCGGCTCTGAAGGCGGGGCTGCCCGACACGATGAGCGCGCAGACGATCAACAAGGTGTGCGGGAGCGGATTGCAGGCTGTGATGCTGGCGGCGCAGTCGATCAAGGCGGGCGATAACCAGTTGGTGGGGGCGGGCGGGTTTGAGAACATGACGGCGGCTCCGCACTTTGCTCGCGTGCGCGAGGGTGTGAAGTACGGACCGACAACCATGGAAGACCACATGGCCTACGACGGGCTGCGCTGCGCGTTCGAGGCGTGCGCGATGGGGAACAGCGCGGACCATATCGCGAAGAAGTATGAGATTTCACGGGCCGAGCAGGATCGGTTCGCGGTGCAGAGCCACCAGCGTGCAGCGGAGGCCACGAAGCAAGGGTGGTTCAAGAACGAGATCGTGGCGCTGACGGGCGAGCAGTGCCTGGACAAGAAATCGCCGGGCGTGAGCGCCGATGAAGGCATTCGCGCGGATACCACGATCGACGGAATCGCGAAGCTGCGGGCCGTGTTCGAGAAGGACGGCACCGTGACGGCTGCGAACGCGAGCCAGATTTCAGACGGTGCCGCGGCCTTGATCGTCTCATCACTCGCCAAAGCCGAGCAGCTCGGCGTGAAGCCCATCGCGAAGATCATCGCCTATCACACCAGCGGCGTGGCTCCGAAGGACATCTTCGCGGCGCCGATCGAGGGCATCAAAGGTGTACTCGCGAAGGCGAAGCTCTCCGCGAAGGACATCGATCTCTTCGAGATCAACGAGGCCTTCGCGGCGCAGGTGCTTTGCAATCTGAAGGGGCTGAAGGATGCGGGGCATGAGATCCCCGAGAGCAAGTTGAATATCACGGGTGGCGGCGTGGCGCTCGGGCACCCGATCGGGGCGAGCGGGGCGCGGGTGCTGACGACGCTGATTCATCAGTTGCATCGGACGGGGGGGAAGCGCGGGGTGGCGGCGCTGTGCTTGGGCGGAGGGAATAGCGTGGCGATGGTCGTAGAGATCTAGTCCTTCGCTATTGTTCCGTGGTTGCTTGTGTCATCGACGTCAACGGCGGATTCGGAAGCAGTGGCGCCGTTTCAGATAGCGTCAATGTCGAATCCTGCCCGACGAAGTCGCGCAGGTGTTTGGTGTGTCCGGCGCCGACGAGCACAAGTATGCGGTCGCCGGGTTTCGCGATGCGCTGCAGGTTTTCGAACATGTTGAGGTTGCGAAGGTACCAGCTCGTGAGAAGGGCGGCGGCCGGGCGGTTCTCCGGGGTGTCGAAATTGAGGAGCCAGATGTAGAGGCTGTGCATCTCTTCGATGATGGGCGGGTGGTTGAGGATGGCGAGGTGTTCGGCGACGGTGTATTTCGCGGAGATGGCGGCCGACGCTTTGGTGATCTCGGCAGTTTTGGACTGGAGTTCTCCGAGGAGATCGGCGCGTCCGGCCTTCTGCGCGTTGTCCATGAGGGGCTTGAAATCCAGGTCGGAGGGCTGGTCGAACGCGTACAAGCGGTCGTGGCCGAGTTGTTTGGCGAGGCGGGCGCCGAGCTGGTCGCGCTCGCTCTTTGCAAGTTTGCGATTGCCGGCTTTGTAATCGGCGTAGAGCGTGTCGAGCTTGACCTGGTCGTTCGCCGGATATTCGACCACGATCTTGTTTGGGTTGAACTTGGCCAAGCGGCCGACGACTTGATTTACTTCGGCTTGGAACTTGTCGCTCATGACATCGTGATTTGCAGACTTCACGAGGTCGCTGTTGGAGTTGAAGTGGAAAGTGCCGACGATCAGTACTTCGGCCCTGGGCGGGGCCGACGAATCTGGATGTGTCGGGTCGGTGATAAACGCGATGGCGAAGAGAAGCATGGATGCAAACATGACGGCTCCTTGGTGGTGCTATGTTGGTGGGGGGAATGGCCGCAAGATTTCATGCGGAATCGCCCGAATGCGGGCGCAGCGTGAAAGTGCGCAAGCAGATGCAAGAAGGACGGATGTAGAGGGAGGTGAGACGTCGGGGGTGGGTTCCCGACAGTCGCCGCGCTGCACCGATTCGGGGGAGCTGGGGCGCTGAGATCAGGCGTTTGCTTGTGCAATCACTCCGGGATGACACGACGAATGCGGCCGGCGCTGCGATGCAATGTCAGTTCGGAACGAGGCGTGGCCGGAGTGCTGCCGCGATCTCGGCGATCGCGGATCCGGTGGCGGCGGTGCGGGAGAGCGCATTCACGTACATGAATGAGTGGATGGTTCTCGGAGTGCGCGTGGCCGTGACGGGAATGCCCGCTTGCGCCAGCTTCTTCGCGTAGTTCTCGCCTTCATCGCGCAGCGGGTCGTATTCGGCGGTGATAATGAGTGCGGGGGGCAGGCCTCGGAGGTCATCGAGCGGCGTGCGGAGAGGCGAGACCATGGGATCAAGCGGGTTGGTGACGCCTCCGAGGTAGTGCTCCAAGAACCACTGCATGTCGGCGCGGGTGAGGAAGGGGCCGTGTTCGAACTCGCGGTGCGAGGACGTGTCGAAGGACCCGTCGGTGTTGGGGCAGAGGAGGATTTGGAGGTTGAGCTTGGGGCCGCTTCGCAGTTTGGCGAGTTGGCAGATGACAGTGGCAAGATTCGCACCAGCGCTGTCGCCCGCGATGGCGAGCTTGGTGGCGTCAATGTTGAGGGGCTTCGCGTTTTGCTCAACCCACTGCAGCGCGGCATATCCCTCTTCGAGCGCGTAGGGGAAGCGGACTTCGGGAGAGCGGGTGTATTCGACAAAGACGAGGGCGACGTTGGACGCGACGGCGATCTCGCGGATGAGGCGGTCGTGGGTGTTGCGATCGCCCAAGACCCAGCCGCCACCGTGGAAGTAGAGGAGGCCGGGCAGGATGGGCATATGGGCTGCTTCGGATGGCGGGGGGCGGATGATGCGGATGAAGATTTCCGCGCCGGGTTTGCCGAGGTGGGGGATGATGCGGTCTTCGATGAGGACGGGCAGCCGCGGGCCGGTGGATTGGCCGAGGACCATGCCGGCGCGGGATTCGGCGATGGTGAGATCCTGCATCTTCGGGAGTTTTTCAAACTCCGCGAGAAAGGCGGCGGTTGCGGGATCGAAAACCATGGTGGAGTCTAACGAAGGCATTCAGCCGGTTGCTTCGGGTACGATGCTGGGCGAGGTGAAGGGAAAAGGGCGAGCGGATGACCGGGGACATTCCAAAGCATCTTGACCCTGCGGCGACGCCGGAACTCCTGAAAGAGGATTCTGCGCTGGCGACACTTTTGCGGAGCGTCGCGGCGGCGTCGGGCGATGAGCGATTCCGGCGGATGGCGCAGTGCCTGGCGGAAGCGCTGGGCGTGAAGTACGCGATCGTGGCGCGATTTGATGCCGAGAAGCAGACGGCGCGGTCGCTGGCGTTCTGGGCGGGTGACAAGTTTCTCGACGATGTGGAATGGCCGATCGCGGGAACACCGTGCGAGCGTGTGCTGGGCGGCAAGTTCAGTTTGTATCCGACGGATACGGCAAAGTTATTTCCGCTGGACAAGCCGTTGGCGGAGATGGGAATCGAGAGTTATCTCGGTGTGCCGCTGCTGGACCAAAGGGGCGTCGTGCTGGGGCATGTGTTCGCGATGGACACCAAGCCGATGCCTCCGGAGCCGCGGCACCTGGCGCTGTTTCAGATTTTCGCGGCGCTCGCTGCGGTCGAACTAGCGCGCGTGCGGCTTGAGCAATCGCTGGTCGAGAGCGAAGAGCGCTTTCGCGACTTGTTCGATGAAGCCCCCATCGCGTATGTGCATGAGGGTCTGGATTCGCGATTCATCCGAGCGAACCGGGCGGCGATGAGGATTCTCGGGATCAGGCCGGATCAGATCGCGGGGACGTACGGGAAGACGTTTGCTCCGGACACGCCGGATGCACAGAAGCGGATGAAGGAAGCGTTCGAGTCGATCGGACGCGGAACGGATACGAGCGGCGTGGTGCTCGAATTGCGCCGCAAGGACGACGGGAAACCCGTGTGGATCCAGTGGTGGTCAAAGCCGGGTCCGGGCGGCATGTACACGCGGACGATGTTCATTGATATCACCGAACGCGTGCTCATGGAGCAGGAGCAGGCGCGGCTGCAGGCGCAGAACAAATACCTCAGCGACGAGATCAAGGCGAGCCACAACTTTGATGAGATCGTGGGGAGCAGCACGGGGTTGATCAAGGTGCTGGAAAACGTCGAGCGGGTGGCACCGACGGATTCGACGGTGCTGATTCAGGGCGAAACGGGCACGGGGAAGGAACTTGTCGCGCGGGCGATCCACGAGCGGAGTCAGCGGAAGGGCGGCCCGTTTGTCAAGGTGAATTGCGCCGCGCTCCCGGCGGGGCTCGTGGAGAGCGAGTTCTTCGGGCATGAGAAGGGCGCTTTTACCGGGGCGGTGAACTCGCGGCGGGGAAGGTTCGAACTCGCGGACGGCGGCACGATTTTCCTCGATGAAGTGGGGGAGGTTGCGCCGGACGTGCAGGTGAAACTGCTGCGTGTGCTGCAGGAGAACGAGTTCGAGCGGGTGGGCGGGTCGGAAACCGTGCGCGTGAACGTGCGGGTGATCGCGGCGACGAATCGGGACTTGGCGGCGGACGTGAAGGCTCAAAAATTTCGAGCGGACTTGTTCTTCCGCTTGAGCGTGTTTCCGATCACCGTGCCGCCGTTGCGGGAGCGAGCCGCGGACATTCCGATTCTCGCGTCGTATTTCGTGACGCAGATCGGGGCGTCGCTCGGCAAGAAGATCGATGAAATTGACGGCGGAGCGATGGACCGGTTGCTTGGCTATGCGTGGCCCGGAAATATCCGCGAATTGAGGAACGTGCTCGAGCGGGCGGCGATCCTGTGCGACGGGCGGGTGCTGCGGGTTGGAGAAAATGATCTCCCGGGCAATCCTGAAAGCGGGGGGGTGATTTCGGCGTCGCTGGAAGAGGTTGAAAAGCAGCACATTCTGGCGGTGCTAGAGCAAACACGCGGCGCGATCGCGGGGCCGAAAGGCGCGGCGAAGATTTTGGGGGTGCCGCCAAGCACCTTGCGGAGCCGGATGGAGAGGCTGGGAATCAAGGGTTGAAGTTGGGGCGGGGTGGGCTGGGGCTGGGAGTGGGAATGGGGCTGGGGATGGACGCAGGGCGAGCGACGCGACGGCCCGTCGTGTCGGGCGCGGCCGGTCGCGCTTTCGCGGCTTGATGGTCGGAATCGCCGCGGATAGAAAAAGCGCCATTTGGTCTGCAAAACATGGACAAAGTCGCTTTGCCGCGAAGTCCGGGGCGGTTTGGCACGGTGCTTGCCATAGAAACGGCAAGGAGTGCGAACGTGTTCAAACTGACGACCGCAAAGCAGGAGTCCGGCGATGTCGAAATCCGACTCGAAGGGCGGCTGGACGATTCGGCGGTCGCGGCACTGTCGCAGACACTGGAACAGATCGGGGTTCATGCGCGTGTGACATTGGACCTTGCGAACGTGACAGCGCTGTCCGACGCGGCACGGCGTTTTGTTTCGGCGGTCCGAGGCCGCGGCGGAAAGATCAAGGGTGGATCGCTCTACATTACCAAGCTGCTTGGGGAGGCCCAGTCATGATGCCGACAGAAGCGATGGGAAGAAGCGGCGCATTCGAGATCGATGAGTCGGAGTTTCTCCAGCGGCTTCGGGCCGGGGAGGAGCGCGCGTTTGACGAGTTGACGGATCTTGCCGCGGGACGCATGCTGGCGGTTGCGCGGAAGATGATGCCGAACGAGGCGGACGCCGAAGAGGCGGTGCAGGACGCGTTTCTGAATGCTTTCAAGGGGCTCTCAGCGTTCGATGGGCGCTCCAAACTCACAACGTGGCTTCACCAGATCACCGTGAACGCGTGCCTGATGAAGATGCGCAGCAAGCGGAGGCGGCCGGAAACATCGATCGAGTCGCTGCTGCCCGCGTTTCAGGCGGATGGGCATCAGGTTCGACCTTCGGAGCGATGGGTCGAAGTCGATCGATCGACGTTGGAGAGTTCGGAAATCAAGTCGCTCATTCGAGCGAAGATGGAGGAATTGCCGGAGCAGTATCGCGCGATTCTGATGCTGCGAGATATCTCGGGGCTTGATACCGAAGAGACGGCGCAAACGCTGGGCGTGACGCTCGATACGGTGCGAACAAGATTGCACCGAGCGCGCCAGGCACTGAAGACGCTGCTTGATCCGTACTTTGAAGAAAGAGGTGCCGGGAGGTAGTGGCGACAGCGGAGTGGTTGCGTGGAATGGTTTTGGGACTTGGACGGCGCGGACGACACCGTAAACAGGGGGTGGGGCGAAGGAATTGCGGGGGCGGCGCGATGCGGCGGGGTCGTAGTTGGCCCAACCACGGGAATGCCGGCGCATGCAGCCTTCGGACCGCCGATGATTGGGGCATGGAACTGGGAAGCCCGGCTTCGCTGATTTCGGGCGTTCTGATCGGATCGATCGGGACCGGGATGTTCATTTACGGGAAGAAGCAGGAGCGACCGCTCACGCTGCTCACGGGGATTGCGCTGTGCGTGTTCCCGATGTTTGTGGCGTCGGTGCTGGCGATGTGGCTGATTGCCGCGGGATGCGTGGGCGGGCTTTGGGTCGCGACGCGAAATGGGTGAATTCGCTTCAAGGGCGCAATTCAAGTTGCGGGCAGTACTCCGTCGCCGTCGAACCGCTAACGGCCATATCGCACATTCATGAATAGGTATCGCGAAAGAAAAGAGCCAATGTCCCAGCCATTCCGTCAGGAGGCGGCCTTTTCAGTTGAGCGCCGATTACGTGGAAGCGCGATAACAATTGCGGTGGCAAGGATCGCGAATGTGCCCGGGGTCGGGATATCCGAAGCGACGAGGAACTCGAATTTGTAATTCGCCGCTGTCGGGCTGGCCTGATCGATCCAGAAAGTAAAAATCTCGCCCGTCGGGGAACCATTGAAGCCGATGGCATCGCTGGCGCTGCCGAGCGATTGCAGCAGATCGGTCCCGATGTCGGAGTGAAAGAACGAGGCGTACCCGAGCAAGTTGCGCAGGTCGGCGCCGCCGGCGGGCTCGGTGAACGTGGCACCCGATTGGAAACTCAGAAAAGTCGCTTCACTGCCGGATGATGCGAGGAGCACGATCGCGGCCAAGTGCGTGCCCGGCGGGAGGGTCAGCGTGAAGTAATCGCGGTCACGGCTATCGACGCTGCCGTCGATGAAGTTGGAGCCGAGGTCCAGGCTCAGAGGCGTGGGCAGCAACGGGTTGGACGAAAGGTCGCCCGACGCGGTTTCGTCATAGATCAGCATCGCGCTTGCGGGGAACGCAGCGGCGGCAACAGACAATGAGGCGATCAATGAGCGGAAGCGATTCATAACGAGGAAACTCCACGAAAAAACGGCGTGGCGCAGCCTCGCACGAACGGTGCGCGTCCGATTCTCAACATGCCTCAGGATTCTGAAGAAGGCCACCCGAAACCGGGTGGAAAACCCGGCGAATTCGCAGCGGCGTGCTAAGCGGTTGCGGCTGCGGGAGTTGCGGGGCCCCGTTTCGAGTACAAAGTTTCGTGAAACTCTCGGTACTTGCCGCTCTTGATGCGCTTCCACCATTCGGGGTTCTTGGCGTACCAGTTCACGGTTGCAATCAATGCGTCGGGCCAGGCGGAACGGGTTGCGTGCCAGCCGAGGTCGCGCCGGATTTTTGAAGAATCGATCGCGTAGCGCCGGTCGTGGCCGAGTCGGTCCTCGACGTGCCGAATGAATTCGTCGCCCTTGCCGAGGATGTGGAGGATCGAACGTGTGAGATCGAGGTTCGATTGCTCGTTGTCGGCGCCGATGTTGTAGACCTCGCCGGATTTGCCCCGGTCGAGCACCGCGAGGATCGCTTCGCAGTGGTCCTCGACGTGGATCCAATCGCGGACGTTGAGGCCGTCGCCGTAGAGCGGCACTTTCTTGCCTTCGATCAGATTCGTGACAAAGAGCGGGATGACTTTTTCGGGGAACTGGTAAGGACCGAAGTTATTCGAGCAGCGTGTGATGCAGGTGTTCAGGCCGAAGGTGTGATGGGCGGCCCGGACGAGCATGTCGCTGGCGGCTTTGCTCGCGGCGTAGGGGCTGTTGGGCCTGATCGCGGATTCTTCGGTGAAGCGGAGATCGCGCCGGTCGAGCGGGAGGCTGCCGTAGACCTCGTCGGTGCTGATGTGGACGAAGCGTTCGAGTTTGCACGCGACGGCGGCGTCGAGGAGTGTCTGCGTGCCCAGGACGTTGGTGCGGATGAAGGGGCGGGTGTCGAGGATGGAGCGATCGACGTGGGATTCGGCGGCGAAGTGGACGACGGCGTCGGCTTCGCAAACGAGCGGGCGGATTTTTTCGGCGTCGCAGATGTCGGCGTGGATAAAGGTGTAGCGGGGGTGATCTTCGAGATCACTCAGGTTTTCGGAGTTGCCGGAGTAGGTGAGGGCGTCGACGTTGGTGAGGTGGGTGTCGGGGCGGGCGGCGAGGAGGTGACGGATGAAGTTGGAGCCGATGAAGCCGCTGCCGCCGGTGATGAGAACGCGGGAGAACATGAGTAGATTGTACGGGAATGCGGGGAGACGGAGTTTCACCACGCAAAACCCGGTAAGCAGAAAGAAAGGCGGAGAACGAGAATCAGGGTTCGAGGTGGGTGATGACCGTTGCCAGGTTGGATTGCCACGGGGGCATCATGCCGAGTTCTGATTCAGTTTTGCCTATATCGAGAACGCTGTAGTCGGGGCGCTTGGCGGGGCGGGGGAAATCGGCCGTGGTGCAGGGACTTACATTGCAGTGTGCGCCGACGAGGCGGACGATCTCGATGGCGAGATCGAACCAGGTGCAGTCGCCGCCGTCGGTAATGTGGTAGATGCCGCGGGCATTGCGGCGTAGCAGAGCGAGGGTGCACGCGGCAAGGTGTTGTGCGCTGGTGGGGCGGCCCCGCTGGTCGTTGACAACTTTGAGTTCGGGCCTCGACCGTGCCGCCGCGGTGATGGTGCGGACAAAGTTCTGGCCCCATGGGGCGTAGAGCCAACTGGTGCGGATGATGAGGTGATCGGTGCTCACGCCACGAGTGAGTAGCTCGCCCTGGAGTTTGGACTGTCCGTAGACATTGATCGGGTGCGAGCCTGCGGGCGGCGGCGCGGGCGGATACGGAGTGCGACCGGCACCGTCGAAGACGTAGTCGGTGCTGAAGTGGACGAGCGGAATCGAGGCGATTCTGCAGTCGATGGCGAGTTGGCCAACGCCGGTCGCGTTGATCTGGTTGGCGAGTGCTTGGTTTTGTTCGGCACCGTCGACGTCGGTGTACGCGGCGCAGTTGATGGCTGCGGCGAAGCGGGGCGAGATGGCGTCGCGGATGGATTCGGGGCGCGTGAGATCAAACCGAGGCAGACTGAGCGGTTCGAAAGGGAGATTCTGACTTTGGAAAAGCTCGACAAAGGCGCGGCCGAGCATGCCGTCGGCGCCGAGGAGCAGGAATGGCTTCTGGGAAGCCGGAGTCATCGCGGCTGCACGGTCCAGGGGAACCACGAGGGGACGTCGAACGCGCGGCGTTCTTCGTCCGGCTTGGCGGCGTCGTAGGCGTGCGTGACGTAATAGAGCAGGCTCGTGGGCTCATTGCCGACGGTTGCCGCGCCGTGCCAAAGGGGTGGCGGGAGAATGACCAGGGCGGGTCGGTGCTCGCCGATGACGGTCATCCAGGCGCGGTCGTCGTCGCGGTGGACGCCGACTTTGAGTTGGCCTCGAACGCAAATCCAGAAATCGGTCTGGCGCTGGTGGCGGTGCCAGGCCTTGATGATGCCGGGGTATTGCAGAGAGACGTTGAGTTGGCCTTCGGGGGACAGGACGCCTTGCAACTGGTTCATGATGGACCAGCCTCGGTCGTCGGAGAAAAGGGTGATGGGAAGCAGGACGGGTTCGTTCTTTTGTTTGGCGAAAGCGAAGGCTTCGGCTGGGGAGCCTGAGAAGGTGGGGATGGAGTCGATCTTGGGCATGGCTATGGGGAGGGTAGCGAATTCGTGGCGAAATTGTGTCGCCGCGTTGGGGCCTAAAACCTGCTGCGACGGTTCGTGGGGCTTGCGCCCCACGCTTTAGGCTGGCGCCGCTTCGCGGCTGCGACAGAGGCAAATCAGCATTGATTCGCGCCGCTTTCGGCGACGTACTTGGTGGCGCGGTAGAGGCTTTCGAATGTGCCGGCGTCGGTCCACCAGCCTTCGAGGATTTCGTGGGTGAGGGTGCCGGCTTTGAGGTAGGCGGTGTTCACATCAGTGATTTCGAGTTCGCCCCGGCCGGAGGGCTTGAGGGTGGCGCAGATGTCGAAGACGGTCTGGTCGTAGAAATAGATGCCAGTGACGGCGAGATCGCTTGGAGGAGTCTTGGGCTTTTCGAGAATTTCAACGATGCGGTTGCCTTCGAGCCGGACAACGCCGAAACGCTGCGGATCGGGGACCTTCTTGAGAAGTATTTTGGCGCCCTTTTTCTGCTCGCGGTAGTTGTTCGCCGCTGCCTTGATGTTGCGCTCGATGACATTGTCACCGAGGATGACGCAAATGGGCTGGCCGTCGGCGAAATCCTGGGCGAGTTTGAGGGCGTCGGCGATGCCGCCGCTGCCTTCCTGATAGGCGTATTCGAGATGCCGAATGCCGAGTTGCTTGCCGTTTTTGAGAAGACGGAGAAAGTCACCGGCGTGCTCGCCTCCGGTCACGATGAGGATTTCATCGATGCCGGCGTTGGTGAGGCACTTGATGGGGTAGTGCACCATCGGCTGGTCGTAGATGGGCAGGAGGTGCTTGTTGGTGACGAGCGTAAGCGGGGAAAGGCGGGAGCCTGTGCCGCCGGCAAGGATGACGCCTTTCATGGGACCTCCGTGAGGAAGGGTAGTTGGGGAAGGGGCAAAGGGGCAGAGGGGCAAAGGGGCAAAGGGGCAAAGGGGCAAAGGGGCAAAGTGAAAAGGCATCGCGCGCGGCGTGGAATTGGGTACAGTCGCGGGCGATGGGATTGACGGCAAATGAGATGATCAGGGCGATGGGGGCGGAGACGGCGCTGGAGCGGTTGAGCGTGCCGGTTTGGTTCGTGATGCGCGATACGCGGCGGAGAGCGGCGTTTGCGGAATTGTTCGAAACAAGCGGCATGCCGCCGGCGGCGTCGGTGTTCTGGAACCGGTGGGATGGGGAGACGGCGTGGATTATCAACACGTACATCCAGTTGAAGCGGCGCGGGATTGATGCGAGGCTGACGGATCGGTTTGTGCCGGGCGGGTTGTGCGTGGCGACGTACGACGATCTGCGGCGGGGGGGGATGCCTTGGCGGAGCTATGTGCTGGGGTGCCGCATGGATCGGGCGCGGCCGACGCTTTGCGAAGAAGTGATCGTGCAGAATCGGACGCGGTGCGAGCGGCCGACGGATCACTATGTGGCGCACTGGCCTCAGTTATCGCTTCGCCCTCGGGATGATGATCGCGGGGAGCGGCTGGAGAACATGGTGTTCCATGGCGAAGCGGACAACATTCAACAGGAGTTTCGGGGCGAGCGGTTTCGCGATGCGTTGAAAGAATTGGGGATCGCGTTTGTGGTGCACGGGTTGACGCGGAATCGAATCGGTGTTTCGGGGCGTGATTGGTCGCAGACGGATGCGGTGCTGGCGGTGCGGGGCGGGAGCGAGTATTTCAGGTCGGTGAAGCCGGCGCTGAAACTGGTGAACTCGTGGCAGGCGGGGTGTCCGGCGCTTTTGGGTGTGGAGGCGGGGTATCGGGAGGAGCGAAAGAGCGAACTCGATTATTTTGAAGTGACGACGGCGGAAGGAGCGCTGCTGGCGCTGCGGCGGTTGAAGGAAGCGCCGGGGCTGTATCGCGCGATGTCGGAGAATGGGCGGAAGAGGGCGCTCGAGCACACGCCGGATGTGATTGCGAAGCGATGGCGCGAAGTGCTAGCGGGTGTGATTGAGAACGGATATGCGAAGTGGAGTAAAAGGTCGGGGATTTCGCGGCTCTGGGCGGGGGCGGCGCGGCATGTTGGGCGCACCGTGATGCACAAGGTGGAAAGGGAGAAGTTCTGGCGGGCGCTGGGCGGGCGGGGGTATAAGGCGGCGACGGCGGTGAAGTGAAACGAAGTTGTCTGGTGCGACTGGTCACCCACCCCCAACCCCCTCCCTCGGGGAGGGGGCGTTAGAGAAATGCAATCGCGTCACTCGGTGGCTTGGTCGGCGAACGCGACGATGGAGCGGTAGCCGTCTTTTCTGTAGGCGCGGATGCCAAGAAAATAATCGTCCTTACTGATGGGGAGTGTGATCTCGGTGACGTTGCCGACGTCGCGTGAGAATGTCCAGGTCGGCGAGGTGGTGTCGCGCCAGACGACTTCGTAGCCGTCGGCGTCGGGGCTTGCATCCCACCTAAGGGTAGTGGCGTTTTCGAGTTTGGCGGTGATGATGCGGGTTCGTTTCGGCGATTGCGGTGCGTTCGCGAGGTGGATCAGGCACTTGGCGTTGAGGCGGGCCACGTTGGCGAGGTAGTCGGGATCGACGAAGCGGACGACGTCGCCGGTTTCGCGGGCTTTGCCGCCGCCGATTTGGGACGGGCCGGAAACGTATTGGTGTTGGCGTGAATAGGTCTCGTTGCTGGCTGTGAAACGCACGGCCGGGAAGCCGGCCTGATTGAACATGGAGTGGTCGCCGCCACGCAGAAAGCGATCGAGGCGGAAGACGAGGCGGGGCTGAACCGGGGTGTGCTCCAGTGCCGCGACTTCGGCGACGTAGCGAGCGAGTTGGCGGGAGGGAGAGTCGGATTCACCAGAAAGAGCGCGGAGACGGGCGAACTGTTCGGCAGTTGCGTTTCGTGGCATGCCCTCTGAAAAGACGCGGACGACATCGGGCTGGGCGGGAAAGCCATCGGTGGGCGGAGCGGATGGGTCGCCAACTATGTCGTTATTGAGAACGGCGACGATGTTTTCGTTGCGGGTTCTGGCGGAATCGGCGTGGAATTTCGCGCCGACCAGACCCTGTTCCTCGCCGATCGTGCAGAGAAAAACCACGGTCGCTCGAAGGTTTTCCTTGGCCAGGGCGCGGGCGCACTCAATGACGACGGCGCAGCCGGATGCATCGTCGTTGGCCCCCGGGGCATCGCCCTTCGGATCCATGACGTTGGCATTCATGCTGTCGAGGTGACCGACGACGTAGATGCGACGGTCTGCCGCGGCGGGATCGGTACCGGGCAGAATCGAGACGACGTTGGCGACCTTGACGGATTCTTTGATGCGCGGCCCGACCGGGGCGTCGAACTCTTCTAGAGAGGCTTCGAGTCGCGGCCCGGCGGCGCGGAACTGCTCGAGAACCCAGGACCGGGCGGCACCGATGCCTCGCGTGGTGGAAGTGGTGTCAGAGAGCGTGTGCCGGGTGCCGAAGTCAGCGAGGCGATGGACGATCGCGATTGAGGCTTCCGGGGTGATGGAGCCGGTCGCTCCGGTGTCGGGGCTTGGAAGGTTCGCGGGCCGGACCAGCGGAAGCTTGGGGTTGGGAAGGTCGGCGGCGACCAGCGTGTAACAGCCGAACAGCGATGAAACGACCAGAACGGGAAGGAATACCGAATTGGCAAAGGGGGTCGGCATGCCAAGAGACTACAGAAAGTGTGCGGGGCGCGCGTAGAATCCTCGTCCGGCGCGGGGAAGCCGATCCAGGCTTCTGCGACGGTTCAGTGCATTGGCTCGCTGGGTTGCCAACCACCCGCCTCGGAGAGGAGGGCCACCAAAGGCAAGCAGCCAACGCGAGACTTGTTGAAAGGGTTTTCATGGCTGCCGAGTTGATGTTGCCGGAGATGGGGCTTGAGCCGATGGGCGGCGGGACGGCGCGGGAGATTCAGTTCCGCGAAGCCCTGCGAGAGGCGATGAGCGAGGAAATGCGTAAGGACGACCGGATCTTCCTGATGGGAGAAGAGGTTGCCCAGTACAACGGCGCGTACAAGATCAGCCAGGGCATGCTGGATGAGTTTGGCCCGAAGCGGATCATCGATTCTCCGATTTCGGAGAACGGGTTCGCGGGGCTCGCAGTTGGCGCGGCCATGTACGGGCTGCGGCCGATCATCGAGTTCATGTCGTGGTCGTTCAGCCTGGTGGCGGCGGACCAGATTCTGAACAACGTTCCGAAGATGCTCTATATGAGCGGCGGGCAGTGGGGCTGCCCGGTCGTTTTCCGAGGCAATGACGGCGCGGGTGGACAGCTTGGCTCCACGCACTCCTGGTGCGTGGAAGGCCTGTACAGCAACGTGCCGGGTGTGAAGATCGCGATCCCGAGCAATCCGTATGACGCCAAGGGGATGCTCAAGACTTCGATTCGCGACGATGACCCGGTCTTTTTCCTTGAGAGCGAGCGCATGCTCGGCGACAAGGGGCACGTGCCCGAGCGTGAGTACACGATTCCGTTCGGCAAGGCTGCGCTGCGTCGGCAGGGCGATGATTGCACGGTTGTGAGTTTCGGCCGGCCGGTGAACTTCTGCATGGACGCCGCGGATGAGTTGAAGAAGGAAGGCATCAATATCGACGTGCTGGACATGCGCACAATTCGGCCGCTGGATATTGATTCGATTCTGGACAGCGTGAAGAAAACGGGTCGGATTGTCGTCGTCGATCAGTGCTGGCCGTTCGCGTCGGTTGCATCGGAAGTCGTCACGCAGGTGTGCGAGCGCGGGTTTGATTACCTCGACCACCAGCCGCTGCGGGTGAATACTGAGGACGTGCCGACGCCGTACGCGAAGAATCTGGAAGCGTTGTATCTGCCGCACAAGGGGAAGATCATGCAGGCGGTGAAGGCGAGCCTTGGAAAGCTGTAAAACTCACAGCGATAAAGCTCAAAGCTCAAATCGGAGGAAGGCAGCTTGGCTCGGTTGCAAGAGAACTTTCTTGAACGTATCGAAGCGTTTTGCGATAGGGCGGTTGAAGTCGCCAACGCGTTGGAATTAAAGAAGGTTTCAAGACGAGTAGTGGATCAGGTGTTGGCGTGCGGGACTTCGGTTGGGGCGAATGTGTTTGAAGCCGACGAAGCGATGAGTGCGGCGGACTTCGTGAAGTGTCGCTGTATCGCAACGAAGGAATTGAATGAGTTTCGGTTTTGGATTCGTTTGAGTTCGCGGCGAGAATGGATTCGTGCAGATCGGCTCCAGTCTCTCGAACAAGAGAGCGTTGAGATCAAGAAAATATTCGGGACAATGATCTCCCGAAGCAAGCGTCGATAACTTTTCCGGATTTGAGCGTTTATCGCTTTGAGATTTGAGCTTTCCCATGCCCATCAATATTGAAATGCCCCGTCTTTCCGACACCATGCAGGCCGGAACGGTTGTGAAGTGGAACGTGAAGGAAGGCCAGAAGGTCAAGAGCGGCGACGCGCTGGCGGACATCGAGACCGACAAGGCGACCATGGAGCTTCAGAGCTTCGAAGACGGAACGGTCGCGTCCATTGCCGTGGCCGAGGGGCAGAACGTTCCGATTGGAACGGTGATTCTGGTGCTCGCGGCGCCGGGCGAAGATCTTGCCGCGGCGAAGGGTGGCGGCGGTGCGGCGGCTGCGCCGGCGAAGAAGCAGGCTCAGGAAGGCGGACAGGCTGCTGCGAGTGCGAACGGCCCGGCAAAGGGCGCGACGGCGACCATGGTTCCTCCTGCGGCACAAGCGCCCGATGAAGGTTCGAACGGGCACGCGCCCGGGCGCAATGGCGGCACGGGCGGACGGATTTTCGCGAGTCCGCTGGCGAAGAAGATTGCCGCGGAATCGAATGTGGATCTTGGTTCGCTGCAGGGTTCGGGACCGGGCGGGCGGATCATTCGCAAAGATGTAGAAGCGGCCGTTGGAAGCGGGGGCGGCCAGATGGCGCCGGGTCGGGCCGCCGGCGCGAACGTGCAGGCTCCTTCCAAGCCTTTGCAGCCGCTGGCGCGAACACAGGTCAATCAGCCTTCGCGTCCGGCACCGATGGCAATGCTCTCCGGTGGCGGCGGTGGGTTGGTTGCGCGAGTCGTTCCGCTCTCCAATATGCGGAAGACGATCGCGAAGCGGCTGGTCGAGAGCAAGACGACGATCCCGCACTATCAGGTCACGGTCGAGGCGAGCATGGATGCGCTCATGGAACTGCGCACGCAGTTGAACGAGCAGTTGGCCAATCAGGGCGTCAAGCTGAGCGTGAACGATTTCCTCGTCCGTGCGTCTGCGCTGGCGATGCATCAGCATCCGTACGTGAATACGAAGTGGGCCGGAACACCGGGGAACGAGGCGATTGAGTATTTGCCGGATGTGAATGTCGGCGTGGCGATCGCGCTGCCGGTGATGGAAGACGGCACCGGCGGCGGACTGGTGGTCGCGACCATCCGAAACGCCGATGTGCTCGGCCTGCGCCAGATTTCGGCCGAGACCAAGCGTCTTTCCGAGAAGGCCCGAACGAAGGGCTTGAGCGTCGAAGAGATGAGCGACGCGACGTTCACGATCAGCAACCTGGGCATGTTCGGCGTGGAGAGTTTCACGGCGATCATCAATCCGCCGAACACGGCGATTCTGGCCGCGGGAGGCGCGGTGCAGAAGGCGGTCGTCAAGAACGGGCAGGTCGTGCCGGGTCATGTGATGAGCATGACGATGAGCAGCGATCACCGTGTGATAGATGGCGCGATGGCGGCGAATTACCTCAACACGGTCAAGGGCTTGCTCGAGAAGCCGGCGACGTTGTTGGTGTGATTGCGTACGACGCTGCAACAGCCCTATTCGGAACTCGCCAGAATCTCACGCTCGTGAGCGCGTGATGAATGTCTGGGGCTGTTGCACAAATTGCCCTTTGGTGGCTTCCCAATCCCAGAATCCAGAATCTCATCCTCACTCACACGGGGTTGAGTGTCTGGTGAAGGAGCCGCGAACAGGTTTTGCTTGTTTAGCGGATCTCTCCTTCGGAATTGGCGACTTTGTTAGCAAGGGAGCCCTTCACTGCGATCGGGCTCGTGCGGCAAGTCACGGGACTCTTTGCGTCGCAGCAAGCGCTCCAACTAGAGCAAAGGCGATCTAGAACCCTCCCGCACTCAGCCACTCACTCGGTTTGCGTTTGAGCGCGCCCGCAATCGACAGCAGCGATTCCAAACTCGGCAAGTGTGCTCCGCGTTCGATTGAGGACAACTGGCTCACGCTGATGCCGCTGGCGTCGGAGAGTTCCTTCAGAGTCCACGCGGCTTCCGTGCGGGCCAGACGGATGTGGCGGCCGAGTTCGGCGCGGAGCTTGTCTTGCGGGCGCTGGCCCAAGCCGAGCGATTCCGCGGCCTGCGCGAGGGCGCGGCGCAGTTCGACGAGTGAGAACGGCTTCGCTAAATAGTCGAAGGCGTCCTGCTTGAAGGTTTCACGCATCGAGTCCATCGAGGGGTAGCCGGTCACGACGATGACGGCGAGGCGGCTCCAGCGCTTGCGGATTTCCTGGAGGACGGTTTCGCCGCTCTCGCGACCCATTTTGATGTCGAGCAGGACGAGATCGGGCAGGCGCGATTCGCAGGCCTCGAAGAAATCTTCGGCGTCGGCGCAGACGCGGACCTCGTGTCCATCGTTCTGCAGCGTCGCGTGCATGTACTGGCGGAAGTCGGCGTCGTCGTCCAGGCAGACGATCGAGAGAGGTGGTGCCGGGGGAGCGTCGGGGATTTTGGCGGGTTCGGGCATGAATTGGTACTTGAAGGAGCGTTGAGGTTAGCGAGGGAGAGAGTGTTTACTCAACGAACCCTTCCCCCAACCCCCTCCCTCAGGGAGGGGGCTCCGGATTCCGATTCCGCGACGCTCGGTGAAACCGATCGGCTGAGCGGGAGCATGATCTCGAAAACGGCTCCGGAGAGGTCGTGGGCGCCTGCGTCGGCCGCGGAGCGATTTCGGGCGAGGAGGATGCCGTCGTGCTCGCGGATGATGCCCTCAGCGACGGCAAGGCCCAGGCCCGTGCCGCGGCTGTCGAGGCGGGTGCTGGCGAAAGGCTCGAAGAGGGCGGGCAGGATGGCGGGGTCGATCCCCGGGCCGGTGTCGCGGATGCGGATGGAAAGCCAATCAGAATCGTCGCGCCGGGTGCGCTCGGCATCGACGACGATGCGATCGACGGGAGAAACGGGGCGGTCGCGACGGGCATTGATGGCGTCGGCGGCGTTGCGAAGCAGATTGACGAACACCTGGGTGATGCGGTCGGGGTCGCAGTCGATCAGGAGCGCGGGATCGACAAGATTCTCGATCGGTGCGGCGCGGACGGAACGATCGAGGCGGACCAGCGTCGCGGCTTCGTCGATGATCGGCGCGAGCAACACGGTTCGGCTGGTGGGGGGGCGGACGCGGGCGAAGTCGAGCAGGCTCTCGCTCAGACGTTCGAGCCGTTCGACCACGCGCAGCATGAGGGCGGCGCGGGTGGGCTCAACGGCCTTGCCGGGCTGCGCGGCTATCTGCTCCACGCTTCCTTTCAGCACAGCGAGCGGCGTATTGAGTTCGTGCGCGATGCCGGCCGACATCATGCCCAGGCTGGCGAGGCGGTCGGCGTTGGCGAGGTTGCGCTGGGCCGATTGGAGAAGATGGTTCTTTCGCTTCAGATCGGTCGCGGCGGTTTCGAGTTGCGAGAGTGCGAGATTGAGCGCCTGCTGGTTGCTTCGCAGCGCGCGGATGGAATCATTGCGAGAGCGCATGATCTCACCGAGTTCGTCGCGGGGAATGTGGATTTCGGGAACGAGTTCGCTGTCATTGGCGCCGCCTCCTTGGCGCTCCTGAACGGCCTTATCGGCATCGAGAATGCGGCGAATCGGGTCGTACACCGCCTGCGGGAGCACGAAGATTTCCAGCGCGAGCGCAACGAGCGCGTAAACGAAGAGCAATGCAAAGAGCGTGTAGAGGTAGAGCCAAACGACGCTGGAGCGTGCCTCTGGGCTGGTAGCGGAAAGCACGACGTATCGACCTTCGTTGGAACCATCGGGAGTCAGAAACGCGACGGCCGAAGCCTCCCACGGAGGCGCGTTCAATTCGAAAGCGGTGAACGGAGAGACGCTTGCGCTGACCGCGATGTCGCGGGGGATGCCAAGTTCCGATGCGGAACCTTCCCGCGTCAGAACGTGCGGCCGATGCTGCAAGTACGCCCGGATCCGGTTCGATTGCTCATCGCCGCTGGAAGCGAGCGCGGGAGCGATGGCGGAAAGCAGATCCATGGAGGCTCGCGAGTCGGCGCGGTCCACGATTCGGGCGATGGCGGGGCGGAGCGCAACGAGCAGCACAAACGTGAGCGCGAGCGAGAAAAAAGTGTGCAGAAAGAAGAGCTTCTTGCGGATGCGCATGCCCGCGAGGAGACCTCTGCCGCTGGTGGCGCGGGGAACTACCTTGGCGATGATGCGGCGCGGGCGCCCGGTGATCGCCCTCGGTACGGGGGCCGGGGGAGGGGTGGGGATCGAGTTGGACTCTTGCTCGGACATTTGCTCTTGACCATTTTACGTTGGGACTAGAGTCGGCCGTGAACAAACCGGGAATGTTGCAGAAAGCAGAGACGGAGGGGCCGGATCCGACGCGAGCGTTCGCGATCGAGGCGATCGGGTCGCAGGTGAGGCGTTTTCCGGACCTTGCGATCGGCACCGAAGGCACTTTCGCGGAGGGTCGTGATGGGGCGTTTGCTCACGCGATTGTCGATGGCGTGCTGCGCCGCTGGTTGACTCTGGAGTTTCTGATCGGGCGGGGACTGAAGCAGGCGTTTGGCGCGGTCGAGCCCGACCTGCGAGCGGTCTTGCTGGCGGGCGCGGCACAGTTGTTGCTGCTCGACCGTGTGCCGGATCACGCGGCGATCGATCAGAGCGTGCGTCACGCAAAGGCGCGAATTCGCGAGGGTGCCGGGGGGCTGGTGAATGCCGCGCTCCGTCGAGTGGCGGAATTGAAGGGCGAACGGGGCGAGCGTCCGGCGGATTGGGCGCGGCGTCGTGACGTGCTCCTGACGGCGGACGGGCGCGCGATGCGGCTGAGCGCGGAGGTTCTGCCCCAGGACTTCGCGGAGCGGTTGTCGGTGCAGACGAGCCATCCGGAGGGTCTTTTGCGCCGCTGGATCGCGGCGCATGGAGAAGAGATCGCGACCGGATTCGCGCTCAAAGGAATCTCGCCGGCTCCGACAATCCTGAACATCGAGGCCGATGAGCAGGCCGGAGAGAATCTGGTCGATTGCGACATGGCGGCGCGGCACGAGGAAAAGAAAGCGCTGGTATGGACCGTCGATCGAATGCGATTGCGCGCGATGCTCGAGCGGAGCCGGATCTGGGTGCAGGATCCGTCCTCGGCGGATGTTGTGCGGACGATCGCGGGTGCTGTGCCGGGGGCAAAGGTGCGTCGTGTCGTCGATTTGTGTGCGGGCCAGGGGACCAAGACGCGGCAACTGCTGCGGGCTTTTCCCAACGCGAATGTGTTGGCGGCCGACGTGGACGGGCGGCGGCTGGAGATGCTCCGGAATGTGTTCGGCGACGACCGGCGCGTGAAAGTGGAGCACGCGGATGCCGCGGCGGCACGGACGGGAGAGGCCGACCTTGTGCTCCTTGATGTGCCGTGTTCCAATTCGGGCGTGCTGGCCCGGCGTGTGGAGGCGCGGTACCGGATCAATGGAAAATCGGTGGCGGAACTGGTCGGGATCCAGCGGAGCATCCTGGAACGTGGGGCGGCGATCGTGCGGGAGGGCGGAATTGTCGCCTATTCGACTTGCAGCCTCGAGCCCGAAGAAAACAGTCAGCAGAATCAATGGGCCTGCGAGGCACTGGGCCTGTCGGTTGTAACAGAGCGTGGAACGCTTCCAAGGGGCGGATGCGGGTTGGACGAAGGAACCGCGCGGGACGGCTCGTACGTTGTGGTCATGCGGAAGGGGCCGCAAACGGCTTCCGCGAAGGGATGAGAGGCGTACACTCTCGCCCGTTGAAATCTGGGCAGGGATTGCAGGCATTGTGGAACGGCGCGCTCCATGAATCTTCTTGACATACTCAGCATCGACTGCATTCGCGCGCCGCTCGTGGCGTCGGACAAGCTAGGCGTCATCAACGAACTGGTTGATGTGCTGGGCGCAACAGGACGCGTGAAGGATGTTGCGGCACTGAAAGAGGCGGTCTGGACCCGGGAACAAACCAGGACGACCGGCATCGGACACGGGCTCGCGATTCCGCACGGAAAGTGCGCGGGCATGACGTCGCTGGCGATGGCGATTGGCAAGCCGCGCGAGCCGATGGACTTTGATTCGATCGACCGCCAGCCGGTGAGACTGATCGTTTTGCTGGCGAGCCCGCCGGACAAGACCGGTGACCACATTCAGGCTCTGGCTCAGGTCAGCCGCCTGATGATGATGGAGCAGTTCCGCCAGCGCGTCTACGCGGCCCAGACTCCCGAGGAAATCTACGAACTGCTGCGCTCGCAACAGCAGGTGGCGCCCTCGAGCGGAAAGCCGGGATGAGCGCCGGAGATCCCTTCTCGGTGCTGCCTCGAATCGAGCGGGCGCTTCGGTCGTACGTCGAGCGGTTGGATGTCGGAACGCAACTTCGTGAGGCGGTCGCGTACTCCCTGCTGTCCGGCGGGAAGCGGCTGAGGCCGGTGCTCGCATGGCATTCCTGTGCTGCGGCCGGCGGTGATCCAGAGGATTCCCTGCCCGCATGCGTCGCGCTCGAGCTGGTCCATTGCTTCAGCCTTGTGCACGACGACCTGCCGGCTATGGACGACGACGATCTGCGCCGGGGGCTCCCGACTTTGCACAAGCATGCGGGCGAGGCAATGGCGATCCTCGCGGGCGATGCCATGATGACGCTCGCGTTCGAGCCGTTGACTTCGGACGCAGTCTCACCCAAGTTTGAAACTCGCGGCGAGCTGTCTGTCCGCCTCGTGCGCGATCTCGTCGGGGCAACCACGGCGATGATCAGCGGTCAGGTCTACGACACAATTTCCGGCACGGCCCCGGGCGGGAGTCCGCTCGATCGCGTTCGGGTGATCCATAAGCACAAGACCGGCGCACTCATCCGAGCATCTTGCACGATGGGCGCGACCTGCGCGCAGTTGTCGGGCAGTGGTGGGGAAGAGGATGTAGGAGCGCTCGGCCGATTCGGCGATGCGGTGGGCCTGATGTTCCAGATTGTGGACGATCTCATCGATCTTGAACAGCCAGCTGAACTAGTGGGAAAGCGAACCGGGAAGGACGAGGGGGCGGGAAAGCTCACCTACCCGCTGGCTCACGGAGGCGGCGCGGAAGGGGCCAGAAAGTGCCGCGATGAAGTGGCCACGCTGAAGGCGTCGGCGTTGGCGGAACTCGGCCGGTTTGGAGCAAAGGCCGACTCGCTCCGAGAACTCGTGGAATTTCTGGCAACGCGGACAAAGTGAGCAAGCAGGCGCGAACCGGGCGCGGATCGCGGGGTAGGGGAGTCCGTGTTGCGGGCTCGTCCGACTTGCTACCCTTTGGCTGAGAGAAGCGGCCATTTTGGCGACGGGATCGCCAGAAGCGAGCCGGCACGGACGCGCGAACGGATTCTTCACAATGGCTGACAAGGCTTCGGCAAGCGGCAATGGAACTGGACGCGGGGCGTCAAAGGGAACGGGGTTCCCGCTGCTGGAAAAGATCCTCGGTCCTGCCGACCTGCGGAAATTGCCGGTGGAGCGACTGCCGGAGGTCGCGGCTGAAATCCGGCGCGCGATTCACGATCAGGTATCAAAAGTCGGCGGCCACCTCGCGCCCAATCTCGGCGTTGTCGAGTTGACGGTCGCGCTGCATTACGTCTTCGATTTCGCGCACGATCGCCTGCTCTTCGATGTGGGGCACCAGTGCTATCCGCACAAGTTGCTCACCGGTCGGCTGGAGATGCTCTCGAATCTGCGAACGCGCGAAGGCATGTCGGGCTTTCCCGAACCTTCGGAGTCTCCTTACGACTTGTTCCGGGTCGGCCACGCGGGTACGGGCATCTCGACCGCGGTCGGCATGGCGCGTGGCGACACGCTGAATGGCGACGGGTTTGATCCCGTAAAGGCTGCCGACGGGCGCCGTGTGGTCACGATCATCGGCGACGCGTCGATTGTGAACGGCGTGGCGATGGAAGGGCTGAATGGCGCCGGAACGCTGAAGCGTCAGTTTCTCGTGGTCCTGAACGACAACGGCATGAGCATCAGCCATCCGCAGGGCGCGATGGCCCATTACTTCGACCGGTTTCGACTGAGCCAGGGGTACGGGAACTTCAAGAAACAGGCGAAGGAGGCGCTGAAGCGCGTGCCCGGCGGGAGCGTGCTGAAAGAGGCGTATCACGCCGCCGGAGAAGCCGCGAAGAGCTGGTTCCACACCGACAAGATCGAGGGCGGCTGGTTCGAGCATTTCGGGTTGATGACGATCGGACCGATAGACGGCCACGACATTCCGACACTGGTCAGTTTCCTTCGCGAAGCAAGGGACTTTGACCGCCCGATCGTGCTGCACGTCAAGACGGTGAAGGGCAAGGGCTACGAGTTCGCCGAGAAGGATTCGAGCCGGTTCCATTCACCCGGCGCGTTCAAAGTGGTAAACCCCGACGGGGAAGACGTGGGCGAACTGGTGCGGGAGGGCTGCCGCGTCGAGATCAAGAGCGACGGGAGAAGTTTCACCGCCGCAGTGGGCGACATCATGCTCGACATGATGGAGCGCGATTCGCGGATTGTGGCGGCGACGGCGGCGATGCCCGATGGCACGGGCCTCACACGGGCGCTGTCGAAGTATCCCGAGCGAGCCTTTGACACCGGTATCTGCGAGAGCCACGCTTTCGACATGATGGCGGGGCTTGCGAAGACGGGGTGGAAGCCGTTCTTTGCCGTGTATTCGACATTCCTGCAGAGAGCCTTCGACCAGGCATTCCAGGAAGCGGCGCTGCAGGGGCTGCCGGTACGGTTGCTGCTCGATCGCGCGGGGCTTGTTGGTGGTGACGGCGCAGTCCATCATGGGTTCTGCGATGTCTCATTACTTCGGACGCTTCCGGGTGCGATTCTGACCGCGGCGATGGACGAGCCGTCCCTTCGCGCGGCCATGGAATTCCTCCGTACGTGCGAAAAGGGCGTCTCTGCCGTTCGCTATCCGCGCGATGTCGTGAGCGAGCGGTTTGCCGGCAAGACCTGTCCGCCGTTTGAATTGGGTAAGGCACGCTGCCTCACGCCGGACTTTGCATCTTCGACCGCAGAGATGGATGTCGCGGTACTCGGCTTTGGCACACTCGCGATCACGGCGTGCGAGGCGGCGGAGAAGCTGGAAGGCGTGCTTCGCGTCGGCGTGTGGGATGCGCGATTCGCAAAGCCGGTCGATACCAAACTCATCGCCTCGCTGTCCAAGCGCGGAATCCCGATCGTGACCGTTGAAGACCACAGCATCGTCGGCGGATTCGGCTCGGCCGTGCTCGAGGCCGCTCAGGAACTTGGATTGACCGGCGCGAAGATCGTGCGGCACGGTCTGCCCGATCGCTGGGTGCTCCAAGACTCGCGTGCAAAGCAACTGGCCGAAGTACGGCTCGACGCGCCGGGGCTGGTCAAGGTGATCGCCGAAGCGGCCAAGCCGGAGCGCCCGGCTGAGGATGGTCACGAACGCACACGATCTCGCAGCAGGGTGGCGGCGTCGAGGCCGACCGAGCACAAGCCGGCGCGACGCTGAAGCGATTGTGAAACCCACCGCGGTGCCGATCGCTAGACTCAGGCCATGCCGCGCCGAGTTTTGCTCATTGTCAATCGGGAGAAATCGGACGCTTTGGCGGCGGCGGAGAAGGTGCGCGGCCTGATCGAGCGGCACGGGGTGCTTGCCGGTGAGGTGGAAGCGTCGGACAACGTGCTGGCGGCCCACGCTGCGAATGCGGACCTGTTTGTGATTCTGGGTGGCGACGGAACATTGCTTGGGCAGTTGCGTCGGCTGGTGCCTTTGGGCAAACCGATCCTGGGTGTGAATTTCGGCAAACTTGGTTTCATGGCGGAGTTCGACATGCCCGCGCTGACGAGGGCGGCCAGCGGCGCCTTTGGTGACGAGCCGCTGGCGGTGCACGAGACTCCCCTGCTTGCGGTTCGTGTCACCGGGCTGGACGGACGCCCTCGGTTTGAATCGATCGCCGCGAACGACTGTGTGCTCACTGCCGGGCCGCCTTATCGGATGATTCGGATGGCGCTCTCGATCGACGGCAACGTCGGTCCGACCGTCAGCGGCGACGGGCTGATCGTGAGCACTTCCACAGGGTCGACAGCGTACAACCTTTCGGCGGGCGGGCCGATCGTGTCGCCCGAACTCGACGCGATGGCGATCACGCCCATCGCGGCGCACTCGCTGAGTTTCCGGCCGATCGTGGTCCCGCTCAGCAGCCGCGTGAACATTGTCGTCACGCGAGTGAATAACGACGACGGGCACGGCACGACGCTCGTGGTGGACGGGCAGGTGCTGACGAAATTGAGCGAGGACGATGCGGTTGAGATCACACGCCACGATCGCAAAGCGCTTCTGGTGCGGAATCCGCACACGTCGTACTGGTCGACGCTCATCACCAAACTGCGATGGGCCGAGGCGCCACGCCTTCGAACTCTGAGTTAGTGGGCGCGTTGCGACAGTTCCAAAGAGTCGCAAAAACAGCGTAGATGCACTTTGGATTCATGTTGCATTCAGGTCAGAGCCGCATTCTTTTTGAAGACGAGTCCGAAGCTCGTTCATAAGGAGACGGGCAATGCGTGTTCCGATTGGCATCGTCCTTGTCGTTGTTGGAGTTATCCTGCTCGTTCTGGGCATACAGGCCTCCAACTCGTTCGCGTCGGATTTGTCACGGCTGTTCACCGGAAATCCGACCGACCGCTCCGTTTGGCTCATCATTGGCGGTGTCGTCGCCATTCTGGCGGGTGTCGGCACGGCGGCGATGGACTGGAAAGCACTCAAGAAGGCCTGAGAACGGGCGCTTCGTACGGTCTCTCCCTCTCACTGAGCGAATGCGCCCCGGCCTTCCGCCGGAGCGCATTTGCTCATTTTCTTGCCGGGCGGCCCGAGTCCGGCGCGAGCCGATGAAGGTTGACGCAGAACCCGCGCGCGGCTAAAGTTCATCTCGAACCGAGGAACTATGACGATTCAGATTGACAAATCCCACCAGCATCGCGGCCAAATGTGCTGCGCAGGGCATTGTCAACGCCATTGCTCGCAGCTTTGAAGCTCGCAGTAGCGTGAATCGAGTTCTTCGCAAAATCCTCAAAATCTGAAGTGTGTTTCGGCCGGTTTGATCGCTCTTTCGCGTTCTCCGGCAATTGGAGTGTGTGCGATGAAGGTTTACATTATCAATGAGAACCCGGAATGGTTAGGACCTTTGGGCCGCGCGCTCGACGGGATCGGCGTGCCGTGGTCTGAGTGGTACGTCGATCAGGGGGCGATCGATCTAGATGCGGAACCACCCGAGGGAATCTACTTCAACCGCATGAGCCCGAGTTCGTACACACGGGGCCACAGACACAGCGTGACGCACACGAGAGAGCTGCTCCAGTGGCTCGAGAGCCGGGGCCGCAGAGTGTTCAACGGCTCGTCGGCATTCGAGCTGGAGATCTCGAAGGTGCGGCAGCATCAGGCGCTGCGGGCCGCCGGGATCCGCACGCCAAAGTCGGTCGCGGTGATCGGCGGACGCGAAGCGCTCTTTGACGCTGCACGCGGATTCCCCGTGCCCTTCATCATCAAGCCCAGTCGCGGCGGACGCGGCGAGGGCGTCCGCCTGATCACATCGTTAAGTCAGTTGGTGACGTATCTCTCCTCGCCGAATATCGAACTGCCACCCGACGACGTGGTGCTGCTTCAGGAGTACATCCGCTCCTCCGAACCGGTCGTGACGCGCGTGGAGTTCGTGGGTGGCGAGTTTGTGTACGCGATTCAGTCACGCACCAGCGACGGGTTCGACCTCTGCCCGTCAGACGCTTGCTCCCCTTGCGATCAGCAGGCTCGGTTCACGCTCCGTGAGGGATTCGCCGACCCGATCATCGATCGGTACAAGGCGTTTCTGCGCGCCAGCGGAATCTCGATCTGCGGGATCGAATTCGTGGAAGGTCGCGACGGTCGCAAGTACACCTACGACATCAACTCGACCACCAACTACAACCCGCAGATCGAGTCGCAGGTGCCGGAACCCGCGACGCAGAAGGTCGCAGCGCTTCTCGGGGCGGCGCTGGCACGCGAACGCCAGACGCTTCCAAAGGCTGCGGGCGTGTCGGCGCTCCGGCGGCGATTTGCGCAGGAAATGGCCGAAAGCTGGGGCGCGGGAAAGGACTCAGTCAGGGAAAGGGGCTTGGTTGGTCCATAAATGTTTGCCCGGAAACGATTTGGATCGATTCCAATGGGGCCCGCCCATTCCGGTGGTGGGGGGAGGGGAAGCAGGCTCGGAATAGACGGAATGCCGCCGGGGGCGCATCTTTTGGAATTGGGAACTTTGTTCCTGTCGGTCGCCTATTACCGTTACGTTGTTGTGGCCCGCTCGACCGGTTTGGTGCGGGCGCGGTGTTTGGCACGGAACCATCAGCATGAGCAATTCCGAAGTTCTTGAAAAAGTGGACAGACAGGCGGAGGTTGCCTCGGAAACAATCCGGAGGCTGTTGGGTGCGGTAGAAACTGTTGTGATCGGTCAGAAGGCAATGGTCGAGCGGCTGCTTCTCGGGCTGCTGACGGGCGGGCACGTGCTTTTGGAAGGCGTGCCGGGGCTGGCCAAAACGCTAACGGTGAACACGCTGGCTCGGGCGATTCACGCGAAGTTTTCCCGCATCCAGTTCACGCCCGACCTTCTGCCGGCGGACTTGATCGGCACGCTGATCTACAGCCCGCGCGACGGAACCTTCAGCGCGAAGAAGGGGCCGATCTTTGCCAACATCGTTCTGGCAGACGAGATCAACCGGGCACCCGCCAAGGTGCAATCGGCCCTGCTCGAAGCGATGCAGGAGCGGCGTGTCACCATTGGCGATACGACCTACTCATTGGACCAGCCATTCCTTGTGCTGGCGACGCAGAATCCGATCGAGCAGGAAGGTACCTACCCGCTGCCCGAAGCGCAGGTCGACCGGTTCATGCTCAAGCTGAAGGTCGGGTATCCCACCAAGGTCGAGGAGCGAGCGATTGTGGATCGGATGGCGACAACGCGCCCGGTCACCACGCTCGAGCCGATCGCGACGCTTGAGGAGATCGATCGGCTGCGGCAACTGGTCGATCGAGTGCGGCTGGACGATCGAATCAAGGACTACATCGTGACGGTCGTTCACGCGACGCGCGAGCCAAAGGAATACAACCTCGATATCGAGCGCCTGCTTGAATTTGGAGCGTCGCCCCGCGCGAGCATCAGTCTCGCAATCGCCGCAAAGGGACACGCGCTGATTCAGGGTCGTGCGTACGTGACTCCGGCGGACGTGAAGTCGGTAGGACACGATGTGCTGCGCCACCGCGTTATTCCGAGTTACGAAGCGCAGGCCGAAGACGTCGATTCAGACGAAATCGTCAAGCGGATCTTTGATCGAATTCCCATTCCGTGAATGATTCCTTTGTTTGAGCCATGCTGACCCAAGACCTGATGCGAGAGGTTCGCCGGCTGCAGGTGCGGACGAAGCGCCGGGTGGAAGGTCTGTTCGCGGGCGAGTATCACACCGCGTTCAAAGGGCGTGGAATCGAGTTCGCCGACGTGCGCGAGTACGAGCCGGGCGATGATGTCCGCACCATCGACTGGAACGTAACGGCACGCACGGGCAAGCCATTCATCAAGCGGTTCGTCGAAGAGCGGGAATTGACGGTTTTTCTAGCGGTGGACCTCTCGGCCTCGGAGAGTTTTCTTTCGACGCAAGGGCCTCGCACCAAACGAAGGATCGCCATAGAAACCGCGGCAGTTCTGGCGCTGTCCGCGTCGTCCAACCATGATCGCGTGGGGCTTTGTCTTTTTACGGAAGAAATTGAGCTCTACTTGCCCCCCGGCAAAGGGCGGGGGCATTCACTGCGTTTGCTCCGGGAACTGCTGAGTTTCGAGCCGCGTACCAGAGGAACGAATTTCGATCGGGTGCTCCTCCGGCTTGGGCACGTGTTGCCGCGCCGGGGAACACTGTTTCTGATCTCGGATTTTCTCGCCCCCGGCGGGCCGGAGTCGTTCGAAACGTCGTTGAGGTTGCTTTCGCGCAAGCAGGAAGTAATCGCCGTGCAGATTACCGATCCGCGCGAGCAGGTGTTGCCGAATGTGGGTCTGGTGGAAGTGGTCGATCCCGAATCGGGTGAACACCGGCTGCTCGATACGGCTTCGAAACGGATTCGCACCGAGTATCAGGCGGCGGCGCTACGGCGGGAATCGCAGCTTGCGAGGCTCTTTGGACGCACCGAGACAGATCGCGTCGTTCTGAGCACCGAACGTCCCTTCGTGCAGGATCTTGTGCGGTATTTTCAGATGCGGGAGCGCCGAAGATGAGCACGCGATCGGCATCTTGGCCGTCTTGCTACGCGCTCATTGTGGCGGGATTCGCGATTGTGGCCCCTTGCCCGGCCGCCGCGCCCGATGCGGCGGCCGCGCCGGAACAGACAGTCAGCGCCGGTCCACTCCAGGCGACGCTCAAACTGGATCGCGCGTCCCTCAATGTCGCGGAGAATCTGGTCGCGACGCTCTGGGTGAAAGCCCCAACGGGCGTGCAGGTGGCGCTGCCTCTGACGGAAGCCAAGTTGGGCGGATTTACGGTTATCTCGGTGGTGGACGAGCCACTCCGCACGGTTCCGACGGGCACCGGCGAGCAGCAGGAACTGATGCGCCGTTACACCCTGGAACCGTTTCTTCCGGGCGAATACACGCTGCCGCCCTTGGAAATTCGCTGGAAAAAGGGAGGGAACGAAAGCGGCGTGGCACGAACAGCGGAGGTCAAGGTTCCCGTCACTTCACTTTTGCCAAAGCAGGCAGGATCAGATGCAAAGGCGCCCGATACCGGCACGATTCGCGGCGAGTACACAGTGGCCAAGCCGCGAGATGCGGGTGCATTGTGGACCGGAGTCGGGATCGGCTTCGGCGCCGCCGCGGCTGTTGGCTGCGGGCTCTGGGTCCGGAGCCGACGGAGGCACGCTACCGATGCGATCGACAGATTGCTTCAGCGCGTTGAAGACCTTCGTCGTGCCGATCGCGGTGACACCACCAACCCGCACGCGCTGCATGAACTTGCTGGAGCGATCCGCGGCGCCATCGCCGATCGGGTTGAACCCGGTGCTGCATCGGCGGAGGCGAGCGAACTAGTGAAGACTTTGGAGAGGCATTCTGGGTGGGGAGCGACAGACGCGCGGCGCGTGGGAGAAGTACTTGGCGCGCTCGATGCGGCGCGGTTTTCCGGTGCGTGTGTGCCCGCGACGGAGTTTCGTCGCTACGTTGAGACCGTTGTAGAAGTGTTGAAGAAATTGCGCGCGATGCCGACGCCGGTGGGAGGGAGCCGATGACCCTCGCCTATCCGTATGCATTGCTGCTCTTGGCGCTGCTGCCGCTGATCGGGTGGGCTGCGAGCCGTGCGAGGCGACCCGAATTGGCTCCGCTACCAGGGGCAAATTCGCTTCCTGCTTTCGGAACCTCGTTCAGAATTGTGCTGCGCTGGGTGCCGATGGCATTGCGCCTCTTTGCGCTCGGAGCCATTGTGCTGGCGGTAGCGCGGCCGCAGGCATCGACGGGGTGGACGACCACATCAACCGAGGGGCTTGCTATACAAATTGTGTACGACCGATCCGGGAGCATGGGCGAACCGATTGGCGACGGCGGGGAGAGCAAGAACGAAGTCGCAAGGCAAGCGCTGATCGACTTTGTCAAGGGCGATGGAAAGGGCCTGCGCGGGCGAGCGGGCGACATGATCGGGCTGATCGCGTTCGCGCGATACGCCGACACGATTTCTCCATTGGCGCGCGTGCACGAGCCGCTGATCGACTCGGCCAAACTTCTGAAGCCGGTCGAAAACCGGGCCGAAGACGGGACGGGCATCGGAGATGCGCTCGCGCTTGCCGCGGCACGCCTGAAGAGGGCGGAAGAAGAGGTTTCTCGCGAGAAGCCCGGCGAGGGAGGCAAGCCGGATTTTCAGATTAAATCAAAGATCATCGTTTTGATGACAGATGGACAGAACAACGCGGGTGACGTGTCGCCTTACGACGCCGCGAAGCTGGCGAAGGAGTGGGGAATCAGGATTTACACGATCGGTGTTGGCGCGGGTGAACGCATCGTGACGGTGGACACGCCGTTCGGTCGGAGGCAGATGTCGCGCGGGAACGATGTCGACGAGCGCATGCTTCGGGAGATTTCGAGGGAAACGGGGGGCGAGTACTTCGCGGCGGGTGATCCAAAGGCATTGGAAGAGGCTTACGGCGCCATCGATCAACTGGAGAAATCCAGAATCGATACAAAGGAGCACTCGAGAAAGATCGAGTGGTTCGCCCCGTTGGCGGTAGCGGCTGTGACATTGCTCGGGCTCGAATTGCTCGCGGCGAACACGGTGTTCCGGAGGATCGGATGAGCGGTGAAGCGGCGACCATTCTCGCGGCGGCGGCCTGGCGGTTCGGAAACCCCGGCGCACTTCTGATGCTGGCGATTCTTCCGCTCGTGGTGGGAATTCTGTGGATCGGATTCGTCCGTCGCCGGCGTGGTCTGGTGGTCTTTGCGGGTTCCACGCAGCAGGAAAGCCAGCCGGGAGCGTTGCGGGCCGGGGTGAAGATTGCGCTGACAGCCGCAGGGCTGGCGTCGCTCATGATCGCGCTTGCGCGACCTCAGGCAGACCCGGTCGAGGAGAACGTGACGGTTCGCGGCAGGGACGTCGTCTTTATCGTTGATGCATCGAAGAGCATGCTTTCCCGTGATGCGGTTCCCAACCGGCTCGCGCGGGCAAAGCTCTGGATAAACGATCTTGTGAACACGTTGCGGGGCGACCGCGTCGGATTGGTGGCCTTCGCCGGCGCTGCGGTTGTGAAGAGCCCTCTCACCATGGATTACGGATTTTTTCGCATGGCCCTGGATGAACTTTCGCCGGCGTCGGTTCCCAGGGGCGGAACACTGATCGGCGATGCCATTCGGAAGGCGATGTCGGATGTCTTTGAACCCGGGCCGGGCCGGTATCGCGACATCGTGCTCATTACCGACGGTGAAGATCAGGGGAGTTTCCCCGCAGAAGCAGCGAAGCAGGCGGCGGAGCAGGGCGTGCGCTTGATCGTCATCGGTATCGGCAGCGAAGTCGAGGGTGCACCGGTGCCATCTGGCGAGAAGAGCAACTCAACCTATCTGGAGTATCAAGGGGAGCGGGTGCGAAGCAGGCTCGATCAGACGAAGCTCGCGGCAATCGCAGAGGCGGCCTCGCGTGCCGCGGGTGAGAGCGGCGGGGGTGGTATCTTTTTGAACGTGGGCACTGGAACTATTGACCTCGACAAGGTGTATCACGATCTGACGGGAAGCGCGGAGAAACGCGAAACGGAGACAAAATCAAGTGTGCTGTATCGGGAGTTGTTCCCATATTTCCTGGCGTTCGCAGGCTTGTGCTTGGCGATAGAGCCGGTCATCGGAGGACGAACACGCATACGGAACCGTGCGGGGGCTCCGCGGCGTGGGGTGCGGTCGCGCCCGGCGGTGGCGACGGCCGGCGTACTCCTGGCGATACTTGCTGCGCCGGTTCGTGCTGCTCTTGCCGAGGACAAGCCGCCACAACCGAGCGCACCAATTGCTCCTCTCGGCGCCGACGGCCTGTACAACTCGGGTCGCGATCTGTTTCTTGCCGGAAAGTACGCGGAAGCATCCGATCAGTTTCGGCAGGCCGATCTTGAATCACGGGATACCGAACTGTCGGCACGAGCACGATTCAACCTGGGACAATCGCTTCTGAAGCTGGCCGAGACCAAGCAGCCCGGTGAAGAAGGGGCGGATCAGGTTCGTACCCGGCTGGAGGGCGCCGCCAAGGCATTCCGATCGGTTCTCGACGTGAACCCCGGTGATGTCGAGGCAGCGCGAAACGTCGAGATAACTAGAAAGATGCTGAAGGATTTTGAACAGCAGCAAGAAAAGCAAAAGCAACAGGAACAGTCGAAAGACGACAAGCCACAGGACGGCGACGCCAAAGATCAGAAGCAAGATCAGAAGCAAGGCGACAAGCAAGATCAAAAACAGGGCGGCAAGCAGGACCAGAAGGATCAGGCGGGGAAGCAGTCCGGCAAGTCGAGCGATGAGCACCAGCAGAATTCGGACAAACTGAAAGAACTAGCGGACCAGCAGTCGCGGGCGGCGGACCAGACAAAGAAGGCGGCAGAACAGCAGAGCGCCGCCGAGCGGGAGAAAGAACAGAGGCAGGCGAAGGCTGATCAGGACAAGGTGAACCAGGAAACAAAGCAAGAGCAGCAACGGCAGGAATTGGAAAAGAATTCGGGAGAGAAGGCGAAGCAGAACATCGATGAGGCGAGCAAGGAACAGCAAGCCGCGACCGAGGCGCTGAAGAAGGGCGACGAGAAGACCGCAGAGGCTCACCAGCGCAAGGCTGCGGAACTGCTGAACGACGCCGCAAAGGCCGAGAATGAAGCGGCCGAGCAGGCCAAGCAGGAAGAAGGCAAGAAGCAGGAACAGAACGCGAAGCCCAAGGAGCAGGAGCCGAAGTACGACCAGACCGCATCTCAATTGCTCGACAAGGAACGACGCGAACGGGATGCCCGGCAGCAGGTGCTACGGGCACTGAGGGGTACGCCGGTGCCGGTGGAGAAAGATTGGTGATGAAGGCGAGTGGCATATCAATTTCGTGGAGAACTTTCCGCGCTCTCGCGGCGATGCTCTGTATTTGTGCTGCGTCGGGCGGTCCCTTCGTGTCGATGGCGATGGCCCGGCAGGCTGGAGGGACGCAAGCAACGGTTGCGGTCTCGAGCGATTCAATCGAACTCGGCGACTCGCTGATTTACCAACTGACGCTGGACGGCGTGTCGAACGCGGAACCGCCCGCCAAACTGAGCGCGGGTGGGGCAAAGGTGGAGTACCTGGGCGGGCATGACGAGTCGAGCCGTTCGATCATGACTATCAACGGGCGCACCACGGAACGAAATATTCTCAGGTACATCATGCAATGGCGGGTCACGCCAGAACGCAAGGGGCCCGGCGCGATCGAGGGGTTCACCTTTGAGACCGGCGGGCACAAGATCGATGTTCCGCGAACCCCCTTCACGGTAACCGAGGCCAGGCCAAACCCGAATTTCAGGCTCACGCTCGAATCGGACGCGACCACGGCATATGTGGGCGAACCGATCCGGATGCGTTTGGTCTGGCTGCTGGGAAATCAGGTGCGGAGCGCCTCGTTTTCCGGATCGGACGGCGGCTCGGAGTTTGACATCGCCCCACTCGACCCTCGGCCGCTTCAGAGCAGAGGAAAGCCGCTGCAGCAAAACGAACCATACCGAGCCGTGCCGTTCTTGAATGGGGATGCCATCATCACCCAGTCCCAGGCCGAACTGGATGGCAGGGTTGTGCCTAGTTTCATACTGGACATCGTGGTGACCCCGCGCAGGCCCGGCAAAATCGAGGTCGGTCCATTCCGCGTCGCGATCGACGAAGTGGTGGGGCAGCGGCCCCGTTCGTTCATGGATTCGTTCTTTGACGACTTGAACAAGACGCGACGTTCGGTCATCGCGAGCAATTCTCTTGTGCTGGATGTACTGCCCTTGCCGACCGAAGGCAAGCCGGCGGACTTCGCGGGCTTGATCGGTGTGTACTCGGTCGAAGCGAAAGCGGGAAATGCCGAAGCCAACGTGGGAGATCCCGTGCCGCTGACCGTCACGATCAGCGGCCCGGAGCCGATGGATTCGATCAAGCCGCCGAATCTCGAGATGCAGCAGGATTTTGCTACGGAGTTCAAGCCCTCACCCGAAGGCTGGGAATCGCCGGCCGGCGTTTTGGCGGCGCCGGGCGAGCGTGTTTTCGCGACAACGATTCGCCCGAAGTCGGCGAACGTCACGGAGATTCCGCCCATCCGGCTGCCCTACTTCGACACCAAGACCGGGAAGTACTCCGTCGCGATGAGCAAACCGATTCCGCTCAAGGTGCGAGCGGCGAGGGAGTTCACTGCCGCGGACGCGCTGCGGCCGGGAGGGGCAGCCGGCTTCTCGCCGCCGGCGGCGGTCGCTTCGACGCTCACAAGTGCCGCGCCTGGAATCGAAGCGAATAGCGAATCGCTGGATGCCCTTCAGAATCAACGCGTGGGTTTGCTCGCAGCAGCGACGTCGCCCGTGGGATTCAGCGTCCTGCTGCTGCCTCCGCTCGGTCTGGCCATCGCGGCAATTGCGTCTTTGCGGAATCGGGCAACTGATCCCGAGCGTGCCAGGCGTAAGAGCGCGGTTCGAAAGGCTCGCAGCGAACTCGCCGCGGCGCGCAAGCCCTCGGATGTGCTTGGCGCGGTGAGAACGGCCCTGGCTCCGTTTATCGGCGCGAGGCCGGAAGCGATCGCGGCGAGCGATCCCGCCGAATCTCCGCTGCCGGCGGCGACTGCATCCCTGGCTCAAGAATTGCTCCAGGGGCTTGAGGGCGCCGCATTTGATGGCGGGACGATCGACATGGCAAGCGCGAAATCGCAGGCGAACGAACTCTTTTCGATGTTGAACCGATGAAGAAAATCTGGCCCATTATTGTGTGCCGTATCAGATACTTGCTCCACGTGATACCCATCGTGGCGTTGGCGCTTGGATCACAGGTGCAAGGGGCGCCCGAAACGACGGTGGTGCCGCTCAAGACGGGCAGCGGCAGCATCAAAGAACTCTTTGAATCAGGAAATGCAAAGTTTCGGGCCGGGCTGGAGTTGGCGAAGTCGGACCGGGAGGCGGCGGATGCCAAGTTTGGCGAAGCCGCCGGGGCTTGGCGCGAGGTCGCGCGAATGGGCGGCATTCGCAATGCAAAGCTTGAAACCAACATCGCGAACGCGAGTTTGCTGGCGGGCGACGTGCCGGGTGCGATCTTGGCGTATCGGCGGGCCCTTCAGATCAATCCGACGGATTCGGCCATTCAATCGGGCTTGGCGGCGGCGCGACGCAGTGCCGGAACCGAGGCTCTTGCTCTGGGAAACTCTGCAAAGGCCAAAGAGGAGGCCGGTCGTTCCGGAGGCCTGCGCGGCACCATCGATGCTCTAGGCGCGGTGCTCCAGCGAGCCTCGCAATGGGCAACAAATGCGGTTGCGACGCGAACACTGCTCGTTGCGGGTGTGATGTTCTACGCGGCCTTCTTCATCGGTGCTTCGCTGCGGATATTGGGATGGCTTCGATTCTCGGGATATGCACTGGCGGCACTGGCGGTGTGCACCGTACTCGCGTTTGGTCCCCTCGCCGTGCGCGAAATCCAGGCCGGCCGCCGAACGGAGGCGGTGGTGCTCGCTTCAAACGTGATCGCACGCAACGGACCGGCGGAGTTGTACGACCCGGCTTTTCAGGAACCGCTTCGGCCGGGCCTCGAAGTTGAGATCACGCAGCGGCGTGGATCGTGGGCGCAGATCCGGCTTCGCGACGGCCGTTCGGCGTGGGTCCGGTCCGACTCTCTCGAAAATATTTAGGTGCTGCGTGTGGTCCAAACGCGATTCATGATTGGATAAGCCGGTCAACGTGCTCCACCTCTTGGGAAAGACTGGGTGTCGGGCCACCGGGGAAACGTTGATCTAACCGGCGCTTTGGTCGACGAAAAGCACTTTTTGCGATGCGTGATACCCTTGGCGATGGTATCTGGCGTTCGCCAACCCGTGCTGGTCACCGGGGCGACCGGATTCATCGGGTACAGGTTGGTGCTTCGGCTGATCAAACTCAACTATTCTGTGTGGTGTTTGGCCCGACCGTCCGTACGCGCAGATGACTTGAGGAGCACGGGCGCCGTTGTGTTCACGGGAGACGTGAAGAATCCTGCTTGCGTCATGCAGGCCTTGAACGAATCAAAGGCCGGGACGGTGATGCATCTTGCTGGTGCTATCAACGCTCAACGGTGGGGGGCGGGGCGTGCGGATTTCATGAGAATCAACGCCGGGGGAGTTGAAGCCGTCGCGGCCGCCTGCGCGCGCAGCACAAACCCGCCTGTCCTGATCGTTGTTTCGTCGCTTGCGGCTGCCGGGCCCTCAGACAGCCAGCGAGTTGAACTTGATATCTCAAACCCCGTTTCCGGCTATGGACAGAGCAAGCTCGCAGGAGAACGTGCTGCCGCGGCATTTGCCGGCGCGGTTCCCATCACAATCGTGCGTCCGCCCATCGTGTTCGGCCCTGGCGACCGGGGCGTGCTGCAGATGTTTCGATCGATAGCGCGATTGGGTGTTCATGCCGTGCCGGGTAGCGGCGAACTTCGGCTCTCGCTCGTGTATGTGGATGATCTGGTGGAAGGGTTGCTTCTCGCAGCAGAGAGGGGCGAGAGACTGCAAGAGCTCGAGTCAAGTCCCGGTTCGCCGGGGCATGGTGTCTATTTCATGGGAGGAGACGATCATCCGACACTTGTGCAATTCGGACAGGCCATTGCCGTGGCACTGGGGAAGAATCCTCCGTTTGTCGTGCAACTTCCAAGGTCGATAGCATGGTTGATCGGACTGTGCGGAGATGCCTCGGCACAGATCCGGCGGCACCCAGGCTGGATCAGCGGCGACCGAATGTCGGAAGCCTTTGCCGGCTCTTGGACATGTTCTTCGGCAAAGGCACGCATACAACTGGGTTGGAACGCCAAAGCGTCGTTGGCTGAGGGGTTGGCGGAGACAGCCAGTTGGTATCGCCAGGCGGGCTGGCTGTGAAGCGACTCGATTCACAAGGGTTTGTCATAGATGCGGTAGGTGCTCGTGATCTTTGTCCCCGCGCGCTCAAGCGTGCCGCGCGAGTTGAGATTGCTTTCAAGCACCCACGAGAATTCGTACCGTTCGATTCCCCACGTCGCCGCGGCGCCCGCCAGATTGTCCAGCAACACGACGCTCAGTCCTGCACTCTGGTAGCCGGGCACCATCGTGACGGCGATGGCGCGCGCGGTCGTGATGCGACGGCGACCGGTCAGCAGTCGCACAATGCCGAACGGGAACAGCCTGCCGTTGAGCCTGCGAAGGATCTGGTTGTAATCGAGCAAGGCAAGCGACGCCCCGATGGGCTTTCCGTCTATCTCTGCGAATACCGCGAATTGCGGCACAATCACGTGGCGCAGTTCGCTGGCGATGTGACGTGCCTCGCGGGGTTGCAGCGGCGTGAAACCCCAGGTGCCGTCAAGCGCCCGGTTGTAGATGTCGAGGTACGTCGCAATATCCTGCTCGTATCTCTTCGAATTCATCGGACGGATTGTCAATTTGAATCTGTCGAGCGCTGCCAGGACCGCGGGCTTGTAACGCTGAGTCAACGCCGCGAGAAGGCTTGCATCCATTTCATATGCGTAGAGATCCTGCGACTTCGCGAGTCCGCACGACTCGAGCAGCGTCGCGTAATAGGGGGGGTTGTAGGTCATGAGAAAGCAAGGGGTCCGATCGAAGCCGTCGACGAGAAGTCCGCATGTGTAGTTGAGTGAAGGATTGACCGGGCCGCGGATCGAGGTCATGCCGCGTTGGCGCAACCAGTGCTCGCCGGCCTCGAAGAGCTTGCCGCACGCTTGCGGATTGTCCGCGCACTCAAAGAATCCGAAGAAGCCGATCTGATCGTTGTACTTTCGGTTGTGCGCATGATTAATCAGGACTGCCAATCGCCCAACTACGTGACCATTCGTCTCCGCAAGCAATGTTTGGATGTCCGCCGTTTCAAAGAACGGATGTTTACCCCAGCCAAGAAGCTGTCGCTCATGGGCGAGTATCGGCGGGACCCAATGGGTATTTCGTGACGTGCCGCGACGTGCGTAGATCGCCCAAGGAAGATTCTGAAAGCGGCGTCGGTCACGCCAGGACTCCACCGGTCTAACCACGATCTGTGCGTTCACGGTCCGGGCTCCTCGAGCACGGCGCGACAGACGTTGGCGATGTTTGCCGCGGCCGAACCGTTCTGAATGGGCATCAGCCGGCGCATTTCGTCCATTCCAAAGTCGGAGAAGGTCTCCTTGCCGAGCGCTAGACCGACGAAGGCTGTTGACGAAAACCGCGTGACGAGCACATCGCAGTTGGCGATCATCACCTCGGCGCTGCCGGTTGTGAATACCTGCGCGCTGGGCGCATGCTTCGTGATTTCACGGACGGCACGCGAGGCGTTTTCGTTGGGGTGCAGTTTGAAGATGAGGGGTCTGCCTCCGGCGATCAGGACGGCACGACGGATGAATGCCACGCGGTCTTCGCCCCGGAACACTTCGCGGAGCGGCGACGTGCAAACGAGCACATAGTGGTGCTGCGGAAAGCTGTTGTTGCGGTAGCGCTGGCAGTCATCGAAGTTGGGAATTCCAGTAACCACGATTTTCTCAGGGCGGGCACCTTTCTTGATGAAGAAATCGCGGTAGCCCACGCTGGCAACGCAAAATCTCCGGTACGCGTCGCTGAGGCCGGTTGCGGCGGTGCCGGCAAGCCAGAGGGGAAGAAAACGCAGCCGGGTCACCAGATGGAACGCGACGGATTCCGGGTCGGTCACACCCTCCTGAACCAGAACGATCTTGTTATTCCGGATGTTTCTTTGCAGGTAAACGTCCGAGCAGGTCACCACGAGGTCATACGGCCCCTGCTTGCCCTGGTAATCCACTCGCAGGTGCTGGTCGTTCAGGTACTCTCGGCAGCGGCTCGCGAGTTTCTCACCGATGATCGTAAATTCCATCCATCCGAGTTTGCGGTAAATCTCATCGATACCGTCGCAGTAATATGGCGTGAAAGACTGCGCGTATTCGTTGAGGTGCCGGGCGATCTGGTGCATCTGCGTGGTCTGGTTCATGGACCCGCAGATGAACAGAATCCGCTTTGTCTTCGCTGCGGTCGCGGCGTTGAAAGTGTCGGGCGTTCGACCAAGCGGTCTGGTCGAAGCGGTCGATTGGCTCTTTGGGTCCACAACGTCGTGCACGGCTAGGCCTCCCTGTTCCATCTAGTGACCATCGCGCCGGCGACAAAGACGACCGCCGCGACTCCCGCTGTGATCGCGGCGCACTTCGCGGCAACCAGGGCGTCGGCGAAGATCATGGAGGCGCGCAAGCCCTGGTTTACGTAGAAAAGGGGAAGCGCTCGGGCAAACGCCTGAAGAAACGGAGGCATCAACTCGACGGGAAAAAACGTGCCGGAGAGGAACATCATTGGGAAGAGAAATGCATTGGCTGCTCCGGCGGCGCTCTCGGCCTCTTTGGCGATCGGCGTGAGCACCATTCCGAAGCCGACGAATGCAAAGACCTCAAGCACGACGAAGAGCGGGAGCCAAAGGTTGATGTCCAGCCGAACGTCGAAGACCGCGAAGCTCACCAGAAGGATCGATGCGGTCGACAACGTGGCAAGGATCAATTGGTACAGGATATTTGAAAGCAGCCAATCGACGCGGGTCATTGGGGTGGTTGCCAATTTGCGGAGGATGCCCTTCTGGCGCAGTTCGGCGTTCATGTTGAGTGCGCCGGAAAGACTGGACGTCATGATCGCCATTGCGATGATTCCGGGAACAAAGAACTCGATGAAGCGGTACTTTTTTTCGAGGATCGACTGCGCCGTCATCGTGATGAACGGGGCCGTGCCCGACATCTGCTGATTGGCAGCGGCCACGAACGCATTCAAAGATTGCAACTTGGTCGTGACCGATGTCGAGCTTGGGTCGTAGACGTACGTCGCGGCGACCGAGGCGGAGAAATCTCCCTGTCGGAGCCTTTGCACCTGCGCTGCTTCGAAGCCCCTCGGAATGATGAATACGAGTGTGAGAGCATGTTCCTTCGCGTATTGAACGGCGCCGGCATCCGCGGGCACCGGAATGGCTTTGAACAGGCCGTCCGCGGCAAGGCTGTCGATGAACTTCGCCGACGCTGCGGTGTGGTCGAGATCCTGCACGGGAAGATCGAAATTGAGGTGCTCTGGCTTTGTGAAAATCGCACCGAAGACGAGCACCAGCAGCACCGGGAAGGCGAGCGCAAAAAACATCGCCGATCGCTCGCGGCTGAGGCTCCGCAGCCGCACCATGAGATTGGCGAGGATGATGCGCGGAGTCAAGAGGCACTCCTGCGCAGGCGATGGGCGTCCGGACCGGTGTCGGTGGTCAGGCTGAGAAAAGCTTCTTCCAGATTGGGTTTGCGAACGTCGATGCCTGGCAGAGTCCGGCCGGTGACTTTGATCGCTGCCAGAATCGCCTCGACGTCTTCCGTGGTGCTCACTTTGATTTTGACGTCGCCACGGCTGTCCGCATCCGGCTTGAAGTCCAACCGCGTCACTGCGTCGATGGCGCTCGAATCTGCGGACTTCAGAGTCAAGTACATGTAATTGGCATTGTGCTCGACCAGGTCGCCCGGGGAGCCGATCGCGACGATCTCTCCTTTGGAAATGATCGCGACGGTATCGGCGACCAGTTCCGCCTCTTCCATGTAGTGGGTGGTGAGGAATACAACCTTGCCTTTGCGCTTCAGGCCCAGCATGACATCCCACACCGCCCGCCTGGCATGCGGATCGAGTCCTGTTGTCGGCTCGTCGAGGAAGACGAGTTCGGGATCGTTCACGAGCGCGATCGCGATGCCGAGTCTCTGCTTCATGCCCCCGGAGAGAGTCACAAAAAGAGAATCTCGCTTGTCCTTGAGATTGACCAGATCAATCAGTCCTTCCACATCGGAAGTCCTGCGGCCGAACAGCCGCGCGTAGTACTGGATGGTTTCTCGGACGGTGAGACGATCGAACGAATTGAAACCCTGAGGCAGGACACCGATGCGGGGGACGATGTCACTCTTGTGGGTTGTGACGTCCATTCCGAAGACGCTGACCCGACCCGACGTGGGCGAACGGACGGTTTCGATGATCTCGACGGTCGTGGTTTTGCCGGCACCGTTCGGCCCCAGGAATGCAAAGACTTCGCCCTTTCGCACCTTGAAAGACACGTTGTTGACGGCGATCAAGTCTCCATAAGTCTTACTGAGGGACTCGACCACGATCGCATGCTCCACGGCGTGCGCGGCACTTGCTCTTACCGAATCGGGCGTGGGTTCAAATTGTCGATCGGGATGCCGCACGGTCTCTGATCCTTTCGATCACGCCTCGCGGCGCTAAAGCGTGGCCAGTTCATCCGCAAAGATGCGAACGGTGTCGCGAATCTGGACCTCGTTGTGATTGGCAGTGACGAAGAACCGGAAGCGCGAGGAATGTTCCGGCACGGCGGGATGCAGGATCGGTTGAACATTGATTCCGCGGCGGTGCAGTGCGCCGGCCATACGCAGGCTCTTCACCGAACTGCCCACAACGACCGGAATCACCGGAGTTCCGGCTGCGAGGCCCGTGTTGAGCCCGCGGCGGGTGGCCTCACGCAGGAATAGAGCGGAGAGCTCGTGGAGCCGCGTGACTCGGTGTGGTTCGGCCCGCAGAACAGTGAGCGCTGCGAGTGCTGCCGCTGCATTGGAAGGGGCAAGGCCAACGCTGTAGACAAAGCCCGGAGCGGTATATCGCAGCAGTTCGATCAACTCGGCCGAACCCGCCACATACCCGCCGCAACTGCCCAGTGTCTTGGAGAGCGTTCCCATCCAGAGATCGACGTCGCGCCGGGCGACGCCCCAGTGCTCACCGATGCCGCGCCCGGTGGAGCCCATGGTGCCAAGAGAGTGCGCTTCGTCGACCAGGATGAGGGCCTTGTGATCTTTCTTGAGTTCAACGAATCTGGGCAGATTTGGAAAGTCTCCGTCCATGCTGTAAACGCCCTCGATGGCGATGAGAACCCGTCGGTAGCGATGCCGGACTTCGGTCAACATGGAATCAAGCGCCTGCCAGTCATTGTGTGGAAACGCGCGCCGGGTCGCGCCCGAGAGCTGCGCACCCTGGATGATCGAATTGTGCGCCAGGGCGTCGTGGACGATGAGATCTTCCGGTCCCAGCAGATGGCCAATGGTGGTGACGTTGGTGGCGTGGCCGGAGACAAAGACGATCGCAGCCGGAGTTTCGAGGAAATCGGCGATCGCCCACTCCAAGTCCTGATGCACCTGCTTCTCGCCCGAGACCAGGCGGCTGGCCCCTGAACTCGTGCCGTATCGATCGATCGCCGCCTTGGCGGCGGAGACAACGTCCGGGTGGCGGCTCAGACCGATGTAGTCATACACGCCGAAATTGAGCACGTCGCGCCCTGCGATTCGCGCGACGCTTGTGCAACCCGTGCCGCCCTCGTCGACCCGGAAATATGGATGGTCGCCGGCAACGGCCTTCAGCATTCGCTCGTAGCGTTTCAGTTCAACGTACTCGGGAAACCGTGCGATGTCGTGGTGCGCAACGGCAATCCGAACGGCACGCAAGCCGATTGCCGAACTTGCCCTTGCGCTTGCTTGAACCGCCCGCGCCAGTTCCCCCAGAGTCTGCTCGGGATTGAATTCCTTGTCCGGTAAGCGGCAAGTGAAGGCTCTTTCGAGCGCGGCGGCGAGTTCAACCCGTTGCAGAGAGTCCAATCCGAGGGCGGTCAGCGGCGTGTCGGGTGTAATACCCGAAAGTGCCGCGCCCCCAAACGCGAGTGCGTGCTGGCAGACGGTGGCAAACACAGAAGAGTCGGCGGATGGCGGACCAGTGTGCGTGCTGAGAATCGCATCGTGGGAATCAAGCGGAGTGGCGTGCGCATCCATTGCCGCCACGGTTGGCGTGGCTTGACTGTGGAATGCGGCCAGAGAATGAAGAGTGCCTGCCAGCAACGCCGATCGGCAGGCGCGGCGTTGGACTTTGCCACTAGAGGTCTTGGGAATCGTTCCGCAGCGCACCAGGACGATCGAGTGCAATGACACCCCGTGCTCTTCGATGACGGCCTTTCGGACTGCGTCAAGAACCGGGGTGAATTGCATTTCCCAGTTGCGCGTGACTTCGTGTACGAGAATTAGGCGCTGGCCGGCCGGATGTTCGACGGCGAAGGCCGCTCCGAGTCCGGCTTCAAGCAGCGGGTGGCTCTCGCGTGCAGTTGTTTCGAGATCCTGCGGATTGATGGTTGAGCCCACGCACGATAAGAAGATCGTCGAGCCGGCCGATGACGTAGAGCTCGCCTTCAAACAGAAACCCCACGTCGCCCGTCCGGAGGAACGGTCCTTCGCCGGTATCGCTCAGATTCGCAAGAAACGATGCACGGGTCTGCAAGGGCTTTTGCCAATAACCTTGGCCGACCGAGGCTCCTGAAACCCAAATCTCTCCCACGTGACCCCGGACGACTTTGGCGCTCGATTCCGGATCGACGATCACGATGCGGGCATCGCCGACCGGTGCGCCGCAAGAGACGAAACGCCGAGTGAGGTTTTCGTCGGATGATGCTGGGACGACACTGTTTCGTGCAAGGGCTGTGTCGCAGAATCCTCGCACGGTCGGACCGCCACCTCGCACGATGCCCGTGACCATGAGCGTCGCTTCGGCAAGGCCGTAGCAGGGATAGAAAGCGGCTGGATTGAACCCGCACGGCTCAAACACCTGCGCAAAGCGCTCCAGCGTCGCGGGCGACACGGGTTCGGCGCCGACGAATGCCAGACTCCAGGAAGAAAGATCGAGGGTTGAGCGCTGCTCGGCGGTGATTCTGCGGGCGCACAGGTCGTACGCGAAGTTGGGACCGCCGGAGATCGTCGCTCTGTGCTTGCTGATCGCCTCAAGCCAGGCCACTGGACGCTGGAGAAAAGATGCCGGCGACATCAGGGTACTGGCGGCTCCAGCGAGCATCGGGACGAGCACTCCTCCAACCAATCCCATATCGTGGCAGGCGGGCAGCCAGAACACGCCCGCTTCCTGCCCGATTCCGAACGCATCGTGGATGGCACGCGCATTGTCGATGAGGTTGCCATGGCTGAGCATCACTCCCTTCGGCTGGCTGGTCGAGCCGGAAGTGAACTGGAGCATGGCAAGGTTGTCGGGACCGATGTCCGGCATCCTCCACCCGGCCGCCGACTCATCGGCGATGTCATCGGAAGCGAGCCACACCATCGACGCAGCAGCGTCCATCCGCAGTCCGGAAGAGTCCATTAGCCGGACGATGGTGGAAACCGTGCTCATCGCTACGCTCGCTCCGGCATCCGCGGCAATGCCAAAGAAGCGATCCTGCGTTCGGCGGTGCGGCAGATAGGTCGGCACCGCCGTGCAGCCCGCATAGAAGCAGCCGAAGAAGCCGGAGATAAAGTCGAGGCCGTGCGGGTAAGCCAGCAGTACGCGCCGGCCGGCGAATCCCATTTCGGTCAAGCGCGCGGCGATGGCGCGGGCGCGACCATCAAGTTGGGAGTATGTCAGAATCGCATCGCTCTGGCCTTCCCGCAGAAATCGATAGGCGACCTGATCTGGACGAACTCTGGCGTGATTCCTCAGCACACCAACAAGATCACCGTGATTGTGAATCAGACCGGAATGTATTCCTGCGTGAACCGACATGCTTGCCTTTCGGAAGCCCGCGTGCGCCAAGCGCCCCCGCGCACGTCGTGATGCACAGGCAGCGACGAAAGCGTCGGGTCACCTATCAGCTTTTCGCGAAGCGGCCAGAGCCGAACTCCCGCTCGGCCTTGATCCAATCGGTCAAGGCGTCGCCGGGTCCGCCGAGGCGAGCCTGAAAGATCTCGAAAGCGCGGAGTCGCAGGCCATCGTCGGCGGGCAGTATCAGAGAATCCTTGCTCTTCGCGGCGCTGGTGGCAATGGGCGAAGTTCCGTGCGACTTGTGGTGCGGATGATGGTGAGCCATTGGGGTTCCCGTCCTACAAAGGGTGAGCGGAATTGGGATGAACTGATCGAACGACTTCCGGTGTCTGCTGCGGGGCATGGTCAGGCGGTGCGGCCGCGTATGCGGGTCAGACCGAGGGCGAGACAAAGCAGGCAAATGAGGATGAACACGGCGCAAAGGATCTTCGCAATGGAGGTACCGCCCGCGGCGAAGCCGCCGAAGCCAAGTACCGCTGCAACGAGGGCGAGAATGAATGACGAAACGGCCCAATACAACATGGGTCAGTTCTTTCTCACGATTGGGTGTCGGGGTGTGGCTCGGGCAGCGGTGGGGATGCGCGTGCCGCGAGCGAAACGCGAGAGCGTGGACGTCTTGTGATCGTCTCTCCGCGTGGTCGCGGCGCTTGTCGACCGCGCGGGATTGAGCGAGTTCTTCGGTGTGCAATCGGACATGAGTACATTGAGTTTGGCGAGCGATTCATCCACGATCTGACGGGCTCGCTCGCCGCTGATCCCAAGCTCGGCCGAGATCAGTTTGAGCGTGAGCGGTTTGCGCCCGTCTAGCCCGAACCGCATGCGCAGTATCCGACCCTCGCGGTCGTCAATGGTGTCCAAGAAGCGATTCAGCATCGACAACTGCTCGGATTGGAACATCCGTTCGTGGGGCATGCTTTCTCGACCGTCGGCGATGCGGTCCATCGGATCGGAGTCACTTCTCGAGCCGGTGCCCGGCAGTTCGGACGGCGGCTTGCACTGCCGGGCTGCGGACCGGATGACCTGTGCTTGTTTCAGCGGTACGTCCAACGCCAACGCGAGCGCTTGAAGCGAGGGAGCCTCGCCGAGCTGCAGCTCCAGCCTGCGGTACGCGATCTTCCACTTGGCGACCAGCTCAATCATGTAGATCGGAACGTGTACGGATCGAGTGGCGTTCTGCATCGCCCGCTTCATGGCGTGCTTGATCCACCAGCTCGCATACGTGCTGAAGCGTGCGCCGTGGGCGGGATCGAATCCCTCGACCGCGCGCAGCAAGCCCACGTTTCCTTCCTCGATGAGGTCTTCAAGACTCAGTCCCCGTCCCGCGTAGTTCTTGGCAATCGACACGACGAGGCGAAGATTCGCCTTCACCATGCGTTCCCGGCTGTTCTGGCAATTGTCATTGAGGATCTTCCAGCCGAGATCCCGTTCGTCTTCGGCGGTCAACAGCGCCGTTGCGCCGATCTCCCGCAGATATACCTGCAGGCCTGAGCGGACCACCTGTTTGCGGTCATTGAGTCCGCCATTGCCGTTCTTCACCCGAGTCGGTCTGGCGCTGGTGTGCCCGGCCTTCGGTGATGCGACTCCATTCAACATGCACGTACCTCTCCTTCGATCTGCGTTCGTGCCAACCCTTCCGGCAAGTCCGGCCCCAGCCTGCGCGGGCCGCTGCGGCTACGGGGATTCCACTACTTGTTCTTGGCGGCGCTGTCCTCGATGCTGCCGCCCAGATGCTTGACGTCGTTGCCGAACCCTTCGGTCGTGCTGCACGATGCCAGAGCACCGGCGCCAATGACGAGCACCACCAGCGTGAGCAGACACGGAAGCGAAGCCTGAAACCTTTGTGAGACACGGTGTTGAATAGTGAACATGAACAATTCTCCTTCGGATTAGACAGACCATCTCACAAGCGAGACCGGTCGTGCAGGGGGCTGATGTTCTTGTCCGAAACGCGAGCCCGCCAGAAGTAGACGATTCCAATTCGCGGGCTTACCCCGGGGCTTGCTGTGGAAGCGCCGGGTCCGCGCAGTGCTTGGTGCACCGGTTTCAATCGGAAGGCGCCGGCTCTCGCCGGGCGCCCACCTTTTAGGGTCCGTTTCGCAACAGAGTGCGGGACGGGCGAACCGAGTCATGTCGTCCGCGGCTTGTTGCTGCGCGACGCTGATTCCACACGATCCCACGCGTCACGAGTCGCCGGTTTGGCCTTGTCCCATGCGAGCGTCGAGGTGCCTTTGGCCTTGTCCCAGCCGCGCCCAAGGTCCGCCTCGACGTTGTCAAAGGTCTTTCCCTTGCTCTCGCTGCGGCCGAAGCTCTCCCATCCGTAGCGATAGGCCGGGCTGTATTCCTCGAAGTTGACCTTCGAGTCCGCGTACGGTCGGGTCGAGTACTTCTCGCGCCAGTAGTTGCCCTCGAAAGTCGGATCGATGGCTTCCGCAACGGCGCTTCCAGCCATGCCGCCTACAACCGCGCCAACGACCGCTCCGGCGACAGCGCCGACCGGCCCGCCGATTGCGCCACCCGCTGCACCCGCTGCGGCTCCAGCGCCGACGGCACCCACACCCACACCGAGCGGATGCGCGCCGAGGGGGCCTGGTTTTGGATCCTGGGTCTGGGCATTGCCGAACGCGTTGGAATCTGGTGTCTGCTGATTCATGAAGTTCTCCTGAAAATGGCCGGGCCTCGCACAAAGGCCTCGACCTGGTTGAACGGTTCTCGGTCGCAAGCGTCCTGGGCGATTTCGACGGACCACTGCATTGTCGGATTGTGCAGCGGACAGCTTCTTCTCCTTCCACGCGAGGGAAAAAGAAGCGACACAAGCATCGTCGGGCAGTCTGTCGCCTTGGTCTACGGGGAACAAGTGCTCTATTGTCGGTGCCGCTACGCCTGCGCCAGGCCTTCGCGGATGGCGAACCGCATGAGATCGGCCCGCGCGTCGATCCCCAGCTTGCGCATCATCCGACCCTGGTGTGCATCAACCGTCTTGGTGCTGCGGCAGAGTTGTGCCGCGATCTGCGTTCTCGACAGGCCTTTGCCGATCAGGCGAAGAATCTCGAGTTCGCGTGGCGTCAGCGAATCAGTCAGGGTCGTCGGTGTCTCGTCGGGAGTGTCGTGTCGAGCGTTGTCGCGTGATACCACTCCCTGAACCAACTTCCCGTGGATCGGGCGGCAGCGTTCACTGACTTTCGGGCCGAGAAGAAAGGTCTTGGCTTTCCGGTGGGCGACCTCGTAGATCCCTCGGACAATATCGCTCAGTTCGTCTGACTTGGCGAAATAGGCGCTTACGCCGGACCGGAACGAAGCCGAAATGAACGCGTCGCGAATGTGAGCGCTCAGTACAACCACGCAGACCTGGGGGAACTCGCGTTTGAGACGATCCGCCATTTCAAAGGCATCCGGTCCGGGCATTTCGATGTCGAGGGTGACCACGTCCGGGCGCAGGCTGCCGACTTCCTGCAACAGGCGCTCCGCGCTCATGAGTTGCCCGACGACGTTGATCCCGCCTTCCATGGAAAAGCGCGCCTTGAGGCCCTCGATCAGGACAAGATGGTCATCGACGCACAGAACGCGGATCGGGCGCGATCCAGCGGGTCGAGCTCGGGCGCTGGAGAGCGGAATGGCCCCTGCGTCCGGCGCCCGGGCGCGAGATTTGCCTCGGTCGATTCGGGTCTTTTCTTTCGCTTTCGATCGCGGTGCCATCAACGTCCCCGTTCTTCCTTTACGCAGCGAACAGCGCCTGACCGAGCGTGTGTCGGATTGCTTCGAAATCATCGGGCTGGTCGATTACCACCGCGCCGAGGGCCGCCCATTTTTTACGAGCGGTTCGCGCGGGCGGTCCGAGCAGGACTGCGACTCCCGTCGGGAACCGCTTGTGCCATCGGGTTGCGGTCGCCAGAGCTTCGGGTGTGGGATTGGTGACCCAGAAATCCGCCGATCGCGGGCCAAGTCGGTTGGCGCTCTTCAAATGCAGCCCCGCCTTGAGCAACACGTGGGTGATCAATTCCGCGGCGCGCCGATCAACAACCGAAATCGCGGCCGTGCGTCGCTCCGGAGCCAGAGGAGCCTTGCCTTTCGCGCCCGGGCGAACCGCCGGCAAGACCAGCGTCACGGTGGTTCCCTTCCCCGGTTCAGACTTGATCTCTATCTCGCCTCCGGCACGCACGGCCACTTTGCGGGCCAGCGGGAGCCCGAGCCCCGTACCCATGCTGCGTCGCTTGGTGGTGAAGAACAGATCCAGAGCCCGGCGTTGAACGGCATGCGTCATTCCCCGCCCGTTGTCCGTTACCGCCAACCGGACCGATCGGTTGGCGTCCTCCGCGCTCGCCCACAAGCGCACGCGTGCCTGGCGGCGCCCTTGTTGCAATGCTTCGCCGGCGTTCACGATCAAGTTCAACATGGCCTGCGTCAGCCAATGCGGCGCAATGTGTACCGGAGGCAGGCGTTTGGGCAGCGAAATGGTCAATTTAACATGCTTGGGAACGGCTTTGCGAAGAAGCGCTCCCACCTGACTCCACCAGTACGCCAAATCCGTGGTTCCGGTGCCGTCGGAAGCGACACCCGGCCCATCCGGGTCGATTGCGAGAAAGTGCAGCCCGTCGCTGAGGTGCTGCAGGTAGCCGATGGATCGACGCACAGCCGTGAGGTGGGTGAGGGCGGCATCGGAGATCCCGGTGTGCTCGAGTGCATCGAGGCGCGCGCGCACCGGCAGCAGCACGTTGTTCATGTCGTGGCCAAGCCCGGCCGCCAGGGTTCCGAGCGAGGCGAGGCGATCGGCAAGTTGTAGCCGCAAGTTGGCGGTGGCCAGAGCCCGCGTCTGCTCGGTGATCAGCCGATGCAGCCTCGAACGCTCTTCCGGGCTGTCGCCGATGTCGATCTGATGGCTCACGTCACGGACGATGCCGATGAAAAACGGTGCGGCGTGCGCCGGCAGATCGGCACGCGACATGGATAGTTCAATCTGAATTGCCTTGCCGTCTTTGCGCACGGCGGCGAAGCGCCGGGTCTTCTGAAGGACCGTGGTCTGGTCAGAGTTCCGATACCGATCCAGGTAATAATCGAGCGCCGATCGGCGAGGCTCGGGAATAAGGATTTTTACATTTCGCCCGAAAAGTTCGGTCGCCGTCCATCCAAACACCTGCTCCACCGAGTCGCTGGCGGATTGGATGATCCCGCCTGCGTTCATCGTGATGATCGGGTCGAGAACGGATGAATTCAAAGACTTGGTGCGGGCGGCAGCCGCCGACGAATGCGCCGCTCGGGCGGGCCGGCTTTTGCGGGTGGGAACTGGCATGAACAACTCTAAGTGCCATCGTTCGCGGCGTGATCGTTGTTCCGACATCCCCGGCAAATTGGAGGAAGTTTCCCACTAGAGATACGAACGCCCGCCGTGCGAAAATCCAAGTTTCGGGTCGGACCGGAGGTCTGGTGCCGCCGGGCGAGCGAGGAGTGACAAACCATGAAGATTCTCATCCGGTCCAGCGGTTCTCGTCCTCGCAACGTCGACGAAAACAGATTGCTCATCGAGGCTATCGCGCAGCAAATGTGGAAGATTCACGGCAGAACCGGAGTCCTCAACTGGACGCGCGTTGAACTTCACCTTCACCGCATCGTGAATCAGGCTCGCAGTGAAGCCAGAGCGTCAGAGCCGGCACGTGTTGTCGCGGACAATTCTGGCGCGACCCGACGACAAAATCATCGGTGAGTCGTCGCGGTTCACTCAAACGCCCTTGCAAAAAGAACGAGAGGCCTGTGGAGGCCTCTCGTGTCACACCGCAAGTTAGAGAATGATCAGCGAGCGCGGCGGCGACGGATCATCGACAAGCCGAGCAGGGGTGCACCGGCGATCGCGAAGACCCCGGGGGCCGGAACCGCTGTGGCCGCGAACCCGAAGTCATTGGTGTCGCTGAAGCTGAGCAGATCCGCCGAAACGGCAGCTAATGCCCAGTTCGTACCGGTCCAAGTCACAAACTGGAAGGTTGATGGGTCGTTCAGGCCGAGCACTTCACCCATAATCGAGTTGAAGCGAAACGTCATGGAGTTTCCGTCGCTCAGGCCGGCCCAGGCGAACGCGTCGCCCCCGCCGTTGCTGTTCCATGCGAAGTTGCCGGAAGCGATGCGGGAGTTGGGCCCCACGGCGCTGACAGTGAGATTCCCGGCTGTGTCCTTCATGTACGCGAGATTGGCGCCATTGGTGACGCTGTCCATGTGAACGTTTCCGAGCGCGGTCGGACCCTCCAGGAACTGCTGATCGATGAGAGCCATGAACGCCAAACCCTGGTCCGTGTCGGCCGCCACAAAGGTGATCTTTCCGTTTGTGCTGACGCCGCTGGCGTTGAGTGACGCATGGATAGAAGCGACTGACGACAAGCCCCAGGTCGACGGCGCGTTGGGGAACGCGATTCCACCGAGCGGACCGGAATTGAGGACGAGGCCGCCGCCGATGTTGGAAATCTGAATCTGACCGGCGAATACCGCCGAAGCCGCGCCGGCCGCCAGCACCATCGCGAAGAGGGATTTTGAATTCATGAGAACACTGCCTTTCGTTTGAATCGGGACCGCACAGAACCAAGGCTGGTTGCCCACGCTGGGAAACGCCCCGCTCAATCGCCCGCACAAGCGGACTCTGATGGACACATCGCACTTTGCAAGGCGCGGCATCGCATTCGAGCAAGATGGGGAAGATTTCCTGAAAAGTGGAAGGTCTCGGATCGCCAGCGCCCGATTGCCCACCGCAACGCCCAGAAACAGCGTGAAGCCAAGATGTGGAAACTTTCCCACATGGCCCGGGCGAATCACCAAGCGATCATGCTTCACGTGCAATTTCGCAGGGCGGCGCCCGAAAGGGTGCAGTAAAGGGGAACCCGAATGACGAAACTCGATCCGGCCACAACCGTTGCAGCTTCTCACGCCGTTGCCGAAGCACTCCGTGTCGATCCTCGGCGCTCCGGCACGGCGCGCCTGGCCAAGGCGCTCGGTGAGTCGGAAACCCCAAAGCTCACCCGCGAGGCGGGCGGAGGCGCTGGAAGGCAGCAACGGGCCGGCACGCGCGTGCCGGAAGTCGTAGCTGGTGCGTTCCAAGCCGGCGTCATTGCAACACCATCATCCACTCTGCGACACGTCCCTTCGGACGGTGGCGTGCCCGCAAAGTAGTCGAAAGGACATTCAACATGGGACTCATCCTGCTCGTCGTACTCGTTCTGCTCCTGGTCGGCGGACTTCCCACCTGGCGGCACAGCCGCCAATGGGGGTACGCGCCCGCCGGTGGCATCGGGCTCCTGGTGCTCATTCTGGTATTCCTGCTGATTTTCAACGTCATCCCACGCGGCTTCTAGATCGTCGGCACCGCGCATGACCGAGCCAATCGCAGGTTCGGCGCTTCAGCCAGCTTCCAAGGCACTCGAAAAGGAGAACGCCATGCTTCGATGGGCACTTGCATTTCTGGTCTTTGCATTGATCGCGGGCGTGCTTGGCTTTACCGGTATCGCCGGTAACTCCATGTACATCGCCCGGATTCTGTTCTACATCTTCATTGTGGTGTTTCTCGTGGGTCTGGTGTTCAGCCTTGTCTCGGGAAAACGCGCCGTCTGATCGCCCGACACCCCTTCGCCAAATGGCTACTTACGGAGTCCAGACATGAATCCTCAACGCATCGCCGGGATCGTCGCAATCGTGATCGGGGTGATCTTGCTCGTGGTTGGGATGAACTCATCCCACTCCGTTGCCGACCAGGTGAGCAACACGTTTACCGGAAGATTCACGCAGGCCACGACCTGGTACATCATCGGAGGCATTGGCACCGCTCTCCTCGGACTCCTTCTGCTGCTCAGTGGCGGATTCAAAGTCCGGGGTGGCGCCGGCTGATGTCGTTCCTGGTTTCCGAGCGCGGGCGAGAGAGGTCGGCGCCCACGGGCGGGGGAGGTTGAACATGGGACGCGGACTCGTCATCGGATCGACGCGGCTTTTCGCGGCTGCAGAGTGCATTCTCGCGGCTGGGAACTCGTTGGCGCCGGATTCCATCAATGGACGTCAGCTTGGCAATCCCCCAGAAGTCGCCTCCCGGATTCGAACACGGGCACCAACTGCCCTGGAATTGTCCGAGGCCCGTGCGATGCTCGTGCGCATGGGGTTTCACCCGATTGTCGCGGATCAGCCCGCTGTGCGCTCGAGCGAGAGCCTCGGCTTTGTCACGCTGGTTCGGCACGCACAACCACGATTGACTCAAAGGCCGTCGAAGGAGAGTGTGAATTGAACATACTTGTCGTGGAAGACAACCCAGAAGTCGCAGCCGTTATTGAAATGGCGCTCAATGCGCAAGGGTTCACCGTAGACGTTGCTCACGAAGGGTGCGAGGGCGAGGAGATGGCGGCCTGCCGCACACAAGCCGGGAAGAATAACGGTGCGGGAAAGTACGACGTTATTTTGCTGGATGTGATGCTTCCCGATCGCAGCGGCATCGATATCTGTCGCAATCTCCGCCGGCGGGGTGTTCACAGCAGGGTGCTGATGGTCTCGGGGCTGGCATCGACCGCTGACAAGGTCCGTGCGCTCGATTCGGGTGCGGACGACTATATCACCAAGCCGTTCGAATTTGATGAGATGCTCGCTCGCGTGCGGGCCCTCGGACGTCAGGGCTTGGCAAAGGACAGTCGCTGGCTCCGGTGCGATGATCTTGAACTCGATCTCTATTCGCGTACCGCCAAACGCGACGGTCGGGCCATTAGTCTGCAGAACAGGGAGTTCTCACTGCTGGAATACTTCATGCGCAATCCCGATCGCGTGCTGTCGCACGCCAACATCGGCGAGGGAGTATGGGGAGCGGCGCACCTGCCCGGCGATAACCTGGTCGCGGTCTATGTTGGCTGCCTTCGAAAGCGTCTCGATATCGGGCAGGCACGCCCGTTCATTCGCACTTTTCGCGGGGTGGGGTATCGCTTCGACACATCGCTGGAGCCGGAGAGCGCACCCACGGGCCCGGCAGCACCGAAGAGGTCGGCTACGAATCGAGTCGACTCAAAGATGTCTACTTCGTCGTGATCGAAGTTTTGGTCAGTACGTGCGGTCCGCGGCCGGGCCCCTCGAGCGCCGCGCGACGCTTCCGGTGATGCCTATCACTCGGAGAGAGATTCCTCAAGTCCGGTTCTCCAGACTTCCGCCAAGCCCTCGAGACCCGCAACCTCAACGATCTCGGCCTTCGTCGCCTTCTTATTGAAGATGAACCCATTAAATCGCGCGATCGTCCACCGAGGATTGGGTCGGCGCAGAACTTCGATCTCATCTCCCGCCTGAAGGGTGCCCGGCGTGAGCACGCGCACGTACCAGCCCGTTCGTCCGGTTTGCAACATGATGCGGCCGAGACTGTTGTCATTAAATCGAAGACCGAGCTTAAAGCACGGTTGCCTAGGTTGGGTCGCCTGGAATTCAGCCGAACCGATACGGAAGACATCGCCAATCGCGACGGTCTGCTCATCGAGGCCGAGGGTCGTGATGTTCTCTCCAAACGCTCCCGCATGGAGAACGTGTTCGTGGCGAGGCACATCCTTCAGCCAGCTAGGGTAATGCTCGGACGGATAGAAATACACCGCTTTGTCGGGGCCGCCGTGCACGGTCAGATCTGCTTGCTCGTCTCCATGCAAACCGAGCGGAGCAACGTTTACCGGGCCAGAAACCGCCGATTTTACAAAGCCGCTGGGCACACCTCGTGCGCCCAGCGGCGCAATGCGGCCGACTTGAACCGACATGACACGCGGAGCGACTTCGCCAAGAGGTTCGGACATGCGTGTCTCCATGAGTCGTTGCCCGTAATCCTACCTTCGGCGGAGAGACCCTTCGGGCGCCTAGGCCAAGGCAATCCTCCCGGATCAATTTGATTTCCGTCCTGTGCCTATCGGCGAGGCTCGAACCTCGACAGAGAGCAAGAGTTGATCCGTGTCCGAGTTGTCAACGTAACCAAAGATGTTGGCGCTCGTTAAGACACCCTGACCCGCCTCGCGTTCCGTTGAAGCAAACCCCTGGGGACTACAACAGCCCGCAGGAAGGCGTGTCATGATGGTCAAGTAGGTCTATTCCGATGAGTTCAAGCGGGCCGCGGTCGGGCAGGTCGGCGTTCAGCGAATCACCATCAGCTTGGTTGCCAGCCGGTTGGGCGTCAACTACCAGTCGCTCCGTCAGTGGGTTCTCGCGGCGAAGGTCGCTGCGTCGGTCTCCACCGTTCCAGCCGATCTCCCGCCCGAGGTCCGGCTCCGCGAGCTCGAGAAGGAGAACGCGCGGCTCCGCATGGAACGCGACATTTTAAAAAAAGCCACGGCCTATTTCGCGGCACTGGATGCGAAGGAGCACCCGTGAAGTTCGCCTTCATCAAGGACAACCGCGATCGGTTCGACGTCGAGGTCCTGTGCGCCGTCTTCGATGTCACCCCCGCCGGCTTCTACGCCTGGCTCAAACGCCCCGAGAGCGGCCGCGCCGCCCGGGCGCGGGAACTCTGCGAACAGATTCGCGTCGTCCATCGCGAGGTCGACGGGATCTATGGCAGCATCAAGATCGCACGCGAGCTGCGGTCCCGCAACCACCGGGCGAACCGCAAGACCATCGCCAGGCTCATGGCCCGCATGGGAATCAGGTCCAAGGTGTACAGGAAGTTCCGCGTGCAGACCACCGACTCGGATCACGTCAACCCGATCGCACCCAACACGCTCGACCAGAACTTCGCCCTGGCCGATGCGCCCGACAAGGTCTGGGGCGCTGACATCACCTGCATCGAGACCGATGAAGGCTTCCTCTATCTGGCGGGCGTGATGGACCTGTTCAGCCGCCGGATCGTCGGGTGGAGCATGGACGACGCGATGACCACCAAACTGGTGGGAGACGCCCTGAGCGCGGCCATCTCTTCCCGAAAGCCGTCTTTGCCTTTGCTTCATCACTCCGACCGCGGCGTGCAGTACACCAGCGGCCGATACCGGGAGTTGCTGGAGCAACACGGCATCGAACCGAGCATGAGCCGCACCGGCAACTGCTACGACAGCGCGATGGTGGAATCGTTCTGGGGGAAGCTCAAGACGGAGATGGTGTACCATCGCCGCTTTAAGACCAAAGCAGAGGCCCGCGCGGCCGTGTTCGACTACATCGAAGCGTTCTACAACCGCATGCGACTTCACGCCGCACTCGGATACCTGAGCACCGAACAGATCGGGGTTCGACGGTGCGGATGATTAGCGTGTGTGAATGGAATCTCGGTCAGGTCAGAGCGCCTGAGACCCAAATCTGAAAGCGGTGTGAGAATCTGGATAGGTACATCGTGCTCCGGAGACAGGAAAAACCACCTCAAAAAGATGGCGGATTTGTCGGAGATATTCTACGGACAATCTTCGTAAGTGTTTGATGTACAGAATGTTATGCAATGTCGGGCCACTTACCCCCGACACGTCGATTTCGGACAAACCCAATCGTTTCGCGGCCGCGCCGCGGACGATGAACACGAAGTTGCACACTGGAAGCTTCTCCTCCAGATGACAACATTCGGACGCGCGTTTCGAATGACATTTGCTCGTTCCGACGCTTCGCGCGCAGCAATCGACAACCCGTGAACGCCACGCCCGCGAAATCATTTCCGGGTGTTCGCCATCGCAGTCCGCCGTGTGGTTTCCAGGTGGAAAAATCCGCCGCATCCCTCGCACCAATTTACGCCGTAAATCGGAAAACTCGTCCCTGGATCACGGAGAGCCGATTTCCGGATTGCGTTCCGCAGCGCCGTGATCGTCGCGCGGTCGCATCGCCGGGAGCAATGGTGTGGCAGTGGAGGAGGGGCAGGGTGGGATCGGTAGGGTCGCTGCTCGGAAACCCGATCAGCCGGTCAGCCAGTCATGGGCTTGGGCGAGCGCTTGCATCGGACGCAGTTCTATCTGGTGCTCGTGCATCGAGAGGTTGTCTCCCGGTCGTACCCAGTAACTCCCGTGAAAATCGGATGCGACAATGGTCAGGCACTGGCTGGTACCCGGCAGGAGCTTGGGATGGGTTGCTCCGACGATCTTGTCCGCGAGTGAAAAGCACCGAGCGATCGAGGCGGATGCTTGGTCGTTGTCCATATAGCAGCCACCCCAGGCCAGCTGAAGGAACATCGCCAAACCGCCGAATTGGAGGTAGTAATGGATGGCATAGGAGTTCCCGCCATGTCCCGAATGGGACAGAATGGCGTAGTCCTCCGAGCGAGGTTCGCGAACGTAGTGGTCCAGGTCATAGGGCCAGACGTTGAGCGTCCGGGTGGAGAAAACCCACGGTTCTTGTTCCTTCGGTCGCGCCGCTAGATTTGGCGGCATCGTGGGAAACGCCAGGCCCGCTTCCTGAAAGCGCGCCCTCGCCTTTTCAAGATCCGTCGCGGGGATGGGCTCGATCGACGGGGTGGTAGAAATCGCCGTCGAATCCGAAACCCGTTCACTTGAGGACGCCGGGGCCAGGGGCGAGAACGCCCCGGAAAGTGTTTCCGACAAGATTGGATTAGTCGGCGCTGCCATCTTGACGGGGCTCTTCTGGACTGAGTCCTTCGTCGTTTTTCGCGGCGTGGAATGCGGGACACCGGACATGTGTTTTCCTTTCGGCCCCGGCTACGAATCATCGAACCCGGCTTTGGCAGGCTGGCATTGGCGTGGTCGCGGGGACCCTGAAACCGCCTTACTTGGACATGGCCAAACAGCGACGGAAGCGGTCTTCACCAGTTAGAACGCACGGGTGTTTGCTGGGTTCCCTTGCCGGAGGCCTATAGAGCCGAGAAAGGGCGGAATAGCGCCTATTACGAGCAATTCGTGGGCGACGGCAGAGGTCTGCGTCGAACGACGTCCTGGTCTGGGAATGCGAATCGTTGACATGGGCTTTCGTGAATGATGCAGTTCAACGGTGGGAAGCCGCAATTCTCTCACCGAACCGGCGCGAGAGATTCAGCTCAAGTCTTCGGGCATGACGCCGCGGCTATCCATATTCGGCCCCGCCGAAATGAATCGCACCGCCGCCATCGTTCGTTGGTGCCACGCGAGTGAAAAGCCCCGCGAGACGCATGGATCGCCTGGTTCGGTTGATGTCAAAGCGGCGGGGGTAGTTTCCGGCGGAAACCACCCCCCGGTCAGGACCGGTGCGTTATCAAGATGGGAGGACCGGCGCTGCTTCGCTGGGACGCATTGTCTGCTTCGCTCGTTCGTGTCGCCTGAGGAACGGGGGCAGTAGTGGATGGCGGGGGATAAGGGCGGTCCGGCCGACTTGACAGGTTTGAGATCTGTGTTTCACTCGTTCCGGCGAGGACTCTCGTCACGGAGTACCGCACCATGCTCGTTCGAACAATCGCCATCTCCAAGCTCAAGCCCGCCGCGTACAACCCTCGCCAGAGCCTGCAACCCGGCGATCCCGATTTCAGCAAGCTCGAGGTCAGCCTCAGTGAGTTCGGCTTGGTTGAACCACTGGTTTGGAACCGGCGCACCGGCAATTTGGTGGGCGGTCACCAGCGCCTCGCGGTGCTGCGGCATCAGGGAATCAAGTCCGTGGATGTCTCGGTCGTCGATCTGCCCCTGCTCAAGGAAAAAGCCCTCAACATCGCGCTCAACAAGATCCAGGGCGCCTGGGATGAACACAAGCTCGCCGCTCTCCTCGACGAACTTCTGCGGGATGGCAATGCCGCCCTCACCGGCTTTGAACAGGACGAGGTCGACGCGCTGCTCGCCCAGTACGCCAACGCCAACCAAGGCGCGGCGGGCGACGATGCGGAATTCGACACCGAGGCCGAACTGGCCAAGATCGGTACCCCGGTGACCAAGCCCGGGGATCTGATCGTGCTGGGGAACAATCCGCGGCTCTCGCACGTCTTGCTCTGCGGCGACAGCACCGACCCGTTGCATGTGAAACGCCTGATCGAAGCTTCGGGCGGGATGAAGGCGACGCTCTTCGCCACCGACCCACCCTACCTCGTCGGATACGACGGCACGCATCACCCTGCCGCGAAAGGTACCCCTGCGGCCAAAAAGAACCGCTCGTGGAAGACGACCTACGGCGTGACCTGGGACGACGCCGCGGCGAACCCCGAGCTCTATGAGAAATTCTGCGCGGCCGCGGTGGCAGAAGCGATTCGCCCCGACGCCGCCTGGTACTGCTGGCACGCCAGCCGGCGCCAAGGCATGGTCGAAGCCGCATGGAACAGCGTGGGCGCGTTCGTTCATTGCCAGATTGTGTGGGCGAAGAACCGGTCCATACTCACGCGCACGTGGTATTCCTGGCAGCACGAGCCCTGCTTCTTCGGGTGGCTCAAGCCACCGCTCGGGAAAAAACCTCCGAAGAACCCCGATGCCCCAGCGCTCTCGACGGTCTGGCAGATCGACACCATCCCCAACGGGGACGAGCGGCCGGATCATCCCACGCCCAAGCCCTTGGGAGTCTTCGAACGCCCGATGCTTCAGCACACCCGGCCGGGCGAACTCTGCTATGAGCCATTTGCCGGGAGTGGGACACAGATCATCGTGGCCCAGCAGCTCGGACGGCGCTGCGCCGCCATCGAGATCAGCCCGGTCTACTGCGACTTGATAGTCCGTCGCTGGATCCATTCGGTCGGACGCGCCAATGCGCCACGTCAGTTGGTCTCGCGCTACCTCAAAACCACCGGGAGCAAGGCGCCAAAATGACCACCCCCCGCCCCACTCCCAACCCCCATCCCCGCTCAGGTCCCCCGAAGACCAAGCAGGCTCCCGTGCCCACTGGCCGCTCAAAGCCGCCCGCCAGCACGCGCAAGTCGGCGCCTGTGCTTCCGCCCGTGACTCAATCCAATCATGGCGGCGATGCCTCCGGTCGTTCGCTCGATCTCATCGCCGGCCTGCGGTCTGGTCAAATCGAAGGTCGGTTGCTCGCCCCCGAAGATCGGCAGAGCGTGGTGGGGGTACTCGCCTCCGATGGAGTCTCGAGCGCGGAGATCGCCCAGATTCTGAAAGTCTCCGATCGAACTGTTGAACGTGATCGCCGCGCCCTTCGTGAAACCCTTGCCGTCAGCCGCGACCCGGGGATGGTCGAAGAGATGGTGGGGCGTCTCATGCAGGAGGCCGAGGTATCGGTGCAACGGATCCGCCGGATCGCCCGCGATCGGGAAGCGGAACCGGCCGTGCGTGTGGACGCCGAACACCGAGCGTTCCAAATTGTGAGCGAACTCGTTCAGCGGCTCCAGAGCGTGGGATATCTCCCGAACGCCACCCACCGAATCCAAGCCGACTTGACGCACCATGCGGCCGAGTTGCCCACGGTGGAGGAGTTACAGGGTGAACTGGCTCGGCTCCGGAGCGCGGGCGCGCCCATTCAGATGGTGGAGGAACTTCAAGCGCTGATGAATCAGGCGGCGGCTGCCTCGGGAGTCCGGCAACTCGTGGGTCTGGTGGCAGAGGCAGGGTCGAATGTGTAGTGCGGCAGGCGCCGCTTGAAGGAGATTGCCATGAAAATCACCGAGCAATATGCCCCAGCGGTGCGCCAAGCGATGTCGAAAGCCAGACGCGCATGGGCAGAGCGGTCCCCCAAGGACTTTGCCGCGGTTTATCTCTCGTCGACGTTCAACAAACCATCTTCCGCGATGCATGAGGAGATATTCCAAGAGCTCGGATCCATGCATATGCGGCGCGGTTCGCACCTGGCTATCGCCGCCCCGCGTGGCCACGCCAAGAGCACCGTGGTCACGCTGGCGTATGTGCTCTGGGTGCTTCTGTTTGAGAACGAACCCTTTGTCGTGCTGTTGTCGGCGACCGCCGACCAGAGCCAGCGGCTTCTTGAGCATGTCAAGCGCACAATCGAAACGAATGAAATACTGAGGATGGATTTTCCCGAGCTTCGCGATGCCAAGAAAATTCGTCCCTGGCGCAAGGCCGGCATCCTCCTGCCGAACAGGACACTTTTGGCAAGCTACTCCGCAAACCAGAACTTCCGAGGAGTCCGGCACGGGGAGCACAGACCAACGCTGATCATCGCGGACGACTTGGAGGACAAGACTCGGGTGATCTCGGAGTTGCAGAGGCAGGCTCTGAACGACTGGTTCACTTCGACCGCCCTCAAAGCGGGCACCCCCGAAACCAACGTGATCATCGTCGGCACGGTTTTCCATCACGAGTCGCTCCTGGGCAACCTGCTCGATCCGCAGAAGAGCCCGGGCTGGAAGGGGATGAAATATGCGGCGGTTAAGAGTTTCAGCGACCGGCCCGATTTATGGGAAGAGTGGATCGAGATCCTGCGGGGCAGGCGATCGCACTTCGGGGGAACAGGTGCCGAAGGAGCGAACTTTTTCTACGCATTCAACGCAAAGGCAATGGAAAGTGGCGCGTCCGTGCTCTGGCCGGAGATGTTCAGCTACCGCCAGCTCATGGAGGTGAAATTCCGCGAAGGTGAATCGCCCTTCCAGGCAGAATTCATGAACGACCCCCTCGATCCGGCCGCCTGCATCTTCGCGCGGGCCAATCTCATCTACTGGGACGATGCAGATTCAACCGCCGATCAACTGCTGCGGAAATTGCCTCGTTGTGGTCGATTCTTCGCGGCGTGCGATCCGAGCTTGGGGAAAGACTCTCGTAGGGGCGACTACTCGGCAATTGTCATCGTTTATCAGCCAGGATCCAAAGCGCCGAATTACGTCGTGGCCGCCGACATCGCTCGACGGACTCCAGCCCAAACCATCTCGCGAATCGTGGAGTATGCGCGCACGTACCGAATCGATAAAATGGCGGTGGAGGGAAACAACTTCCAAGACATCATGGTGAACGCTCTGGCCAATCGGGTTGGTCGCGAGGGACTTGCCGTGCCGGTGCACTCGATTCAGAATCGAACGAACAAAGTCGCCCGGATCACTTCGCTGGAAGCGGACATCAGCACGGGCAGGCTAATCCTTGCCAAGCAACATCAGATGCTGATCGAACAACTGAAAGCCTTTCCTCTGGGGAGGCACGATGACGGACCGGACGCCTTGGAGATGGTCAACACACTCGCGAACGCGAACCGGGGATGCCGAATCTCATGGATGAATTTGTGATGCAGAAGCACGGCGGGTCTGCAGCACTTGTCCGGCTTCGAAGGACCGTCAACGGTCGGAACGCTCGGGGACTTGGCCGAGGAAGAGTGCGGTGGTTTCACCGAAACCGCAGGTGCCCCAACCAGCTTCTTCACGTGTCGCGCTTTCCGCTTGTCCGTGCTTAAGCGGCACGTGGGCGCCGGGAATTACCCTGGCTGACCGAGGCCACTCGCATTGTGCCCATTTTGCAGCAGCCTGTTAAGGAGCTCCTCGGGCTCTTGTAGCGCCAACCGGGGAGCAAGAACTCCTAGTCTGCGAGGGGAAGATGCTCAGCAACGGTGGCCGACGACACCCGTAGCAAGAGACACGACACTGAGCGATTGGGGAAGTTTTCCAGTAGAGCCGCGCCGCATTTTGGCCAAAATACTCTCGATATCGCTACTGGTACTGCCCAGCTGTGATCTCCAGCGAGAGAAAGGCTCTAGCGGCCCGGCTCGCTGGCGATGGGCCAGTTCGTGATTATCTAAAGGAGTGCGTCTGTGACCAAGCTCTCTCGAACACAACAGCGCCGTGCTGATCGTCAAATCGGACGCGTCGGCGGAAGCCTCCCCGGAATACTTCTGCTGTCGTATGCGCTGCCCATCGGGATTGTGGTGTGGGCCCTCGGCTCCGTTGTTGCCATGGCAATGCTGGTCGCTTTGATACTGGCAATTGTGGCAATGGTACCGATAGCAGGGGCGGTGGCAGTTGTTGGGGCGGTCACTCTACCCGTCGCTGCCGTTTGCTTTTTGGCGATCGGGCTCCTCGCTACGGGGATAATTCTTTCGGCGCAGCGTGCATGGGCTTTGTCCGAGTCGGTTCGCGCCTGGATTACGGCAGGTTTGGCGCGACGCGATGAGCGTGTCGCTCGGGCCGATATGCCGACGTCCACGGTCGGAGATCGCGGACGACTTCCACACATCGATACTGCGCGGGGCGCCGAGCCGTTCCGAGCCCGTCAAGCACGAACCGGCTCGGAGCGTCGCTTGCTACTGGGCACACCAATTGCGCGACCAACGCAAAATCGAGTCCTGAGTGGGGCCGAACACCGCCGCCACTCGTTCGACGTGGTGAGAGACCAGTGCGTTTCGCGCCTCTTACACACGATGTGATCTTGGTACGTGCCGCGCCGTTGCAATGAAGCCCGCTCTTTAACCGAGCGGTATGGAGGAATCATGACCACCACCGATACGACGACCCTGAACGCGACCCCGCCGATCAAGTCAGCAGGCTCCGTGGCACATCACGAAGGAACTCCCGTGGCGCTCTTTCAGCGCGTGCAGCAGCAGTTCGAGCGGGCCGCCGAGATGTTGGATCTCGCCCCTGAGGTGCGGAAAATCCTCGCGCGCCCCGCGTGCGAAATCAGCGTGACGTTCCCGGTGCGGATGGACGATGGCCGGTTCGAGACCTTCACCGGCTACCGTGTCCAGCATAATAACGCCCTCGGTCCGTTCAAGGGCGGAATCCGCTACCACCCCGACGTCAGCATCGACGAGGTGCGCGCTCTCGCAGCGTGGATGACCACCAAGTGCGCCTTGGTCGACATCCCCTTCGGCGGAGCAAAAGGCGGCGTGCAATTCGACCCCTCGGAGCTGAGCAGGCCTGAGTTGGAGCGGCTCACCCGGCGGTTTATCTACGCCCTGGGTAACAACATCGGTCCGGACTATGACGTGCCCGCCCCCGATGTGGGCACCGATGCACGGACGATGGCGTGGATCGTGGACACATATGCGGCCACCCTTCCGCCCCAGGATCGGCATCGCGCGCTCGCGGTCGTCACCGGCAAGCCGGTGAGTGCGGGCGGGTCTGTCGGGCGCGAGAAGGCTACCGGTCAAGGTGTGGTCGATCTAATCGCGCTCTGGGCGAAAGACAACAACGTGAGCCTGAGCGACCTGAGCTACACGGTTCAAGGGTTCGGCAAAGTCGGATTCTGGGCTGCGCATACTCTCAACAAGCTTGGTGCAACGCTCATCGCCGTGGAAGACATCACAGGAGCCGTGCGATCGACCGAGGGGCTCAATGCGGACGCGCTCGCGGAGCATGTTCGCCAGACCGGGGGCGTCAGTGGGTTCCCCGGAGCGGAGGCTATCAGTCACACCGAGTTCTTCGAGGTCACGGCTGATGTATTCATCCCGGCCGCAATGGAGAACCAGGTCACCGCCGAGACGGCCGGTTTGCTCAACGTTCGACTGGTCGCGGAAGGGGCCAACGGCCCGACAACTCCAGAGGGCGACGCGGTGCTGCGCGAGCGCGGGATCGAGGTGTTGCCCGACATCCTCTGCAACGCCGGCGGCGTGATTGTCAGCTACTTCGAATGGGTGCAGAACCGCGGCGGTGCAAGCTGGGATGCGGCAGAGATCGATCGCCGTCTCCAGGAGATCCTCGCTAGCGCGTACCAGCGTGTGATGTCCGTGAGCGAAACCAAGGGCGTTGATCGGCGCACCGCCGCCTACGCGGTCGCGCTCTCAAGGCTTGAACAGGTGTACGAAGAACGTGGCATTTTCCCCTGAACGACAACTCCGAAGGACATCCGACATGAACAACCGAACCATCCATGTGACCGAGAGTGACATGCTCCGTCTCCGAAACGTGATCAATTCCATTCGCGGCGACGACGACCGCGATCGACCGTACCTGAAGGTTCTGGAATCGGAGCTCGACCGAGCGGTCGTGCTTTCGCCAGACCAGATCGCGCCCGACGTCGTCACCATGAACTCACGTGCTCGCCTGCGGGACGGCCGTCGGACATGGACCATGACGCTGGTGTTCCCGGAACTGGCAGACTCAGAGGAGGGGTGCATCTCGATTCTGGCCCCTCTAGGAGCGGCGATTCTGGGCTGCCGGGTCGGACAATCCGTGGAGTTCCGCGTTCCGGACGGTGAGACTCGGTCGTGCGACATTTTGAGCGTCCTGTACCAACCCGAGGCCGCGGGTGATCGGCATCTGTGACCGGCAGGCGGCTGCTGCCGCCGGCCAATCCCTCGCAAAATGAATTTTGGACTGAAGACTGCCGAAATGTTTCACGCCGCACCCCCAAGCAAGGAGGCACCGATGCCACTTCCCCGAACTGTTGTCAGCCGTCTTGACCGGACACGCCTAGAGCCGCACCTTACCGCCAGCGCGCCGCATGGCCCTGTATCACGTTTGCGAGCGCTTCTCGACCGCGCTATCCCGGTTGCGCCGGAGCGAGTGCCATCGAATGTGGTCACCATGAACTCCAGAGTCGCTATCCGTGATGCACGAGGGCGAGAGGGAGGGCAGGGCGAGGAAATTGAGGTCTATGTCTTGGCCTATCCCGAGTACGCGGGCTCGTGCGGCGTGTACGTGCTGTCACCTCTGGGATCGGCGCTCTTGGCCGCTCGTGAAGGAGACAGAGTCGAGTACATGGGGGCAAGCAGTGCACGGAGCGTGATCATCGAGGCGATCGAGTACCAGCCGGAACGATCCGGCGACCTGGATCTCTAGCCTGCCGATGTGCACAGGGACGGCAAGATTCCAGCCTCCTATCGCATCGCACGGTTGTCGAACAGTGAATGAGCATCGACGGACCCCGAGGAATGCATAGATCAACAGGTGCCCGATTTGGGTTATGAGGAGCGCGGTATGAATACAATGGCAATTCGAATCAACCCCGGCAATCTCAAGTCCAGTGAGGCGATCAACGCGTGGACGCAACGCAAGGTGCGGACATCACTGCGCCGCTTCGCTTCGCGGATTACTCGTGTCGAGGTCCACTTTGCAGACCTCAACGGCCCGAAGGAAGGGAAGGCGGATCTGCGCTGCGCCATGGAGGCCCGCTTCAACGGGCGCAAGCCTCTCGCCGTTGAGTATCGCGCAGAGGATCTCTATGCCGCCATCGATGGGGCGGCTCGCAGGCTCCGTACTGCCATGAACCGAGCGGTTGACCGGGTCAATAGCCGCATCCATCGCATCGTTCGTAGGCGCGCTCGCGGTGCCGCACTCCACACGACGCGGGGATGACTGCGCAGTGAGCGGCGCGGGCAGATGTCCCCGACATGTTGATTGCTGCGCGGACACGGCACCTGAGGAAAGCGTTGCCGGTGCAACAGGTGGGCGCGGACGTCGCTAGAGGGAATGCTGACCGCCGAAGTGATGGCATCTACGGTTGCGGACTTGCTTGGATTCCGAGTGCTCCATACATGCCGAGGAGTTGACTAGACATGCGAGCGAACAATTGTGCAATTCGTCGTCGCGTAACCGCACTGCCAAGGCAAGGTGCTACACCCTGGCGGCGAGCTAGCGGCGGCTGGAGCCTCGGGGCCCTCAGCCACACACGTGTCGTGAACAGCCTCGATCGCGAGCGCCTTTACGACGCAATACCCTTCACCATCCCGCTCGTGGATCACCTGAGCGAGCTCTTTCGCCTGCTGGCGGTCGCAACACCGCTTCCACCCCAGAGAGTCCCTCCAAGCTTGGTCACCATGAACTCCGTGGTATGCATTCGCGACGCCGACTCAGGGAAGAGAGGCACCTTCGATCTCGTGTACCCAATCGACTCCAATCATCGTCCGTGGGGTCGGAGCGTTGTCGCGCCGTTCGGTGCCGCGATCTTTGGACGATTCGTCGGCGAGCGAGTGTCTTGGCGTACTCCTCGTGGTGAGCGGTGCGTCGTCATCGAGGCGCTTCAGTATCAGCCCGAGCGCCAAGGCCATTACGATCGGTGACGTAGACTCCTCCGGTCATGCCGACTGCTGCGCCTCACCAAAAAGGTAGAGGTGGCGCTGTGGTTTAGAGTCAGGTAGGGCTCCCCGGGGCAGCCAATGAGGAATCGCAACCATGACTTGGGACATTTTCATAGGCTGCACATTGATTGTCGTCGCGCGCATTGGTGACGTTTCCTTTGGAACGATGCGCATGGTGGCGGTGATCAGCGGTCACCGCGGTCTGGCATGGCTCTTTGGCTTGATTGAGATGATCATCTGGGTGTTCGTGGTGTCCGCCGTCATCGCCCACATCCGGACGGAGCCGGCCTATGCGATTGCCTTCGCCGTCGGGGCGGCGACCGGCAACTATGTGGGGATGACGCTGCAGCGTTGGCTTCCGTTCGGCGACCAGGTTGTCCGCATCTTCACACGCAAGGGCACGGCGCTCTTCGACGACCTTCGCCGCAAGGATTTCGGCGTCACCGAGTTCAAGGGTGTAGGTCGAGATGGTGCTGTATCAATGCTGTTCGTGCAGGTGCGTCGCGCCCGAGCAGCTCTCGTCGTGCGCGACGCGCGCAAGCTTGATCCGGCGTGCTTCTACACGATTGACGACATCCGTGTCGCGAACGCCGCCACGAGCAACTTACTACCGACCAGCACTCAGTTATAAAACTTCGAATCGCTGGCTGCGCCTTCTTGGGCGTCTGCGTGAAGTATGTCCGTCGCCAGTATGACATTGGACATAGTACAGACACACGCTGTCGCCGCTCATGAAGACCTCTGGTCGCTTCCCGGATTGCCCCTCGATCCGAGGATTTCACTTACCCGCTTGCGCAACTCGGGTAGCACCTCCCGCTCGAACCACGGGTTCCGCTTGATCCACATCTGGTTCCGTGGCGATGGGTGCGGGAGCACGATCCGCTCGGGCAGCAACCCGCGAGCGGCCCGCACTCCCTCGGTCATGCTCTCAGCGTGCCCCGCGAGTCGCGCCGGGGATTGCTCAAAGGCGTAGATGCCGATGTAGATCGTCAGCTCGATCCGCGTTAGCCTGGGCAGGATTCTTGGGTGCCACAGTGTCGCGCACTCCGGCCGCGGCGGCTTGTCGCCTCCCCCCGCGCCCTTGGCCTTGCCGGGGTAGCAAAGCCCCATCGGCACGATGGCGAAGAGAGAATCGTCGTAGAACTGCGCATCGGTCACGCCAAGCCATTCGCGGAGGCGCTCGCCGCTCTTGTCGTTCCACGGCACGCCGGTCTCGTGCGCGATCCGGCCCGGAGCCTGACCGATGATGAGCACGCGCGACAACGCCGATGCAACCACCAGCGGTCTTGGTTCGTTCGGCAGGTCGTGTTCGCAGACGCGGCAGCGCCGGACCTCGCGCAAGATCGCTAGTGAGATGGCGGGTTGGCGCGACATCAGTGTGATGGCCCGCATACCTTCGGCGCCATCGTCTCCGCCATTCGGTGGGCCATGGCGATCAGAGGCGTGCGTGCATCGGAGCGCACGATCTCTCTAACGGCCTGTTCCCACAACTGGAGCCACCTCGTAAAGTGCTCGGGGCGGATCTCGGCGATGCGCCGATGGACCTCGAGAGGGTGACCGTGGTACCTGCCGGTGCGGTAGATTGCCGAACTCCAGAAACCTCTCATCGCCTCCAGGTGCTTGGGCCAATCGGAAACCCTGCCCTCGAAGACGGGCCCGAGCACGGGATCCTCGCGACCAAGGCCGTAGAAACGATCGACCAACCGGGCGATCTCGGCTTCCCGCTCCTGCTCCTGAAGCGGCAGCTCGGCGTGAACCGGTCGACCAGCAAGCGGGAGTTCGTGAAATGATCGAGGGGTTTGAGTCATCGGGCTCCAGTTGAAGCGAATCGGGGCAGAGGCAGCGTCACGTGCCCATTGACCCCGGCACCTGAGTACTGGTGGTCACGCGTCGCGACGGTATCGGCATCAACTGAATGGTACTCGGCCCCCGGTCGTTCTCAACGAGTTCTGCCTCCAGCAGCTGGGGCTTCCAGGAGATTGGGGAAGTTTCCGCCACAATGCAATCGGGTGCGCTGAGCTGCATATCTATCAACATGCGCGTATTCGTGCACGAGCGCGGAGAGATTGCCGGCCGCCGCAGATCGTCACTTCAATCCTTCCTTCGTTCGAGAAACGCCTTGAGCGCCACGGCACCATTGTGTTCTTCATCCCGTGCGGCGTAGACGAATGTCACCGTGCCTTTTCGGGTCATATGCCGGAGCAGGTCAACAGCCTCTCCGTGGTCCTGCAATTCTTTCCAGTACCGCTGTATGAATCGCTCCCATTTCTCCGGATCGTGAGCGAACCACTTCCGTAACGCCGGGCTGGGGGCAACGTCCTTCAGCCACAAATCCAGCGCCGCTCTCCCTTTCGTCAGCCCGCGCGGCCAGAGCCGCTCCACGAGGATTCGTGAGCCGTCGTTCTGGGAGGGCTTCTCGTAAGCACGCTTCACACGGATCATGGTCTAGGCCTCCGAGCTCATCGGCGGTTGCCGAGGCTTTCCGAACTCCTACTTGTCACGCGCCCGCTCGGAGCCTTCGCCCACGGAACATCAAATGCTGGCGAGCGCACTGAAATACTCGTGGTCCTCGGCAAAACCACCCTCTCCCTTGCCGATCGACCGGACATCCTCGACGAACTCAATCGCCTGGATCCATTTAACCATCTTAAAGCCGAGTTGATTCTCGACGCGTAGGCGCAGCGGCGCCCCGTGGAGATGATCAAGCGGTTGATCGTTCATTTCGTACGCAAGCATTGTGTATGCGTTCAAGGCGTTCTTGATCGAGAGGCTGTCGTAGTACCGGACGCCCTCGACACCCGCGTGGAGTGCCACGCCTTCACCAAACGAATGGAACACGACCGCCTTTGCGTTGGGGCTCGGGCGCACGAGGCGGATCAATTCCGCCATCCGCAATCCGCCCCACCCGGCGATGCCCGACCAGCCCTGGATGCAGTGGTGCAGCGTAATCTGGGTGCTCGTACCCAGCGCGCGCAGGTCATCCAGCGACAGCTCGACCGGGTTCTCCACCAAGCCAAGCACCTTCAGCCGGTAGTCCTTGAAATTGTTTGCGGCCAGCCGCTTCCACTCTTCGCATACTGGCACCTTGCCGTTCGCCCAGAGGAACGGGGAGATGTCCTCACGGCGGAACTCGGCCTGCGGTGCGGCGCGATCGAGCAGGAATGACATCACAGGGGTCACGATCGCTTTGGCGACGTGCTGTACGAGGCGCGGACGGCGCCAAGCCAGCCAGTTGGCCAGCGCGTTGACCGCAACGATCACGCCCACTCCCACCATGCCGAGATACACACCAGTTAGGTGGGAATCGTCGGTGCCCGCGACGATGTGGTTCATGTTCCGAGCAAACCCCGTGATCACCACCATGGTTACATGGGCGACCACGAATATGACGAAGGCGCACATCACTAGGAAATGAAGGGACCGGCCGATTTGGCGGTTGCCGGGCAGCTTCGGATACCACCTGAACCGGTTTGTCAGGGCGGGAGACATCGAGGGCCCGCTGAGAATTGCCATCGGAGCCAAGATGAACACCACCCCAAAGTACGACAGCTGCTGCAATGGGTTGTAGTGATAGAAGCCGTTTGGCTCCGGTGGCAAACGAATCGTGACGTAATGGACAAAGTAGGTCCATGCGTCGGGGACGATTTGCCAGGAGGTTGGCACGAGCCGCTTCCACTGGTCTGTCGCAAGCAACAGGACCGCGAAGACCGCCCCGTTGCTCACCCAGAACATCACGCTGAGGAAGTGCCAGTGGCGCGCCATGCCGATCGTGTGTCGATAACCGGGCAGACCGATCCAAGGGGAGAGGTGGCGAGAGTCATCCTTTGCTGTCCAGATGCGATCCTTCGGTACCTCGACGGGAGTGAATCGAGCCCATTCCGTGCCTGGAGTGCAGTGAACGTTCCAGTACAAACGTGGATGATCCATGAGGATTTGCAGACCGCTGCGGACGAGCAAGGTCAGGAACAGGAAGTTGACGTAATGGGTAATTCGCAGCCAGGCCGGAAAGCCAAATGGCCCGTCTGCCGTCTCAGGGGACACGATCGGGTTGGGCGGTAACGCTGGCAAGCCGAAGATCGCCCACTGAACGTAAGCGGCAACGACAAGAGCCACGAACGGCGAGACGAACGCGAGCAGTGTGTTGCGTTGAATGCGCATTAGCGAGATCTTCCCCGATTTGAGGCAAGATGGCTCACGAGTGGTCGCCCCTGTCGCTCTGCGCACCCGAGATCGTGTCCAGCGCTAAGGCCGAGTGCGCGTAGGCCGCGCCGGCGCGCATTTCCGCAGCGACCCAGACGGCCTCCATGATTTCTTCAGCGGTAGCCCCCTGCTGCAGGGCCGCCTTGGTATGCCCGCGGATGCAATACGGGCATTGCGTTACGTGCGTCACCGCGACGGCGAGCAACTGCTTGGTCTTCGCAGGCAGTGCTCCCTCGGCAAAAACGGCATGGCTGAAGGCCCTGAACGCCTCTGCGGGCTTAGGGGCCAGAGCCTTGCGTTGATCGGCCAGCTCCTTGGTCGCTGGCGGATACATCTGGTCGTGCTCGGACATCGTCTATGCCTCCTTCCCGGAGCGGTCATCCAGGGCATGTTGTGGCTGATGTTCGCCGCGGCGCCGCGCGGCCCGTTTCTGCGCGATGAGCAAGAGCATCGTTCTCTGCGCGTCCGCAAATTTTTTGGTGCCTTCCTCCATCAATCTGTGCTTCAGCGCTGCCATGTCGACCCTCCTGTCGATTTCGTTCAGGATGTTCGCCGGCGGCATCTGATCGACCTGACTCGAGTAGATCTTCGACGACCGCTCCATTGCTTCGTTCGTGGCCGGCGGGTTGGTTTCGATGTCGCTGCCTGCGAACGCCTCTGCGTACTTGTCCGGCGGGTCGGTGGGCTTCTTGACGCCCGTGCTGGCGAAGACGATTTCCTGTTGCAGTTGCAGCCGTTTGTTGCTCCAGAAGCCCACGTTCTCCTGCCAAATCCGCTTGCCGTTGACGATGCCAACCATCCCCTGCACAGCAGGGCTCAGTTCGGGCAGATGGGCTTCCGTGTAGGTGTCCACACGCGACACGAAGATGCTGTAGACGCTCTTGAAGTTGTCAAGGCCATCCTCGCGGCGCTGAGCCCCCCGCCAGATCGCATCGCGGGCGATGCGATACTGGTGCTCGCTGAATATCAGCGTCACATTGATCGTGACGCCGGCGGCGGCAAGCGGCTCCAGTGCATCCAAACCGGCACCGGTCGCTGGCACCTTGATCATGCGGTTCTTGTGCCCTGCCGACCATTTCTTGCCGAGCTCGACGTATCTCCTCACTCGCTCCGCATGGCTCAGCCCGGCGGCGGCTTCTTCGATCAGTGGGTCCAGCTCAAAGCTCACGTACCCATCGTTTCCGCTTGTCCGCCACCAAGTCGGCAAGAAGACTTTCTGGGCTGATGTGACCAGTTCGTCATTCAGCGTCCAGGCAATCTGATCATCGTCAAGGCCTTGCTCGATCAGCTCACGAAGTCGGCTATCGAGGTGTCCCTCCGAGATGATCTTGGAGATTATGGACGGATTCGAGGTGGCACCTGTGATTCCCCAGGCGCATTGTGTCTTGATATTGCTGGGTTCAACCCCGTCCAACCAGACCTTTGTTCCTGTCGCTATCAGTGATGCTAATGACATGATCGACCCCTTTCTGAAGCTCCTGGTAGACCGACGGGAACCGTGCCGGGACACCGGCTACCGAATCGCACCTCGCAGGTCCTGCACGTTGACACGTTCGGCCCGCTGGATCAACCCGCGCGCGATATCCACCTTTCCAAACAGGTTGCACATCATCGCTCCACGCACTCGTCCATCTTGGATGTAGTAGACCACCCCGGTCTTGTTCGCCTCCTGCCAGTCGGCGAGCGTCTCATGGCGGCTGTCCGTGTCACCCACCGCTTCGTACCCGAACTCGAATAGATCGGAGAAGAAGAACGGGATATGGGCAAAGGGTTCGTCGGCGCCCGCCATGTTGCGCCCGGCGTGCCTTCCCAAGTTGAGGGCGTTGTCCCAGTGCTCGATGCGCCTCGGCCCCAAGACAGCCTCCGGAAAGTAGGCGACATCGCCGGCCGCGTAGATATCGCGATTAGAGGTCTGAAGAAACTGATTGACGATGACCCCGTTGCCAGTTTCCAAGCCTGCGTTCTGAGCCAGCGCAGTATTCGGCGCGATCCCGATCCCCACTACGAGCAAGTCGGAAGCTACTTGTCGGCCCGCGTGAGTGCGCGTTCGGTACTGGTCCCCGTCTCGTTCAATCGCGATCGGTGTATCTCCTGCCATTATCTCGACGCCCTTCGCGCGATACTGCGCGGTCAGGGCGCGGCCCAGTGATTCGGGAAAGACGCGCGACACGAGCCATTGGCCAGGGAAGACCATCGTCACTGTCAGGCCGCTGCTGCGAAGAGCCGCCGCGATCTCAGAGCCGATGAATCCCCCGCCGATGACCAAAGCCGACTTGCCCTCGCTGGCCGTGCTTCGCAAGCGTCTGTAGTCTTCCACGGTGCGGAAATAGCAGAGTCCCTCGAGCTCACCGCCGGGCACGTCGAGACGGCGTGGCGTGCCGCCGGTGGCGAGCAGAAGTTTCTTGTAGCGGTAGCTCGCGCCGCTGCTGTCGCGGAGCACATGCGCGGCGGGGTCCAAGGCTACGACTTCCGTGCCGAGCCGTAGCTCAACGCCGTGCTGCGCATAAAACGCCGGGTCACGGAGGAAAATGTCTTCGATCTGCTTGGTTCCGGACCACAGCTGTTTGGAGAGTGGCGGTCGATCGTACGGTGGATCGAGCTCGGCCCCAATAAGCAGGATTGAGCCGCCCTGGTCGTGCTGCCGTATTCCCTCCACAGCCGACGCCGCCGCCAACCCCGCACCCACAACGATGTATGAAGTCGAATGGTCAGTCATCGCCCGGTGCCCTCCGAGAAACAAGCAAAGGCGCTCGCTGGGTGCGACACTGCGCCTGCCAATGTCCGTTCAAGTGCATGACTCTTTGCATGGTTCTCATGTGAGCCTCGACGTGCCATAGAGCAATGCAAGTACCTCGCCGCGGCTGGAGGGGTCGGTCTGGAAAATGCCTCGTATTGCGCTCGTCACCATTGTGCTGCCCGGTTTCTTGATCCCCCGGGTGGTCATGCAGTTGTGCGTGGCTTCGACCACGCACACAGCGCCGCGCGGCTGCAACCCCTCCATGATGGCATCCGCGATCTGGTCGGTCAGCCGCTCCTGAAGCTGCGGGCGCATCGAGAAAGCATCGACCAGACGAGCGATCTTGCTCAGGCCCAATACCTTTCCATCAGGCAGGTAAGCCACATGCGCGCGCCCGGTGAACGGCAGCAGGTGATGCTCGCACATCGAATGAAAGGGGATGTTGCGCAGTAGAACCACTTGGTTGTATCCGTCCTTGAAAACCGTCCGCATATACACCTGCGGATCGATTGGAAGACCCGACATCAATTCGGCGTACGATCGCGCCACTCGGTTGGGCGTCTTTCGCAGGCCTTCGCGGTCGGGGTCTTCGCCAACCGCGATGAGGATTTCTCGGACAGCCCGTTCGATTCGTGGCAAATCCACGCTAGGCGCTTTGACGTTGAATGGCTGTGCGAACTGCTGTGGCGCCAGATCGCCGGGGCTTGGTCCTTCCGCGATTGGCACGGAGGTAGAGAGAGTCGAAGTCATATGAAGTTCCATAAGTGAGAGACGTGAGAACGGCAAAGATCCGAAACCGGTCTACGACACACGAGGGCACCCTGGGTGCCGACGCAGGGTGCGTGTCGATCAGCGGTTGTCCAAGATTCCGTCGCGGATCGGTTGCGGGTTGCCCCCCGAACGATTGTTCCTTTCGCGGCGTTCGCCAGCGCGAACGACAACGGGCCCGACTCGCGAGGCGCCGTTCAACTCTTGCTCCGCCTGGACCCAGTCAGATACGTGATCGCCAGGCCCACCGTTGCGGCCTAGGAAAATCTCATAGGCACGGCGGCGGATATGGTCGGCCGTGGCTTCGACCATCGCAGTCACCCTGGCCGCCGCCTGCGTCGCCGACGTCCCGTTCTTGCGTTTCGTGATTATGGTCGTGATCGTGCTCATGGTGTGCTCCTTCGGTTTGTGGTGTAAGAGAGGGATACGCCGCACAATGCGGAAGTGATGATCAGTGCGGAGCCGGCGTGAAAAGGCTCCCGACAAGTCAATGGTGGGAAGCACGGCCGTCCCGACCTTGATTCGTTACCGTTTGGCAACGGAGCATCGGGTATCGAGTTCTTCGGCAACTGGTGGGCGAGTTGCCGGATCGTGGTCGAGGCCTCGACGCAGAGCGGTTCGACATCCATTACGCCTCGCGCCTTGTGTGTCTTTTTCAAAAAACTCATGCGTGACTCCCGAGTGTTAAATGCCTCAACGATAATTGCGGCGGTCTCTTGTTCCAATAGCCTGAGCTCCGCCTTCCCCCTCGGAGAGCGATGCGCCATAGCCAGCTTCGAGTACAGACCGGATCAACTCGGTCGCTTTGCACTCTTGATCGTGACGAATTGTGGCTCGTGCACGGTAGAGGTTGACTTCCACTTTTTTCACTCCCGCGACAGATTCAAGCACACCGGTGATCTGATCCCGACACACGTTGCCACGCATTCCGGAGATCAGTAGCACTGTTGTTGTGGCTCCTCGCATTGTCACGTATTCGACCCTGCCGCGGCGTTCTGCCGCGTTTTACCTGGCTTCAACTCGTCACCGCCGCAACAACACGGCTGTGTTTCGTTTCTGTTGATCTGATGAGCCGCGAAGTGGCGGCATCCTTCCTACACACAACCCCGCGAATGGGCCGTGCCGCGCGACACGTTGCTCGACTGGGTTCGAACTCGTCATCGTCGGATCGAGCGGTCCGTTCGTCGGGCATCTGCTGCGCATCTCCAGTCGGAATTGGTGCCACAAAGATCACGTCCGTCTCGCATGCTTGGGCCCGGGCCTCCCCGACGATGTGCTGGAGGTGGCGCTCGATCTCGACCCAGTTCAGTCGCTCGTTCCCGCCATACCACCTCCAGAGCTCCTCGGCGATGGCCGACACCAGCCGATGGTTCTGATCGAGTTCGCGCTGCTGGTCGTGAATCGGGCGGATGACGAGCTTCAAGTCGAGACTCCTCGTTGATGCCGAACTTGGTTCCGATGCCATCATCATCCCTCCGACCGCGTGCGCCGCTGCGCGAAGATTTCCCCAATCAATCAGGCACCTGACCCCGCCCGCCAAGGCTCGCTGTCGCGCGATCAGCCGCGCCCATGGCGATTGGCGAGGCCACGATTGACGCGCCGGGCGACCTGGTGTTTGAGCGAGTGCGCCGCACCGGCTACGGCGGCAAAGAAATCGACGTCGCCGTGACGAGCGATCACTTCGCCGCTACCAGCACCGCGGCCTCGCACGGTGGCGAGAATTACACATCGCTTGTCCAGGCTGCCCTTGGGACCGTTAACATCACCGATCTGCACCCGCACTTCGCGGATGCGAGTGATGAAGCGGCTCAACGCGGCAATCACGCGGGAGTGAACGTAGTCAAGCATCCTCGGAGTGATCCGGTCGCGGCAGTTGATGAGTCGGATTTGCATGTCGAAGCTCCTTGCCGGCAGGTGAACGCGCACTCCAGCGAACCGGGCAACCTGCAGGCACAAAGAGGATGTCCGCGGCATCGAGCCTTCTCGATGCGGAAACATCCTCAATCCAGCGCGAGCGTGGCATCCGCACATCTTCTGACTGGAGTGCGGCGTGAGACCGTCACGAGGGCTTCGCAAGCTCGGCAGCGGGAGCGTCGCGCGTGTTGGGGAAGTATCCTCTCCGAGAACACGCCGATGCTACGAAATAATCTCGGATAGGGAGGCCAGTATGAACCGGAGAACAGCCGTTGGAGCCAAGCAGGTCAAGGGAGAGGAGAATCGTGAGCGCAAACTGTCTCCTCGCGCTTCAGTCGAACCGAATGGTGCTCCGTCCGGGGCCGACAGGTTTTCCCCAGTGAGCCCGCAGTCGCAGGCGGCGGACGCGACGGCGCGCGCACGGGCGCTGGCGAGGTGGGAGAATGAAGGTGGCCGCGTGGTGCTCGTGGATCACCGACCGCTCCGCGGCGCATAACAGAACACGGATCCGCGTACACTGTCACAGGATGCCATCCGATCGCCCAACGCGCAAGCGAAAGCCGCCTGTCTGGAGATCTGCCCCGACGGAGGTCCCCTATCAGGCCGTTCTCGCCGCTGCGCTCGACCCGATTGTCACCATCGACGGCACCGGTGTCATCCAATCCGTAAGCGACTCGGTGCTTCGCGTATTCGGTTGGAGGCCCACCGATCTCATCGGAAGAAACATAAACGTGCTCATGCCCGAGCCGCACCACTCTGCTCACGACGGGTACCTCGCCAAGTACCACGAGACCGGCCGGACCGAGCATCTAAACCGAGCCCGAAAGTTCGAAGCATTGCGAAAGGACGGAACGCTTTTCCCCGTGGAAGTGTCCGTGTCGCGTGTCGATGTTCCAGGACAGGCGTCACCTCTGTTCGTCGGCATCATCCGAGACCTAAGCGGACAGGCCGCGGAGAGTGCCGTCGAACCACACGACGTACTTGCAAAGTCAAGGGACAATAACCGTCTTCACGAACTCCTTGCCGAGCAGACCTCCGCTCTGCAGACGGCGCATCTGCGCCTGCGTATGTCGGACCGCCTCGCATCGATTGGCGCCCTCGCCGCAGGCCTAGGCCACGACATGAACAATGTGCTCCTGCCCGTGCGTGCGCATCTCGAGGCCGCAGGAGCGTTGACTCTGATGCCCGACGTGCGCGACCACATCGACGCCGTCCTTAAGAGTGTGACGTACCTCCAACAGCTTGCCGACGGCCTGCACTTTCTTGCGCTTGACACGGATGGTGAAGACTCAGGGCCATCCGCGACCGATCTCGGCGTTTGGTGGTCACAGGTAGGGCCGCTGCTCACCAAAGCAGTGCCCAAGCACGTGAGCGTCACCGTGTCCATGCCGCCCGGTCTCCCGGAGGTCGGCGTCTCGGCCCACGGGCTGACTCAGGCCATGTTGAATCTGGTCGTGAACGCGGGTGAGGCGATTCGTCCGCCTCCCGCCGATCGGAAGCGTCGCCAGGGACAAGTGCGAGTCTGGGCGGAGGCAACCAAGAGCGGCACACATGTCAGGCTCGGTGTTACCGATGACGGTCATGGCATGTCGCCGGAGGTGCAGCGAAATGCTTTCGAAATGTTCTATACAACCAAATCGCGAGGGCTTGGCACAGGACTTGGCCTTCCGCTTGTCGCTCGGGTGGTTCGCCGCGCGGGCGGTTCAGTCCAAATTGAGTCCAAGCCCGGCAAGGGCACGACCGTCGCAATCCTGCTACCAGTCGCGGAGCCTGAGCGGCTTGTGATCCGACCATCTGAGGCCCGCGGCGCAGTAATCACGCTGACCGACAGACGTGCCGAGGCCATGATCCGGCACCTGCTCGAAATGGCCGGAGTCCGGGTGATCTTCGGGAGCGACCCGGCCGACGCCGACATCTGGGTCTCGGACCCGACGACGAGTGCCCTTGATGGTGCCAAGGCTTGGCGCAAGCGGCACCCTCATGGGGGGCTAGTTTTGTTCGGCAAGACCGGCTCCAGTTCTGCTCGCGAGTGGAACGATCTCCACCCCTTTACAATTGAGGACAGGAATGACCTGAACGCGATCAGTACGGCGCTGGGCCGCGCGATCGTCGGTTTATGATTGAGGAGTCTGCTCACCGTGCCCAAACGCGCCCCCCGCATCAGCAAACCCGGCGCAATTTCGCTGAAGGCGACCCGTGCCGAAACGAAAGGCTCGTCGCCGCAACCGGCGATCTCGGGCGTCACCGATGACGCAGGTATCCGCGTGCTGTGCGTGGACGACCACGCCGTACTGGTGGAAGGGCTCAGGGCGAAGTTCGCAGTGGAGAACCGGATACGTATCGTCGGGAGTCTCGCGAGCGCGGAGCTCCTGCTGGAGGAAACGGCCCGGCTCGGTCCCGACATCATCCTGCTGGATATCGAGATGCCCGGACCGGATGTCTTCGAGATGGCCGACCGTCTCCGTCACGCACACCCGAAACTGCGCTTTATCTTCCTTAGCGCCCACATCCGCGACGGCTATCTTGCGGCCGCGTACAAATGCGGCGCCTGGGGCTACTTCGCCAAGGGGGACGAACTCGACGACATCGTCGCGGGTATCGGAGAGGTCGCTTGCAGCACCGCCGGCACGTTCGTCATGGGACCGAAGGTGCGGGCGCGCTGCCGGCCGACGGCGATGCGCACCGCCGGTGGCCCGCGACGCAGAGCCGATGCCCCCGTTCCCGGCGGCGGGCCGGCGACGCCGCTGGCCTCGCTTTCGTCGCGTGAAATCGAGGTCCTGCGTCTCATCGGCAAGGGCCTCTCTCGTGTGCAGATCGCTGCCGAACTCAGCCGCAGCGCCAAAACCATCGACCGCCACCAGGACCGCATGTTGAAGAAACTGGGCATCTCCAGCCGAGCCGAACTGATCCGTCTGGCGATCCGCGAGGGGTTTGCGGAGGCGTGAGGCGCTGCGCCAGACCGACATTCTTGCTCTGGCCCCACAACAAACAAACTGCTATTCCGTCCTATTGGCGGCGCCGGCATTCAGTTGCACTGTCAAGAGCATCCGGCTCACCGCTCGCGCGAGAACATCGTGCACGACCGCGGAAACCAACCCTAGCAGATGGCCGGCATGACCGTCATGCGCTTGGCCTTCAGCCGCTACCTGGAAGTGCCCTTCGAGCACCTGAATGTCCACGATGCCCTTGGTGCAGTGTGGGGGAGGCGCGTGAAATGGCGAAAGAGAAACAAGGCCACGGTTGTGGGACCGCGCTTTATAGAGCGTTTCCTGGCTGTCCCGACTCGACCTCCCGCCCGAGTCTCATCGCGCCTTCGTTCAGTTCGTATTGGTGCTGCGGCGCCGCGAAACGCTCCGCGGGGCGCCGACGCAACCGTTCCGATTACGGACCTCGCTCGGCGGCTGGTGTTCGCACTTCCATCAGTGGGCTGTTCATCTCTTGCGTATCCGTCGAGCCGCCGCCGCTGCCATCGCCCCTGGATAGGTAACCACAGGCGCCACTCCGCGGTTTCCCGCCTTCGTCACGACCGCGAACTCGGTTAGTTCGTGTCGAGTTGCCAGCGACGGGCTCATCATGTGCTTCACCGGGATGCCGCGGGCCACTTCCGCGTCCGCGATCATGCGACGGTGGCAGCGCCACCACACGGCCTCCGAGCACATCACGCACACCCGCCGTTCTTTCCGCCGCTCGTTCAACTCCCGCAACCCGTTCTCGAACTCTTCCGTCTGCATGTAGTCTGCGTACGCGCGGAAGCGGGCGTTCTGCCAGCCGGAGTTCACCGAGGCTGTTGCGGGACGCCGGAACCCACCGAGCGCGGCAAGATGAACATACGCGATCGCGGAATTCGGCAGCGCCCTTTCCAATCGCTGCTCGTTGAACCACGGAAAGGCACGAGACCCCGGCACTTTCCGCACATCGACAACCTCTTGGATCTCCCAGGCCTTTAGCAACTCCACAAACTCCGCCCACCCGCGCGTGGAATGGCCGACCGTGAACAAGGTTCGTTGTCCCATCGCCGGATCGTACCTCGTGCCATCGCTTTCGCCGCCGCGTATTCGACAAGATCGTCTCGCTGAGAGATCGCATGTTGCAAAGCTCTGCCCATTCGGCCGGGCCGTCGCGACCGTCCACGCTTCAATCCCGATTCTCGATGGGCGGGAATGTGTTCCCGGAAGTGCGGCACAGATTCCCGACGGCTCGGAACGTGTTCCGCGCGAGTTGACGTCGGGCGGCACGCGTGCGGCGGAGGGATCGGGCGGGCGGCGCCGACTCGGAGGATCGAGTGAGGAAACTGCGACTCCGGCGTTTGCAGACTGGCAACCGATTGGGGAAATTTCCACGGAGAGACGGAGACGCCGGAGCGCGACCATATTTCCCGTGAACGTCCTTCGCAACATCGTCGTCGGCTTGGACTTCACCCCGGCCTCGCGGGAGGCGCTGAGGCAGGCCGCGCGGATCGCGGCCTGGGACGATGCAACACTCCACGCCCTGCACGTGATCGAATCCTCGGCCATCGACGAGATGCTTGCCTTCGTAGGGCTCGGCCGCGACGAGTCATGGGACGCGATCCGGGCGCGAGGCCGGGAACTCGCGAAGCATGTGGCGGCGGACGGAAGACTGGCGGTTGGCGCTCGAACCGATGTCGAGGTCGGCTCGCCGGTCGAGCTCCTTTCTCGTGCGGTCAGGACGCATGACGCCGACTTGCTCGTTTTGGGCGTCCGCAGCCCCGCGAGCACGAGCCGTGGCCTTGGGCCGGTTGCGACGGGGTGCCTGCGCCACGCTTCCACCAAGGTGCTCTTGGCGCGCGAAGACCACGCCGGGCCCTACAAATCCATCGTTGCTTGCACGGACTTCTCGGACACATCTTTTTGGGCCGTCCAGATGGCAGTTCGCGTGGCCCAGCAAGACAAGGCAACCCTTCGCGTCATGCACATCGCCATGCCGCCGCGCCTTGATATGGCCTTCGCAGGGGACCCGTTGGGATTCTGGCCCGGTCAGCCTCTTGAGGTCATGGAAATGTGGAACGACTACCGCGCCTCGCTGGAGCCGAGGCTGGAGAAGTTCATTGAGCCGCTTCGGCCCGAGATGTCCGCGCTCAACGTCACGCTCGATATTGCCGAACACGAGCACTACGGCCGTGGCATTGCGGCCTACGCCAAGCAACACAAGGCTGATCTGATGGTGCTGGGGAATCAAGGGAAGACCAACCTCCGCCACACCCTTCTCGGTAGCACCGCAGAGCGTGCGCTGGCCGAGTTTCCCTGCTCGACGCTGGTGGTCAAACCCATCGAGACCGTAAAAACTCCGACCGATACATTATCCCCCGGCGCTGTGGCGAGCAAATCGGTCATGTGATAGATGTGACGATTCTTGAGAACCCCCGCAACCAACGCTCAGTGATCGACTCAACAACAGAAGGAGACCGCCCAAATGGATACCCAGGCCCTGAACCGCATATACGTCCCGCTCTGGCTCTGCTACGGGCTCGTCCCGATCATTGCGGGCGCGGACAAATTCACGAACGTGCTGACCGACTGGTCTAAATACCTTCCGGGATTCATGACCAATGTCGTTCCGGTGAGTCCGCACACCTTCATGATGGGCGTGGGCGTCATCGAGATCGTCGCGGGGCTGGCAGTGCTGACCGTGCTCCCGCGCCTCGGAGCGTACGTCGTGGCCCTGTGGCTGGTGCTGATCGCGGGCGCCGTGACCATCACGGGTTTCTATGACATCGCCGTCCGCGATCTCGCCATGGCGCTTGGTGCATACACGCTGGGCAGTGTCGCCGCGCTCCGCGGTGAGGCGATCATTCCCAGTAAGCGCCGCACGACCGAAGGGGGGCTTGCTGTCGGCCACAGTTAAGCTGGAGCCGATCGTCGAAACAGAAATGCCGGGGCAGAGTCCAACAACGAGCAAGTTGCCGCCAACTGTGCAGCGTCGTCGGCAACCCGTTTCCCTAGCATGTCCTGCCCGTGGCCTGAAATTGACGGACCTCTCGGAGCGCGCCAGTGAAAATACTCATCGCATACGACGGATCAGAAAGTTCCCGGGCGGCCGTCACCGACCTCCGGCTCGCGGGCCTCGCGCACGATACCCAGGCGGTCGTGTTGTCGGTCCTCGACGGCCGGGTGAAGCCCGGAGAGGCACAAGTTCCGCCGCGCATCGTTGAAGCATTCGAACGGCAACGCGGCATCGCTGATGACGGAGTGGCGTGCGTCCGAGACCTGTTTCCAAGCTGGGAAGTCTCCGCGGAAGTGCGCGTGGGCGCTCCCGCGTGGGAGATCATCAGGCGGGCAGAGGGCGAAGAGGGACACGCCGATGGCGACCCCATGGACCTCGTGGTGGTGGGGTCACGCGGCTTCGGCGAGCTCAAGCGGATCCTGCTGGGGAGCGTGGCACACAGGGTCGTGACCGAGCTTCGTTGTTCAGTACGGATTTCGCGGGGGCGCACGGAACGCTTGACGGCCGACCTCTCGAAGGAGCGGGCCGCGCCACGGCTCGTGATCGGAGTGGACGGATCCCCAGATTCTCAGGCTGCCCTTGAGGCCGTCGCCTCGCGGCGCTGGCCGCCTGAAACGCGGATGCTCGTTGCCACGTTTGAAGCGGGCACCATTTCCGGGACCCACGGCTGGGAGCCCAACACCATCTGGGGTGGCGACCCGTTGCGGCCCGATGCGCCGGCGACCGCTGATCGACCGTCCGTGAGAGTCGCCATCGATGCCGCGGCGTTCCTGAAGGTTCGGGGTGTCGGTACAACCATCACAACTCTGGTCAAACCGGCCGATCCAAAGCATGGTTTGATAAATGCGGCCGAAATCTGGGAGAATGGTGGCGCCGACTGTATCTTCGTGGGAGCAACGGGAATCCGGGGGATCGAGAGGTTTTTGGTCGGCAGCGTATCGACGGCGGTCGCTATGAATGCCACGTGCTCGGTGGAAATTGTAAAGGCTCGCCGAACCCGCGCCGCGAAATCCTGACTGCATCGGAGTCAGTGGGCCGGGTCGGTGGCCCCTTGCTCTTTCGTCGCTCGGGATTTCGGCCATAGGACTAGCACACCCAGTCCCCCAGCAGTGAGCGAGGCGAGGAAGATCGCGATCTTTGCGGCCGCGTAGTCCGCCCCGTCCGGGAACGCCACGCCCGCAATGAACAGGGACATCGTGAACCCGAAGCCGCCGAGCGCGCCGGCGCCGCACAACTGGCGCCATGAGTACGCATCGGGCTTCGTGGCAATACCGCTCCGCACCGCGAGCCACGCGGCCAGCACGATCCCGACAGGCTTGCCGATGAGCAGCCCCAGCATGATCGCGCCGATCAATCGCCCATGTCCGACGAGAACACCAGGCGACAAAACGACGCCGGCGTTGGCCAGCGCAAAGATCGGCAATACGACATAGCTCGACCATGGTCCGACGGATCGAAGAAGTTTGTCGGCGGGCGATTCGATTCTGTCGTGGATCGAATCCAGCGCGCGCAGGGCCTGCTCGGAGGGTCCGACACGCATCGCTTCGCCGGCGTGGATGTCTTCGAGGGCGATCACAGTCGTCGCCTGTGCCAGAAGCGCGTTCAGGTTGGCTGGCGGCCGTGTGGGAACGAGCAGGGCCAGCACCACGCCCGCCAGCGTGGCGTGCATTCCGGCCTCGTGCAGGAAGAACCAGAGAACGACGCCACAAACCGCGTATGGCAGCATGCGATGTACGTCGCACCGGTTGAACACAAGCAGCAACGCGGTCGCCGCGCCGCCAGCCATCAAGTACGCAGCGTCGATCGCGTCGGTGTAGAACAGCGCGATGACCATGATCGCCACGATGTCGTCGATGATGACCGCCGCGGTCAGGAATACGCGCAGTTCAATGGGGACGCGGGCGCCGAGCAACACGATCAGCGCGACCGCGAACGCCGTGTCGGTACCGATCGGCACGCCCCATCCGTGCCGCAGGTGTGGCGGTGCGATCAATGTATAGATAACCGCCGGCAGAACTATGCCGCCGAACGCGGCGATCACCGGAAGCGCACCAGATCGAACGGTTGCCAGATGACCGACGGTGAACTCTCGCTTGATCTCGAGCCCAATAACGAAGAAGAAAATGGTCAAAAATCCGTGGTTGACCCAGTGGAGCAACGAATGTGCAAACGTGCCCGTGCCCCACTGGAACCCCACGGGAGTCTCCCACCACGCCGCGAACGCCGAGCCGAGGGATGAGTTGCTGAGCACCCACGCCAGCAACGTTGCCAACCCCAAGAGCACTCCCGACGACGGTCCCCAGCGGACGAAATGGAACGCGGCGGCCTGCACGCGATAGCCGAGTGGGCCGAGCATCGCGTCGGCCAGCGAGCTCTCGTCCCAAGTGCCCCCGTAACGACGACCGTTGATATAAAAGGTCGGCGTCAGCCGCACGCCGCTGCGCTGCGAGCTGTCGATGTCCTCGCGCACCCGCGCCCGCGCCGCTGCCAATGCAGGCTGCGCCACGTTGCTCAGCGACAGATTGAACTCCCGCGCGATCCGTTCAAAGTCGCCCGCGGCGAACGCCGGACCCCGCTCCATCAATGCCTCGTGGACTTCCCAAAAATTTCCATTGGATTCCGCCGCGTACTCCGCCAACTCCGCGGCACGGACCGCATCTTCACTACCCGCGACTGGTAGGTGCCGGAATACATACCGCATCCGTTCACCAAATCGACTACGCAATCCCTTGACGACGTCGTGAACCGCGTGACTGCGAGCGCACGAGTAGCTGCCGTACTCGACCAGAGTCATCTCGGCATTGGGTGCCCCCAAAACGTGGTCTCGGCCCTCGTCTACGGAAGGATCAAGCATGTCCGGCCTCGCATCCGCCCTGATTGCAGGATCTTGTGGTCACGACTGCATCTCCCGTTGCGCGCGAAGCGCTGGCCCAGGCGACCACTGCCCCGACGGCCCCTTGTGTGGCGCGACCAAGAGCCGACTCGGACAGCTATCGTACATGACGAAACTGTGATCGGCTCGTGGCACATACCGAACCATGTTCGTGCCTATTTGCACCGTTCCGATCATTCCGACTTCCATCAATATCTTCTTTTGCCACCGCCGACGCCACGGCATGCGTGACGCGGCCCCAGCTCAACGTGACCGGATTTTTTTGAGCACTGCACCTTTGTGCATGGCCAGATGTTCGGTCTTGTCGCTCTTGATCAGGTACTGCGGCTCTCCCTCGGAGGCGCGAACCGTGTAGCCCTTGAACTTGATCGGGGAACGGATGGTCTTCTTGATGGTGCCGCGCACGCGTCCGGCTTCCGAGTTCCACTCAACGTGATCACCGACTTTGAATGCGCGTGCCATCGGAGTGTTTCCTGTCGATTCCCGTGGTGGATCGAGCTAAGGCCTTGCGTAGAAGTGCCGCCCCATCCACGAGGCACGCCGCAGCAGCGAGCAAGTCGTTCAGACCAACTCGTACACGCGGTCCATCTCCTCTCCGATGGCGTCCCACGAGAACCGTGTCTCCGCCTCTTGCCGCCCGTTGGCCCCGATGCGATCGGCGTTGGCGGTGTCGGCCAACGCCGTACCCAGCGCCCAGCCCAATGACTTCCTGTTGGGCTCAACCACCCAGCCAGTCTCCTGGTCCCGCACGAACTCTCGCGGCCCACCATTGCAAGTGACCACAACAGGCCGCGTCGCGCTCCAGGCCTCCAGCACGACAATCCCGAAAGGTTCGTTGCGGCTGGGCACGCATATCACATCGGCGCTCTTGAACAAGCCAACAAGGTCAGTTCCGTTCCGCGTGCCCGTGAAACGGACTGAACTGAATAGCCCCGCCTCGCCGGCCTGTCCTTCCAGCGACGAGCGCATGTCGCCGTCGCCTACAAACACGAACTTCGCATCGGCGCGGTGCCGCTGCACTTCTGGGATCGCACTCATCAGCAGGTCGGGCCCCTTTTGCCAGGTCAGGCGACCCACGAAGAGCACGAGCGGGTCGGTATCGCCCACTCCGACAGAACGCCGCACGATCGGCACATCCACTTTGCCATCAAAGCGGCTCGGGTCAACCCCGTTGTAGACCACCGAGACCTTGTCTGATGGCGTGCTGTAGATCCGCTGGACTTCATCGGCGAGCGTCCGCGAAACGCAGATCACTCGATCCGCCACGGACGTTCCGTACCACTCCATGTCCCGGATCACCCTCGCCGTCCCCTCCCGCATCTCGTTTCCGCAGCGCCCGTATTCCGTCGAGTGCATCGTGAATGTCACGGGCCGCCCCAATTCCCGCTTGACCCGTCCCAAGGCCGGCACGGCAAGCCAGTCGTGGCCGTGGACGACATCGAACGGCTGGCCGTAGAAGTCTTCCGCAGCGCGGAGGCGATCGAAGAGCGCATCGCCCATCCGGTCGACGTAGGTCATGAATTCCGCGTTAGGGTCGAACGGGCAACGGTGGTAGTGCACGCCGCCGATGCAACTGTACCGCGGCTGCCCGGCGCCCATCCGCGTGAAGATATGGACGTCATCGCCACGGCGCTGCAGCGCGCCCGCGAGCTCGGTGACGTGCGCCGCGAGCCCTCCCACCGGAATTGAGTGCATTGATTCCCAGGACAGCATCGCGACTCGGTTGGCCACTCGGCACCTCCTTCGACTGTGGAGATGATGACGAGGAGCAGGTGTGTCTCCATGCGTGCGCTTCCCCAATCGAGCGAACATGCGATGCGATGCGACGCGAACGCTGGGCGGTGTCAAAATGCTTTGTTCGCCTCCTCCCTTCAGTGTCGACGGGTCTGCGAAATCCGCGAATGCGGTGGGGCGTCGGGTGCGGGCGCCTGAGCGGGCGAGTTCTTGCAACCAACGTCGGATTTCGGTTGGAGACTATCAATTCGAGCGTGCGAGCGGCGTCTACCACCGGGGTATTGGGCCGGCAATTGGGGAAGTTCGCGCATTGAGCACGCGAGTCTTTCACGCCATGCTTCCTGCGTTGCCCGATCTGGCCCGAAGGCTCGAATTGCGGCAGCGTACTCAAGGAGCTCGACATGACAACCGAAACCGCCAATCGCCCGTACGCCAATCTCGGGAAGACCTGCGGCACCCAGGACCACGACCATGACCTCATCCACTTTCTGAGTAACCGCCTGGACACGCTGTGGCGCTGCGACCAGTGCATCGCCAACGCGGAAGGGGACGCCCAGTTACAGGCGTTCTGGCGCGACATCAAGAAGCAAGAGATCGCGAACGTCGAGCGTGCGCGCGAACTTGTCAAGCAGCACGTGGAGAAGAACTGCTTCTGATCGGCATCGAACCATCGAAGGATGGGGCGCATGTCGCGCGCCGTGCATTGTGAGCGAACGCTGCCAGCGTCTGTGAACGATCCAAGAGTGATCCGGTATGGGCGCAAGGCCCAGCAAAGAGACGAACGATCAATAAGGAGTTATTAGCATGTCACACTCGACCATCACCCGCGATGATGCGACCCACCTAAGAGAACCCGTGGTCCCGTCCAACACCGGAGAGGTGCAAGCGTTCGGACACGCTCGACGAACCACGATCGCGCTTGACGCGACGGCGGCGCTCGCCAGCGTGGACAGTCTCAACCAGCTCCTCGCCGACACCGTGACGCTGCGAGATTTGTATAAGAAGCATCACTGGCAGGTGTCGGGTCCGACGTTTTACATGCTGCACCTGCTCTTCGACAAGCACGCCGAGGAGCAAACCCGGCTGATCGACCTTCTCGCCGAGCGCGTCCAGGTACTGGGAGGCGTGGCGATCGCCATGGGGGCTGACATTGCAGAGGCCACTCTCATTCCCAGAGCTCCGAAGGGCCGCGAGAACACGGAGGCCCAGCTCGCCAGGCTGCTGCATGCCCATGAGACCATTTTGCTGGCGGCTCGGGCAATGGCGAAGAGCACCGCATCAGCAGGGGATATCGGCACCGACGACATCATCGTATCGGATGTCATCCGTGCCAACGAGCTGCAGGTGTGGTTCCTTGCACAACACGTCCAGTGACCCTTCGCGCCGCCGGAACGATGCGACCGGAATCATCTCCCAGTAATCCTCGCTCGAGCCGGAAACAGACGGGGCGTACTCAAGTGCGGCCAGGGACGCTAAAGACTGGCATCCTGCGACCTGAAGAGAGTTGAAAACGAACTTTCATCGTCGTGGAAATTCAAGCCTGCAATGCATTTGTTGGGCCATGCAGATCGAGGTTTCGCGCAAATTAATGACTGAAAAGGTCGTGACCAACCGAGTTCAGTTCAACGGAAATCAATTGGTCGTATGCAACGGTGCGCAATAATTTCAAGCAAGGTTGGTACTCACGCCAGTTTCAATCCCATCTCGGCAATCGAAGATTTGGTTCGCTTCGCTCCATCTCGCGAAGTCTTCCACGATGTGCGGCCAGCACGGTGCTTCTTGTGATAATCCCGACGACCCGTCCGGGATTGTCTCGGCGAACAACCGGCAACCTTCCAACGTCGTGGTTCACCATGTGATCCACCGCGTCTCGGAGCGTGCAGTCTTCATACACAATGACCGGGGGACGACGAATCAACGCGCCGAGTGTGCTATCTACCTCGACAGGCGCGCCACCCGATTCCGTCAGATCTCGTCTGGTCAATACGCCGATCAGCAAACCATCTTTGCCGATGATTGGAAAACCGGTGTGCCTTGATCCTTGCGCCCCACTCGCGATCCACTCCCGTACCTCTCGAACAGACTGGGTCTCGCTGAGCACTGCCACCTCGCATGTTTGCACATCTTTGACCGAGAGCTGAACGAGGGGGTCGGGGTGATACTCGTTGGGCACGCGAACTCCACGGCGGGCAAGCTTCTCCGTCATGATGCTCTCCCGCATGAGCAGCGAGGAAAGCATGTACGCCGCGGCGCAGCCTCCCAGCAGCGGAAGCAGCCCCATCGGCTGTAGAGTAACTTCGAACGCGAAGACCACTGAAGTGAGAAGCGCTCGCGACGCACCCGCGAACATTGCCGCCATCCCCACAAGCGCCGCGATTCGCGGGTCAATCCCGACTCCCGGCAACAAGGCCGCCCCGCCAATCCCGAGCAGCGTTCCGAGCGCGCCACCAAGCGTGAACAACGGTGCGAGCGTTCCACCCGAGGTGCCGCTCCCAAGCGAGATGGACCAGGACAGGAACTTCATGATGAAGAGCAACGCAATCACGCTGGTCGTGAACGACCCCGTGAGCATGTCGGAAATGACGTCATACCCCACACCCAGCGTGCGAGGCGAAAAATAGCCGCAGATACCGACCGCCAATGTGCCAATGGCCGGCCACCACATCCAATGGATCGGCAGCTTCTCGAACATGTCCTCGATCCAATACACCACTCGTGTCACACCCACACTCACGATGCCGATGATGGCCCCGAATGCAACATAACACGCCAGCGCCATGCCGCTCGGCGCCGCAACATCTTGCATCGGAAACACCGCGTGGGCGCCCTCGAAGATCATCCGAACTCCCGCTGCCGACGTGGATGCCAAGGCCACCGGAATGACCGAGCGAGGTCGGAATTCAAAGAGCAGCAGTTCAATCGCCAGAAGGACCGCAGCCACCGGCGCACCAAAGGTCGCGGACATGCCCGCGGCGGCACCTGCCGCAAGCAGGGTTTTCCGCTCGTCTGCGGTGGTCTTTAGGAACTGGCCGAGCACCGACCCGATCGCACCCCCAGTCGCGATGATCGGACCCTCGGCGCCGAACGGTCCGCCCGTCCCGATCGATATCGCCGCCGACAGCGGCTTGAGAAGCGTCATGCGCGGCGGAATGCGACTGTCCTCCAGCAGGACTTTTTCCATAGTCTCGGGGATGCCGTGGCCGCGGATGGCGCGCGAGCCAAACTTCGCCATGACTCCGACTATCAAACCACCGATGACCGGTACACCGATGACCCACATCCCGAGGTGATTTGATGCGGGCAAGGCGCCTGCGAACGAGAGCTTGCCGAAGAACGACAGATTGGTGATCAGCGCGATGAGCCGGATCAGCAACTGCGCGCACAATGCCGCAACCACACCGAGCCCCAGGCACATGACGCCAAGCCAGACCGTGTGCCTGTCGAGCAACGACCCGGCGGAAGGAGGAACGTGCGCGGCGGCGATCACCGATTCCAGCGACGGCGAAACGGGCAGCGGCCTGACCTCATGTCCCAAGCCCGGCAACTCATCGCGCGCACCGCCTTCGTCCATGCTGCTTCGCTCCTCAGTCTTTAGAAAGGATACGGCGGTGACATCCAGAAACCGACGATGCGCGGCATTCCTCGGTTGGCGTGGAGCCCCGATTCCGGTGCACGATCAGGCGTGTGCGCGGTTCGCGGCCGCGCTCGTGACCAGCCGATACCCCATCCCAAAAAGCGTCAGCGTCCACGCGGTGATCGCGGCGTAGAAAAAAACCGGGGGTAGCACGCTCAGGAACGGCAGTTCCAGCGCCTCGATCATGCGAGCCGTGGCAACCGAGTACATTCCCAGCGGGAAGACGGCGCCCCAATAGAGTGGGTCATAACGCAGAGGGAAGCGCTTCACGATATGACGCCAGACGCCCAGAATGAGCAACATGGGAATCCACCAGGTCGCCGTGGCCCAGAACAAGAGCGTCGCACCCTTCAGAAACGGGAGAAGCTCGTGGAGGAGCGGACTGCCGGCGTTGCTCGTGATCAGCGTGGCGCCGGCCAGCGTGGAAATGGCCATCGCGCCCATGTTGATCCAGTATGGCGGGGCGAGGTCTGAAGGCTTGAACGGAAAAAACGTGTACCTGTAGAAGATGAGTGAGATGATCCAGACGTACAGCATGGCGCCGCCCAGCCACGCGACGAGAGCGATGAAGAGGAGCGCTTGGTGTCCCGCGCCCGCGTGGGCCGCGAGTTGCGACGCGAGCACGGAAACCGACTGCGTGGCGACGATCGCGACCAGCCAGCCTCCGTTCAGTCCTTCCGCGAGCGGGGGTTTTTCGGCCTTGACCGTCAGCGCCGTGAACACCGCGTACGTCACGAGCACCCAGAGCACTGCGCCGAAGATCAAGAGCGACCACGCGACGGAATCGAATCGCCCGATCAGCAGCGCCTGCGTCCCCAAGACGCACGCGGCGGGAACGGCGGTGAAGAAACCCACGCCCCGGGAATGGCTGGAGACGTCCGCCCGCAGGCGGGGCCAGTAACGCACGACGCGCCGCACGGTCAACACCCAGAGCGCCGCAAAGAAAACCCCATTCAGCCAGAACATGGCAACGGCGAGCCCGCCGAAGCCCTGAATCGATGCCGCGAGCGACACGATGCCCGTCGCCATGACGAGGGCGAAATAAGCCGGGAGCAGGTCCGCCGCGGCGCGGTCGATGGCTGCCAAGAAGCCTCTGCGCGAAACCGAATCGCCAGCGGTCACGGCTTCTCCAGCAGATAGAGATACCGCAGCAAGCCGAGATTGAGCAGCAGGCACACCCCGCTTGCTCCGAGCGCCGGCCACACCACCGAGTGATCTCCGCCCAGGTACGCGTTCATCGTCGCGGTCAGGAGCCAGAGCTGCATGAGCGCGAGAATGAGCACGATGCTCAGGATGCCGTACATCACCGGCTCGTGCGTCTCGCGCCGGTTCCGGCGGGTCGGACGCGCCGGCGTGCGAACGAACGTGCGAGAGTTTGGAGGGGGGGGAGGAGAGGGTTTCACACAGTCCTCGCTTCCACGCCGGTTGCATAGATGGTGCTGTCGCGTACTTCGAGCACGATGCGGGCGAGCGGGCGGCGCGGCGGACCCGCGAGCGGGCGGCCCGAGGCGAGGTCGAACGAGCCGTGGTGGCACGGGCAGAGAAGCCGACCCGACTGCACATCGGGGATGACGGCGCACGAGAGGTGCGAGCACTTGTTGCTGTAGGCAAGGAATTCGCGTTCGCCTGCGCGGATCAGCAGACATGTATCGTGCTCGCGCGGATACGAGAAGACCGCGGCCTGCCCGACCGCGATCTCGTCCACGCGTGCGATCGCGAGGGGGCCGGCGTCGCGCCCGCCTCCTCCCGCCCAGCCGAGCGTTTTGAGCGCGATCCACGCCTGCCCGGCGACGAACGAGCCGCTGATGAGAACCATGAATTTCGTGAAGTCGCGCCGGGCGACGTAGTTGTCGTCGGAGGTGCCGATCGGAAAGTCCCGGCGCCACTTGGGCTGCTCATCGGCCGGGCGGCCGTCGGGTGTCAGAACGGGAAGTCGGAGATTGTGGGCCATACGCAACTCCGGGACGCGCGTGTCTCAGCGAGCGCCGTTGAGCACGCCCAGCGAGAGCGTGCGGGGGGGGGGAAGAGGGTCGAGCGCCGCCGTGACGTCGAGGTGCTCGGGGTAGGCGCGCCGGGGCGCCATCATTTTCACCTTGGTCGTGATGGTTTGCTCGCCGAACTTGAAGCGGTCGATCGGCGCCGACTGCGGGCGGGCCGCTTCCAGTTCTTCGTGCGTGCCGAAGAACAGCGCCTGGCTCGGGCAGACGCTCGCGCACATGGGCTTGAGCCCGACCGACGAGCGGTCGTAGCACATGTCGCACTTCATCATCAGGTCGAACTCGACTTGCATTTTGGGCACGCCAAAGGGACAGGCCAGCACGCAGTTGTTGCACGCGATGCAGCGCGGCTTGCGGGCCGATTGCACCACGCCGTCGGGAGTCCGCTTGATCGCGTCGGCCGGACAAACCTCGGCACAGGTCGGCGAATCGCAGTGCATGCAGACGACGGGGATCGTCTGCGTCGAGTGCGCCCGGTCCACGGTCTCGAGATGGATCATCGAGTGCCCCTTGTGCGTCTCGCACTCGGTGCACGCCTGCACGCACGCCTGGCAGCCGATGCAGCGGCTGGGATCGATGTAGAAATTCAGATTGCTGGGGACGGACATCGTCTCTCCGATCTGCGAGCGACCCGTGCAGTGTAACCGTTGCCGGACCAACCCCGGATCGCCGCTCGCCCCGACTCGCGACTCCGCTTTGCGCGCTGCCCGGCGGGTTCTCCGGACGCTCTGAGGAATGCTCCGAATGGTCCGGAGAGGTCTCCGACTCGTCCGGATGCCTCTCCGATTCGTCCGGATGACTCTCCGACTCGTCCGGATGGCTCTCCGAATGAAGCGGATGCCCCGACGGGCCGATGGGATGACTGTCCGGTCGACCCGGACGCAAGCGGCGCGCGGCCCCGCTGCGGCGGCGCACGCATCGGCCGGTCCATCCCGGCGCCCCGAATCTCTCGGCGTACACCGTGGACAAGCGGAAACGGGATTTGGATCGATTCGCATGTCATCGTGAAACCGTTCTCTTCTGTTCGTTCCGCGTTTTCGCCAATCCGCCCGCCACTGCGTCAGCGCCGAAAGCCCGTCCGTGCCCCTGGCTGGGCGAAGCACCGTCCCTCGCGGGGTGGCCCGCACTCCTCAGCCCTGCTGCGGCTCCAACTGACCATCCCAGTCCGGCGGGCTGTCCGCCTTGCGGAGCCGGACCGCGCAAACCTTGTACTCGGGGATCTTCGAGATCGGGTCTTGCGCCGAGATGGTCAACTGATTGGCGCTCTTGCGCCCGGGCCAGTGATACGGGATGAAGATCGTGTCGGGGCGGATCGTGGTGACGACCATGGCGCGGAGCGTGCAGTTGCCCCGGCGCGATTCGGCCGTGACCCAGTCGTTGTCCTTGATGCCCAGTGTTTCGGCAAGGCGCGGGTGCAGTTCGATGCGCGGCTCGGGATACTGATCGACCAGTGGGCCGATGCGCCGGGTCTGCGTGCCGGAGAGGAACTGGCTGACGACGCGCCCGGTCGTGAGGATGAGCGGATACTCTGCGTCGACCTCTTCGGTGGGCGGCGAATACGGCGCGACGTTGAAGCGGGCCTTGCCATCGGGGAAGTAGAAGGGGCCGGCGCCCTTGGCGACGACGTTCCACGAGCCGGGCTCGAATAGACGCGGGGTTCCCTCGTGATCGACCGGCGCGCCGTCCGGGCCTTCGCTGTAGCAGGGCCAGCAGACGCCGTACTGCCGCTCGATCTTCTCGTAGGTGATGCCCGAATAGTCGGCCACGCCGCCCCTTGACGCGGTACGCAATTCGTGAAAGATCGCGCGTGGCTCTTGAAACGTGAATCCCTTGGGACGATCGAGCGCCGCGGCGATGTCCTGGATGATGCGCCAATCCTGCTTTGCCTCACCCGGGCAGTCCACCGCTTTGTTGATCTTGATGACCTTCCCCTCGATCTGCGTGACCGTTCCTTCGTCCTCTTCCTGGAGCGACCCGGGGAGGACGATGTCGGCGTAGCGTGCCGTCTCGTTCATGAAGAAGTCGATGGCAACGTAGAATTCGAGCTTGCCCAGGGCTCGCGAGATGAAGTTGTTGTCGGGAAGAGAAACCTTCGGATTGAAGCAAAGCGAAATCAGACCCTTGATCTCGCCCGCGTCGATCTTGCGGAACATTTCGTAGCAGTCAACGCCCGGCCCCGGCAAGTCGGGCTCGGCGATGTCCCAGATCTTTGCGATGTGCGCGCGATGTTCGGGATTGGCGATGTCGCGCCAGCCGGGGAGCTGGTCACATTTCTGTCCGTGCTCGCGCCCGCCCTGCCCGTTGGCCTGGCCGGTGATGGTCCCGTAGCCGCAGCCTTCGCGTCCGATGCGCCCCGATGCCAGGACTATGTTGATCGCGCCCAGCACGTTCTGCACGCCGTGCGAGTGGTGCTCGATGCCTCGGGCGTGCATGAGGAAGCTGCTCTTGGCGGTTCCCCACCATTCCGCGGCCTGACGGATCAGCCGCTCGGGAATGCCGGTCACTTCGGCGGTCTTGACGGATGTCCAGGACGCCACGTGTTCGGCAACCTTGTCGAAGCCGATGGTGAAGTTCTCGATAAAGGGACGGTCGATCCATCCCTTCTCGATCATGAGATGCAGCACGCCGTTGAAGAGCGCGATATCGCGCCCCGGCTTGACGGGAAGGAACAGGTCGCAGGTGCGGGCGAGCGGCGTGATCCGCGGATCAACAACGATGATGCGAGCACCGTTCTCCCGGGCCTGCCAGACGTATTCGGTGGTGATCGGCGCGCACTCGGCAACGTTCGCTCCGCTGATCCAGACCAGTTCGGCCTTGGGGATGTCGCTCCAGGGATTGGCGGCGCGGTCGATTCCAAATGCTTTCTTGTTTCCCGCGCCCGCGCTCACCATGCACAGCCGGCCGTTGTAGTCGATATAGGGCGTCTTGAGGCAAACCCGGGCGAATTTGCCCATGAGGTAGGCCTTTTCCGTGGTGAGGCTCGCCCCGCTGAGCACCCCGATAGCCGCGTTGCCGTGGGCGCTCTGAATCCGTCCGATTTCCGACGCGACGCGCTGGATGGCCTCGTCGTATGCCATGGGGCTGAAGCCTTCGGGAACGCCCGGATCTCTCTTGAACGCCGTGAGCAGGCGATCGGGGTGTGCGCCTTGCAGATACCGCTTCACGCCTTTGGGACAGAGCATGCCTCGATTGAACGGAAAGTCGTACCACGGCTCGAAGCCCGTGACGACATTGTCTTTGACCTTGAGCTGGATGCCGCACTGCTGCCCGCAGAAGCAGCAGTGCGTCTTCACAAGCCGGTCGGGCTCGGCATCGGTGGCGAGGCGAGCGCTGTTCGAGCGGGCGAGGTGGGGCCCAAAGCGGTCGAGCACCTGAAGGAGATTGGAGGGAGGCTTACTCATGTGCTCGTTTCATCCGGCTGAAGGGCCACAGTCAGGAGCATGACCGTGCGGCTGGTGGCCCGCACGCCGTGGCGGACACGCGGGGCTAAGACGAGCACTCCGCCGGGACCGATTTGCTGAGGCTGGTCGTCCGCCGAGACCTCGAGCCCTCCGTCGATACATTGGATCACCACCGTGCCGCCGGTGGAGTGCGGCGCTAGACCGGCCCCGCTCTCGAACACAAAGAGCGCCACCGTCACTCCCCCGTGACGCGCGAGGACTTTCTGACGATGACCGTGCCCGGAGACACCGTGCTCCTGCCAAAGCTCTGCCGAGGCGGCGCGCAGATCGAACGGCGAGATCGAAGTCGCGAGCCGGTCCACCGGTGCCTCCCGCAGCCTGTCGTTTTTCCCGTTCATGGAGTGGGCTCCGCAGTTGCCAGTGGAACGTCGATATACGCCGCAACATCGACAAGGCCCGGCCGCTCGGTGGGTTCACGCCCTCGACCGATCTGCCAAAGACGGCCCTGCGCCAGCGCCATGCCGACGCGTCGACACCGGGGGCAGATCCGCTGGTAGTGACCCGCCGGATGATCAGGCATCTGGTACGAGTAGCCAAGATCCTGCTCCACGCGGATCAGATCCTCGACATGCATCTTGGAAGCGAAGGGTCGGTCGCAGTGTGCGCAGATCGCCTGCTCCCCGGAAAGCCCGGCGTCTTTGTAGAACGCGACCCCGAGCTGGGCGGGCCTCTGAAAGATGTGGAAGAACTTGCCGAACGGCAGCCACAGCAGCGTAAAGATGACACAGCCCGCGTGCAGAATCGCCAGGAAGTCGTAGGCGTAGCCCTTCATCCATGTGTAGCTGGCGGTCAGCATCAGGCCGGTGATGCTGACCGCAAAGAGAAGGATCAGAGGCAGGAAATCCTCGCCGAATTGCTGCACGGCCTCCGCCCCGCGATCTCGCATGCGCCGGCGCATGGCGATCATGACTCCGGCGATGACCAGGAACGAAGACCACACCAAGCCGTGGAAGATCACCATCCCGAGCACGCTGCCGATTCGGAACGCAAAGGTTGGGAAGCCAAAGACAAAGACGGTGTAGCGCTCAAAATCGCCGGGGGGAGTCTCGAAGTGAATCCAACCAAAAACCAGCGGAAAAGTAATGGCGACCGCCGCGAGGCAACCCCACATGATGAGCCAGTGTGCCGCCCAGCGCGGGCGGCTGCGGCGAAAAATGAAGTTGTTGAGTGCGAACACCCCGACGAGGCGTTTGATCCACGCGCCGAGATTTCGCAGCATTCGGTCGCGTGAGAAAAACACCTGCCACCCGCGGCGCCAATAGAGGGCGGTGGGCGGACGCTGGAGCCACATCGAATACCGGTACGTGATCGCGAACGTGGCGAAGAGCGTCGCGAAGGTGTAACCGACGAGCGCAGCGTCAAAGTGTGCAAGATTGCGCGACCCGAGCACGATGAGCGCCGCCAGCAGCAGAGCGGCCACGCTGGCCCGGAGAACGGAGCGTGAAACCTCGGGGCTGAGTCGTGCCAATAGGCCCTCCCAGATCATGTCAATTGACGGCAACCTGATCGAATGAGCAATGCACCGTAGGCCGAGGCAATCTGGCACGCCTCCTGTCAGCGACCAGGCGCGAAGGGATTCGGAAATGCTCCTTCGGTGCTTTCTCCCGCGTTCGGATGCAAGCACTCGAAATCCTTCTCGATAAGCACTTCCAGTTTGTCCGTGTTATGCAGCGAAACGCTTTCCGAAATTTCAACGGCCGGCCCTGAACTCCAACGGACAGCCGCATCCGATCCGATGCGTATCAAAAGAAGCCCGTTCGAGAATCCTACAAATAGTGGAACGTCGCCGACCGAAGTCTCAAGCCGGTAACGCAACAAAGCGCCATCCGGAAAGCGAGTGATCTCTTCCACAATCTCGCCGCGACCTATCGCTTCGACCTCCGATCGAGTCAGTCTCAACCTGATCGAAGCTCCCTTTATGCGAAGTTTCATGGTTAGATCCCTTCTGCGCTATCGACCCGCCTGGTCACCAGGCGCGCCCCGACGGCGCTAGCTTCCGCGGGTGTATTCATATTCGTCCAGACCTGCTCTCCCCAAGATGTTGGAGCGCCGATCACGCATGTGTCGGGCAAGTCGGCGAGTTCACGGAGAGCGCGACGGCCGCGATCGAGCAGGTTTCGAATCGGCGCCGTCCCGCACATTCGGAAAAACGCAGGGAACGGCTCAATCACGGCGTGCCCACACACCATTCGCCGAAGAAGGAGTCTCTGTGCTTGAGACTTCAACCCCTGCTCCAGAATCCACATGAGATGCGCCGAGCGGAGTCCTGGCATGTCAATTGGCACTGCGATGAGCGACTTCGTATCGCAGCAGTCAAGGGCGGTCACGATACCGCGAAGCGGACCCTGGCCAGGGATTGTGTCAGCCAGTATTCGATCTACCCGTTCCTGCCCATCGACCGTTTTCCCTCCATCTTGCACCACCAGCATCGTCCGCCCTTGCCAGCAAAGTTGGTCGAGCATGACGCTGAGAATCGATTTGCCATTCATCTTCAATGCGTACTTGGGGCCACCCATGCGCCGACCTGCGCCGCCCGCGATGATGGCAAGTGTTGTGCCGGGCTCCGTGGTCGGTGTACTGGCTTCGACCGCTATCGCTCTCTCTTGTGACTGCGGATAGCAAGCCTCATGCGCCGGCGTTGTCACGACCGGGTGAACTTCGGATTGACCATCGTCTTGTGTGGGGGCTTGTCCCAATTTTTCGCTTTCCACTTGAAACGGATTGACGTTCTCAGCCGGTCTCTTCACTCTACGGCGTGAGTTGACAGACCCAGAAAATCGATTCGATTCATCCACGGGTTTCAGTTGGTGTGTCAGCCGCACATCAGGCATCCGGCCGGCGAAAGCGGCATGTCTCCATGTTATGGGCGGCGCGACTTCGTCTGTGATCCAGCGTGTCGGCGGCAAGGAATGGGCGTGAGCCTACGGTACCCAAGCAAATAAAAGATAAACATGTCCAAATATCCGGGATAGAATGCGGCGTGCGGGTCTCGAACCACGCCATTCGGGCACGGACCGCTAAGTGGAGAAGCGCGTGATATTGCCACGGTTGATTCAAGGCGGGATGGGCGTCGGTGTCTCCCGGTGGACATTGGCGCGCGAGGTTGCTTTGCTCGGCCAGCTCGGAGTAGTTTCTGGTACCGCGCTCGACACGATGTTGATTCGGCGACTGGGTTTGGGCGATCCCGGCGGACACATGCGCCGCGCGATGGCCGCATTCCCGGCGCCCGAGATCGCGCAACGGGTACTCGCGCGGTACTTCCGGCCCGGAACTTTGAATGACCATGCACCGGATTATTCCGAGCCTGTAGACGCGATCTCGCGTCTCAGTGCAGACGTCGCGTCTGCTGCCGACCAGCTCGGCGAAAGCTCAAGTTTGCGGAAGCGCTACGCGCTCTTGCCGCTGCTTCGGGTTCGCCTGACGACTGAGCGAGAGTGGCTGCTTGTTCTCGCGAACTTCGCGGAGGTGTACCTGGCGAAGGAAGGGCACGCGGGCATCGTCGGGATCAACTACCTGCACAAAATACAACTACCGACGTTGGCCAGCCTGTATGGGGCAATGCTCGCGGGCGTGGACGTGGTGTTCATGGGCGCAGGAATCCCGGCCGATATTCCAGGCGTGCTGGATCTGCTCAGCCAGAACAAGGCGGCGAGCATCACGATCGACGTGATCGACGCTGGCGAGCAGAAGTATGAGCAGACCTTTGATCCGACCGCGATGTGGGCCGCGTATTCCGCCAACCCTGCCCCAGCCCTGCGCCGACCGCAATTTCTGGCCATCATCTCGTCGGTTGTTCTGGCGAAGGCGCTCCTCAAGAAGGCCCCCGGCGGCATCGACGGTTTCGTGCTGGAAGCGCCGACCGCGGGCGGGCACAACGCGTCGCCGCGTGGTCCGCAGCAGCTGAGCGCGCGAGGCGAACCTGTCTATGGCCCTCGCGATGAAGTGAACCTGGCTCAGATGGCGGCATTAGGGGTGCCGTTCTGGCTCGCTGGTGGCTACGCCTCGCGAGAGAGATTCATCGCGGCGCTCGCAGCTGGCGCCCATGGAGTGCAGGTCGGCACGGCGTTCGCGTTCTGCGAAGAATCCGGACTTGATCCCGCCTTGCGACACCGGCTTCTTGCTGGAGTGCTCCGCGGCGATGCTTCGGTGTTCACCGATCCTGACGCCTCGCCTACGGGTTTCCCGTTCAAAGTGGCGACGCTTTCATCCACGCTGTCCGATGCGAAGGTTTATTCGGATCGCCCGCGCCAATGCGATCTTGGCTATCTCCGCCGCGCGTACCGCAAACCCGACGGCACCATCGGCTATCGATGCCCCAGCGAGCCGGTCGAAGATTACGTGCACAAAGGCGGTAAGGTGGAAGACACCATCGGCTGTAAGTGTTTGTGCAACGCGCTGGTCGCGAACCTCGGCATGGGGCAGAGCAGGGGCGACGGGTACCAAGAGCCGCCGTTATTGACCGCAGGCGATGACCTCGACTGCCTCAGGCAGTACATCACGCTCGACCGCTTGTCGTATCACGCCCGAGATGTGATCGAGTCACTGATGACGCCCGCGTGACGGGCGCACCGCATTCTCCGCGAGAACTCCTCCTGCTTATGAGTCGGAAGTCAACAAGCTAGAGTTTGCGCCAAAACGTCGCTCAAGTTCGCCTGTTGAACCTCGAAACGAGATGGTGTCGGAATTCGGCTGTGGACCGGACTTCTGGACAACTACTACAAGTCCAGACACGAAGACAACCTCTCGTGTGGGGGACGTTTCGATATCAATTATCCTCACGGCACCGTTCTGACGTTGGTCTCATGCCTTCTTTCCCCGCACGGTCGGTGTTACCTTTCGATGTTGCTCTGTCGTCTCCAAGACTTCGGCGATCATCGTCCGCTGAAACTCCCGCTCGATCATGCCGATCGCATTGTCGAGGCGCCGGTGCAGCGGGCAGAGTTCAATATGGAGCGGATTCCCCAGCGGGCACTCTTTCAGGCGCATGATCGGATCGACTGCATTGACGACGTCGAGCATCGAGATAGTGCCCGCCGGACGGGCAAGAGCAAACCCGCCGTTCGGGCCGCGCTGCGAGGTGATGAGCCTCGCCACGACCAGGTCCCGCAGGATCTTCGCGAGATAGCCATGTGAAACTTTCGTCTGTTCAGCGATCGATTCGCTGTTTACCGTCTGGCCGGGTTTGAGCCCCGCCAGGTGAACAACCGCCCGAAGCGCGTACTCAACAGTTTGCGAAAGCATGCGGGTCCTTCGTGAGGTCTCTTGTTACGCGGAAGAAATCCGGATAAGTGTACCCGAATAAGGCGATCGCCCTTGGTCGATGTCAAAACAGTCCTCCCGTGCGAATTCCGGCACCTGCGATGAGCATCAGTAATGACAGAAGAGTTACCGTCCAGGCATGGGCCGCGAATACGCCAAGGGTTTCAGCGCTCAGCCGTGGCAGCACCCGGCGTTCCGCGTGAACGCCAACCACCACAACGACCGCAAGCAGCACCAGCTTCGACAGGGCCAGATGTGCCGCGGGCGTTGGTGTGACAAGGACCGCGCGCCAGTCAATCCCCCAATACGTGGTGAGCCACAGACCGGTAAAGACTTGCAACGCCAGCGCTGACAGGCCTACCTTGGCGAAACCGCGCTCGAAGTCGCGCACGCGGATGGGATCGCGCTTCCGCATCGCTTTGGGAAGCACCACCAGCACGAGCACGATGTGTCCGCCGATCCAGACCGACGACCCGAGCAGGTGAAGAACGATCAGGAGCTTGTACAACATGGTGCTTTGAATCCCCTCGCTAGTTTGGTGATTCCGCCGCATGCCCGTGCACTGCTCCCGCGCGAGCCTCTTCCGCCCGCACGCCCGCTGGGAAGAGAATGTTGTTTTCCTTGTGAATGTGCACGTGGGTATCACGCTCCAGGTCACGCAACAAACCGACCATCGCCCGGAACGATGCGCACGCGTTGTCCGGCGGCGTGAAGTTGTTCGTCAAGTCTTTGATCTCGCGGAACATTTGTCCCACCTCATTGTGGTCGTGCATCATGCAATCGATCGGTCGGCGCACGCTCCAGGGCGGACCAGTGTGAATCTCGGATTTGCGATCCAGCCGCCGCAACCACGGAAAAAGCACGCGGTCCTCCCGGATCATGTGGTCGAGCATCTCTTCGCGCAGTCGCGCAACCACCCGCTCGAGATCGTGCAATTCCGGGTGAGCGGCGCCGTGATGGGCCGCAACTTTCGGCACCAGCACCGCAAGACGCGCGAACGATTCCCTCGCGAACGCATGGTGCGTGCGCTCGATGTGGTCCGCCAGTTCTGTCATGGTCGCCGAGGCCCAGTCCCGTTCGGACCCGGCCGCCTCCCCAGTCATTTCGCAAAGCGCGCGTAAGACTTCGTCCAAATCCGCATTGGACATCCGGCAAGCCTCGCGCAGCGTGCGGACCCCTTGGCAGCAGTAGTCAAGTCCAAATCGCTCAAAGACTGCCAGGCTCCGCGGCATGTCCGCGCCGATCTTTCCAATGGGCACGCTTGCATCAATTCTGGGCATCGTTCAATTCTCCTTTCAGGGCGTCCTGTTCGCGAAGAACATCGCGAACGACGCTGTACGAGTTGTCGCCGCACGCCAGCACGCTGCTGAGTGTCGTCTGCCGAAATGTCCGCTCAATCTGCGCGACCGCACCGTCCAGGCACTGGTGAACCGCTCGATATGCCGCACGAAGCGGCTCCTCGACCGGGCCGCTCTCTGGCCGTCGGATCGGCTCCACCGCATTGACGATCTCCAAAAGGCTGATCGTCTCGCTCCCGCGCGCGAGCGAGAATCCGCCGTGCGGTCCCCGGAAGGATCGCACGAGTTCCGCGCACACCAGATCACGCATGATCTTCGACAGATAGCCCGCGGGCACACGCGTGTTCCGCGAGATCATCGCGCAGGTCACGCTTTCTTCCTTCCGTGAAGCAAGGAAGCTCATCGCGATCAGTGCGTATTCGACAGTTTGAGAAATCACGACGCCTCCCAGCCACCATCCCATCGAGCAAAGAAATCCAGCTGATCCGGCTTCCTGCGGCTAGCGCGGCACGTCCGGCTTGCCGTAGCGACTTTCCATCCACTCGCGGCGGGCAACCGCAAGTGCGGCAGCGCCCATGACCTCACCCCCGCTCCGGCGCTGTTCCGCCTCTGCCCGCTCTTGCGTTGCAAACGCCACAATGCCCGACCCCATCGGAGTCCGTACTGCATCTTCCGCGCCGAAGATGAACATCGCCGAGTCCGCTGCGCTCCAGGCTCCGGTGCCGTAATCGTGGACAAACGCTTGGACTACGCGATCACGAGCGACGTTCTCGCGCTCGTGATCCAGCATGCACCCCAGATCATCGAAGAGAACATGCTCGCGCCGCCCCTCTCGCTCGACCAACAGAGCGCTCGAGCATCGGTCGTCGCTGATGATCATGCCGCACGCTGCGCATTCGGCCCTTCCGAGCCGAATCTGCGGCGGTCCCGACAGGTCCTGACGCCCGCACGCGGGCAGCACCGACAATCCGACCAGTCCGCACAAGTAAGCCCGTTTCATACCGGCGACCTCCTCGACATCACCACAGCGCCGATCGCCAGAGGCACGACGATCCATGCCATCATGCAGACGCCGAAAATCCAGTGAAGCCTGTTGCCGAATTCTTCCGTGGCGTACAGACCCGCCGGCCCGAGCACGTCGAGTGATGCGTCCGCTGCGTGCAACGACCACATTTTGAAGACCTGAAGCGGATTTGCGAGGCTCAACGCGAACAGCTGTTCAATCCTCAGTCGGAGCGCAATGGCGCCCGCCATCAGGCCAAGGTCGGTCACGAATACCAGCGTGAGCCAGGCGAAAACCGACGTGCCCACCGCGACCGATGCCCGGCGCGCCAGCGTGGAAATCAGGATGCCCAGACTCAGCATCGACAGCGCCAGAAGGAACGAAAGGCCGGCGAGCCACAGCACGCCCGAGGGCTTCGTGCCCATTCCCTTCAACGCCAGAACCGCGGCGCATGTTCCCAGCCCCAGGCAGATGCAAGCCAGGAGCGCGCCCGCCAAACCGAAGTACTTTCCCAGAAGCACCTCCAGCCGGGAAACGGGCTGCGCCAGAAGATACTGGAGCATCCCACGCTCGCGATCGGATGCGATCGCGCCCGCGCCCGCCGTGAGAGCCATCAGCGGCACCACCAACAGCACGAGATTGATCAACCCCGCCGTTGTTCGCCCGAAACTGGCCAGGCCCGATCCGCCGGTCGCCGCCGCCGACACCATCGAGATCGCAAGGCCCAGCACCGCGAACGCGACCGTGTAGAGCACAAACCAGCGAGCGCGTACTGACTCTCGCAGTTCCCGCCCCGCGATCGTCACGATGTTGGTCATCATGCCGGGCGCTCGCCCCTCGGCCGGGAGGCCGTCCGACGCCGCACCCAATCTCAACGCTGCGCTGGTCATCTTCCGCTCTCCTTCTCCTGCGACGGCATCAAACCGGCTCGGTCGTCGCGAAGCAGTTCAAAGTCCTCAACCGGTACCCCCGCCTCGGCCAGAATCCGAAACGGTGCCGCTTTGCGTTCGGCATGTACAGGAACAAGCACACCCACGCCGTTCAGTGTCGGCGCAAACCCCTCCGCCCGCAGCCCGGTCATCGCTCGCTCACGCGCCGCGGGGGGGATCATCAAATGCACAATTGTGCCGGCGCCGAAGCTCGCCGCAAACGCGCCGGTCTCCTGGCTGCGCTGCACCGACCCGCTCGCGAGTACCACAACCCGCGTCGCAAGCGCAACCACTTCCTCGAGCCGGTGCGAAGCAAACAGCATCGTCCGGCCCGAGCCCGAGAGCCTTTCGAGCAGGGCCACAAACTCCTGCCGCCCGCACGCATCCAGACTCGCCGTCACTTCGTCCAGAATAAGCACCGGAGGATCGCCCAGCATCGCGATCGCCAGCGCCAACCGCTGCTTCATGCCACCAGAGAGTTCGCGAATCCGCTTGTGCTCGTGGCCCGTCAGCCCGACGCCGCCAAGGACCGCGTCCAGCTCCGGTGTGCGCAGCCCCTTCAGTCGCGAAAAAAAACGCACGGCCTCGGAGAGCCGAAGGTCGTCGTAAAGCCCCAACTCCTGCGGCACATACCCGATCAACGAACGCGCCCGCTTGCCATCCCGAAGCACATCGTGCCCGCCAACCAGAATCTTTCCCCCAAACGCGAACAATCCCAGGGCGCACCGGATCAGCGTCGTCTTGCCGGCGCCGTTCGAGCCCCACAACGCCACGCTATCGCCACGAGCGATGTCGATGCAGACATCGTCCACCGCCGCGTTTGGCCCGAAGCGTTTGGTCACATGCTCCATGCGGATCATGAGATCCCTTCCTTTCTTGCGCCGAGCAGCACGCCCGCGCCAAGGCCCAGCAAGCCCACACTCGTTGCGCCGAGCGCTATCCCGTTTGCGCTGCTGCTCTCGCTCGAGAACGCGATGTCGACCGGCGTCATCAGCGGGACCTCGTCTTCGAACTTTGCTTCTGGCCTCACCGCCGGCAGCGCCCGCCCGATGAACTCGATGGCCTGTTGCGCCGGGCTGAACAGGAACAGCCGCATCTGCGGATTGCGGTCCGTCATGCTCTCGAAGAGCGTCCTCGATTCGTGCACAAAGTCGCCCACGCCGTCCCGGTCGCGGTCGTACCCGGTGTAGTCGCTCCAGAAGTTGCCCCGTTCACCCCTCCAGAACCGGTTGCCGTCCAGTGAGCCGCGCCCCGCGACGCTCACCTGGTCAATGTTGTCGATGAAGTTGTTCTCAAAGAACTCGTTGCCGCGAGCCGACGGGAGAAACATCACGCCGATGTCGTTGAACGCCAGAATGTTCTTTGTGAACACCCCGGGCTGCTTTGTTGTGAACGGCGAACCGTCCAGGTACACACCGACCCGATTCCCCGTGAACAGGTTGTCTCGGACGGAGAATCGGTCGGCTTCCTTGAGCCCGATTCCGTACCCACTCGGCCCACGGTTTCGCACGAACTTGTTCCCCGTAATCTCGACACCCGAGCTGTACATCAGATAGAGACCAACCGAATTGCCTTCCAGCGCGTTGTTCTCGATCACCACGTCGTCGCTGAACATCAGGTGCAGCCCGTAGCGGCAGTTGTCCGAGCGGTTTCCCCGAACCGTGATTCCCGATGAGTACCAAAGGATCGCGTCGCGCCCGTCATGCAACGTGTTGTGCTCGATCAGCGCCCCGTCCGATCGCCAGAGCCTCAGCCCATCGCCGCGCCGAGCGATGTCGAGGTCTTTTCCACCGATCCGATTGCCCCGCACCACGCCCCCGGGTGCGCTACGGAGATCGATTCCAAAGAGCACGTCATCCAGCACGTTGTCCTCGATCACGGCATCGGCGGCCAGCACGCGAATCGCGGCATTCTCCTGCTCCAGATCGATGCCGGTGTTCCGCACCGTGAATCCACGGAGTGTGACTCCCGCCGCCGCGATCTCCACGATGTCGCCGCTCCCCGCCCCGTCGATCACCGCGCCGGGACGCCCGATCAGCGTCACCCGCTTGTCGATACGGATGTGCTCCCGATACACACCGGGTCCGATCTCGATGGTGGCCCCTTCCTTTGCCGCCGCGATGCGCCGGCCGATCTCCCCACGCTCGGCAAAGACCCCGACGTTTCGCGGTGGAGCGGGTACATCGTGCTTCGTTGGCGTCGTAACAGCGCCGCAAAGCGACGCGCACACCGCGATCAGAATGGGTGTACACGCATGCTTCATCACGAGCGCCTTTCGATGGCCGCGCCGCCCCGTAACCGATCAGCCAACGGCTTGTACGCCCGCCGATGGAATACGAAGCCCACAATGGTCAGTGCCGCGCAGCCCACCGCCAGCCAGTACCCGTTTCCAAACTCCGCATATGTCTTGAATTGCCCAATTCCGCCCTCGCCGATCACGGTTGGCACAAACGGCTTTATCGCTGCAGACAAAGGTGCATCGGGGTTCAGATTCAACCCAAACGTTCGCATCCAGAAATACAGATCCGCGATGAACATCACCGGAAACAGGATCGCCGGAACGGCGAGCAGCACCGCCCATTTGCTGTGAACAAATGCGGCGCCTTCCACCAGCAGGAACATCGCGATGATCATCCACACGCCCGCCGCCCGCTCGAACGCCGCCGCTTCTCCGAGCGGACGCATCCCGATGTAATGATTCAGTCCGTCGATCTCGCGCACGTCGCCCGTCAGGTGATTGACGTACGCCGTGAGGAACAGGCCGTTGGGATACTGCGGCGCTTCCAGTTCCATGTGCCAGTACGGCAGAAACACGGATACCAGCAGGAGCACGCGCGCCAGCATCAAGATGAACGTCGGCGTCGCGTACCGCAGCCGATGGTTGCGCAGTTCTTCCGCCGGAACCCGCGGTCCAACGAGATCCTCAAGAAAACGGGCCATGTGCTGCCTCCAGTGGGTGGATGTCCGAGTTGCGAAAGTGTTGCGGGCGCACGCCCGCTCCGGCCAGGCATGCCCGAATTCCGAATGCCCGCACAGGACTCTCGCCCTGCGCGGACGGCAGCCAAACACTCAGCGTTGGGCGTCCGACACCGAAGCCGCCTTCGGCTTCACGTGCAGATACCCCGCCATCTCAAGGTGCAGCGCCGAGCAGAACTCGGTGCAATAGAACGGGTACGTGCCCGGCTTGTCCGCCACAAAGGTGAACTCCACAAACTCGCTTGGTTCCAGCGAGATATTGATGTTGTACGCCCCGATGCAGAAGCCGTGCGTCGCATCCTGCGTCGTTTCCGCGGACGTGATCCGCCACGTCACGGTGTCCCCTTCATTCACTTCCACGTGCTCGGGATTGAAGTGGCTTCGGATCGCCAGGGTCTTGACCAGCACCTTGTTGCCGTCACGTGTTACACCCTCTTCGCCCTTCTTGGGCGCGTTCGGATCGAGCGACTGGGTGTGCGAATTCCAGCCCACTTCGGGGTAGACGGGCCAGCTCTTGAGCTTGTCCGCCTTGATCATCTGGCAGTAGTGGGGCTCGCCCACACCGACAGGCATGTCGTAGAGCACCGGCATCGTCGTTCCGGGCGCTTCGATGTCGACAAGCTGAAAATTCTGCGGCAGCAGCGGACCCGTGCACAGGAACCGGTCCACCGACCACTTGTTCATCGCGATCAGATACTTCCCGTCCGGGCTGACCGTATCGCCCTCCGCCGCGCACAGGTGCCCGATGTTGTACTGCACCGGAGTCTTGGTGACCAGTTTCCACGGCTGCTCGGCGTGCAATTTGGCAAAGTCGCCGCCCAGGGTCCATCGCGCCACCGCCGAATCCAGGAACAGCGATGTGTACGCATAGCCCTTGTTGTCGAACTGCGTGTGAAGCGGTCCCAGGCCCACTTCGACCTGCGCTTCCATCACCGCGTCAAAGTCCAGAATCGGCACGCCGTACACGTCCTTGCCGGTGAACTTCTGCTCCGCAATCGCCTTCTTCATCTTGTCGAACGAGTACACCGTCACATGCGGGTCCAGTTTGCCGGCGACGACCATGAACCTTCCATCCGGTGTCACGTCCACCCCGTGCGGGCTCTTGGGTTCCGGCGCGAAGCAGAGCAATCCTTCCGCGAGGCTGGTGTCGAGCCCGATGACCGGGAACCCGTTGATCTTCTTTGCCTTGCCCGAGAGGAATACCTGCTCGGCCTTCTTCCAGTCGATGATGTGCAGGTAGTCCATGTCCCGCTTGCTGGCGCCGGCTTCGAACGGCGGGTTGCCGTCCTCGATGCCCCCTGTCGCCATTTCAGTGTTGAACGAGTTGATGAAGAAGTAGCCATCGCTCACCAGCTTGCCCGCGTCAGCCAAGTCTTGCCAGTAGGGGGGCAGTTCCATTGCGAACGACTTCGATTCGTCGATGCGTCCTTTTTCCCGGTCGAACTTCCACATCGTTACCATGCCGCGATACGACTTCTGATAGTCCGCCGGCAACGCGTAGCCGTACCCGAGCACCGTCGCGTACTGCCCGCCCTCGATGATGTAGTCCGTATTCGGCGTCACAAACGCCGCGCCGTGATCGCTGATGGTGAGGGGGTTCTTCACGATCTGCTTTGTTTCCCAATCCCGCAGATCGATGACCCCGAGGCGCGCGTTCGCCTTGTCGCCAATGAACAGGAATTGCCCGTCGTAGTCGCCCTTGGTCTCCGACAGCGCCGGGTGATGCGTGTCGCCCCACGCATTCAGTGTCCCGTTGACCTTCAGCCGTTCGATCACCGGATCGTCTTTGCCCGAAAAGCCGTAGCCCTGCCATGATTCGGGCGTGAACACGGCGATCGACCGCAGCAGCCGCATGCTCGGAACGCCGATCGCAAAGATCTGTCCGCTCTGGCCGCCCGAACTGAACAGCACGTACTCGTCGTGGCGCCCGCTGGGCGTGTACGTCTTCGCCGCGGCCAGCAGGTCGTCCACGTTCAATTTGCGTTCGTTCGCGATCTTGGTCAACTGCGAGACTTGTTCCGGCGCTAGCTCCACCGGCTTGGCTTCCTGTGTCCCGCCCCGCCGGCGCCGGCCTTCCTGCTGCGCATCCGCCGCACTCGCGAGGAATCCGAGCACCGTTCCCGCGACGACCAGTGTCAAGAAGGTCTGGATGGTTCGATTGGGTCGATCAGTGTCTGCCATGGTCCGTTCTCCAGAAAAAAGAGCCGCGAGGCACCCGTTCACGGGCACTCGCGCCTCACGAGTGCCCTTCACTTGCCCACACCCGACGCTGTCTTCTTGTCCTGCAACGTCCGCACATACGAAATCACATCCAGCAGGTCGTCTTCCGACAGCGCCGGGTTGCCGCCCTTCGGCGGCATGCCCACGCCCGTCGTGTTTTTCGGGTCGCTCGGGTCTCGCCCCTTCTGGATGAACGCGAGCAACGCGTCGTCATCCAAACTCTGCACAAAGACGTTGTTCTTCAACATCTTCCCGTTCCCCGATATTCCCACTCCCCCCGCCCCGTGGCAGGCGATGCACGTCGAGTTAAAAATCTTGGTTCCGTGCGCGATGTACTCGGCCAGTTGGGAATCGCCGCCTGCCGCCTCGAGCGCCTTGGAATTGTCGGCCTCGGTCACAACCACCGGGGCCGCAACGTATTCCCCGAGGACGGGCATGCGCCGCGAATCTTGCAGCCCTCGCACATACGCAACCACATCGTGCAGGTCCGCATCCGTCAGGTCCGGTCTGCCCGCCCGCGCCGGCATCGCCACGGGCTTGGCGTTCGGACGCCCAGTGACAATGAAGTTGAAGAGTCCTTCGTCCGATTGGGACGCGACAAAGTTGCTCTGAGTCAGGTCTTTTCCCAAGCCCGCGATGCCCGTCCCATCACTTCCGTGACATGTGATGCACACGTTCATGAAAATGTCACGCCCGTGTGCCGCCGCCTGCGCCGGTATCTCTCCGAGCGACGGCGCCTCGACCATCCGCTTCCATATCGTGTTCGCCTCGATCGTCGCGAGACGCGCATTGTCTTGCTGCTTCCACTTGTCGTAGCTGACCCAACCTCCCAGCAAACCGAACGGCGTGAACAGCGCGGTCGCTGTCACAAACGCCCACCACACGCGCGAAAAGCCGTTCCCGACCTCGGGCATCCAGTCGTCTTGGCCCGTCGCCCCGCGTGGCGCTGTGTCCGGACTTCCGCTCAGCACGGTCATTGGAGTTCTCCCTTGGAAAAGTAATATAAACGGAGATATAGATATATATATCCGACATTTTGCTCCGGTTCAAGCGTCCGACCAGAAAAATGCCATCCAAGAGCCCAGAGATTTAGAAAAGGAGCGAAATGCCTATCGCAAACTGAACCGAATCCACACAAATGCAAGATCATGCAGGGGATAAAGGTCAGCTCGAAAAAGCCATATCACTTCGAAAGAGAATCGCCAGCGCGTGGAGGGAGCTAAAAAGCCGCTGCAAAGTCGGCACAACGGGAGTGATCGGATTGCGGCCCGGCGTTTGGCGGTCATGCTTCATCGGCTGTGTTTTTCGGTCGGCGGCGTGCGGGGAGACCAGGTTGTCAGCAGCTTGCGTATCCGTATGAGGTTGAAGGCGGCGCTGGCGAGCTGGACCAGTTGAACAATCTTCCAGCGTCATACCAGCCGAGCCCGGGCCAAGCCCGCGTTCGCCTTCTCTGGGAGCGCACGATGATGGACCGGATGCTCTGGAAATGGCCGTGACAATCGCGCAATCCCTCAATTCGGCACTGTGGCCGGAAGTTGTTTGCACGGGCGGCGGTGGCTTTGCCGGTGACGACAATCGGATGTGGACGCAGGTCTGGCCAAAGCAGGGATAGTGACCGGTTGGCAATCCAGCGACTCGCCAAGTGAGCACCCGCCCACATCGGCGATGTGCGCGCACCTTGGCGCCGGGTCGCAATTCCGCCGCTAATCCCCTTGCAATAAGGCCCACGACTCGCCCTCATGTGAAGGCAGCGCGACCGAGCCGCAGGTCTTGGAAGGACGCCCATTCGGGCGGCACGGCGACCCGGCGCGATGCACAGGAGTCGCGTCATGACATCAACGAAGCAACCCGCAGCCACGACCACCAAGAAGTCCCGCCGGGGCCGAATCGCCGTGCCGGCTGAGCAACCGAAGACGATTGCACCGAAGCCAACGAACGCGGCAAAGCCGAACAAGCCGCCACGCCTGAGCGCGCTCGACGCCGCGGCAGAGGTATTGGGGCGGCTGGGAGCCAAGGAGGCCGCAGTCGGCATCGGGTCCACGGATTTGATCGAACGGATGGAGAAGGCGGGCCTCTGGGAGAGCCCCGGCGGCAAGACGCCGTCCGCCACGCTCTATTCCGCGCTGATCCGCGAGATCAAACAGCGGAAGGCGGATTCTCGATTCAAGCGAAACGCGCCGGGCAAATTCTCCCTTGCTGACGGAGGGCGCGCAGTTCGTAAGCCGCGAGTGAAGTCGGGCACGGAGAGTGTCCAGTGAGCCGGTCACGATCGACGGCCCCGATCGATATCTCACTCCTGTCTTCGATGTCTTTGGCGGATCTTCGGACGGCGTGGGCTGGTCACATGGGGCGGTCCCCGCCGCCCGCGCAAAGACGGCTTCTCATCCGAGAGCTCGCATGGCGAATCCAGGAGCGTGAGCACGGCGGCCTCGACGCGAGAACGCGATGGTTGCTCAACGCAGCGATCCGGAATGCGAAAAAGGCTGAGGAACAGCTCTCGGGTGTTCAGGCGGTCCCTTCGCTGGAAGTAAGGAAACGCGCGTCACCTTTGCGGGCGGGCCTGCCCGCATTGCAAGCCAATACGCGACTAGTTCGAACATGGCGTGGAAAGCGCCATGAAGTCGTCGTGTTAGAGGGCGGTCGTACATTCCGGTATCGCGACCGAACGTACGACAACCTCAGCGAAATAGCTCGGGGCATCACCGGTGTTCGTTGGTCCGGTCCCCGGTTCTTTGGCTTGCGTGTCCGTGTTCACGGAAAGACCAAGTGATCATCGCGAGTTCTTCGCGGCGGCACGCCGAACACGGCTTGCCGCCGCTTCGAAAATTCTGGAGCCTTCGCCATGTCTGAACGGACTTTCCGCTGCGCGGTTTACACACGCAAGTCGAGCGAAGAGGGGCTCGAACAAGCCTTCAACTCGCTCGACGCCCAGCGTGAAGCCGGTATCGACTACATCAAGAGCCAGAAACACCAAGGCTGGGTCGCGCTGCCAGCGCGTTATGACGACGGCGGTTATTCCGGCGGCTCGATGGATCGACCGGGGCTTCAGCGGCTGCTGGCGGACATCCAATCTCGACGCGTGGATGTCGTTGTCGTTTACAAGGTCGATCGACTCTCGCGCTCGCTCGCGGACTTCGCGCGCCTTATGCAGACTTTCGACGAACATCAGGTCAGCTTCGTCTCCGTCACCCAGCAGTTCAACACGACAACATCGATGGGTCGCTTGACGCTCAACATGTTGCTGTCGTTTGCCCAGTTCGAGCGTGAAGTGACGGGGGAGCGCATCCGCGACAAGATTGCTGCGACCAAACGCAAGGGAATCTGGATAGGCGGCATTCCTCCCATCGGCTACCGCCTTCCTCGGGAAGGCGATATCGGTCACACCCCCGGCGATCGCACTCTCCGCGTTGTCGATCCCGAGGCGGCGATCGTCCGTTCGATATTTCAGGGATATGTCGAGACCGGTTCGTTGGTAGCGCTCGTAAAACGACTGGACGATGGGGGCAGCACCACGCGGCGTTGGCGCAGCGCGGTTGGCACGCAGCACGGCGGTCGGACTTTCGGCACCACGCAAATCTACAAAATTCTGACCAATCCCATTTACCTCGGCAAGATCACCCACACCCGAGGCGGCGCGACCGCGATCTACGACGCTGCGCACGAACCAATCGTCTCGCGAGAATTGTGGGATGCGGTGCACGGCCGCATGGCACGGATCGAACGCGAGACGCGGCATCGCTGGACTCACACGCATCTGCTCAGAGGGAAGATTCGGACATTTGAGGACTTCGCACTGAGCCCCCAAGTCGTGCAGAAGGTCGTCGAGCGCGGGGATCCGGGTGCCGGTACGCAGCTCACCCGGTACTACACCAGTCAAAAAGCGATCAAGCAGGGCTACACAAACTGCCCAATCAAGACAATCAACGCCGGGCTCGTGGATGACTTGGTGCGAGCAGTCGTGATGGACTATTTGAAGGCCACCTCGAGCGTGAACTTGCGACTGCAGCCGCCCGACCAACGGGACTATTGGATACGCGATGTCGTTCAGAAAGTGATTGTGGCACCAGATCGGCTCACCGTCGAGATTGAGCGTGATCGAATCACGCAAATTGCGGCTGCTTTGAAGGCGGCAAATAGCGAGAGCGAAGAGCGGCCGCTTGGTGCGAAGCTCCAATCCCGAGCTTTACCTGGTGCGGCCGACAAAGCGCCAGATGTCATCCCGACTTGCCCTTACAAACCCGACGTCGACGACTCTGGACCGCGGACCATTCTCACGCTTCGCGTTCAGATCAAGCGGATGGACGGCCGCCGGGTACTGCTCACGCCCGGCGGCGACGACTTGCTGCTCACCATCGACGCCAACGGGATCCCTGTTCCGAACGAGCGATTGGTTCGCGCGATCGGTCAAGCGTTCGCGTGGCGACGTGAATTGCTCAAGTCCGGCGAATGGGTTTCCAGCCTCTGTGAGCGCTTCGGCGTCACTGATTCGTGGATTCACCAATCGATGGCGCTCACGAGACTCAGCCCTTCGATTCTCCGCGGCATATTGACGGGGCAATTGAAGCCTTCCATCCGGCTCGACGATCTGCTCGCCGCGGCCCAGCATCTCGAGTGGAAAGTCCAACACCAAGTGCTCGGGCTGAAGTGAGCTACGTCGCTGCGACACGCTTAAAAAGCTGGTATGTAGAGTTTCGAACCTCGAAAAAGTGGCCCCAGAGACCTTCGTGCATTATCGAGCGGATTTGGCGCTCGTACCGACGAGTGCGTGGCATGGCCAGCGGCAAATCAACGCCAATCACACGTGGAATCGCGACAAAAATAAAAAGCGGCAAGCTTTGTTCTCCAAAGCGTGCCGCGGAAGCGGAGATTACTCCAAAACGTTCGAACAATCCTCGCGTTTTGGGTTTCTGAAAGAATGCCTGGCGTTGGTCACCCGACGCAAGCAGAATCCGGCAGCAATTTTGGCGAACGAACAACCGAACAAGCCTCTTAGGGGAGATGTGTAAGGAAATTTGGTGGGTGGGATGCAGGCACGATTGCGATTGCCGAGCCTCCTTCCTCCTCTCGCTTTTCCGGACGGGTCTATGTCTGGTTTCCTTGCCTAGCTCTCGGGATGGATTGGGTAGGAGTTCGGTCTTCCAAAGGGTGAACCCTTTCGTTTGGAAGGTTCCAGAGAGCGCCAGCGATGTCCGGGATGGGTTTCGGGGTCGGCGGTGCGGCGGCGGGCCCGAAACCGGTCTGAATCGCCCCGGTTCGGGTCAAATGGGAGGGCGGGTGGGGTAGTTCAATCTCGCGGGTCGTTTCTCGCGGTGGGGGTGCAACGCCCGCCGCGAACGCGGCTAGATTCGGCTCGGTCTGGATTGCGGGCGTCTCCCCCTAAGCCCGGCTTCGGTCGGGCCTTTACGGTGGCTCCCCGACGCCGAAACGGGCATCCGAACAAAGCGAACAAGTGCGAACAGCAGTTGTTCACGCTTGTTCTACGAAAAAGCCCCGCCCGGTGGCGGGGCCGATTAGGGCTTCTTACTCGTCAGTTGACTGGATGCAACCGTCCTCTCGGGCGAGGCGGGCGGCTCGCTCGGTGAGCTCGGGGTCGGGATCGACGATCTGGAGCCTGTTGAGGTTGTCGAACACCTCCCATTCACTCGTGTTGGTGAGGAAGGCCAGCCACCGGACGACAAACGTTTCAAGGTAGTCGTACTTGAGGGATGACCGCCACATCTTGGGAGCGTCCATGAAGTCGAACTCGACTTCACTGACCAGAGCCTTGCAGATCTCCTCTACTAGGGCGATTAGCCGTTGCCGACACCGGTGCGTGTACGCCCGGAAGTACACTGGGTCAGCCCATGCGACCCGGAAGTCACGCGGATAATC
>JAHBXG010000050.1 GCA_019636565.1 Phycisphaeraceae bacterium
CGAGCGGCTCGGGCAAGAGCACGCTCATGAACATCCTCGGCTGCCTCGATCGGCCCACCGAAGGCGAGTACCTGCTCGACGGCAAGGGCATCACACTGATGGAGGACGAAGAGCTCTCGATCTACCGTGGTCGAAAAATCGGCTTCGTCTTTCAGGCTTTCAATCTCATTCCTCAGTTAACTGTTGAGGCGAACGTCGAGGTCCCGCTGTTCTACCAGGGCGTTCCGCCGAAAGAAAGGCGCAAGCAGGCAATCGCCGCGCTGGAACTTGTTGCGCTCGCCGACCGCCTCGGACACCGGCCCCGCGAACTTTCGGGTGGCCAGCAGCAGAGAGTCGCTATTGCCCGTGCCCTTGTCACGCGCCCCGCCATTCTGATGGCCGACGAACCCACGGGCAATCTGGATAGCAAAACCGGCCAGGCCATCCTCAAGACATTTGAAGACCTGCACAAGATCGGTATGACCATCATCATGGTCACCCACGACGACAGCATCGCGAAGCGCTGCAAGCGTGTGGTGAGACTGGCGGATGGGCTCGTGTGCGAAGACCGCCTTGTGAACGCCGACCAGCCCGCTTTCGCTGGGCAGTAAGTTTCACTGGATTATTTGCAGAGACGGTGTCTCCCGTGAACTTTCCGGGTTTGGCCGGGCAATTCAAAGCCGATCAAATACGGGCAGCGGCCCCACGAGCGGTCGAGCGTAGTCGAGAAATGCCTGGCTCACGTCACTCGATCCTTGGATGAATTCCTTGGGCATGTGCTTGGTCTTTGCCGCGACATCGCTCAATTCGATCCGCTTGAACTCGCAGCGGTAGGGATTGCCCGGTGCTCGGATGAGAGCGATCGAGCCATCGAGTTCACCTGCCGCGGCGGCTCTGGCGGCTACGCGTCCGGCTTCGCGGGCTTCCTGCTTGTCGACGACACTGGCATCTGGCCAACAGCGCTGGAGGTAGCCGAATGTATCGGCCCGTACGCGAGGGGCTTTCCCGTCTTTGCCCTTGATCCGGTTCTTTACGAGATCCGACAATTGATCGCCGAGCGCGCCCGAACCAGAGAGTTGGACGTTTCCGTGACTATCGACCTGGCCGTTCTTGATCAGTTTGGCGCCGATCGCCTGGCCGTCTTTGTCCTGAATGCCCTCGCTCACCGCCACCTGGCAGCGGCCGAGTTTGGAGTACACCTTCTCGACGTCGGCGATGAACTGGTCGGTGTCAAACGCCACTTCGGGCAGATAGATCAGGTGCGGGCCGTCGTCGGTGCCGCCGCCGATGGAGCGGGCGAGCGCGCTCGCGGCAGTCAAGAAACCGGCGTGCCGGCCCATGACAACGTTGATCTTCACTCCGGGGAGGCTGCGGTTGTCGAGGCTGTCGGCGGCAAAGGCCATCGCCACGAACCGCGCGGCGCTCGGGAATCCCGGCGTGTGATCGTTCACCGGAAGGTCGTTGTCCACCGTCTTGGGGACGTGGAAGCAGCGAAGTTCGTAGCCGGAGGTTCGCGCCAACTCGTTCACGATGCGGCATGTGTCCGAGCTGTCGTTGCCGCCGATGTAGAAGAAGTACCGGATGTTGTGCTGCTCACAGGCTTTCAGGATCTTCGCGCAGTAGTCCTTGTCGGGCTTGTCGCGGCTGCTGCCAAGCGAAGCCGAGGGCGTATTTGCAACCCGTTCCAGTTTGTCCTGGGGCACCTCGGTCAGATCGATCAGATCGCCCTTGGTCAACCCATTCACCCCGTGACGCATCCCGAGGATCTTCTGGACATTTCCCGTCGCCCTCAGGCCCGAACGCAGCCCTTCGACCACGCCGACCAGCGACTGGTTGATGACCGCCGTGGGCCCCCCCGATTGGCCCACGACCGCATTGCCCGTCAATAGCCTCGCACCAGCCATACACAAAACTCCTGAACAGGTGTCCGTTTCGCCTTGCGCTCCCACGAGCGGCATCGTACGACTCAAACACCCGCTCCCGCACCATTGTTGAGCAACCGCGATCGCATTTTCCCGTAGACTCGCACCATGACCCTACGCAGTCTCATCGGGCGCTCGTCGCTTCTTGTTGCCAGTCTCGTCGCGATCTCCGGCGCCGTAGCCCAGCACGTCACCTCGCCCGATCCTGGAAACCCGCTGGCAGGCCCGGCCAATGGAATGCGCCGCACCGATCTTGGCTGGCAGGCATTCACCAATGCCACCATTCACATTGAGCCTGGCAAGACAGTTGAGAATGCCACGCTGGTTGTGCGGGACGGCAAAATCGTGGCGATCCTCATGCCAGAAGCGGGGGGCAAACCGGCGCCCTTGCCGATCGGTCCGATTGTGCGTGATTGCACCGGCTTGCATATCTATCCCGGATTCATCGACGCGTATGTGGAGGTTGCAACGCCGCTGCCTGATATTGAGGCGCCGGGCGCGCACTGGAGCGCGAAGGTGATTCCCCAGCGCCGTGCCACTGATGGAAATGGGGTTTCGGAGCGCGATGCGGAATCGCTTCGCAGTCAGGGCTTTGTGGCGGCGGCACTCGTTCCGATCAATCCGGTCTCCGGTCGCCCGCAGGCGATCAATACGCGTGATGATGACTTCGACGAATCCGCACCGGTTCGCGCGAACCCCGGCGGAATATTCCGCGGCCATGGCGCGGTCATCAGCCTTCAGAAGCCGCAGGAGGGGATGAGCGCGTCGCGTCCTCCGATCTACCGCGACGATGTTTTTCACGCCCTGGCGTTTGAACTTGGCGGACGAGGCGGGGGAGGCCCCGGAGGCGGTTCGGGATCGCTGAGTCCCCAGGAACTTGAACGCTGGCCGAGTTATCCCGGTTCCGAGATGGGTGCGATCGCGCTGATCCGCCAGACCCTGAGCGACGCAGACTGGATTGCGCAGGCACGCAAGGACAATTACGCCGTGTCGCCGGGTGCGCTCGACAGCCTGACGGATCGGGCGCAACCTCTGTACTTTGAAGTGAGTGATGAACTGGAAGTGGTGCGAGCGGCGCGGATCGCTCGTGAATTCAAGCGGCCGGCGATCATCAAAGGTTCGGGGCTTGAGTTCCGCCGGCTCGACGCGATCGCCGAGTCGCTTGGAACTTCCGGGGACGCATCGGAAATCCCGCTGATCATTCCTCTGTCGTTCCCGAAAGCGCCGGATGTGGCGACGGTCGGCGCGGCCGAAGCCGCGGGCCTGCGTGAAATGATGACGTGGGAGCAGGCCCCGAGCAACGTGCGCCGCCTGAAGGACAAGGGAATGCGGGTGGCACTGACCAGCGCGGATCTGCGTTCTCGCTCGCAGTTCCGGGCGAATCTTGAGAAGGCGATGCGTTACGGGCTTGCGCCCGAGGCGGCGTTTGCGATGCTCACGACCGAGCCCGCTTCGATTCTGGGGGTTGACAATGCCTTGGGCACAATCGAAACAGGCAAGGCCGCGAGTTTCATTGTCGCTTCCGGCGATCTCTTCGCGCTGACGCCGGATGAACCGGAAGACAACAGTGCGAAGGACGGCAAGGGACCATCGGATGAAAAAACCGAGACGTCGGACGCTCCGAAGGTGACTGATTCGGAAAAGCCGGATGGCTCGGGGCCGGCGCCCGAGCGCCGCCGCGGCGGAGGGTCGGGCCGGGGCGACAAGCCGCGAGCGACCAAGGCCGAGATCCGCGAGGTGTACATCGATGGAGTTCGCAACGAGGTCGCGCTCGCCGGCGCTGCTCAACTCGCGGGAATCTGGGATGTGACGCTTGAGAAACCGATGGACGGAACGATCACACTGACCTTCAGTGACGCGGGCGAACTGACAATCACCAAGACCTTCACGGAACAGAAGGACGACAAGGGGAATCCAAAAATCACGACGTCGAAGGGCAAGAACGTGAGCGCGGACGGTCGGCGCGTTTCCTATTCCTTCGAGCACAAGCCATTCGGGCAGGAAGGGGTGTTCAGCGCCTCGGCGGCCCTCGCGCCCGACAATGGGTCGATGGAAGGTATTGTCCTGACGACCGGGGGCGATCCGCTCAAGTGGCAAGCGACAAGGCGAGCTCCTGCGGCAGACGCCGTTGCGGCCCGGAAACTACCCGGCCTCATCGGCTGCTTCTACATCGACGAAATTGATGGCCGGAAGAGCGGCCCGCATAGCGGTGGTTCGCTGATCTGCGTGCGCAAGGACGGAACGGTCACGCTTCGCATGAACAACACGTCGCTTAAGGCGGATGATGTTTCGATGAACGATGGTGTACTCAAATACACCTGCGACATGGCCAAAATCACGGAGCCGGATCGAAAGGCACCATCGGATCGTCTTGTCAAGGTCGAAGGTAAACTCGAGGGCGATCAACTCGTCGGCTCCATGGTCGTTCCGGATGGTTCAACCCATCAGTGGAAGGCGTCGCGCCGGCCCGGCGATCCCGAGGTTCTGGCGGAGTTGCCCGACCAGATCGGATATCCGTTCGGTCCGTACGAGCGTGACGATCGCGGCGCTTTCTCCGGCGCAGCGCCGGTGGTGGTGATCACGAACGCAACGGTCTGGACGAGTGGGCCGCAGAGGATTCTGCAGAACGCGTTCGTCATTCTGAAGGGCGGCAAGATCGAAGCGGTCGGCTCGGGCGCTGCGCCTGTCATCGACGGCGCGACGGTTATTGACGCAAAGGGCAAGCATGTCACGCCCGGGATCATCGACTGCCACAGCCACACGGGGATTTCGAAAGGCGTGAACGAGGGCGGGCAGGCGGTCACGTCAGAAGTTCGGATTCAGGATGTGACCGATCCGGACTCCATTTCGTGGTATCGCCAATTAGCCGGGGGCGTGACGACGGTGAACAGCCTGCACGGCTCCGCGAACGCGATCGGCGGGCAGACCGCAGTCAACAAGAACCGATGGGGCGCCGAGAGTGCAGACGATTTGCATTTCGCTGGTCGTGATACCTTCGATGACGCTAACCCGTTTGCGCCCGGCGTCAAAAAGCAGTATCCCATTCCGCCGGGTGTGAAGTGGGCGCTGGGCGAGAATCCGCGGCAGGTCAACGGGAGCAGTCGCAATCGTTACCCGCAGACCCGCATGGGTGTTGAGACGCTCATCCGCGATCGACTGACTGCGGCGCGGGAATATGAGCAGGCGTGGCGGGACTGGAGCGACGGCAAACATGCGCCGGGCGTGCTGCCGCCCCGTCGTGATCTGGAACTCGAATCACTCGCGGAAGTGCTGAACGGCTCGCGGCTTGTTCATTGTCACAGTTACCGGCAGGATGAATTGCTTGCGCTCGCAAAGATCTGCAAGGAGTTCAATTTCAAGCTCGGCACGTGGCAGCACATTCTCGAGGGCTACAAGGTTGCGACCGATGTGCGTGACAACGCCAGAGGCGCCAGCGCTTTCTCGGACTGGTGGAACTACAAAGTCGAGGTGCAGGATGCGATTCCACAGGGGCCGACGCTGATGCACGATGTGGGCGTCGTCGTGAGTTACAACTCCGACAGCGACGAGATGGCGCGCCGGCTCAACCTGGAGGCGGCCAAGGCTGTGAAGTACGGGAACCTCTCGGAAGAAGAGGCGCTTAAATTTGTGACGATCAATCCGGCGATCCAGCTCGGCATCGAGAAGCGTGTCGGCAGCCTGGAGCCCGGCAAAGAAGCGGATGTCGTTATCTGGAGCGCCGATCCGCTCTCGGTTGGGGCGCACGCGGAGCGGGTGTACATCGACGGGCGTGAAATGTTCTCGCTCGAAATGGACGCGAAACTCCGCAAACAAAACAACGACAACCGGCAGCGTGTGATTCAGAAACTGAAGAAAGAAGGGCCATCGCGGGGCGGCGGTGGTGAAGCGTCGCGCGAGTCAGAATCGGATGACGAAGCCGATTTCCGCGAACGAGTGATGCTCGACATGCTGAATCGGCGCGGCAGTCTTGACTCCAACATGCCCGGCGAGTGCGGGTGCGGTCTTGTGCATAGTGCACCGTGAGGCGCAGGCCTTTGTCGGTTCGGGGCGATCGGGGAAGTTTCCTCAGAAAAGCGATTCGCGAACATGGAACGGGCTAGCAACATGAAAATGACCGCGACCACCTTGCTCTCTTCTCTATGTCTTTGTGGCTCTATGGTGACTTCCTCGTTTGCTCAGGATCTCACCGTCAAGGCGCCGCCTCAAGATCTCCCGGTGCTGATCCGGCACGCGACGGCTCACCCGGTCAGCGGGCCGGATGTGCCGGACTCGGTGATCTGGCTGGCTGAGGGAAAGATCAAGGGTGTCTATTCGGCCTCGGACTTCGCCGGTATCGAGAGGACGATGAGCTGGAAGGCCCCAGGTCCGGTCGAGATTGACGCAACCGGAAAGCACGTGTACCCGGGCATGATCGCGGCGTACACGCAGCTCGGTCTTGATGAGATTGGCATGATCGAAGCGACCCACGATTTCAACGAATTGGGCTCCGTTGTGCCCGAAGTCCGGGCGATCGCGGCGGTCAACCCGGATTCGACGGTGCTCCCGGTGACGCGAGCAAACGGCATTCTCGCGGCTGGGGTGTTTCCCAGGGGCGGTCTGATCCCCGGACAGCCGGCGGTCATTCAGCTTGAAGGCTGGACATGGGAAGACATGGCGATCGAGCCATCGATCGGCATGGTGATCGAGTGGCCGAATGTCCGCCCGGTTTCTTCGTGGTGGATGCGCACTTCCGAAGCGGAACAGAAGAAGCAGGCCCGCCGGTCCATCGATGCGATCGAGAATGCGTTTTCGACAGCAGTCTCGTACTTCGAGGCGCGCCGCGACAATCCGAAGATCGCCAACGACTTGCGCTGGGATGCGATGCGTGGAGTCTTGAATACTCAGCCCGCCAAGGGCACGATGGGCCTGACGCGCCAGTGGCCGGTCTTCATTGTTGCGAACGACTACGACCAGATCGTGTCGGCGGTGACGTGGGCCGCGAGCATGAAGCTGCGAGTCGTGCTCGTCGGCGGTATGGATGCGATGCTCTGCACGGAGTTGCTGAAGAAGAACAACGTTTCGGTGATCGTTTCAGGAACGCAGCGGTTCCCGAAACGGGATGATTCCGACTACAACCAGGCGTTCGCGCTCCCGGCACGGTTGAAGGAATCGGGTATTCCGTTCTGCATCGCCAGCGGAGAAGAAACCCCGCACGAGCGAAATACGCCCTATGCGGCGGGGATGGCGACGGCACACGGACTTTCTCAGGAGGATGCGATCCGCGCGGTCACGCTCTCTGCCGCGGAGATTCTGGGCGTTTCGGGCCGCCTCGGATCGCTCGAGAAAGACAAGGATGCGACGCTCATCATCACAACCGGATCTCCAATTGAGGTGATGACACAGGTAACGGATGCATTTATCAGCGGCAAGCGAATCGATCTCTCGAACAAGCAGACAAAGCTCTACGAGAAATACCGCGAGCGTTACCGGCAGATGGGCGAGCTGAAAGAGGCGCCCGCGAAGTAATTCAACCCTGCTGCGAGGCGGGTGTCACCGAGGGCGCGAAATCCTCGGTGGCGGAGAGCTCAACTTCCGGATGCCGCTTGGTAAAGTGCCGTATGCCCCATTCGTCGGCGAAGAGGATCACGTTGCGGCCGTCGCGATCGGTTGCGAGCGTGGTATCCGCCGGGAGATCCGGAAGCCAATCGGCACCGGCACCCGGTTTTCGCCACCAGCGCATGATCTGCCAACGCGTCATTTCGAGACGCGATTCAGCGCCGTACTCGGCCTTCAGCCGGTACTGAACGACTTCAAATTGCAGGGGGCCGACCGCTGCGAGCATCGGGGTTTTTATCTGGCCCATTCCCGTGTAGAGCACCTGGATCACGCCCTCCTGCAGCAACTGATCGAAGCCGAGGCGGAACTTCTTCGCATTGCCGGGCTGCGGGTTGTGCAGATACGCAAACGTCTCGGGCGTGAAGCGGGGGATCTCGTTGAAGACAATCGATTTGTCTTCCGTGAGCGTGTCGCCGATGCGGAGGATGTCGTGGCCGAGGATGCCGACCACGTCACCAGCAAGCCCTTCCTCGATCGTCTCGCGATCCTGCCCGAAGAGTTTCTGGGCGTTGGAGAGCCGGATCTTTTTGCCGCTCTGAGCGTGAATGACCGACATTTCGCGCGTGAACGAGCCCGAGACGACGCGCACAAATGCGATGCGGTCGCGGTGCCGCGGGTCCATGTTCGCCTGGATTTTGAAGACAAAGCCGCTGAACACGGGGTCGTCGGGCAGAATCAGGCGGTCGCCGACGCGACGCGGCCCGGGAGCGGCGGAGTGCTCCACGAAGCCGTCGAGAAGCAGTTGCACGCCGAAGTTGTTCATCGCGCTGCCGAAGTAAACGGGGGTGACGGCGCCGGCGAGCACGCGTTCCTGGTCGTACGTCTCTCCCGCGCCTTGGAGCATTTCGATCTCTTCGCGCGTTTGCTCGTAGACACCTGCTTCCATCTTCTCCTTGATCGTCGGATCGTCGATTCCGAGCACCTGCACCGGCGCGGCGTACGCGCCGTGAACCGCCCGCTCGAATAGGTGCACCTTGTGCGTCAACCGGTCGTAGACGCCCCTGAAATTTGGTCCCGTGCCCAGCGGCCAGTTCACCGGGAACGCGCCGATACCGAGCACCTTCTCAAGTTCATCGAGCAGTTCGAGCGGATCGCGCGTCGGGCGATCGCACTTGTTCATGAACGTAAAGATCGGGACGCCCCGTCTGCGGCAGACTTCAAACAGCTTCCGCGTCTGCGGCTCGATGCCCTTGCCGGCATCGATCACCATGACAGCGGCATCGACGGCGGTCAACACGCGGTACGTATCTTCCGAGAAGTCTTTGTGGCCAGGCGTGTCGAGCAGGTTGATGCGGTAGCCGTCGTAATCAAACTGAAGTACGGTGGAAGAGATCGAGATGCCGCGCTGCTTTTCGAGCTCCATCCAATCGCTGGCCGTGGCGCGCTGATTCTTGCGGCTGGTGACGGATCCGGCGAGATTCACCGCGCCGCCATACAGCAGCAGCTTTTCGGTAAGCGTGGTCTTGCCTGCGTCGGGGTGCGAGATGATCGCGAAGGTGCGGCGTGGGAGGTGGGCGGTGCTCATAAGGGCTCAGATTCTCCCGTTGAGGCGGCCGTGCCGCGGCATCGGGTCGGAAAAACACGATGTGGAAGGGGGAAGCGGATGCGGGGATCGATAGACAAGCGGCGTCGCTAGACCGCAAAGGCCCGCGCATCGAATCGTTCGGAATCTCTCGCAAAGTCGAGCGGCATATCGGGTAATCGTAGCCAGCGTGCGGGCCTGCCCCCGAGCCCCTTGATGATCTCGCGTTCGAGGCGCCCCGGTCGGCAGAGTTCCTGCGTGTTGGTCGAGGCGAGGACGACACCTCTTTGCTTCAGGAGAACCGCGGCTTCGCCGACGAGCCGCGCATAGTCGGCGATTGAACTCCAGGGACGGATGCCTTTCTTCTTGTTGCCCGAGGCGAAGCTGGGGGGATCGAGAACGATCAAGTCGAACTTCAGGTTCTTGCGGCGGGCATATCCGAAGAATTCGAACGTGTCCATTTTGGCGAAGCGGTGGAGCGCCGGGTCGAGATTGTTGTGATGGAAATTGCGTTTTCCCCAGTCGAGATAGCGGCCAGAGACATCGACGCTCGCGGCCACGGCTCCGGCTGCTGCCGCGGCAACAGAGAAAGCGCAGGTGTATGCGAAGGTATTGAGAACGGCGGGCGCCGCGCCGCCCGTGCGGGCGCGGTCTCTCACCCAGTCCGCGACGAAGCGCCGGTTCTCGCGTTGATCCAGAAACAGGCCGGTGGACAGGCCGTCATAGAGACGAACTTCGAGGTTGAGGGCGTGCTCCTGGATGAGCAGAAGCTCCGGCAGGCGTTCGCCCGCGATGGGGAGCGGGTCGGTGACGATCGCCGGCAGCGCGCCGCCCATGGCCGAGCGGTCCTTTGCGAAGGGTTTGAGGTAGACGCCCTTCACCCCCAGCGAAGCGAGCCGCGACAGCGAGCCCTGGGCGGCGGCCGATGCGTCGAAGTGCCTGGGTGCCCGGCCTTCGTAGACGATCAACGCCGCGCCGCTTGCGTAGACATCGACGAAGACGCCGTCCATGCCGTCGGCTGCTCCGGAGAAGGCTCGGAAGGCGCCGGTCGCTCGTGGGTCGATGAGGGTCCGGCGGCGGGAGAGCGCCAGGTCGAAAAGTCTCAGGAACTCCTGCCGCGGGGCCGCTGCGGAGATGGGACTCTGTGGCTTCAAGGGGCAAAGCGTAAACGGGGTATCTATTCGAGGAGCGGAGATGGAGGCCCTAGCTCAAGCCGAGTAGTTTTGCCGATTTCAGCCAGTCGCCGAAGCGTGAAATCTAGTTTGGGTTTTGGCGGGGATACAATGACGCCGAAATGTTTGGAAGGTTTTCGATGCGGAGCGCTCGGGATATGCCGGCTGGAAGCCTTGGGTGCAATCCGGTCACCGCGTTGCGACGAAGGATACGAAGCACGTCCTCACAAAACCCGATACTTGATTCGGCCAACGAGCGACGGTGTTTGGAACTTGGGTGTCGGTGACGTCGAATGACTAGCCGGCGATCTTGCCATCGAATCGAAGTCCATATCCCCACAAGGAATTATCTGTGCGAACCCACTTGAAGTCTGTTCGGTTGTGTGCGATCGCGGCGCTCGTTGGCCTGGCCGCTTCGGATGTTTCGGCGGGACCGACCTTTACGTTGATCCGCCTCGACGCGCTGATGCGGACCGACCCGTCCGGCCTTCCGTTTGGAGACACGCGTCGCCCCCGATTCAACAACCGAGGCGACGTGTTGAACATCTTTCCGGCGGGAGGCGGACTGTTCAAATCGAAGTTTCAGCGTTACGACGGCGTTGTGTGGGACCTGCCGGGCTTCAACGATTCGCCGAACAACTCGAACGTTCGGCAGTTTCTCGCGCAGAACGGCAACGCCGGCGCGTCGAGCCCTCGGATTCCGATCGGCGAATTGTTTGATTTCAATCACGCCCGCCTGCTCGATCCCGCAACCGGCGGGTTGTCGCAGCCGCTGACCCCGAAGGGTGTCACGCTGATCCCGGCCATGAGCGCGGTCGGAACCGCGGCGGCCCTCAGCGTCGATGGGATCGCCTACAGCAGCAATGGTCTGATCGCGAGCTACTTGTCCTACCGAACAGAGTTGAACGCCGATCCGGGAAACACGTTCGATCTCACGCGGCCCGGCGTCTACAACCTTGCCGATAACTCGGTTCGATTCCTCTTCGGCCCGGGGTCCACCACGCAGATCAACGCGAACGATTCCTCGATCCCGGCGGTGATGAACGACAACGGCGTGATCGCCGGCTATTCGGGCGCGACTCCTTCGATTCTCTCGACCGATCCTGCGCAGGGCGCGCTCCTGACGTTGGCGCCCGGCACAACGGGGATCACCACGACGGTCTTTGACATTAACGCTTCGGGGTCGATCATCGGCACCACGACGGGCGCACAGGCGATGCGCTGGACCTCCACGGGCGTGCTGAGTTCGTACGACGTTTCCAACGCCCAGTACTTCGGGATCAACGACCGGGGTGAAATCGTCGGAAGCAAGAACGGATCGCCGGTCATTTTCCGTGGCGGCCTGATCCAGGTGGTCAACACGGCGGTGAACGGGGGTGGAACCGCGACGGTCAACCAGTTGTGGGATTCCAACAACAACGGCAGAATCCTCGCGACCGTCACGATTCCCGGTTCGGGCACGGAACTGGCGATGCTGCAGGAGATGGGCGCTCCGTACCAGTATCAGCGAGCCGACATCACGGGCGCGGGCCAAAGCAACTTCGTTTGGCGCCACGCAACCAACGGCCAGCTCGGCGTCTGGTTCATGAACAATACGAACGTTTCGGCGCAGTCCTGGGCGTCGCTGCCGCCGTGCGACTCAAACTGGGATCTTGTCGCGACCGGAGATTTCAACTCCGATACCTTCGCGGACCTGGTTTGGCGGAACAAAGTCACCGGCTCGAACGGTATCTGGCTGATGAACGGCGTGAATTTCATCGGGTATGCCGCGCTGCCGCCGCAGGCTGATCTCAACTGGAAAATCGTCGCTGCGGCGGACTTCAACGGCGACGGGTACGTCGACATTGTTTGGAGAAATTCCGCTACCGGCAGCAACGGCGTCTGGTTCATGCGGGGCTCGGTTGCGCAGGGGTGGGGAAACTTGCCTCCAACGGACACCGGCTGGAACATCGTCGGGGCGAACGACATGAACGGCGACGGAAAGCCTGACCTGGTCTTCCGCAACCCGACTACGGGCGCCAACGCGGTTTGGATCATGAACGGAATCACCTTCTCCAGCTACGTGGCTCTGCAAACCGTCGTGGATACCAATTGGCGCGTGGCAGGGATCGCGGACATGAACAATGACGCGAAGGCCGACGTCGTTTGGCGCAACGTTGCGGATGGGTCCAACGGCGTGTGGATTATGGATGGAACCAACCTTGTGCAGTGGATTCCGGTCTCATCCGCATCGACCGATTGGGTTCTGAAGAACTAGAACGCTCCGGCGGGCGAGCATTTCGCTTTCAAACATGATCGAGCCGGCCCTTCATGAGAAGCGGCCGAACGAGCCCTTGGAACACTCGTATCGGCCCGGCCGGTGTTCCCGTGGTTGCATCTGAACGGCGCGAAGTGCACACGGTGAATCCGTGGTCCGGGTCTACGATGAGGCCGCCTTGTACGAATGGCAAGGCGGCGGCGCTGCCCGCCGCCCATTGAAAGGCAGCAAGCGGTGAGCGTGGCGACCAGCGATGTGATTCCCCGGCCTGAGACCAAGAAGATCTTGGATATTCAGGCGTTGCGGGGTTTCGCGGTGCTGATCGTTATCTTTGAGCACCTCTCGCTGAGCGCCACCCTTTGGGCCAGCATTGGCTGGAAAAGGCATCCGGCGGGCTGGAGCGGCGTCGAACTCTTTTTCATCATTTCCGGGTTTGTTGTCACACTCTCGTTCGTCAAAAAGCAGTTTCGAGTTGGTCCATTCTTCGCGAAGCGGATTGCGCGGCTGTATCCGGCGATGCTTGTGGTCATCGGCTTGGTGCTCGGCGCGAACCTGTGGTTTGCGCTCGGCGGCTTCGAAAGTTCCGGTGCAGCCATGTTTCTGCAGCCGTGGGGGAAGCTGTTTCTAGATTCACTCTCCGTCCTGTTCGGATACAGCATTCTGGTTGGAGGGCCGCACGCGTACGCCTACGGCGCGATGTGGAGCCTGGCGGTGGAGGATCAGTTTTACGTCGCGATGGGACTTCTCTGCCTGTTGCTGCGCTTGTGCCGAGTTCCCGTTCCTCGCATCCTTGCCGCCCTGATGGTCGTGTGCGCTCTCACTGCCGGGATCGTCTGGCTCGGGCGTGGTATGGTGCTTGCCGGCTCCAAGACCACGGATTCCTTGCCGGTTCTGCGTTACCTCGTGAATTGGAACTTTGATTTCCTGATGATCGGGGTGATCGTGTATTGCGTGAGGGACAGGGCGGTTCGATGGGCAAAGGCAGATGCGCTGACCGGAGCGCTGTTCGTGCTGGCACTTTTGGGACCGGTCTTCCTGGTGCCTTTTCTGGGAAATCCGCTCGATCGCGAGACTCGGCCCCTGCTTGCCGGAATCGGGATGCCGCTGATGGCGGTGTCTTTCGCCTTCGTCGTGCTGCTGGCGAGCCGGAACCTCAGCCCGATCGCGCGTGTTCCGGTGCTGAATCAATTCCTGATCTGGTGGGGAGAGCGGAGCTACACGGCGTACTTGCTGCATTTCCCTCTCTTTCAGGTTGCCTGGGCCATCATGGCCAAAACAGCTCCACAGTGGTTTTTTTCGAGCGCCTGGATCTACGCGGCGGCGCAGTTGCTGCTCGTCACCGTTCTGGGGGTTCCGGTGGTTGAGCTGATTTACCGCGTGGTCGAGCGGCCGGTGCTCAAGTGGGCCGGCTCGAAGCTCGGGGAGCGTGAGCACGGCACTTCTTCCCGAACCGAAAACGTTCGGGAGATGGCTAGAGGTGAAGTTCTGCGCGATGTGAAACTGCCGAGCTCGCCGAGAGAGATCGGGCAATTGCAGTCGTGAGATTTGGTGATGCGATTGCCATTGGCGCCATCTCCTCTGCACAAGAAAACGTGAGAGGTGGCCCGAAGTCATCGGCAATGCGGCGCGGCAATCGATTCTTGAAGCAGAAAAGGCCGTCGAGCCATCTGCGCTACTTCGGCTCGCACGACATAGCGTGGTTGATCATGTGGCAGGTGTACCCAAGCGGAGCCAGAAACGCGCGGACTTCCGACTCGGTGGTTACGCCGGATCGGTCGGGTGAGGCGTGGATGTCGATGCAGAGATAGGGGCGGTCCGTCTCGATGACCGAGCGTGCGCCCCGGAGCACATGAACTTCGAATCCCTCGACGTCGATCTTCGCGCCGCGTACAGGCCGATTGCGAGCTCGGAGTTCTTCGTCCAGAGTTGTGGCTCGGACCTGGTATGTGTTTGCCTTGGAGTGATCCACCATCGCTGAGGTGATGGCGGAGGTCTCGGGGCGGAAGACACACGGGTCGCTATCGTCGTAGGAATACTCGGAAAACGGGATTGAACCGACCTGGTCCGTTACTACGGCATCGACCGCGACGAGCTGCGGGAGCTGATTCGCGGCAATGCTCGCACGGAGGAACTGCAGAGCCCGGCGTGCCGGCTCGAACGCAAGGACTTTTCCCTGCGGGCCGACCCTGTACGCCATCGCGGCGGCGATGACCCCTCCGGACGCTCCAATGTCGAGCGCAAAGTCGCCCGGCCGCAGACGTTCGCAAAGCCAATCGCTCTGAGCGGACTCGACCATGTATTGGAGCGAGCCATCGGTTTCGGAAACCAGGCACTTGCGGTACATCCTCAAGAGCCCGGCGGGCAGCTTGAGCTCCATGCGGTTCAGGCGGCACGGCACCATCTCGTTCTCGGGCGCGTTCATGAGGCGACGCGACAGCGGAACGATGCTCGGTGGATCCGCAGCGGACGCGGGGGCTGTGTGGCCGTTGCTCTGGAGGATTTCAAGTATCTGCTGCGTGCCGACGACGCGGCGGATGAAGCGAAGCAACGACTGTTTGACTGCCATCAGAGCGCTCCGATTGTCGCAGGGTGAGCTTCCGGGAGGCTCGGACCCCTAGGCCTCATTCATCCTAGCTCTTCGGTATCTGCCCGCACAACTTCGAATTCATGATGTCAGATTCGCCCGCCCGACGAATTGGAGGCCGATGCGAACCAGGCTCGAACCCGGCGCGGAAAATCGGTTCGCGAATAGACGCGATCGAGCGCTGATTCCAGATTTCTGCGTGCCTGCGCGGCGTCGATTGCGAGCGGAATCGGGGCGGTCGGTGAGAGCAGAAGCTTGTCGGCGCCGGCGCTGAGGAACTCGGGTAGTCGGACCGCTGGCCCCTGAAACGTGATCGCCGGGCCATCCAGTTCGTGCTTGTTGGCGTAGTAGTCGTTGAGCGCGACACCGAGGGTCCGTGCGCCGGCTCGCTCGGCCAGCAAGCGCGGGTGGAACCGCGTGGTGATCACGGTGTCGCTCGGCCGGAGGGGCAGCCCGTTCTGCAGGGCGTCCTGACGCGTGACGACAATGGGGCGGAGCGGAGATAGGAATTCGGTGATCGCGCCGTCGCCGGGGCACAGGTCGAGCACAATGGTGCGATCGGGATTGAGCTGCGCGGCGAGGTGCGTTATCACCCTTGCGGCTTCCTGGGGGACGGTCGGCCCCGCGAACTGATCCTGCCAACACACCACGAGACGTCGTTCTCCATCGGTCGAGGCGGCGAGGAATTGATTTGGTGGGATAAGTCCAGCATCATCCCCGGCCAGCAAGGTCGAGAGGCATCTTGGACCCGCTGCCCGGAGCGAGTACAGATCTCGCACGGCCAGCAGATCAAACGGCACACTCTGGAGCGCTCGTAACGACTTTTCGCCCGTCGGATGGAACGAAACGCCCGTGGCGATCACGCGGGTCGAACGTGCGAGGAAGCGGAGCAGCCTGGCCATTGGACGTGCGCTGTTGAAGAGATCGTTGCAATAGCCGCCCCCGGTGAGATGTACAAGCTGGGCTCCTTCGGCGACCAGTCGCGCGCCGAACCTGACGGGCTCCTGGATCGCGTCGGTAATCAGCAGGGTGCGGGCCTCGCCGAGCGGGATCGATTCGTGCCCCGGGATCACAACCACGGTCACCGCATCCGTCGGATACCTGGCCAACCAGTACCTGAGCAGCAGGTCGTCTCCGTAGTTTCCAGATCCGGCGGCGCTGATCAGAACAATCGGAGAAGGGCGGACGGACGGGAGGCTTTCGTCCCCTCTGCTCCTCGTCAGTCGCCCGATCTGTCGGCCACCGGCTCGGATGCCGGAGAAAAAACGCATGCAGGTCTCCGATGAAGTCCGGCCCTTGCTCGAGACACACGACGTTCCACTTCAATGCGTCGGCGAGAGGCGGCCGCGCTGTCCGATAGTCGATCATCATAACCGTAGTGGAGAACATGGCAGGACGAATGCCGACGAACAGATCCGATGTCGGTACGATCGTGGTCTCAACGCTCGATGAAACGTGATCTTCACATCCCCGTGCTGCTGAAGCAGGTGCTCCAGGTGCTGGACCCCGAGCCGGGGCAGACAGTTGTGGATTGCACGCTCGGGCTTGGCGGGCATTCCGCGGCGATTCTGGAGCGGATCAAGCCGGATGGGCGGCTGATCTCGATTGATCTCGACCCGGCGAACATCATTGAGGCGCGAGTACAGCTTCAGAAGGTGAAGGGACGTGAGGGGTCGGTGCGGTTCGACATCGTGCACGACAACTTCGCGAACATCGAGAAGATTCTGGCGGAGTTGGGTGTTGCACCGGGTTCCGTGGATGGCGTGCTGGCGGACATCGGGGTGGCGAGCACGCAGATCGATACGCCGGAGCGCGGGTTCTCGTATCGGAAGCCGGGGCCGCTCGACATGCGGATGGATCCGACGCGGGGCGAGCCGGCATCAGAAATCATCAATCGAATGAGCGAACAGGATCTGGCGGATGCGCTTTGGGAACTCGGCGACGAAGAAGACGCGAAAAAGATCGCGAAGCTCGTGGTGAAGCGGCGCGCGAAAGAGCCGATCACGACGACGGAGCAATTGATGGCGATCGTGTGCGAGGCGCGGGACTTCACGATCGAACGGGGGATGGGCGCAAAGCTGCATCCGGCGGCACGGACTTTTCAGGCGCTGCGCATCATGGTGAACCATGAGTTGTCGAATCTGGAGGGGCTGCTGGAGGCGCTGCCGCGGGTTCTGAGGCCGGGCGGAATGGCGGCGATCATCACGTTTCACAGCGGCGAGGACCGGCCGGTGAAGCACAGCTTTCGGGACCTCTTTCGCGCGGGCGTGTACGCGGCGGATGGACGCGATCCGATCGTTGCAGATGAAGCCGAGAAAAGAGAGAATCCCCGGGCGAGTTCGGCGAAGCTGCGGTGGGGGCGGAAGGCGTGAAATGCAAGACGGCCGAAAAAATACGGACAAAGGCGCGAACCGAATTGCGGGATGTTGCATAAGCCTGATCACCCTGCCAGCGTGAAGATCGGCAGGTGGACGATCGAGGTCGGCAACAGATCGCGGGGCTTGAAAGAGCACGAGAGAACGCGCGGGCAGTTCATTTGGCACCAGATAGGGAAGGCTCATGACAAACGTTCCATTCCGGGCGGGCGCGATCGTTGCGCTCGATGAACTTCTGCGGGGAAAGCTAACGGACGCGAAGCAGGTTCGCATGGGCATGACGCCGGTGCGTCTGTTTGGTCCGTGGGCGCTGTTACTCGGTGCAACCTACGGATCATTTATCGCGTGGTACGCGATCGCCGGGGGCGCGGCGAACGCATGGTGGCATTTGCTGTATGTGATGGTGAAATTGCCGGCGCTCTTTCTGCTCACGCTGTTTGTGACCTTCCCAAGTTTGTATGTGTTCAATGCGTTGATGGGTTGCGGGCTGGGATTCCGGGCGACGCTGCGACTGCTGGTGGCGACGATCGTCGTCAATCTCGCGCTCGCGGCGTCGCTCGGGCCGATCCTCGCCTTCTTCACCGTCAGCACATCCAGTTACACCTTTATTGTGCTGCTGAACGTTGCTTTGCTCGGATTGGCAGGGATGGTCAGCATTGCGTTTCTGCTTCGGACACTGATGAAACTTCAAGAATCGGAGCAGACAGAGCTCGATGCGGCACACGGTGAAGCCGCATCACGCCGTTCGGTGACGGGGATGTTCTTCATCTGGATCATCACGTACGCCCTGGTCGGGTCGCAGATGGGGTGGCTCCTGCGGCCGTTCATTGGGCATCCGGGACAGGAATTGACCTTCCTGCGCCCGCGGAGCGGAAGTTTCGTGGAGAGCGTATGGAACGCCACTGCGGGACAGGCAAAGCTCCAGAGCGTGGGTCGTTAACGTGCAGCACCAATCGGTATTCGCTTCGCTTGCGACAAGCCCTTCGCTCCTGCTCGCTGATCTGCGGCGGCCGGGGGATTCTCCGGCGATCCGACACTCCATTTTGTGTATCGCGATATTGAGTCCGGTGTACGGGCTGGCGATGGGAGGGCTCGATCCGAGCGCGGAACGCCTCCTGTATCCGGTGTATTCGGCATTGAAAATGCCGCTGATGATTTTCGCAACATCCATCATGTGTCTGCCGGGATACTTCGCTTTGAGCACGGTGCTCGGCCTGCGGAACGATCTGCGCGCAGCGCTTCGAGCGATTGTGAGTTCGCAAGCGGCCTTCGCCGCGGTTCTCGCCTCGCTCGCACCCATGACGGCGTTCATTTACGCCAACGGCGCCAGCCACCGAGCAGCGCTACTGACGAACGGGGGGATGTTCTGCATCGCGACCCTCGCGGCTCAGAGTATTCTGTGGCGCCGATATCGGCCCCTGCTGACGCGATCGAGTCGACATGCATTCATGCTGGCGTTTTGGCTGGTGTCGTACGTGTTCGTGGGCATCCAGATGGGCTGGATGCTGCGGCCATTCATCGGCACGCCCGGTGTGGCGCCGAGCTTCTTTCGGGGCGAACCGTTCAGCAACGCATATGTGGTTGTGTGGGGGCTGGTGACGGGGGCACTAGGCCGATCTTAAAGTTTGAAGATGCTTACCGTGCGTTTGTTGTTGACGACATACGCGTGCGAGAGCAAAGCCCAAAATCAGCTTTGTGAGCGAGTCCCCGCATTCCGGGCAACGCTTCTTGGAGCCGATTCCTTGCAGGTCGTAGCCGCACCGTGAGCAGCAGCCGGGATTCGGCTCGCGAGCGAGAGTCCGCAAAATAAGCATGCCGAGTCCAGCGAACCCGAGGAGTGGAATCCAGAGCGGCAGGTTGATCATGCGTCTGCCGCTGGGACTGGCGGAATAAATCGTTGTCCACCATTCCATTGGCGTCGCCCTGAGGGACCGATGCCATTCCCATTTGGTATCAAGCGGAACCTTAAATTGCGAAACGTGGCGCTGACGCAGCTGCTGTGACGTCCAGAGACAGGAAAAGGTGCCGGATCGAAGACTGATTGTGTCTCCAAACTGGGTCAGGTAGAACATGGTCCAACGTGCGCTGGCAAGCCAGGAAGCGGCTATGAGAATGCAAAGAGCGAGGCAAGCCCAAGCGACTGCGGCGCGGATGCGGCGACGACGAGAGGTGACCTTTTTCATGCCGCGAAACAGCTTGCCACGGCGCGTGAAGAATGTGAAACCGTGGCCCGCCGCGCGGAGAGGGGGTGCCAATCGGGCGGGTTTTCGTGGCGGTTCGTACCGAACGCAGAACGCACTTCCTTTGCAGACCCCTTCCGTCCGAGCGGCAAAGCAGTTGCTTAGGAAGCGGTGACGACGATCGCCCGCATCGTGCTGCGACTGGGCTTGTCGCCGAAACTGGCCGTCAAGGCCTTCTCGACAGCGGCGCGAATAGGCGATGGATCGGCGATGCCGCGTTCGATGAGCGCAGCGAAGATGGGTGTTCCTTCGACCCAGGCGCGGGCCGCTTCGGAAGCCGTGGGCGCGGAACAAGGGAACTCGACGGTTTCGAAATTGCAGTTTGCGAATCCGCCCGCGCGGGTGACGCGCTCGATCTCGGCCCGGTCGGAGTAGCCGAAGGGCAACTTTGCGAGGAATGGGATCGGATTGGCCGGGATGAGTGACGCGAGCGTTTCGTGGACGGTGCGGGGCATGGGGTTGTGCTCGAGTGAATCCCAGATGTTGAAGATGTACGTGCCGCCGGGTGCGAGGACGCGACGCGCTTCCTGCATCGCCTTGACCTTGTCGGGGAAAAACATGACACCGTACTGGCAGGCAAGAATGTCAAAGGCGTGGTCCTTGAACGGCAACGCACACGCGTCCGCGGTCTGGAACGTGACGCCCGGGGCGCCGCGAAACGTTGCCCGCGCCTGCCCGAGCATCGGCTCGCTGATGTCCGTTGCGATGAGCGATGCGCCAGACGGGAGAGATTGTGCGATTGAGTCGGTGACAATGCCCGTGCCGCAGGCGAGTTCGAGAATTCGGGCTCTGCTGTTTGATTTGAGCAGCGGCGTGATCCGTGCGCTCATATCGCGCGCGTACGCGTCGAAAATGAGCGGCCCGAGAAAGTCGTGATAGGTCTTGGGGACCGAGCCGGAGAAAGTTGGTGACGACATGGGAGAATCCTGAAGGGCCAAAGGGCCAAAGGGCCAAAGGGCCAAAGGGCCAAAGGGCCAAAGGGTGAAACTATTCGTAGCGTACACCCTTGAATTCGATCCACCCGCCCTGCGCACTCCGTGCGTTGTACTTGGGCTTGTGCGTGAAATGGATCGTTCCGCCCTTATCAGAGTACTCGTACTCACCCCGGAGCGAGATTGTGTCGCCGGGTTTGACCGGTACGCGCTGCGAAGTCGAGATGTTGTGCGCCACCAGAACTGTGACGTCACCGGGGACCAACAGCAAAAACTTCTGGTGCTTGTCCGAATTGTCGCTTGTGGCTGTGTCGTCTTGCAGGAGTTTCTCAACGCGGCCGGTGGTTTCGACCCAAGCGTCCGATCGCTTCGCGTTGTAGAGGTCGCGGACGGTGCGCGAGTAAGGGGTGGTTTGTGGTTGCGAGGGTGGGGCGGAGGAAGATGGCGCGGCTGTGGATGAGTCTGTCGAACTGGGAGCGGTAGGAGAAGATGTGGTGGGGGTGAGGGTGGGGGTGGGGAGCCAGCCACGCTTGACGGCGATGGTGAGTGCCGCGGCGACGAGGACGGCGATGAGTTTGTAGCCGAATGAGATGGCGGCTTGGCGTTGTGAGGGCTTCATGGGTGCGCTGGATTATTGATACCAAACGCGCGGGCTTTGAAATGGAACTGGGCGGAAGAGTTGCGGGCGTCAGGACCGACGCTTCACGCCTCGTAGAACTCGATCGGCAGATCGTCCGGGTCTTTCACAAAGGTGAAGCGGCGGCCGGTGAATTCGTCGGTGCGGATCGGCTCGGCGGGGATGCCGAGCAGGGCGAGGCGCGAGAGTTCGGCGTCGAG
>JAHBXG010000051.1 GCA_019636565.1 Phycisphaeraceae bacterium
TGAGCGGCAACCGTAGGTAACTCGGGTACAAAGGGCAATCGACCCCCGCCCGACTTTGCAACGTTTCATCAGCCCGTTTGCACCAGCACCGCCGAAAAATCGTCGGCCAGCACGTCCGATCCCGTGAACTCTCGTACCCGTGCATACAGCGAGTCAAGGCATGCTGCGCTCCTCACGTCCTGTGCCTTCATGAACTCCTGAATCCCGTGCACTCCCCACACCTTGCCCGGCTCGGGGAAAACCTCGAACGCGCCGTCGCTGTACAAGAACAACGACGATTTCTCCGGAACCTCCGTAACAAGTGATTCGAAATCCAGATCCGGCACCACTCCGACCGGCGGCCCCGGAGACTCAAGTTCGCGGATCACGTTTCCGCTGGCCCCGCGCTCGATCAGCATCGCTGGTGGATGCCCTCCGCCCGAGTACTTCAGCGTTCGCGTGCTCCGCCGAAACACGCCATACCAGATCGTAAAGAACATGCCGCCGTGCGCTCCCATCGGAAATGTGGCGTTCAATCTCTTGAGCACACTCGCCGGTTCGCGCAGATCCGCGCCCCCGATATTGCTCGTCCGCACCGAGTTCATCGCCGAAACCCCGAGAAGTGCGGGTCCGACGCCGTGCCCGCACACATCGAGCAGATACATCGCCACGTGATCTTCATCGATTGCGAAGTAATCGAAGCAGTCTCCGCCCAGCGAAGCCGACGGCACAAAGCGCCAGTCGATCTGCAATGGGTCCTTGATCGGAGCCGGCAGCAGCGATCGCACATAGTCCGCCGCCTTGTGCAGCTCGTGCGCGAGCGCCTCCTGGCTGATCCGTAGCGCCTCGAACGCCTGATTTCGTTGCAGCAGCGAGAGATACCCCCGCGAGTGATACCGGATGCGGGCGACCAGCTCCACCGGGTCGGGCAGTTTCACAATGTAGTCGTTCGCGCCCCTCGCAAACGCTTCGGCCTTCGTCGAGCCCTCTTCCTTCGAACTCAGCACGATCAGCGGTGTCAGGCCCGTCGCTTCCTGCTGGCGATAGGCACGGACCAGATCCAATCCGTCGGCATCGGGCATCACCAGATCCTGCAGAATCACCGTCGGCTGCAGTTTCGCCGCCGTCGCCACCGCTTCCTGCCCCTTCTGGCAAAAATGGAACACGATCCCCTGTTGCGCTGCAAGGATGCGGCGCACCGCTTCGCCGATGATCAATTGATCATCCACAAGAAGCACAACGCACGGATCCGATGGTTGATTCACGAAGGCTCCTTGTTGCCAGGAACAGGCTGCTGCGCCGCTTCCTCATCGTGGAACTGACTCCCCGCGAGCTGGAACACGATTTCACACCGGAGCAGCGCATCGACTACGACCGGGTCGAATTGCGAACCCCGCCCCGACGTGATGATCTTGATCGCTTCGCCGTGAGGAAGCGCGGGTTTGTACACACGCTTGGAGGTCAGCGCATCGTAAACGTCCGCCACGCTCACAATGCGCGCTTCAAGCGGGATCTTGTCGGAGCTGAGCCGCTCTGGGTACCCCGCCCCATCCCACCGCTCGTGATGGCTGGCCGCGATGTTCTTCGCCATCCGCAGCAGCTCGTCGTCGGGTTGGCGCGCCAGAATCGCGCTCAACGCATCGGCGCCGATGGTCGGATGCCGTTCGATGACCGCCCGTTCTTCGGCCGTGAGTTTTCCCGGTTTCAAGAGCACCCCGTCCGGAATGCCCACCTTGCCGATGTCGTGCAGCGACGATGCTAACTGCAAGTTCAGAATCCATTCGTCGGTCAATTCCGGCAGCGTCACCCGCAACTGCTCCGCCAGCACGCGGCTATATGCCGCAATGCGCTCCAAGTGCTGCCCGGTGTCGGTGTCGCGGCTCTCCGCCAGCTTTGCCAGCGCGAAAATCAGCGTATTTCGTGCATTCACCGACTCTGCGCGGCGTTCCGCGATCACGCGAAGCCGCTCTGATTCCGCCAGCGCCTTCGCTTGCTTCTGCGCGTGGTACGCACGCGAGTGATAGCGGATACGGGCGAGCAGTTCCGCCGCATCGGGGAGTTTGACAACATAGTCGTTCGCCCCATTCGCGAACGCCTTGGCCTTGGTCTCGCCTTCTTCCTTTGAACTCAGCACGATGATCGGTATGTCCGCTGTCGCATCCTGCGCACGATACCGAGTCACAAGCTCCAGGCCATCCGCGCCCGGCATCACCAGGTCCTGCAGGATCACCGAAGGCCCGATTCGTGCCGCCGCCGCGATTGCCTCGTCCGCCTTCTGGCAGAAATGAAATTTCATCCCGAGCTGCGTGGCGAGAATCCGCCGAACCGCCTCGCCGATGATCAATTGATCGTCCACCAGCAAAACAACGGCTTGCTCATGCGCGTCGGTCGTCGGTGTTGCAGTTGCTTGTTCACTCATGGGTTTTCCAACTCTGCCTGCCGCTCTCACCGGATCTGTTCGCCATCGCCTGTACGATCGCGACTCCAATCGAATCCGCTCCGAGCACTTCGATCGCGGCATCCGCCTGCACACAAGCGCCCGGCATGCCCCACACCACGCTTGTCGCTCGATCTTGCGCAATCGTGTGCCATCCCTCGCGCCGCAAACGCCCCATTCCCTCCGCGCCGTCTCGCCCCATGCCGGTGAGCACAACCGCCACACCTCGTGCCGCCGATCGCGCCGCCAGCGATTCAAAGAACACATCAACCGAGGGCCGAAACACCGCTTCCCGCGGCAGCGGCGAATACACCAGCCGGCCTCCCGAATCCAGCAAGAGATGATCCGTGGTCGCCGCGATCTTCACGCAACCCGCAACCGGAATCTCGCCGGACGCCACCGTCGCAACCGCGTGCCCGGTTTCGCCGCCCAGCCACGAAGCCAGACCCGCGGCAAATTGAATGTCCACATGCTGGACGATCACAATCGGCCAGGGCGCCGGGCTCGGGATCGCCTTCAATACCTGCGCGAGTGCCAGCGGGCCCCCCGTCGATGACCCGATCGCCACGATCGGAGGTGTCGGAGCGTGACTGCGGTTCGCATCGAACGCAAACGGCTTGAGTCCCGGCGTTCCGCCCGCCCCGGCGATCATCCAAATCGCCTGTACCTTTTTTGCGAGCGCTTCCGCTCGCTCGACCCCGCCTCCTGCCGCCAGTCCGGGTGTTGCCACCGCATCCAGTGCGCCCGCTCCAAGTGCTTCAAAGACCTTGCCGGAGTTTCCCTCCACCGTCGCAGTGACGACCAGAATCGGGCACGGCGTCGCTTTCATGATCCGTCGTGTCGCCTCGACCCCGTCCATCACCGGCATGATCATGTCCATCAGCACGATGTCGGGAAGATCCCGAGCGCATTTCTCCACGGCCTGAGCGCCGTCTTCAGCGATCCACGCAATCGTCGCGCCGGGAATGGTCGCAATCGACCGGCGCAGCGCCTCGACCGCCAGTTTGAGATCGTTCACGATCGCGATCCGCATCAGACGGGCGCTCCAATCAGGTCTTCCACCATACGGATCAGCGAATCGTCGTGGAAACTGCTCTTGGTCAGATACGCGTTCGCGCCCGCGTCGAGCCCCGCCAGCCGATCCTCCTGTCGATCCTTGTACGACACGATGATCACCGGCAACTCCGCGAATCGCGGCTCTTTTCGCAGCGCCCGGATCAACTCGATTCCCGTCATCCGTGGCATGTCCACATCTGTCACCAGCAGATCGAATTTGCCCGCCTTGAGCGCGTTCAAACCCTCTTTCCCATCTACCGCGATCTCGACGTGATACCCCCGTCTTTGCAGCAACTGCCTCTCCACCTCGCGCACGGTGATCGAATCGTCCACGACCAGAATCCGTCGCTTCGACGCGTTCTGCGCTTCGGCATATTTCGCCGCAATTCCCAGCGGCTTGCCCTCCTGCAGCGATTGTTTCACCGATCGCAGCAGATCATCAACATCAACGACGAAAACCGGCACGCCATCCGCCCGGATCGCGGCCGCCGAGATGTGCGCCACCGTTCCCAGCCGTGCATCAAGCGGGCGAATCACAAGATCTTCCTCGCCGCAGACCTCGTCCACGATCAGGCCGCACAACTCGTCGTTGCGCCCCCCGATCACGAGCACGCAAAGCGACGGCCGGTCGGTGGGGGGATCGGTGCCTCCCATCATGTCGCTCGCACGCACCAATCCCACCGATTGGTCGTCGAGCGTGAACTGCTGCCGCCCCTGCACCGGCGAGACTTCTTCGCGCGCGACCAGCGCCACCCGATGAAGCCTTGCTAGGGGCACCGCAAACAACTGCCCCCCGATGCGAACAAGCGCCGCTCGCAGCACCGAGCGTGTCACCGGCAGCCTCATCACAAACCGCGTTCCCTTGCCCGGCTCCGATTCCAGCGTGATCGTCCCCGACACACCCTGCACCATCGACATCACGACGTCCAGCCCCACGCCCCGCCCGGAGATCTCAGTTACCGCCTGCTTCGTCGAGAAGCCCGGCAGGAACGGGAATTCCATCAGTTCCTGCCTCGTTAATCGCGCCGCAGTCGCCTCGTCCACCATCTTCTTGTCGACAACCTTCCGCCGGATCGCTTCCGGATCGATTCCCGCTCCATCGTCCTGCACCTCAACAACGAGCATCCCGCTCTGGTGCCGCGCGATGAGCTTGATGGTCGCCTTCGCCGGCTTGCCCTTCGCAAGGCGTTCCGCTTCTGGCTCGACGCCGTGATCCAGGCTGTTGCGGATCATGTGCGTCAGGGGCGATTCGAGCTTCTGCAGAATATCCCGGTCAACCTCGACGCCGCCGCCGATCATCTGGAACTCGACCGACTTGTTCAACTGCCTCGCGATGTCACGCACCATCCGCGGAAAACCAGACGCCCCTTCCGAAAACGGCCTCATGCGGCTGCGCAGCACCTCGGTGTACAACGCTCCCGAAAGCTCTTCCACGCGTCGCATCGACTCGTCGAATCGCGTCGAATGCTCCACGACAGCACCCCGCAGATTGCCCGTCTCGGCCCCCAGCGTCGTGAGCCAAGCATCAATCTGCTCTTCGCTCCGCTCCCGCATCAGCGGATCGCCCGCCGCCTTTCGCCTCGATTCGTGCACGCGCTCCCGCAGCGAATCAAGCCCGTTCGCCACCGCGCGTTCACGCGCTCGCAGGTTCTCCGCCAGCGCGCGCAGCGTCTGCATCCGTGATGCTTCCACCGTCGATTCCCCGGCGAGAGAAAGCATCCTGTTCAACACATCCGACGCAACCCGCACGCTTACGCCCCCCGATGACGCTTCCGTATTCGAAATTGGAGAAGTCGGAGCCGAAACGGCCGCACCTGGCACCGCGGCAACCGGCGAAGAAACCTCCGCCATCGCAGGGACGCGAGGTTTCTGCGCAGTCTCCCCCGGCGGCAAAGCAGCGGCGCCCGCGACCGGGGTGGGATTGGACATTGTCGGAGGCGCCGCCGGCGATCCAACCGGCTCCCCGCCTTGTGGTACGGCCGACTTGAGCTCCGCAACCAGCGAATCGATCCGGCCCGCCTGCGAGGCCGTCCACGCCGCGAGTTCCGATTCCGAGATCGATCGAAGCTCCGCCAGCACGTCCACCGCACGCAGCAACTGATCAACCCTGCCCGCGCTCAACGCCTCCTTGCCGCTCTTCGCAGCAAGAAAGCACTCTTCCATCACATGCGCCAGTGTGACAACGACATCCAGCCCGACAATCCTCGCCGCCCCCTTCACCGAGTGCGCCGCCCGCATCAGCGGCTCCACCGCCGAAGTATCTCCCGGTGATTTCTCCAGCGCGAGCAATCCCTCCGTCAGCGCCGCGCAGTGCGACTCGGCTTCCAGCTTGAACAGCTCCAGCAGCGAGACGCCGGCAAAACCTCCGTCGTCACTCATGCGAGCCCCGCCCTGAATCCGTCCAGGATTCGTTCGCCGTCGAGCACAGTCACCTTCCGGCCATCCAGTTCCGCAAGTCCCGAGACATACGCGCCCAGCGAATGCTCCACCGTCAGCGGAGGCGTCGCCAGCGCCGCCCGGTTGATCCGCCCGATCCCGTGCAGCGCATCCACTTCGAACGCCCAGCTCGCATGCGCCGGTCCGATGACCATCGTGCGAAGCGAATCGCCGGCTTCTGTCTCTCGCGCCGGCAATCCAAGCAGGCGGCGAAGATCCGCGCACAGAACCAATTCTCCGCGCACGTTGCACACGCCCCTCAGAACGCCGGAAGAACGGTGGGGGATCCGCACCGGCGGCGCGAACGTCGTCACTCTCCGCACCACACTCGCCGGCAGCGCCAAGGTCTCATTCTCGAGGGCGAACATCACGATGCCGACCCGCCCGCGCTCGCCCGCATCGGCCGGAAGCGCCGCGTCGGCCGCGGCGCGGCTCAGATCGTCCGCCGCGACCGGACGATCCAACAACTTCAGCAGCGAATCGGTCAATCCCGCGTCCGACCGCTCGATGGACTGCTCAGGGGTGTGTCCGGAAGGAATCATGTTGCACCCCGATCATTCCCCGTCGCCGGCTGGGCACGCCGCACCCGCTCCCACAAGCGCTCCGCCTTTGCGCTCTCCCCATTTTTTTCGTGGATGAGCGCAAGCTGCAGCAGCGAAGTCGTTCGCGTCGGCTCCAGATACAGCGCCTGCTCGAACAGCACCCTCGCTCCCTCCGGATCGGCCAACGCCTGCCGGAGAGTTCCCAGCAATTCGAGCGCCGCCGCCGTCGGTCCCTTCCGCGCGATAATCGACCGGATCATCGTCTCGCTCTCGCGGATCCGTCCCGCATCCGCAAGATCGCGAGCGCTCTCAAGCGTCGATTCCGTCGCGCGTTCCATTGACGGGGCAACCGCCGCAGGCCGCCGTCCGATCAATCCCATCGACACACCCTCAAATCCCTTCGCCCGCATTTGCACTGGCGAAGTCCGCACTGGTTCTGCGCGGCTCGGCGCGCTCTGCACCACCGGCTCGGCCACGCGCTCCAACGCGAACGCGTGCGCCGAATCAATCCTCTTCATCCTCGGCTCCACCGCCAGCATCTGCTCAGCGTGCCCGACAAACAGCATCCCGCCCTCCACCAGCGAGTCCCGAATCGCCGCCAGCAACCGCGCCCGCGCGTCCGCTCCCAGATATATCAGCAAATTGCGGCAAAGTACGACGTCGTACAGCCCGCCGCTCGCCAGCACCGACCGATCCAGAACATCCGCCCTCCGAAACCGCACCATCGAACGAATCCTCGCATCCACCGAAATCGTGCCCCCCTCATGCCGCAAAAACTCGATCGACCAGTCGGGCACCTCATGCCGGATCGAAAACGCCCCGTACCTCGCATCTCTCCCGCGCCGCAGCGCCGTTTCGCTCCGGTCAATCGCATCGATCGTCACCCGCTCCGCCTCCCACCCCGCGTGCAGCGCCGCCATCGCCATCCCGTAAGGCTCTTCCCCGCTCGCGCACCCGACGCTCACCATCCGAAGCTCATTCGCCCCCTCGCGCAAACGCCGCCCCGCATATTCCGCCAAAAGCTCAAACGAAAGCGGATACCGAAAGAACCAAGTCTCCGGCACGGCGATCGACCCCGCCAAATGCTCGGCCTCTTCTTCCGATCGCTCCAGCACCCCGACATACTCACTCTCGCTCCCGCACCCGTGCGCCGCCAGTCGCTCCGCAATCAGCATCTCAAACCCCGCGCCCGTCAGCAGCGATGCGTCCAGCCACATCCGATCGCTCAGCCAGCGTTGCACCAGCACATACGTCACGCTGCACCCGCCTTCACCCGCGCCCACAGCAGTTCCGCCTGCTCCGGCGTAAACAAGTCAGCCGGCCGCACGTCCTGCACCGTGCCGAACCGAGTCTGGGCGACGGGACCCAAAAACCTCGATGCCTCGTTCGAAAATCCCGGGTGCGCCCCCGCCGCGCCAAACTCCGGCCGATCGAGCTCCAGCACGCTCTCCACCCAAATCCCCACCAGCCCCGTTTCCCGCGCCGCGCCCTCCAGCGTCGATCGCACCACCAGCACCCGGTTCGACATCTTGTCCGCGCCGCTCTCCCGACCGAGCAATCGCGCCACATCCACCAATGGAATCAGCGCGCCCCGGTACACAAACAGCCCCCGCACCCAGTCCGGCACCGCGGGCGCCACGTTCACGCTCACCGGCGGCAGCACCTCGACCACCGCGCCGACCGCAGTCGAAAACAGCAGCCCGCCGGCCCGCCAGATGATCGCGAGCGAACTCATCGCTACTCCCGCAGCCTGAACTTCGAAACCGCATCTCGCAGCAGCCCGATCGCCGATTGCAGATCCGCCGCCGCACGCCCGAACTCTCGCGCCGATTGCACGGTCTGATTGGCGTTCCCCACAAGCGATCCCATCGCGTCGCTGATCTGCTGCGCACCCTCCGACTGCGCCTGCATCGATTCGTTCACCTGCTTGAAGCTGTCCGTGCTCTTGTTGACCCGATCGATGATCTCCGTCATCTGCGATCCCGCCGACACCACATCCCGCACCCCGCGCCTCACCTGATCGCTGAACCGATCCATCTCCATCACGCCCGCCGACACCGCCCCCTGCATCTGCCGCACCATCTGCTCGATGTCCAGCGTCGCCGATGCCGTCTGATCCGCGAGCCTCCTGATCTCTCTCGCGATCACCAGGAACCCCGATCCATATTCCCCCGCCTTCTCCGCCTCGATCGCCGCATTAATTGACAAAATATTCGTCTGGTCCGCCACCTTCGTGATCGTCGTGATCACCGTCGTGATCTTCTGCGATCGCTCGTTAATCGCGTTCAACTTCTCCGCGATCGACGCCGTCGCCCCATCCAGGTCCCTCATCACCCCTTCCATGCTCTGCAATCCCGCCCGCCCCGTCGTCGCCAGCCCGGCCGATTCCGCCGCCATCCTGCTCACCGACTCCATCGTCTTCACAAGGTCCTGCCCCGTCGCCGAAATCTCCTTCACCGCCGCCGCGATCTGGTTCGACGCCGCGCCGAACGTCGCCGAACTCGCCTCCTGCTGCTTGCTCGTCGCCGCGATCTCCGTCGCCGTCGAATTCAATCGAATCCCCGCCTGCTTCACATTCCCCACTAGCGAGTTCAAACTCCCGTCCATCGTCCGCATCGAGCGCATCAACTGCCCCGTCTCGTCCCGGCTCGTCGCGTCTTCGATTTCCTGCGTCAGATCGCCCCGCGCGATCCGGTCCGCGGCAGTCGCCGCCCGGCCCACTCGCCGCACCACTCCGCCCGTCACCAGCAGCAGCAGCCCGGCCACCAACACCGTGCCGACCCCCCCGATCACCACATTCCGGATCAGCGCAGCCCTCGCCGGAGCCATCACCTCCGCCGCCGTCATCCGGATCACCACCGTCCACCCGCCCGTCGTCGTCCTCTCAACACCGTAAAAACACGGCTCATTCAACATCGGGTCCACCGCTTCGATCACATCCACCGAGCCGCCCGCCCCGACCGACATCCACCGCGCTCCCATCGCCGCGAACGGTGTCTCCGAGATCGGTTTCATCTCCAGCGATTCCGCGCCCGCGTGCGTGCCCACCGTCGAAGCGACAAATCGCCCGCCAGGGCTGATGAGCAGCACATCCGCGCCCGATCGCGTCTTGATCCCGTTCGCAAGCTCTTCCAGCTTCCGCAGGTCCCGATCAACTCCCGCGATCCCCTGAAACTTCCCGTCCACCACAATCGGAAACACGTGCGATATCACCATCGCGCCGCCCACCGAGCGCGGCTCCGTAATGAACGCTTCCGCATGCCCCGTCTTCCCGAATTCGCTCTTCGGCCCCTGGTAGAACTCCAGCGTCTCCATCCCCGTCGCCGGCGAAAGTTTGTCCCCCTTGCCTTTGGTTTCCGCCCAGTTCACGCTCGTCCACACCGGGCAGAATCGTCCCGACGCATCCATCGATTCCCGAGGCAGGTTGCTCTTCAGCGATGCCGCATCGTTCCCGTCGCCATTCGGTTCGTACACCAGATACGTCGTCAGCGTCAGATCGTTCAGAGCGTTGACCTGGCGGATGAAATCCAGCGATTCAACCCGCTTCCCGAACATCCCCGCCGGCTGACTCTGCGCCAGAATCGCCGCAACCAGGCTCCACCGCTCGTTCCGGCCATTCAATTCAACCGCCGCACCGCTCGCGTCCGCGGCAAGCACACTCTCCTCCGCCGTCCGAAGACTGCGGTACGTCTCGATAGCGCTCCACGCCACAATCGCGCCGATCACCAGCACGGTCGGGATCACCCCAAACAGCAAGATCCGCCCCGACAGACTGTTGGCAAACGATGGCTTCGACATGAATCGTGATTCCCCGGAAGCACGTCGCCGTTCGCTTAGCGCGTCCTTCTGATTTGAGCACTCAATTCCAACCAAAGTATATTGGAAGGCCCAACCACCCGACGCCCCTTTTCCCCGCCCTATTCACGTTCTTCCGGCAAGAATTGCGTGTTCTCGGCCTCCCGCGCGCATCATTTGACGTCACACCCACACCCCTCCGCGCCACCTATCACAAACTCCCCACGATCGGCGCCCCGCGCCTGTCACTTCCGCCTCGCGCTTCCGCGCCGTCCAGCCCGACCGGTTGAAGTAGTGCCGCCGCGAATGCAGCGAAGTTCAGAGTCCGCCGGACAAGCGCAGCCCGTAGAACCAAAGTCGATTTCCCATTGCCCCGTTGGAGCAACCGAAGCTTCCGCGCCCCACTCCACAAGTTTGTGGTTTTGCGTCACCTCTTTCGGACATGAAAAATTTTTCACCATCCGGTACCCTACCCGGCGCTCATTCGTTCTTCCGCCCGAGCAGCACTGAGTCGGCCGCCGCTTCTCGCCCCCGCCGCGGCAGCCCGGAGAAACATTTCATGCAACGTTCCATCGTCCGCACGCTCTTCGCAGCCGGCGCGATTCTCTGCGCCGGCACTGTCTTCGCCCAATCCCTGCGCCCGGGTATGGGCGCCACAATCTACTCCGGAGGCGCAACCTTCCGCGTCTGGGCGCCCAACGCCACCGCCGTTTCCGTCGGCGGCACGTTCAACTCCTTCTCCACCACTGCGAACCCCCTCGTTAGCGAAGGCAACGGCAACTGGTCCGCCGATGTCTCCGGCGCCGGCGCCGGCCACGAATACAAGTTCTACGTCACCAACGGCGCCAACTCCTACTGGCGCAAAGACCCGCGCGGCCGAGAGGTTACCAACAGCGCCGGAAACTCCGTCATCCGCAACATCACATACGCCTGGTCCGACTACGGCGCAACCACCACCATCTTCTCCGATGGCTTTGAAACCGGCGCGCTCGGCTCCTCGTGGTCCACATCCGGTTCCGGTCCTTACCGCATCGCCTTTTCCACGACCTACAAAGCCGCCGGCACGCGCGGCCTCACGTTCGATAGTTCGACCAGCGGCACCTACGAAACCAGCCAACTCACCCTCACGCTCAACTGCACAAACTACGACGAACTGCTCCTGACGTACAAGATCCGCAACGTCGGCGACGAAACACAAACGCAGGACGGGCTCTACATCTCCAACAACGGCACGACCTGGACCAAGGCCATGGGCTTCCCCGCCATCGGCTCGACCTTTTCCACCTACACCGTACACCTCTCTCAGTGCGCCATGGCCGCGGGCTACATGCCCGGCTCGACATTCAAAGTCCGCTGGCAGCAGTACGACGATCTGTCACTCCCGAGCGACGGCATCGCCATCGACGATGTCTCCGTCACCGGCAAGCCCAAGACCAACTTCGTTCCGCCCAACTGGAACGAGATGGTCGTCTATGAAATGCACGTCGGCACGTTCAACGACACCGCCGGCGGCAATCCCGGCACCTTCACCACCGCGATCTCGCGACTCAACCAACTCCAATCCCTCGGCATCAACGCGATCGAAGTCCTCCCGATCAGCGAATTCGCCGGTGATTTCTCCTGGGGCTACAACCCGTCCGATCCCGACACCGTCGAATCAATCTACGGCGGCATGTCCGGTTACAAGTCGTTCGTCGATGCATGCCATCAGCGCGGCATCGCCGTCATCCAGGATGTCGTGCACAACCACTACGGCCCGAGCGACCTGGGCATGTGGCAGTTCGACGGCTGGAACACCGGCGGCAAAGGCGGCATCTACTTCTATCAGGACTACCGGTCGAGCACGCCGTGGGGCGACACGCGTCCCGACTACGGCCGCAACGAAGTCCGGGGCTACATCCGCGACAGCGTTCTCCGTTGGCTCCAGGAATACCGCATCGACGGCCTCCGCTGGGATTCGACCGTCAACATCCGCAACACCAACAACGGCGTCGGCACCGACATCCCCGACGGCTGGAGCCTGATGCAGTACTGCAACAACGAGATCGACGTCCAGAACGCCGGCAAGATCTCCATCGCCGAAGACCTGCAGAACAACGACTACATCACCAAGACCACCGGCGCCGGCGGCGCGGGCTTCGACAGCCAGTGGGATGCGCAGTTCGTCCATCCGATCCGCGACACCGTCATCAACTCCAGCGATTCGTCGCGCAACATGTACACCGTCCGCGATGCCCTCACGCACTCCTACAACGGCAGCCAGACCCAGCGCGTGATCTACACCGAAAGCCACGACGAAGTCGCCAACGGCCACTCGCGCGTCCCCGAAGAAATCTGGCCCGGAAATGCCGGCTCGTGGTACAGCAAGAAGCGCTCCACACTCGGCGCGGGCATGGTCTTCACCGCGCCCGGCATCCCCATGATCTTCGAAGGCCAGGAAGTTCTCGAAGACGGCTTCTTCGCCGACAGCGATCCCGTCGATTGGACCAAACTCACCACCTACGCCGGCATCCAGACCATGTACCGCGACATGATCCGGCTCCGCCGAAACTGGTTCGACACCACCCGCGGCCTCCGCGGCAACAACATCAACGTCTTCCACATCAACGACACCAACAAGGTCATCGCCTTCCACCGCTGGCAGAACGGCGGCGCCAAGGACGACGTCGTCGTCGTCGCCAACTTCGCCAACACCACCTACTCCAGTTACAACATCGGCTTCCCGCGTGGCGGCACCTGGAAGGTCCGCTTCAACAGCGACTGGAACGGCTATAGCTCCGACTTCGCCAACACCAACAGCTACGACACCACCGCGAACTCGGGCGCGAAAGACGGCCTGAACTACAACGGCAACATCGGCATCGGCCCCTACACCGTCATCATCCTCTCGCAGGACAACTGATTTATCCACCCCAACCCGCCCGGCGTCGCCGAAAGACGCCGCCGGGAGTTCGCTCTCATTGAAACCCAAAATACTTCGTGCCCGCGCACCTCCCCGGCGCGCGCGCCACTCCCCCTGGGCAACTGGCACCGACCCCAATCCCTCAGCACCCTCAAACCAACCCCACGCCCCCTTTAATTCCGCTCCGCATCCGCTTTCAAGCCGCCGCGGCCTTGCCCGCTGCGCTCTCCCCGGAATCCTGATCCAGTTTGGGGGAAAGGGAGAGGGCGCAGAACTACCGAGGTGCGCGTGTCGGGGGCTCGGACCGAAACGCAATCGAAAGCCGATTCCACGCGTTAATGGCGATGACAGCCCATGTGATGTCGACGACCGATTTGTCATCAAAGTGTGCTCGCATTGCCTCGTAATCGTCGTCGGGCACGCGCGATGATGCGACGAGCGTCACCGCTTCAGTCCACCCGAGCGCCGCTCGTTCACGGTCGGTGTACCACGGGCATTCTCGCCAAGCCTCCAGTCCGTAGAGGCAATTCTCGGGAATACCGGCTGTTCGAGCATCGCGCCAGTGCATGTCGATGCAATACGCGCAGCCATTGATCTGGGAAGCTCGTAGTTTCACAAGATGCAGCAACGCTGGATCAACAGTGTTGCGGCAGTGCGTTTCGAGCGCGAGCATGGCTCGATATCCCTCGGGAGACGCTTTTCCGTGGTCGAGACGATGTGCCATTGTTGTCGGTCCTTTCGCTGTAAACATGGAATGATGACGATGACGCCTCGGATATGAGACGACAAATAACAAACTTGCGTTGGCTCATTCGAGAAAAGGGAGAATATGGCTGATGCCGATACCACTCACCCCTTCCCGACTTGATGTCACACGCTACTGGGTACGTGCAAAAACGAAGAGAGCTTCGCCTGGTTCACGATCCACAGGATGCTGTCGATGCCCGGTCTCGACGCGTGGACGGTCACAAATCCCGTGACAACGCCATTTCGCAAGATCAGTGCGCACGCTTGTCCGTTGGCCTCGATCCAGGCGAGGGAGGTTCCGGGCCAGAATCGATCGCGGAAACCGGCAGTGAACTTCGCGACAATGCCGCGGCCCGAAACGGCCTTTCGGGCAACTCCCCGCATGCCGTTGCCGTCGGAGTACGAAACGACATCCTCCGCCAGGAGTTCCTCAAGCTCGGCAACGTTCCCTTTCTGAGCCGCAGCGAGGAATGCCACCAGCAGACGACGCTGTTCGTCTGAGCTGACGGAGGCGCGCCGTCCTTCGGAGATATGCTTTCCAGCCCGGGCCACGATCTGTCGCGCATTGGCCTCACCGACTTGCAGAATCTCCGCGATCTGCTTGAACGGATAGTTGAAAGCCTCGCGAAGGACATACGCCGCCCGTTCCGTCGGATTGAGACGTTCGAGAAGCAGAAGAACCGCGAGTTCGAGCGCTTCACCCCGCTCCGCACCGAGATGCGGATTGGCACTTGTGTCGACGGGCTCGGGAAGCCACGGGCCGATGTACCGCTGGCGCCGCGACGAAGCCGATTCCGCGACATTGATCGCCAAGCGAGTCGTCGCCGTTGCAAGAAACGCCGGTGCGTTCAGAATCACACTGCGGTCGGTGCGCTGCCAGCGCAGCCAGACATCTTGCACGACGTCCTCAGCCTCGACCACGCTCCCGAGCATGCGATAGGCGATGCCGAACAGGCGCGGTCGCTCGCGGATGAAGACCGATAGTGCATCGTCGGCTTCCACGAAAGATTCTATTGGGCTTGGTCGCACGGGATCCTCCTACTCGAGCAGCTTTCCAATGGTTGAGACTTCGCCCATAAGCGTGGCGATGCTGTCTGGAACTTGCGGGATGGCTTCGCGATCGACCCGACCGGGGCCGGACCAGATGAGATTCACCTGCAGCGAAGGATCAGCGTCGGGGTAGTCGGCGCGATTGTGACAGCCTCGAGTCTCCCGTCGTTCGAGCGCGGCGTCGAGCGTCGCACGCGCGGAGAGCAGCGAGGCTTTCAAGTCGAAAGCATGGGCGAGACCCTGGAAGCCGGCAAAGTCCGGGTGCACGCCAACCTCCACACTTCGCGCCTCGACCTCCTTGAGCTTGGCAAGGCCCGATCGCAGCCCGGTCTCATCACGCACAACCCCGGCATGTTCCGTCATGATGTCTCGCACCGAACGCTGCAGAAACCGGACATTCTCACTGCCATCTGCGAGGAGGACGAGATCAACCTCGTTCCGAGCTTCCTCCCACGCCGAAGCAGAACGTTGTTGCGCCTTCAGCCGCTTGGAGTATTCAGCCGTCGCCTCACCCACGATTCGCCCGTAGACGAGCAGTTCGATCAGCGAATTGCCGCCGAGCCGATTGGCGCCGTGCAGGCCGCTCGATGCCTCGCCGATTGCGTACAAGCCTTCGACGTCGGTACTGTGGTCATCCGGTCGGACCCACACACCCCCCATTGAATAATGAGCGGTGGGCGCGATCTCGATAGGAGTCGAAGTAATATCGAGCATCTGAAGCTCCAGCAGCGTCTGGTAAACGCGAGGAAGCCGCTCCATGATCGTCTTGCGGGGAAGGTGCGAGACGTCAAGAAGTACACCTCCGTTCGGAGTGCCCCGCCCTTCTTTGATCTCGGTGTAACAGGCCAGTGAAACTCGATCCCGCGTCGATAATTCCATCCGCTTCGCGTCGTAGCGTGACATGAACCGCTCGCCAAGAGCGTTTCGGAGGATGCCGCCCTCTCCGCGGGCGGCCTCTGAAACCAGTGTCCCCGCCGCATTGCCTGGTTCAATGAGTCCGGAGGGGTGGAACTGAACAAGTTCTGGGTCGCGCAGCCGACATCCGGCCTCCGCCGCGAGCCGGAACGAATCACCGGTGTTCTCATCGCGGCGCGAGGAACTTCGCCGCCAGATCCGAGTGTGGCCACCCGACGCCAGAATTACCGCGTCGGCATGAATCACGTGACGCACGCCGTCGCGCATGTCAAAGCCGTAGGCGCCGAAGACGACGCTCTTGTGAACAAGAAGCTTCGTAATGCAGATACTGTCCAGCATCGGAATCTGAAGGTGCGTCGCGCGTCGCACAAGCGTCCGCTGGAGCTCCAGCCCGGTGTAATCTCCCGCAAACGCGGTGCGTCGGAACGTGTGGGCGCCGAAATATCGTAAGGAGATCTCGCCATTCTGTTCACGCGCAAACCGCATCCCGTAGCGCTGCAGGTCGTAAAGCGCTCCCGCGGCTCCCTCGGTCACGATCTGCACCGTTCGAGGGTTAGCGAGCAGGTGGCTCTCTTTGAGCGTGTCGGCCGCGTGCTGCTGCCAGGTATCTTCGCGGTCCATGGTCGCGAGCGCCGCGTTGATGCCGCCCGCAGCAAGCGACGTGTGAGCATCCGCCGCTGGGCGCTTTCCAACTGCGATCACATCAATTCCGCGCTCCGCGAGCTCGATGGCGGCGCGCAAGCCCGAGCCACCGGTTCCGATGACGAGAACACATGTCGAGATCAAACGCTCAGAATTGGTCATTGGAACTTCCTGCCGTCCGAACGTGGTCTGGCTCCATGCCGCCTGCGAAGCGATCACGAATCCGCGTGGCGTTGTCATCGCGTCTTCCGCTCGATGCCGGTGAATAACACGGGAAGCGGTAATGCCACCAGATCAACCCGCAATTGCTCTTCTGCGCGCAACCAGTCTTCTTCGGGCGATCCCACCGGGCTGCCGCGCTGCTGCCAAAGGAAGTACGCAAGACGCTCCACGCGCAATCGATCCATGTTTTCACAGTCCATGACCATGGTTCAATCTCCTTGTTTCGCAGCCCCGTTTGCGTCAATCGCGCCGGGCTTGCCTATAACGACAGCCTTCGATGTCGGTACTTCCGTGCGTTCCATCCCGGTTGCCCGGCTTGGCACGCGCTCAAGCCATCACAGCACGTTCATGCACCCTGCTTCAGGAAAGAGAGCAGGTCGGTGTTGATCCGGTCCTTGTGTGTTGAGCACATTCCGTGGGGTAGTCCCGGATACACCTTCAGCTCCGCTCCGCGAACCAGTTTCACAGACAAATGCGCCGATGCGCCGATCGGCACAATCTGATCATCATCGCCGTGCAGGATGAGAGTCGGCACGTCGAACTTCTTGAGGTCGCTTGTCGTGTCGGTCTCGGAGAACGCCCGAACGCAGAAGTACGATGCCGGGAATCCGGCCATAGAGCATTGAAGCCAGAACGAGTCCAGGATGCCCTGCGAGACCTTGGAACCGGGGCGGTTGTACCCAAAGAACATCAGCGCCAGGTCCTTCCAGAACTGCGAGCGATCCCGGATGATCCCGTCGCGAATCTCATCGAAGACCTCGATCGGAAGGCCGCCGGGGTTGCCGGCAGTCTTGAGCAAGAGAGGGGGGATCGCGCTGATAAGCACGGCCTTTGCCACCCGCTTGGTTCCATGCCTGCCGATATAACGGGCCACTTCGCCGCCGCCCGTCGAGTGCCCGACATGGACAGCATCTTTCAGATCAAGCGCCTCAGTCAACTCCGCAAGATCGTCCGCGTACGTGTCCAGGTCATTGCCGGCCCAAGGCTGGCTCGAGCGACCGTGACCGCGCCTGTCGTGCGCGATACAGCGGAAGCCATGGCGCGCAAGGAAGAACATCTGATCCTCGAACGCGTCCGATGTCAGCGGCCATCCGTGGCTGAACACCACCGGCTGTCCGCTGCCCCAATCCTTGTAATAGATCTCTGTTCCGTCTTTGGTCTTGATCCTGCTCACGTCTTGTTGTCCTTTGTCTTGGTGTGGTTTACATGTGGTCACACGCCCACTCGGTGTGATGGAATCCGTGACCATCATGCAGAATCTTCAGGTCCCGTCGAGTGGCTCACCGACCCGCCGGCGACCGTGCGAGCCAGTCTTCAAATCGCGTTTCTCCCAGTCGCGCATCGTCAGCCGGGACAAGCGTGCGCTCCCCCAACTCGGCTCCGAAGTAGAGCGCTCGTGGGTCTTGTACAACCTGGCGGGGGTCCTTGCGAGCGGCGAGTCCAACGCGGACAAACTCATCCAGCCGGAAACGTTCAGGCCCGCCCACCTCGAGAGTCTCGTTCAGGGGCGAACCCGCCGCTACTTTGCCCACCGCTCGGGCGACATCGTCCGCGGCCATCGGCTGGATGAACGCCGACGACAGCCGAACCTCATTCCCGGAAGTCGCCGCGTCCGCGATGCTCTTGAAGAACTCAAAGAACTGGGTCGCATGGACGATCGAATAGGGAATCGAAGAAGCCTTGATCAGCCGCTCCTGCGCGATCTTCGCACGGAAGTACCCGCTGGCCTGCAGGCGATTTGTCCCGACGACGGAAAGCGCAACGTGATGCTTGACCCCCGATCGAATCTCCGCTGCAAGAAGATTGCGCGTGGATGTCTCAAAGAAGTTCAACACCGACGCATCCTCGAACGATGGCGAGTTGGAAACGTCCACCGCAACCGACGCTCCCCGAAGTGCTTCGTCAAGCCCTTCGCCCGTGAGGGTATTGACGCCCGAGTTTGGTGACGCCGCGATGGCCTCGTGGCCATGCTCGGACAGTGCCGCAACGAGCTTCGACCCGATGAGCCCCGAGCCGCCGATTACGACGATTCGGAGCGACTTACGTCCTTGGTCCATACCGCGCCTGTCGGAGGAAATCACGGAACTGTTGTTCTTCATGTTCAATCTATCCTTTCTTGTGGCGAATTGATGGTTGTGGAAACACCGGTGAGGCCAACTACGCCAATGGGCCCCTGGGTTACGTTGCGATCTCGTGCATCAGACGGCCGATGCCGCGCTTTCAATGTGGCGAGGTCTCATTCCGGCACAAGCACCGGTGCGCCGCTGTTCTTCACGAGAAAAACAATGAACTTCGCCGGCTTGGTCGTGCTGGCATTTCGACCGATCACATGGACATCGTCGGGGCCTTCGTAGTAGGTCTGCCCAGGTGTCAACGTGACTTCTTTGCCGCCTTGCACCTGCATAACGACGGATCCCTCCAGCACGTATAGAAAGCCGTGCGCGTTGTGGCGGTGAACCGGATCAAACGCTCCAGGGCCGTACTCCACCTCGATCAAGGTCCCCTCTTTGCCCGGTAGATCGGCGAGAGGTTTGGACATCAGCGTCGTCACCCTCGCATCCGTCGGCGCTTGCGCGCACGCAACCAGAGAAAGAGCAAGTACCATCGCGAACCGAGTCTTCATGCTTGACCTTTCAGTTGTGGTGCGCGGCCTCGAACCACCGCGCGGTGTCCCGTCCGCGATCTACCGCTCGTCCGCCGCACCCGCCAAGAGTTGATCTGCACAACACTAACGACCGCACAGCGTCCGACGTTGTGACAAGAAAATCGCGCAGTCGAAAAAATAGTGACCGCGATTTGCAGTGAGCGCCGTGAGTTTCTTTATGCTGCGTCGAAGCGCACCACCGCGTACAACGGCAGAGCGCACCTTTCACCTTCCCCAAACAACCCTCCAACCAACCCCACGCCCCGCTCAATCCCGCTCCCGCATCCGCTTTTCAGACCGCCGCGGCCTCGCCCGCTCCCCAGCCCAACGGGCCGCCAGTTTCGAGCCGAGGGTGGGTGGAAGGTGAAGCGAAAGCGACACCCTCGGTCCACCGCGCCAACCCCCTGCACCCCGAAGGGGTGCAACCTCTCATTCCAACTCTGCTATTCGCCATTCGCCATTTGCCTCGCACCCCCTTCGCCAACTCGCCCCCGCAACCAATCGAGAAATCGGCTCTCGCCATATCCACCACTCCGCGGCGAACAACATTCCGAAGCCCCTTCCCTGAGGGAAGGGGTTGGGGGAAGGGGTTGGGGGAAGGGAGTGGGGGAAGGGGTTGGGGAAGGGAGTGGGGGGAGTGCACTCCTACCTCCCCGAAACCGCTTTCGACTTCCGCCCATCAGTCCGCACGCTCGCCGCCGCAGCGTCAATTGCTGCTGAGCGCCGCGCGTCTCCCAGCCCGAAGGGCTGACGGAAAGTAGCCGGGGCGTGAAGCGAGGTCCTCCGAGCGCCACCCCCGGTCCGCCACCCCCAAAAATCTCCGCACCCCGAAGGGGTGCAGGAACCCTTCCTGCATCCCTGTCTGCGTGGTGGGGGGGTGGGGTGGTGGGGGAAAGCAGACACAAATCAACTTCCTTCCCACGCGCAACTCGCACACCTTCGCGACCCCCCTTCGCCAACTCTCCCCCGCAACCAATCGAGAAATCGGCTCCCACCAGATTCACCGCTCGTCAGCGAACAACATTCCGAAGCCCCTTCCCTGAGGGAAGGGGTTGGGGAAGGGTGCGTCTCCTCTTCATTCCGAATCTCAAATCACAGATCCGGCCTTCTCACCCGCCTTCCACCGCGAAGCGGTGACGTTGAGTAGCCGGGGCGTGAAGCGAGGTCCCCCGAGCGCCACCCCCGGTCCGCCGCCCCCAAAAACTTCCGCACCCCGAAGGGGTGCAGGAACCCTTCCAGCATCCCTGCCACGTCAGCGGCACAAACCAAGACCTGCCTTTCGCTCTCGCAGCGCTCGACGGACCTCCCCGCGCACCCACTTCGCCAACTCGGGTGAATGGGCTAGCGCCCAATTCACCACTCGGCGGCGAACCCCGTGCCACCGCCCTTCCCGGCGGTGTCCTCTCCCGTTGTATTCGCCCGCAGGGCGCACGCCCGTTGCCGGCAGTTTCAACTGCCGGTCCGCGCACCCCCAATCCCCCTCCCCC
>JAHBXG010000052.1 GCA_019636565.1 Phycisphaeraceae bacterium
GCCATCAACGAAGACGAAGTTCGAAGCCTCATCGTCAAGGGCACCGAAGCCGGCGTCTTCGCCGAGAGCGAAGGCGAGATCGTCGACCGCGTCTTCGATCTCGCCGATCGAAAAGTCAAAAGCCTCATGGTCCCGCGCAGCGAGATCGTCTGGATCGAAGCCGACGACGATGTCAACCGCGTCCGCCTCATCGTCGCCACCAGCCCTCACTCGCACTTCCCTATCTGCCGCGGCGGGCTCGATCACCTTGTCGGCATGGTCCACGTCAAAGACCTCGTCAAGTTCGGCCTCGTCAGCGGCCTCAACGAATCGGGCGACAAGATCCGCATGGAAGAACTGGCCCGCCCACCCCTCTTCGTCCCGGAAAACACCCTCGCGCTCAAACTCCTCGACCGCTTCCGCGAAACCCGCGATCACCTCGCGATCGTCGTCGATGAGTTCGGCGGCACCGAAGGCCTCGTCACGCTCAACGACCTCGTCAGCGCCATCGTCGGCGATGTCGTCCGCCCCGAGGGCGCCAACCCCGAATTCGTGAAGCGCGAAGATGGCAGTTACCTCGTGGATGCGCGCCTGGGCGTGGCCGATCTCTGCCGCGAACTGGAGATCGACGAGTTCGACCGCGAAGAACTCGGCGAAGCCGGGGGCGACGTGAACACCGTCGCCGGCGTCGTCCTCGCGCTCCTTGGCCACCTCCCCACCACCGGCGAAACCGTCGAAGGCTTCGGCCTCAAGTTCGAAGTGGTGGATATGGATTACCAGCGCATCGACAAGGTATTGGTGAGCCGGCTGGTCGATGGATCGACGCCGCAGGCAACGCCGGAAGAGTGAATCGCGGAGCCAAGCAGAGGCAAAGCACGCTCTTACCCCACGAGCCCGCGGCGAAGAGCGCGGTTGCATGATGCGGGCAATCCGCCGCGGTCCTTCCACAAGTCCTTCGCCAGTCCAAAATCGCTCCGAGGCTTCCCCCATTCCCACCAGCATCGACCGCTACGGGCACACCAACTCGTTATACCCCGCCACAAAGATCACAAAGTCCGCATCATCCACAAATCCATCTTCATTGATATCCGCAGGGCACCCAGCCGGCATCGTCGGATCGCTGCAGATCAGAATGTTGTACGCCTTCGCGAAGATCACAAAATCCGCATCGTCCACCACGCCATCCTCATTCAGATCGGCGCGGCAGGTGTACACCGTGAAATACTGCGTCCCCGCAAACGTTGTGAAGTTCACACCCGAGAGCGAGCCAGTGAACACGCCCGTTCCGTCGCCTCCGAGATTCACCTGCGGCGCGGGCACGCCGGGCAGCACCTGGTTCGAGAGATAGTCATGGCCCGACCCGTTCAGCATCGCCACGACACGAATGTTGTCAAACGCCGCCGCGCCACCCAGATCGGCCAGCGAAATCGAAACCTCAAAGCCCGAAGTCACCGCTGCGGCCGCCACCGTGTTGGCGGCCCCCGTGCCCGCCGTCACGCCCAACCCATTGGTGTTGATAATCGCCATGAACAGCGTCTGCGTCAGCGCCGAGCCCGATGCATTGGGGGCGACGTTGCCGGGAGGAATCGACCCCACCGCACTCGTCGAGACCGAGACCACGGTCCCCGCGCGCGACGCCGGAACCTGTGCCAAGCCACCGCCGCTGCGCGCAACAAACGTCACCTCGAGCGGCGTGTTCACACCAACTTCGACGCCCCAGCGCGCAAACAGGTGATAGTCCGCAAAGAACCCCGCATCGAAGCGCATCCCGCCCAGCACGGGGCTGCGATACGGGCCCGCCGGTGCGTTGTATCCCCCGTCGTACTGCGGCACGTTGCTCAGAATGTTCTCGCCGCCGATCCGCGAATCAATGTACACATCGAGAATGTTGAAGTTGCGTTCGAGGTTGCCAGTGAACATCAGGTACAGGCGCCCGCCTCGGATCACGCCGTACGCCGCATCAAGTTCGCTCCCCGTCGGATCGCCCGGCGGCGCCGCATCACCAAAACCGGTCTGAACCTTCTGCACCGCCCGCGCATCGCCATACGTCGCATCGCGCACGCCGTTCACCGTTGGCGTCACTGCGCCGGCCGCGAACGCAAGCCCCGCCACCGCGCTTCCCGCGGCCAAACCTCGGGCAAACGCCCTCGCCCGACCAAGATTCCGCCAGACCAGATTCTGTTCGTGCCGCATGGAATTGGACTCCGGTGCACTTGTCTTCCGAGCCTCGCATCCGACGCACCAAGCCGCCGCAAGCCCCCACTTCAGGTATAGCGAGAACGGCACCGTTCCTGCGCCATAATTCCTGAAAGATCCGGGTCTGGGACCCCGATCGCCCTGCAAACGCAGCAAACGCCGCCCACTGTGAATGTGACCTGTCGCTCAATGCGACCAAAACGCGATCATCAAAACTTCCGACCGCTCGCGGATCCGCGGCAAAGGAAGCACTAGCACCCTTCATTTTGTTTCGGGCTCGTCATGCAAACGACCGGCGCAATTTCTACGCCGCGCCGAGTCGCCGCCGCCTTCCCCGGTGGGTGGTACACCTGGCCCCCGGGGCCGCGGATAACCGCAGCGACGTCGGCGTACCTCTTCTCGCGGTTGCTTCGCGAGTGGTACTCCTACGGGCCTCGCGGTGGATCTCAAGAACTCATGACGCGCCCGTGCACTCGCCCGCGTTCACCCTCCCACCCCACCCTTCGGCTCCACCCGCATCATGGTTGCTTGCATCAGCGCGACGCAAGTGTCCGGCTTCCCAGCCGCGAGCGCAAACACCTCCGCCGTCGCCACGCCAACGGTCTTGCCAACCCTTACGACTTTCCCTTTCGCGACAAACCGCTCGCCAACCGCTGGCGCCAGCAGGTTGATCTTGAACTCAACACTCAGCACCGCCGAACCTTTGGCCATCTTGGTCAGGCACGCGTAGCCGCAGGCCGAGCGGGCGATCGTTGCGATCGCCCTCCGCGTGCGCAAAGCCGTGCTGCTGCACGATGGATTCGGAAAACGCCAGCTCGATATCGACTTCGCCTTCGCCAACCCGGATCAGCCGCGCCCCAATCGTCGAAAGCAGCCGCTGGCGATCAAACGACTCGGCGATGCGGGCATGGAGCGCGGAATGGAAAGAGGAATTGGGTGAAGACATCAAGCGGAGAATACGGCGGGAGCGGGAAGGCACACCGACGTCGGAGGAACCGACGTCGGTGGTACAGCGCGTGTGGACGGTTCCGGGCCGAGTGAATACGAAGTCAGTTCCGGGTGCCGGCGGCCAGTTCCAATACCCAAATCGCAGATTCCGTGCCTTCCCACGCCCCTTTTCGGCTAGATTGATTGGAGTGCTCCCGCCGCCAATTCCGGCGTCTCGGAGGTTGGGTCACTTCCGAGGATCTCGAACATGTCAGCCGTCCGTACCGACTTGACGCTTGTCGCGGGATTACTTTTGCGCGCGCGAGAGGCCAACAGGCGATTTCGCGGCGCGGCGCTCGCGTGTGTTCCCGCTGCGGCGGGGTTCTTCGGCGCTGCACCCGCCCAAGCCGACGACCTTCCCACGTTCGACACAACCTCGTTCTACGCCGCGGAGCCGATTCTCGGCGTGGGCGCCGGCGATTTCAACAACGATGGGCTCTGCGATATTTTCGTTTGGTATAGGAATAAGGCCAGTCCCAGCACGATCTACTTCAACGACCCGGCCAACCCAGGCACTTTTCACAATCCCATGAGCATCGGGTTTGGCGACATTCGCACATTCAAAGCCCTCGATATCAATCACGATGGCTTGATCGACATCGTCGCGTCAACCTCGAATGGCTTCTGGACAATCTTCGGTAACCCGCCGGGTTCACCGGATCCGCTGCAGACACCGACCTTTCGGAATCTGGGCACCCAGGGGTATTCCGGTTTGGTGAGTTTCGGCGATTTCAATCACGATAGCTGGCCCGACATGGTGGCGGGCCCTTCCATCCTTCTCAATTTGGCCGCGGCAAACCCCGGCTACTTCGGCAATCAGGTGGAGGTTGATCCGGCGGTTTTTTCAGCCGATTTGTCGGCAGCCGGCGACTTCAACGGCGATGGTTACTCCGACATTGTTTTCACCGATGTTCGGCCAAATCTCGAGTCGGCTCTGATTTACATCAACAACGGGGATGCCACGTTCCATTATCTTGAGACACATAGAAAGTGGACCGCCGGCAGCGAGCCCGGCCGCTCGCTCCTCTGCGCTGACTTCAACGGCGATGGCCGATCGGGCATCGCCCTGACGACCTCGGGCGACGCAAGCACTATCTACGTGTTCCTTGCCACGCCCGGGCCGACCGGTCAGATGACAGTGCCGGTGAGCAAGGGAGGGCTCGCGTCTGGAAACAATCTATCGGTCGGGGACTTCAACATGGACGGCGTGGTCGACATGGTCGAGTCGGGATCGACAAAGGCTCCGTATCCGTTCATATTGATGCTCGGCTGTCCGCCTCCACTCACCGGCATTGCGTTCAGGCAGTTGCCGCTGCCCAGCATTACAGATTACAACTGCGCGTTCGCCGTGGGTGATTTCAACGGAGATGAAAAGCCGGACATCGTCGCGGTGAGAACGTCCACGACTGCTCCTTTCGCCATCAGGATTCTACTGAACACGACGGCGATTCCTTCGGTGGCGTGTCCGGCGGATCTCAACAACGACGCGCTGGTGGATGACGCGGACTTTGTGATCTTTCTGGCGGCGTACAACGCGTTGCTGTGTGAGTGAAGGCGAAGACACGGTCAGAAGACGCGATTTGTCCGAGGAACCACGGTCAGTGGCGGCCCGCGGCGCGAACCAAGCCGTGCCACCAACCTCTGCTCCGAGAGGTTGCTGCGCCTTGGTCCCCGGCTCGCAATACCAAAGCCTCGCCCGCTTCAAGCCAGCGCGCCACCGCAATCAGCCCCGAGCGCGAATTCCGCCCTTCACCTCTAGCCCGTTGCCGCAATCACCCGGCGCGGCTTCTCCGCCTTCGCATCGCCCGATATCCGATTTCGAAAGCCTGATGCCCAGTGCCTAGTGCCTATTGCCTCGTGCCGAGGGCCGAGGGCCTTCCGCCCCTTCCCTCACGAACAAATCAATTCGTTATACGCCGCGGCAAAGATCACAAAGTCCGCGTCATCCACAAACCCGTCCAGATTGAAATCCGCCGGACATCCGATCGGCATCGTCGGGTCTTCGCAATCAAGCAGGTTGTACGCCTGCGCAAAGATCACAAAGTCCGAATCATCGACAAATCCCTCTCCCGTCAGGTCGGCCGGGCACGCCGCGGGCACGTACGCCGCGATGCACCCCATCGACGGCGTGCTGACGGTGGAGACAAACGACCACGTATTGGTGCCGCTGTTGAAACTGAAGCGGTCGATCCCGCCCGAATTGTGACGGGCCACGAACATCTCCTGCCCGTCCGGGCTGAAGGCGCAGTCGATGGCCTGCGTCGAGTTAATCGATTGCAGCACCGTGAACGAGCCGTCCAGCGGATTGGTCTGGAGCCGGTACACCTTGCTTGAGCCGTAGTCACACACGTAGATCTCGCCCTGCACCGGACCAAGCGAGAAGAAGTGCAGGAGGCTCGCGCCGGGGATGTTCTGCGCAGCCAATTCCGTCGGTGTGCTGTCCCCGTTCAACTGGAAGCGGTACACGGTGCCGCTCGCGGCCGTCGCGTACAGGTACGTGCCGCTGGGTTCGATGCAGCAGCCGCGCCAGGCGCGACCCCGCGCGAACGACCCGTTCGCGCTGACCACGCCGTTGGTATCAAACTTCCAGCGCCAGATGCCGTCGTTCACGGCAACGGCGAACAGTTCGCGGGTGATCGGGTTGAAGGCGATCTCGTGCGGCCCGACCAGGCCGGTCTGGCTGAACTCATCGATCTTGGTCGCAACCGTCCCACCGTTCGACAGCGTGAAGCGCGAGATCGATCCCGCCTGAAAACCGTTGCCCGCGCGGTTGCTGATGAAGAGGTCGGTGGGCGTGCGGAAGGCGACGCCGATCGGATCGTGCACGTCTCCATCGGGAATGCTCGAGAGCGATGTGAGCGAGCTGCCCGAGTTGGGGAGCGACCAACGCGAAACGTTCTTCCATTGTTCGGGCGGAATGCTGAACGGGGGCGTCTCGGTCGCGACAATCTGGAATGGCTGCGCGAAAGCACAGAACGACACCAGCAAGCCCGATGCAAATCCCGCCCACGTACCGATGCTCTTCATGACCCTCTCCTGAGCGCGCAGAAACCCCGCGCAGCACGGAAATCAGTTTACCACCCCCCGCAACAATTCCATAGTGAATACCGGCGCGCTCCACGAGAAGCGCGCCGGGTCCCATAAATCACGGCCTCACTCTTTTTCAGCGGCGTCTACGGGCACACCAACGCGTCATAACTTCCGGCGAAGATGACGAAGTCCGAGTCCTCGGTCAGACCGTCGCCGTTCAGGTCGCCGCGCGGATCGAGCAGGTTGTTGTAGTAGCCCGCGAAGAGCACGAAATCGGTGTCGTCCACGAGCCCGTCTCCGTTGAGGTCGCCCGGGCAGGGAACGTGACGCACGGCATAGTCGAGCGCGTTGGCCGTCATCCATGTGCCGTCGGTGAGATGGTTCCAACCGTTCGCTGAAGAGTCCGACGGTGGCCAGTACCCAAGATCAACCCGCTTGCGGAAATTGTGCACGCTCGCCAGGGTCTTGCCGTCGCTCCAGTTCATGACCGCTCGCCCGCGTAGCAGGACCACGCTGTCCATGCGGAAGCTGTTGGCCCCGCCGTCGAACTTCCGCACGAATCGCGCGATCGGGTTGTTCGGCTCGAGAATCGCCCCGAGGAACGCCTGCGGACCGAAGTTGTACCCGGTGATCGATGCGGTCGGCGCGATGTCATATCCCTGGCTCACCCATCGGCCTTGCAGGTTGTACGCGGGCAGGCCGCCGAACACCTGCACGTTGCCGAAGACCGCCGAGACTCCGGCGCCACCGGCATCGATGTAGTCGGCGAGCCTGTTTCCGAGAAGTGTTGAATCGGCAAACGAACTGTTCGACCACGCCAAGACCGCGTTGAAGGGCGAAAGCGCTGCGGCGACCGGCGTCGCGGCGTTCGCATCGATGCTTCCAATGCCGCTGAACCGGCGCGATGCGCTCAGTTTCGCCAAGACGTCGGGCGCCTGCGTGTCGGCGTAGACGCACCCTACATATGGCTTGCTCACATAGAGCAGCGCGTTGGCCATGAGCTTGGCGCCGTCTCCCGACCAGTTGGATGAACTGACCGTGCTCGACGGCGGATAGAAGCCAAGGTCTGCGCGGTTGGCCCGCCGCGTCGAAACCGCAACCAGCGTCTTGCCGTCCGACCACTGCGCGATCTTCAGCCCGCCGGGGGCAAGCGTCGTCACGGACGGTCGAGCGCTGCCGCTCCCGCCGCTGAACACGCCAACTCCCGCCATGATCGGGTGACCCGGGTACGCGACGGTGCCCAGGCTTGCCGCCCCGAAGGTCGTCGAGCCGAAATCGACGATCCGGTAGTCGCCGGTGAACCGCCCGCCCAGATCGCTCCCCGAAACGCCGTTGACCGTGAACATCGACTGCACCACGCCGCCGCCCCAGTCCACATAGTCGGCGACGACATTGCCGAGCGCGGTGCGATTGGACCAGGCAAAGTTGTTCGCGACCAGGATCGCGTCGTAGTTCTGAAGCTGGGCGAGCGTTGGCGTTGCAGTTCCGGCGTCAAATACATCGACTCCGCCGAGCGTGCCCGTGCCCGAGAGCTTTGCGATCGTGTCGTTCGCGTCGCTCGCCGGCATCGAATGAACGACCAGCACTTTCGGACGCATCGTGTACAGCAGCGCATTGACCATCAGTTTCACGCCGTCGGTCGATGCGTTCCACAGGTCGCTGCGCACCGTGGAGGACAACGGCCAGAATCCGAGGTCCGCACGGTTGATTTTCGGTCCCACCACCACCAGCGGCTTGCCGTCCGACCACGAAGCGATCAACGTCGCGCCCGCAGTGAGCGCGGTCCCCGCCGGACGGTAGCTGCTCGATCCGCCGTCGAACGACTGGACACCGATCATCGTCGCGTGATTGGGAACCGCGATCGTGCCCAGGGTCGCCTGCGTACCTTCCGTGCTCGGCCCGAACGTGATGCAGTTGTACGAGGCCGTCCATGTGCCGCCCAGGTCGCTGCCCGCAATCCCTGCTGTCGTGAAGATCGCCTGCACGACGCCGTAGCCGGCATCCACATATTGCGACATCACATTGCCGAGCGCCGTGCGATCAAGCCAAGCCGCCTGATTGCTCACGAGCACCGCGTCGTACGCCTTGAGCTGCGCCAGCGTCGGCGTCGCGAACCTCGCATCGAACGCATCGACCTGCAAAAACACTCCCGACCCGCTCAGCTTGTTCACGACGTCCGCCGCGCCGCCGGACAAGGTCGCCGAATGAACAAAGAGCACCTTCGGCTTGCGCGCCGCGCCGGCCTGCGCGAACGACGCAAACAAGAGCACCACAACCGCCGCCGCGATCAGACGCATCCAAGTCGCCATGATGATGTCCCTCCGGATTTCGAGCCCCCGCCCGCACTCTCGCAGCCGGCGCCCCGCGCGCCGCGCTGCGCGTTTGTTATACCGGACTCAGCAGAAATGCCCAAGAAAAATCCGCGGCCCTCCGTCGCGACCGCTCTCCATGTGCCCTATTTGGCTCAAAAAAGCCGCACTGGATGAGTATTTCTTTATGTTTCCGGTGCCGGGCTCGTTTCGGGGTTGTCGCACACGACGCTTTTCCTTACGGCCACCGCTTAGCGCCTCGGCGCCGTTCCGTGCGGGTCACGGACACACAAACTGGTCGTACGCGTTCGCAAACAGAACGAAATCGGCATCGTCCACGAAACGATCTTTGTTCAAATCGGCGCCGCACCCCGGCGGCATCACCGCACAGTCGAACAAGTCGTACATCGATGCGAAGATCGCAAAGTCCGAATCTTCGACCAGCCTGTCTCCGTTCAGATCGCCCGCGCATGGCGCCTGCGGCAGAAGAATGAAAACCACCTCGTTGAGCGCGATCGAATTGAACTCGAGCGCCGCGCCCGTGCCATTCGACGCCGCCGTCGCGCTCAGGTTCGATAGATCGTTGAACGGGCCCGAAGTGAGCGTCGCGTACACCGCATCGCGCGGAAGATCGGAGACCACGCTCGGTCCGAGCCCGCCGAAGCGCGCGTCCTTCGCCCAGCCGTACTGCTTGAGCGACGACGACCAATTCGGCGCACCCGCACCCATCGCGGGGTTGTGCAGCGCTGCGCCCGAGATGTTGAGATAGAGCAGGGCCGTGTAGTTCGAGGTGTTGTAATGCAGCGGCGGGAAATCGATGATCGTGAAAACGATCGCCCCAACCGCACCCTGCGGGATCTCAAGCCCCGCGAGCATCCCCGTCGCGCTCAATCCCGGAACAATGCCGGCAATCGCCGCGCCGTTCTGCAGGTTGGCGATGTACGGAGTCTGAGGCGAGCCCGAGAAATACGGGTTCGCGTCCTTCGGCGCATCCACAATCGCGACCACCCCGTTTACCTCGCCCGCGCTGTACGCGTCCGCCGTGTGTGCGCCCACCTGCAGCCGCCCCCCCGGCGCACTCGAAGTGCCGCTCGAGTTCTTCCCGCCCCGGACATCGATCGACGCCTGAAGATCAAACTCGGTCCCCACAATCCGAATCGTCCCCCCCGCGCCCCCACCTGCCGACCCTCCTTGCGCTCCCGCCCCACCTGCCCCCCCATTCCCCCCTGCGCCCGAATTCCCTCCGCTGCCTCCGTTTCCAGATCCGGCGACTCCAAACGATCCGGAAAAACCAAACCCGACACCTCCTCCTTCAAATCGAGTTGGTCCGCCCGCTGATCCCGATCCCGGTGGACCCGCATCCGCACCCTTCGCCGTCAACGTCCCGCGCACGGTCAACCGTCCAAGCGCCGTGATCTCAAGCGCACCTCCCCCTCCTCCGCCTCGCCCCCCCTGCCCCCCTGCCCCTCCATTTGAAGCAAGCGACCCCAGTCCACCCGCCGCGCCGTTTCCCCCTTTTGCGCCCGCATTGCACGAAGTTCCCCCTCCTCCACCCCCTGCCCCCCCTGCGCCTCCCCCACCTCCTGAACCTCCTCCTCCTCCTCCCCCTCCTCCGCCGGCACCCGCGCCGCCGTTTCCGGCGATGAAGAGGAGTTCGGAGCCGGTGGTGGTTGGGGCGCTGGCGTTGTTGCCTGCGATGCCGACGTTGCCTGCGGTGCCTGCGGTTCCGGCGTTGCCGGGCCAGCCGAAGTTGCCGCTGGTTCCGTTGCCGGCGAAGGACATGGAGCCGAAGCCGCCGGAACCGGGACTGGCACCGAGGCCACCTGTACCTCCGGAACCGGAAAAGCCTCCGTTGCCTCCGAGGCCGTAGAAGGCGCCGAGTCCTGATTGGCCGAAGCCGACGCCTCCGTAGGAACCCGGTGAGCCGAGGCCGCCGGTGTTTCCGTCGTAGCCTCGCTGGCCGCTCGAGCCTGATTGGCCGGATGCGCCGGAGAAGCCTGCGAAGGTGTTGCAGGTTCCTTTGTTGCCGCCGTTGCCGCCGGTGGTTGAACTGCCGCCGAGAGGCGAGATGAATGACGCGGTGCCTGCGGAGCCACCTTGGCCCCCGAGGCCCCCGGCACCTGCGCCCGGGCCGGGGAGCGGGGTTGGGATTGTGGAGAGGGTCGCGGAGGCGTTGAAGACGGCGCCGTTGTTGACGATGAGGTTGTTGCCGACGAGGATGCGGCAGGGACGCGAGCCGGTGATGGTGATGATCTGATTGGCGGGGATGACGAGATCGCCCTTGATGGCGAAAACGGCGATGCCGTTGTCGAGGTAGGTGCGGAAGGGTGTTCCGTTGAAGGAAGAGGAGAGGAAGTCGGTGTCGCCGGTGATTGTTTGATTGGTGGTGTTGATTGTTACTTGCGCGTGCGCACTGGAAGCGGCGCAGGCTAGAACCAGCGCGAGGGAGCGCCGGATTGCGCACGGGCGTGCGAATTGAGGTCTTGAGCTTGACATGGCGAACGGGCTGGAGGGGGATGAGCCCGAACCAATTTACCGCGCGGTGTGCCGCGGACGGAGCGCGGAATGATGTCGCGGGGAGAAATCGCGAGAGTGTTGTGACGACCTCTGTGTTATCGGCACAGGGGTTATGGGCACCGGATCAGAAGACAATCCGGGCCGGGAGGTTCGTTTGCGTGACAGGAACAGACGGATAGTTGGGGACACACCAGCGTGTCGTATGCGACAACGAACGCTGTAAAGTCGGCATCGTCTACAAGGCCATCGAAGTTGAAATCGCCGGGACAGCCTTGGTGCATAAGCGGGTCGGTGCAGTCGAGGATGTCGTAGTTTGCGGCGAAGTAACCGAAGTCGGAGTCGTCGACCATGAGATCGCTGTTGAAATCTCCGTTGCAGAGGCGGAGCCAGGCTGGCTCGCTGGTTGCGCTGGCGCAGGGCGTGGATACGGTGACGGTGTATTGACCGACATCGGAGGGCTGAGCGCGCTGGATCAGAAGTTGCGAAGTGGTCGCGCCGGAAATCAGCGAGCCGGTTGCGGTCGGGCCGTCAACGAGCAGAGTGCCGTCGCGTTTCCACTCGTACGCCAGATTGCTCGGCGAGGCGTCGACGCTAAAGGCGACACCGGGGGTCGCGCTGGTGTTGACTGGACCGCTGACGATTCTCGGGGGGATTCCGGCGCTCGCTGAGACCTGGAGCGAAACACGATTTGGAGGCCCGGCGTCGAAAAGGGGAACAACACCGAGCTCAAAGGGGCTGGGGTCGAAGCAGTAGGATGCAAAGCTCCCGGTGATCTGCGGGCTTTCGACGATGGGCGCGGAAATGTCGCCATCGATCGGTATGTACGAGGGCGCGAACGAACCTTGGAGTTTGCCGGCGATAGAGACCGGCCCGGTTGCTGTGAAGCGACCGATTTGGCCCGGGTTGAGTCCGGCGACTTGGGTACGGAGCGACCCGAGAGAACTGAAAGCCGCGGCACCGGTTACCGCAAATGTGGCGTCGGACGCGAGATCGAGCGTGCCGGAATTGGTGAAAGCACCTGAGGGGACGATTGTCTGCGTTCGGGAGCGGATGTGGAGAGTCCCGGCGTTCGAGTTAAGAGTCGCGAACTGCGGGATGGAACCGAGCGGGCCTTCCAGCGTGATTTCGGTTCCGGGCCCGATGCCTTTGATGGTGCTGGTATCGAAGCTGATAGATGCGTTAATGGCACGCCAGGTGCCGCCGGTGAGCTTGTTTTCCGGTGAGAGGTTGTCGAGGGTCCAGGGGTATACGCGCGCCTGGCCGGCGGTCGCCTCAACAACACCCTGATTGTTGAAGTAGCCCCCGACGATCGCGAAGTCGCCTCCCGGAGCCTGCATGAGAATTGTGCCGCGGTTGATAAATCGACCCGTCTCGATCACGATCTTCCGTGTGCCGAGTGGCACGGCCGAGGGCGGCACTCTGAAAGTGATGCCGTTCTCCATCGTGAGTTCCGACCGTACGGTGAGCATGTAGTAGAGGCCGGCGCCGAACTCGTCGGGCCCGACAGCGACGAATTCGCCGGCGCCGGAGACGGACTGTGGCGGTCCTTCGAACGAAAGACCATTGAAGCACCCGGTGCTGAGGACAACGCGCGATCCGTTCAGAAGCGTGAGCCCGCTGTAGACGCGAACGAGCGTGCAGGACTCGATCGAGAATTCGCCATCGAGTCGGCAGGCCGTCAGCGTTGACGGCGCCGGGTGGTACGGGCTTGATTTGAACAGAAATCGTGCGCCGTCGAGCGTGCGCAGTTCGCCTTTGTTGAGTAGAACTGAGTCGAGCGTGATATCCCCGGTCGAGCTATCGGCTGTGAAAGTCGCTTCGTCGGGAAGTTGCTCGGTGTAGGTGAGACGCACATCGGTGAACTGGTGCGCGCCGAGATCGGGGGAGAATCCGCCGACGATGAAATCAGAGTCCACGACTTCCAGCGTGCCGAGATTGGTCCATTTGCCGACCAGCGAGGTCGTGGATCGCACCGACGAGATCTGCGAGGAGTTCGTCCAGTTGCCGAACAACTGGAGGTGGGCATCGGTGACGTTGATCGGCGCGGCGACGGTGAAGTTTCCGTCGATGAGCACGTCGGCACCGTTGAGGACGTTGAGGGGTTCATCGAAGGTGTAGGAATCACCGGAAATTCGGGCGGCGGCGTTGGGGCTGACCAGAATCTGCCCGGCCTGGTCTCGCATCTGATACACCACGAGCGTGCCGGCCTGCATATCCAACTTGCCGCGGTTCGTGAACGTTCCGTTGCCTTCGATGGTGAACTGCGCTCCGGCTCTGGCGAAGGAAATAGTTCCGAAGTTTGTGAGCGAGCAACCATCTCCCACGGCGAGACTGGCTCCCGGGCCTCCGGCGTTCGCCCCGTACGTAAGTGATATTCCGGGTCCGATGCTGAGGGCGGCGTGGTTGGTGAGTGTCAGAATGGAGTTGTTGTTTCCGTTGGAAACGACGATTTGCCCCGAACCTTCGATCGACTGGGTGCCGCCCTGGAAGAAGAGCGCGGGGCAGCCGCCCGGGTTATCGATCGTGATGACAGCTCCGGACGAGAGGGTCATGCCGGCGCGGAAGTTGAGCATGACGCAGCCGCCAACGAACAAATTACGCGCGGTGGAGAGGCTGCGGACCTGAACGTTGTTCGCTACGACGATCGGCGTTGCGCCGGCGGGAATGATGCAGTCGTATGTCTGGTTCGGCGCAGCGGCGGGCGACCAGTTGGATGCCATGCCGAAAGTACTGCCGTCACCTGCGCCGGTCCAGGTGAGGGTGTCGGCGTGTGCGGGAGAGAGGCCCCCGGCCACGACACCGAATGCGATCGGAAGGAGTCGGGGGATCGCTGACCATTTACGATCGTGGTGCATGTGGGGGGCGATTCGTGAAATGGCGCCGGAGTTTTGCGCTTCAGGGGCAGAGCAGATCGTTGTACGCGGGGATGAAGAGGAGGAAATCGGCATCGTCGACGACGGCGTCTTGATTGAAGTCGGCGGGGCAGTATGAGGGCATGGAGGGGTCGGCGCAGTCGAGGATGTTGTAGCTGGCGAGGAAGATGAGGAAGTCGGCGTCGTCGACGAGGCCGTCGTTGTTGAGGTCGCCCGGGCAGATGCGGAGGAGTGCGGGGTGAGAGAAGGTGGTGCCGCAGGAGTTTGCGACCGCGACGTCGTACGCGCCGACATCCTGCGGTGTGGCACTTGTGATTGTGAGTGTCGAATCGCCGGCACCGGAGATGACCGAGCCGTGACCCGTCGGCCCGTTGGTGAGCTGCACACCGTCTTTACGCCACTGGTAGGCAATATCGAGCGGCGCGGCGGCGACTGTGAAGACGGCGTTGGGTGACGCGGTGGCGCCGGCGGGCTGCTGGGTGATGACGGGGAAGAGGCCGGTGTCGGGCGAGACGAACAAGTCGATGCGATGCGGCGAGTCAGATGTTGCGAGGATCGTGGCGACACCGAGGTTGTCCGTGTTCGCGTCGGAACAGAACGCGTCGAATGCGTAGTAGAAAGCCGGGCTGACGAAAACGCCGTCGAAGTGATCCCCTTCGGCCGGGGAATAGGGTGCAATGAATCGCGGGCGGACCACGCCGCCTTGGGCTAAGACGGTTGTTGCGCTAAAGACGCCAAACTGGCCCGCGGAAACGCCGGCGATCGGGAGCGAGAGCATGCTGGAAGGCTGGAAGACGATGGTGCTAGCAGTGACCTTTGCACCAGGTCCGAACTCAAGCGTGCCGTAATTTCGCAGCGTGCTAATGGTCATGACTCGGCCAGTAACAGAAAGCAGGCCGCGGTTTTCGAGCGTACCGACTGTGGCGATGGGAATTGTGTTGGATTGTCCGGAAACAAGCAACTCGGTTCCTGCGGCGATTGTGCCGATCGGAGACCCACCGAGTGAGAGTGCGCCTCCCAATGCCTGCCATTTTCCGCCGGTAAGAACCCGGTTGAAGGTGCCAGTTGCGTTTGTCACATTCGCTAAAAAAGTCAGTGATCCCGCCGAGGAACGAACTATTCCGGAATTCGTGAACGATCCACCCGCAAACAGAAGTGTCGCGCCATTGCGTTCGGCGACAATCGAGCCCGCACTTGTGAAATTCTTGCCGGACGAAATGGAAATGGTGGTTTGCGTCGGACCGGTGGCGTCTGAGCCGTAACGGAGCGTAACGCCAGCGGCCATCGTGAGTGAAGAGTTGATCTGGATCGGCGGGCTGGTTCCTACGCCCTTGAGACGGATTTCGCCACTGCCGAGAATGCTTTGAGCGGGTCCTGCGGCAAAGACGATTCCCGCGGTGGAACAGAACGGGTCATCGAAAGTCATGATCGCACCCGAGACGAACGAAATGCCGCCGGAGATTGTGATCCCCGAGCAGTTATTCACAAGGAGTCCACCGTCGAGCGAGCAGGCGTTCAGAACAGTTATGCCCGAAAAACCTCCGGAAACAATGAATTTCGCCCCGTCGCGTGAGGTCAGCGCGACACCGTTCAGCGTGACGCCGCGGAGGGTGACATCGCGGGTGGTCGCGTCGGCACGCAGCGAAGACCCTGGATAAGCACCGCTGTAGGTGTAGGAGTTAGATTCGGCGGTGGTATTGCCGAGGGATGAGTACGTGCCGCCAATGGTCCACGCCGTGTTACGGATATCAAACGCGCCGTAGTTGGACCAGGCCCCGTCGAAAGAGAGTGAGGCATTGTTGACTGCAAGCAGGCTGTGGTTTGTCCAGGCGCCGGCGAGATCGAGAGATCCACCTTGGATCGAAAGCTCCGCATCTAGATTGCACGTTCCCCAGATGCCGATGCCCGCATGGTCGCCCGTTATCGGCGCCGAGGTAGTGAAAGTACCCATGAGCCAGAGGGACGTTCCCGGCGGAGCGTTGATCGCGCGGTCGATCGTGTATTCGCCGCTGATGTTGCAACCGCCGGCGACCAGTTCGAGGTCTCCGAGCGCGCCTGTCAAACCAGCGATCGCGAGAACACCACCGGAGGTCCGCAAGCGGCCGAGATTTCTAAGTTCATAAACGGTGATGCTGCCCGCGGCGGCTTCGATCAGTCCGTAGTTATAGACGACCCCATAGATTCGCAGATCCGGCGAACTGGAGCGGGAGACAATTGTGCCGTAGTTGACAAGCGAGCAGTCCGACCATGTGTATAACGATGAGAGCCCGGAGCCACTTTCGTTGGTGATTGTAACGTCCGGACCGATGGTGAGAGTCGCGGCGTGCGTCAATTCGATAGGCGAACCTCGGACGGCAATGACCGACCCGTTTCCTGCGATCATCTGCTGCGATGCCTCGAACATCAGTGCGCCGCTGATGCACGAATCCTTGTCGACTTCGACACGAGCACCATTGATCAGCGTTAGGTTGTTCCGAACACTCGCGACACTGTTGCACGTGGTGAACCGAAGTGTCCCGTCGACGCTGCACCCGTCGAGCGTGACGTTGGATACGACGCGGACTTTCGCGCCATCTCGCGTGCGGATGAGTACTCCAGAGAGCGCGAGATTCTCGATGCTGATATCGCCGTTGGTCGCATCTGCCTGCAAAACGGCTTCGGGGAATGTATTCCGCAGTGTTATGGTGTTGCCAACGCCGCTGACGCCTCCGAGCGCCGGGTATGTGCCGCCGATTTTCCAAACGGCACCGTTTATGTCGAAGAGGCCGGCGTTGGACCAGCTTCCGTTCAAATCAAGCGATCCGCCGGTGAGCTTGAGTGTGGCGGCATTCAACCACGTGCCATCGAGCGTCATAGACGTTTGCGCAGCCGTCATGTCTGCGAGGAACGAAAATGAGCCGTTCGTGCTCAAGCTGGAACCCGCGGCAAAGGTCAGCGGGCTCAAAATCGTTCCGACACCGGTCAGGACGACTTTCGCGTTTGCCGGAACAGCGATGGGCTGATCGAGTTGATAGTTTCCTCGCAACGTGAGTGATCCGCCGGCGGCAAGTTCCACAGCGCCGACGGGGCCGATCATGTTGTCGACGGTGAGCGATGATGAGCGGATATTGATCAGGCCGCCCGCGTGAAAGAAGGTGCCGCTATTAATCCGGAGCTGCCCTGAACCGACAAGATCGATCGCGCCGCTAGTTGTAAGAGAAGTGTTGGTTCCAAGATAAACTTCATTGCTGCCGCCGTTACCGCAGGCGAGCGAGATTCCTGCGCCGAGCGACACCTTGGTATCGGATAATACCTGTATCACGTTCGTCGGCACGGAGGGACCATCGGGGTTGATGATGATCTGGCCGTTCCCCGTCACCGATTGAGCGTTTCCGCCGGCAAATACAAGACCAGACGAGTAACACGGAGCCGATGTTCTGATTGTTATCGATGCGTTTGAGGCGAGAATCAGACCATTCTCGACACGGAGTACAACGCACGGATCAACTGAAACGGAGGTGGCAAGCGTGCAGTTTAAAAGCTTGACGGTTCCGGCAAGCACAAACTTCGCTCCATCGATGGCGGAGAGCGTGCAGTTGGTGAGCGTGAGATTGTTCAGGGCGATATCGCCAGTCTGCGCGCTGGCAATGAGCGATGAGCCGGAGAATCCACCCGCGTAGATCATGGAGCCACCGATAAAGGTGTAGTTTCCGAGAGAGGCGTAGCCGCCCCCGATGGTCCATGTGGAATTCGTGACGGCGAACGTGCCGGCGTTGGTCCAGGCGCCACCAAAAGTGAGCGCGCCATCGGTCACTTCGACAGAGCCAGAATTGGTCCACTGGCCGGCAGAAATAGTGACCGCGGCACCGGCCCCTCGGATTGTGGAGGCATTCACGAATTGGCCGTATCCATCGATTGTGAGTACTTTGCCGGTGGGCACAATGATGGGCGTTTGGAGTGTCAATTTGCCTGCCGTCCAGATATGTCCGCTCGTTGCCGCGGCGTCGTATTCGATCACGACTCCTGGCGCAATGGTCAGAATGGCGCCGGCGTCGACAGCGATTCCGGAAGAATTGAACACCAAGCCACCGGTTCCCTGGACGCTTTGGGTGCCTTGTGCGAAGGTCAACGCCGTGCCGGTTGCGAGTCCCATCAGGCGCAACCTTGCCCCTTGAGAAAGAGTCAGGCCACCCAACACAACTGTTGATGGCGACTCTAAATCGCAGGCGAGTGTGCAACCATTTAGCTTGACCGAAGCGATGCTAAATCCGGGTCCGCCGATGTGCTTCAACGTTGTACCGACAAATGTAGCGCCATCTGCGAAGATCAGTCCGGTTTGTTCTGTGGCTTCGAATACAGGAGTGGTCAACGTACCGCGGAGCTCGATGCGACCTCCTCCCACGCGAGTAAATGATCCGAGGCTTGTCGAGTTCCCCCCTACCAGCCAGGTCGCGTTCATCAATGATGCGGCTCCGGCGTTGATCCATCCGCCTTCAAAGCTCAGCGTGCTGGAGTCCGCGGAGATGAAGCCGAAGTTCGTCCAGCTTCCCTGAAGGTTTGCGGTGCCAGCATCTTCTACCACCAATTGACCTGTGCTCGACCAAGTGTTTGAAAGCACGAGTGTTCCTCGAACGCTTTTCAATGTTCCGGCGTTGTTCCACTTCGAAACTTGAACGCGCAAGGTGCTGTTGTTCGAAACCGACATTGTTCCTTGATTGACGAGCTCGCCGCTGCCTGTCAGAGACAGCACGCCTCCGGATTTCAGCGATTGGATTGTGCCGAGGTTGACAACGCGGCAGCTCGAAGCGATTGACACCGAAGCAGAGGCGCCACTGGCTGTGGACGCAAACGAAAAGGAAACTCCAGGGGAAATCGTCGCCTGAACGCTCGTCGCGAACAGGATCGTGCTAGCAACGGCATTGGTCAGTATCTGAATCTCTCCGTCGCCGGAAATCGATTGGGTGCCTCCGCTGAAAATCAGCCCGGTGCAGGCCCCGGCAATTGAAACACGTGCACCGCCGACAAGCGCGAGCCCGCCGGTGAGCGTGAGTCTGGAGCAGCCATCAATCGAAACATTTCGAGCGGTCTGCAGACTTTGAATCTCAAGAATGCCGGTTGTGTTGATGGTTCCCGCGCCGGACGGAATGACGCAATCGTCTCCTGCGCCGGGCGACTTCGCCGGCGACCAGTTAGCGACGCTTGAGAACGACACGCCGTCACCAAGACCGGTCCACGTCAGAGTATCGGCGCGGACCGGCGTGGCTGCGCCGAGGGCGAACCCGATGCCCGCGAGCACAACGCTCCAACAAGTCGATTTCAGGAGTGTTTTCTTCATGCCCTGGCGATTCGTGCGGGCGGGAGATGCGCGGCTTCAGGGGCAGAGCAGCGCCTCGTACGCGGGGATGAAAAGGAGGAAATCGGCGTCGTCGACCAGTGAGTCCTGATTGAAATCGCCGGGGCAGAGCGGGGGCATGGAGGGATCGGCGCAGTCGAGGATGTTGTAGCTGGAGAGGAAGATGAGGAAGTCGGCATCGTCGACGCGGCCGTCGCTGTTGAGTTCGCCGATGCAGAGGCGGAGTTGGGCGGGGCTGCTGGTGAGGCTGCCGCAGGAGTTGGTGAGGGTGATGGTGTAGTCGCCGACGTCGGAGGGCTGAGCGTTCTGGATGATCAGGGTCGGCGTGGTTGCACCGGAGATGGTGGAACCAAAGCCGGTTGGGCCGTCGGCGAGCGCGGTGTTGTTTTTCTTCCACTGCAGCGCGGCGTTCGCGGGCGCGGCGGAAGCGTGGAACACCGCGTTCGGGGTCGCGCTCGCGTCGGTCGGGGGTTGCGTAAGCACGGGGAACATGCCCGACGCGGCGGTGACCAGGAGCGACAGTTCGTTTGGCGCGATGCCGGTGTCGATGAGCGGCTGCACGCCGAGGCCGAAGGGGTTTGCGTCGAAGCAGGTGGAGGTGAAGGAGCCGGAGAATGAGGGAGCGGCGATGAGCGGTGCAGTCTCGTCGCCGGTGAGGGGCGTGTAGGAAGGATCGAAGGAGCCCTGGAGTTTGCCGTTGAGCGTGCAACCGGTCGTCGCGGTGACGCGACCGATCTGGTTGCTGCTCAGCCCGGCGACTTGCGTGCGGAACGTGCTTGTGGTGGTGAAGACGGCGCGGCCGGTCACGGCGAGGGTTGCGTCGG
>JAHBXG010000053.1 GCA_019636565.1 Phycisphaeraceae bacterium
CCGCCGATTCGCGCTGATCATGCCGAATGCTAGTGGTGCCGGGCTTCCGCCCGGTGTTCTGCTGCCTTCAGTTTCTGGGGCGAACGGCGACGCCGCTCATAGCCATCACTCCTTCAGCATCTTTCTCGCCCGCACATGTCCAAGTTTGGCCGCGCACACAAACCACTTCCGCGCTTCCGCGTCGTTCCGCTTCACGCCATCCCCATCGCGCAGGCACAATCCCAAATTGAACATGCCGGACGTGTCTCCGCCTTCTGCGGCGCGGCGATACCAGCGTGCCGCACGCGCGAAGTCTGCTCTTCCGCCCAGCCCCTCGTGCAACAGAAACCCCAGCTTTGTCTGCGCTGAGGCATTCCCTCGTCGCGCGGCGATCAGGTAATACGCGCGGGCCCGCACTGCATTCGCCTTCACCCCGTCGCCATCGCGATATCCATCTCCCGCATACTCCGCAGCCTCAGCGTTGCCTTGCTCGGCCGATTTCGCAAACCACTTCATGGCTCCACCGGAATCTTGTTGTCCATGCTTCCCGTGGAGCAATCTCCACCCAAGGTTGTACATCGCCGTTGGGTGTCCGCCCGCGGCCGCACGCCGATACCACTTCCCCGCTTCAGTCTGGTTCTTCTTCACCCCGTCGCCGGTTGCACACGAAACTCCATACGCGAACATCGCGTGAACGTGTCCACGACGCGCTGCCGCAAGCAGTAGCGACGTGGCTTCTTGCCGCGATGCATTCGTATTGAACTTGAAAAGTTCGTAAGCGTGACGCACGAATGCGCGGGCAGGCCCATCTCCCGTCGCAAGTGTGTGCCTCTGCTTCTTCATGCCGAAACGCTATGTCAAGCATCATTGGTTTGCAGTGAGGAGCATGCGCCCGCAGCGAGTGCTAAATGTTATGATACTGTCATGGGATGTAGAGCTGTTCATTTCTCTGTTGACGCAGACACCGCCGCTGAGCTTCTTGCCGCACAGTCAGACGAAGAGCGTCGCGAGGTGCTTGAACACATTGAAGAGGACCTTTGGTCAGAATCTCCCGAGATCGGTTTCGAGACCGACAAAGCATGGGATGGGATTCACCGCTGCTTGACCGACGGAACGCTCGCGCCCGGCGAAGGTCCGCTCTCCAAGTTCATTCTCGGCGGAAAGTCAATTCACGAAGGGGATGACTACATCATCTGCGTGGTATCGCCCGAAGAAGCCGGTACCGCCGCGGTCGCTGCTCGCGAAATCGACGAAGCAGATTTCCGTGAACGCTATTCGCGACTGTCTCAAGAACAGACTGAATGGGAGCCTTCCGACGAAGACTTCGAGTACACATGGGGGTGGTTTGAAAATCTTCCCAAGTTCTTTGCAGACGCTGCAGCACAAGGGCGGTGGATCGTCGTGTCGATCGATCAGTAGGATGATCGCAGCGGCGGTTACCTGGCCGCCGCTTCCAGCGTCCTCTTAATCCCCTCCCCAAAATCCACCACCGGCTCATACCCCAGCAGCGCCCGCGCGGCGGAAATGTCCGCCGACGAATGCCGCACATCTCCCGCCCGCGGCGGCCCAAACGTCGGCGTCGAATCCACCTTCAAAACTTCGCCCATGTGCTTGAGCACTTGAAGCAGCGAGATCCGCGCACCCGTCCCGATGTTCACAACCTCGCCCGCCAGCGCCTTCTCGCTAGTCGCCGCCAGCATGTTCGCAAGAACCACATTGTCGATGTATGTGAAATCGCGTGTCTGTTCACCATCACCGAGGACGCGGGGCTGTTTCTTCGCGCTGAGTGTGTCCGCGAACGCGCTGATCACCGCCGCGTAGGGGCTTTTGGGGTCCTGGCGCGGGCCGAAGATGTTGAAGTACCGCAGGCTGATGCACGACATCCCGTAGCAGCGTGCGAATGTCCGGAGCAGCATCTCGCCGCTCACCTTGCTCATGGCGTAAGGAGACCACACGTCGGGTACATCGGTTTCTTTGCTCGGCAGGCTGGGCGAGTTTCCGTATGCCGCGGCACTCGCGGCAAACATCACCCGCTTCACGCCCGCATCCTTCGCGGCGAGCAGTACCCGCTGCGTTCCTTCCACGTTCACCTGCAGGCACTTCTCCGGTTTCTCGACGCTCTCCGGCACGCTGACCAGCGCCGCCTGGTGGAACACCAAGTCGCACCCGCTGATCGTGCGGCGGAGGAGCGTGTCATCCAGAATGCTGGCTTTGACGAATTGCAGGGTGCCCTCGTTCGCTCCGCCGTCCCTCGGGGTGGGCGACTTGGGCAAGTTGCTCTCAAAGCCCCCGGAGAGATCATCCAGCACCCGTACGTTCGCGCCGCACGCGACCAGCGCTTCGGACAAGTGCGATCCGATAAACCCCGCCCCGCCCGTGATCAACGCGTTCTTCCCGCGCAGGCTTGAAGCGACTTTCGGGAACTTTTCAACGATGAAATGGCTGTTGCTCATGGAGTCCGCATCTGAAATCCCGTGCCCGTGGAAAGGGTTTGGGGAGGCGAGGGGCGGGTTCGACCCCAGAATCCAGAATCTCATCCTCCCTCACACAGGGTTGAGTATCTGGCGGCCAAGGACCCGCTCTTCTACCTTATCGCCAACCTCAACCCGCCGAGTCCGCACTAAACTCCCTTCCCGAGAGAGATTCCAGAGAGGTTCCCGCCATCGCCCCATCCAATATGACACTGCCGCGCCCCGAAAACTGGTCCCTTTCTGATCGCCTCGCCTGGGTGGCCGCATTCCGGCGGGCAATTGCCACGCATCAGGACGAGATGATCGGCCTGATCGCCCGGGATGTAGGCAAGCCCTCCTTCGAGGCGCTGATGGGTGACATCCTGCCCCTGCTCTCTGCCTGCAAGTGGACAGAAAAGCGCGCTGGTTCTCTGCTCTCCCCGCGTCGCCTGCGGCACGGTGGCGTCTTTTCTCTCGCCAACAAAGCTGTCCTTACCCGCGCCCCCCTCGGTCACGTCGCAATCATCGCGACCTGGAACTACCCGATCCAATTGCTCGGTATCGAACTCCTTCAGGCCCTTGTTGCTGGCAACCGGGTCACGGTGAAGCCTTCCGAGAACGCCCCGCGCTCACAAACGCTTCTCCTCGAACTCGCCCGCGATGCCGGCCGCGGCTGCAACATGCCCGCCGATCAACTCGCCTGGACTCCCGCCACCCGCGAGGCCGGAGCGACTCTCCTCAAGGACCATCACTTCGATCACGTCGTCTTCACCGGCTCGACAAGCGTGGGAATCGCAATCGCCGAAACGCTCGCGCCGACCATGACCTCGAGCACGCTCGAATTGTCCGGGCGCGACAGCGCCTTCGTGCTCGATGATGCCGACCCGGAACTCGCCGCAAGCGCCATCTGGCAAGGCGTCGACATGAACACCGGCCAGACTTGCATGGCTCCCCGTCGCGCTTTGGTGGACGAAAAGGTCTACGCCGATTTCGTCCGTCGCATCGCTTCCCGCGCCGGCGCTGCCCGCCCGCGTCCGCTCATCAGCGAGCAGTCTGCCAAGCAGTGCTACGACCTCGCGATCGATTGCCAGCGTCGGGGCGGCCGCTCTCTGGCAGGGGTGATCGAAGCTCCCGAGGCAGACAGCAACGGTCGCCTTCGTTGCCTGCGCCCCATGATCTTCGCCGATTGCCCGCGCGATGTCCCACTCGCCGAGGGCCGCCACTTCGGGCCGCTCCTGGCTGTGATTCCGGTAAAGAACCTCGAAGATGCGCTCCGCATCCACGACGGTGTTGATCAAGTTCTCACCACAAGTGTCTTTACCCGCAACCCGGCCCGTGTCGCGGGCTTCCGCCATCGCCTGCGCTCGACCATCATCACCGTGAACGATTGCCTGCTGCCCACGATCCATCCGTCCGTCGGCCTTTCCGGGCACGGAATGTCGGGCTGGGGGATCACCAAGGGAGAGGCCGGCCTCCTTGCCATGACGAGGCCCATCTACACCACGGAGACGATTCCGCTCTTGCGTTTTTCGATGGAAGCCGTCTCTCCATCCATCGAAAGAGGGATGTCCAGGTTCATCAAGTTCTGGTACGGTGCCGGCAAAGTCGCTCCCCGCACGCTTTCGGCTCCCGCCGGCGACATTGCGCCCGAGACTCAGTCTCGAAAACCCGAACAAGTGGCTGCAACTTCCGCCGCGAATTAGCAGCGAAACCCCTCCGGCGCGAAATATCATTCCGCCCTGTCTTCATTTGCCGCTTTGAAATTTGCCATTTAGCCCCTTGAGCTTTTCCCTATGCCTACTCCAAACGTCGTCGTCATCGGTGGTGGCCTTGCCGGCCTCGCGGCAGCCGCGGAACTTTCCACCGCCGGCGTCAAAGTCACGCTCGTCGAATCCAACAAGCACCTCGGCGGCAAGATGAACCTGCTCGAAGAGGGTGGCTTCAAGTTCGACATGGGCCCGACCATTCTGACCATGCCCCAGGTCTTGAAGGGCATCATCCGCCGCAGCGGCCGGCGCGTCGAAGACCTCATCGACTTCGTTGATCTTGACCCGCAGTGGCGCTGCCACTTCGAAGACGGCACGGTCATCGATCTCCGCAAGGATGTCAATACCTTCGCCTCGCAGTTGGATCAGCAGTTCCCCACCACCAAGCCGGGCGAAGGCTATAAGCAGTTCATCGAGTACAGCCGCAAGTTGTACCGCCTGAGCGAAAAGGTCTTTTTCTACAAGGATCTTGGCGCCGCGACCGACCTGATGTTCAGCCCGCCGAAGGCCAAGGGCATCGGCGGCGACCTGATGGCGATGGTCGGCACGATGCACTCGACGGTTGCCGCGCAGATTGAAAAGTACGTTCCCGAGCCGCATCTGCGCCAGGTGATGGAGCACTTCCTTCAGTACGTCGGCAGCAGCCCGTTCATGGCGCCGAGCATTCTCAGCCTCATCGCCGCGGCACAGGTGGATTACGGCTGCTGGTATTCGATGGCGCCGAAGAAAGCCGGTGAGCCCCTTGATGGTGGTACCCGCTGCGTTGCCCGCGCTCTTGAGCGCATCGGCCGTGAGCAGGGTGTGAACTACATCACCGGGCGGCGAGTCAGCCGCATCGTCGAGCGAGACGGCAAGGTGATCGGCGTGGAACTCGAGTCAGCAAACGGCCAGTCCAACGGCAAGCCCGCCGACTTCATCGGTGCCGATGCGGTGGTTTCCAACTGCGATGTGCAGCGCACGAACCGCGATTTGCTTGCCGCGCCCGCCGCTCGGGCGGAACAGCGCGCTATCGCCAAGAAGTACACGCCCGCCTGCAGCGGCGTGGTGCTCTACCTTGGCCTCAACAAGCAGTACGACCACGTCAGCCACCACAACTTCTTCTTCAGCAAGAACAGCCACGAAGAATTCAACGACATCTACTCCAAGGGCATCCCCGCTCGCGATCCGACGCTTTACATCGCAGCGCCCAGCCGTAGCGATCCCACGCAGGCCCCTCCCGGCGGCGAAGCTCTCTACGTGCTCATCCACACGCCGTACATCCGCGACGGCCAGAAGTGGGATGGACCCGGTGGGCTGATGGAGCAGTACAAGCCCGTCGTCCTCGAAAAAATGCGCCGTATGGGCTTCGCCGATATAGATCGCCACATCGTCGTCGAGCGCACCCTCAGCCCCGCCGGCATCGAAAAGATGTACAACGCCGAAGGCGGCGCGATCTACGGCCTGGCTTCGCATGGGCGGATGCACGGCGGTTTCAAGCCCAAGAACCGCTCGCGCGTTTACAAGAACCTCTATCTCGCCGGTGGTAGCGCGAATCCCGGCCCCGGCACGCCGATGGTCATGATGTCCGGCGTGACCGCGGCGAACTGTCTGCTCGAAGACTGGAAGATCCCGCTGCCGACCGAGTCGGGGCGCTCAGTTACTTCGCCGATCATCGAGCCCAAAGGTGAACCAGTCGCGGTGTAATTTTGCGCTGACCCGCCTATTCGCAGATCAGGTTGTTGTAGTACCCGACAAAGAACACAAAGTCAGTGTCATCCACCAGCCCGTCGCCGTTCCAGTCGCAGACCTTGTTCGCATCGGGAACGACCAAGGCGTTGTAGGACGGCACGAATTCGACAAAGTCGGCGTCGTCGACGAGTCCATCCTCGTTGATGTCGCCGGGGCAATAAGCCTGCACATCGAGCGTGCCGATGCCGAAGCCGCCGCACGGGTTGCCTGTATCAAAGCTGTACCCTCCCGCGTCGGCGGGGATGAACGGATCGATGATCATGACTTCGGAGAGTGCGCCGAGAATGCGTCCGCCTTCCGGAACATCGCTCTCATCCCGACGCCATTGATACGTGCGCGGTCCGGGTCCGTCGACGAGGCAATGGAACACAACGCGATCGCCCGTCCGAGGCATGTATGGCACGGAGAATTCCGCGGGCGATAGCGGCCCGCACTCGGAGGTGCTCCAGTCATTGAATTGCCATGATTCGATGTCCTGATTCGCCGTCGCGGCGCCGGCACCCGCAGTAAAACCGACCCACGCGCAGCCATCGTCTCCAAAGAGCGGCCCGCCGTCGTCGAGCGAATTCAGGTCAAGCGGGCAGAAAAAAACCGGCTCGTCCTGGATGTACACGAACAACACGCCCGGCGTGTATTCGATCTTCACTTCGAGCGAATCAATATACGGAAACCACTCCGGAAGAGTCGCGTGTGCGAGCGAGAACTGATCTTCAGATGAATTCTCGTCGACGCCCCGAGTCTGAACGCTGACGTGCGGGCCCGGGAATTCGTCGCTGAAAACAAACGTGTCGAATTCGATCGCGACGGAGCGAGGAATCCCGCCGTATCCCATGTCCGATCCGCTCCCGCCCAGCGCCTCTTCGTTGTCACCCTGCAACACAAATGCGAAACCGTCGGCGGTTCCGTCCGTGATCGAAAACCGGAAGGTGGTAACGAATCCGTTGTTGACCGCGGCCTGCGTTGTCGTGAACCAAGCGCCCCCGGCGCCGTCTTCGCCGGATCTTGTCAGGCGGAGAACGCCACCGACCGATTCCGCACTTCCAACGAGCGTCAGCCCCTCGGTGTTGTTGAAATCAGCGTATTGGAGCACAGCTCCGCATTGACCAAAGGACGAAGCGCCCGCGCTCATCGCGGTCGCGAGGACGATCGAACACATTCCGGTACGCATGAGCAAATCTCTCCCGCGGCAGGCCGCATCATTGAGCAATCAGGATACAGCACGCCGCAAGCCTGCAATACAAAAAGCGCAAAACGACCACGCCGGTCGGTGCAAAGGCCGTTTCGTACGCAGGGAGCGCGCCTTTCCGGACCTTGCGGGGAGGGGCCAGAGGATCAGAGCAAGCCCTCCATTCACGATGGGATTGCCTGCCAGCCTGCTCGCGCGTTCGCGATTTGCCCGTGCAACGATCTGCAGATCGATGAACGCAACCGCTCGAGACACCGCCCCCGACTTCATCCCCGCGGCTTATTCCGCGCGGTTTACCCACTTCTTCTCCAAGTACGTGCGCCGCATGGTCAAAAAGGGCTTCCACGCGGTCCGAATCCTTCCAGAGCACGCGGACGCGCTGACAAATCTGAACACCAAGAAAGTACCGGTACTGGTGCTGCTCAGCCATAGTTCCTGGTGGGATCCGCTCATCAGTCTGGCGCTGCATACCCAATGCACGCCCGCGCGCGAGCCGATGGCGCCGATGGACGCTTCGCAACTCCGCAAGTTCGGAATCTTCAAGCGCATCGGTATCTTCGGGATCGATCCCGACGAACCCAAGAGCCTGGAAGCCATGAGTTCCTACGTCGCGGACCGGTTCGCCCGCAACCCGATGTGCACGCTTTGGATCACGCCCCAGGGCCGATTCACGGATGTGCGCGCCCCGATCGAGATCCGCCCGGGCGGGGCGGCTATTGCCGCGAAGACCCCGGGTATTACCGTCTTGGCCCTGGCGCTCGAGTACGGCTTCTGGACCGACCGGAAACCCGAAGTATTCGTCAGTTGGCGGCCGGTTCACGCGGCAGCCGGCCGAGAGGGCTCGACCGCCGCCTGGCACCGGGCGATCCTCGAAGCCATGACGGAAAACAACCGGCTACTGGCGGATGCGGTAATATCGCGCGACGCCTCAAAATTTCTGTCGGTCTTTGACTCCGGCTCCGCCGCCGGGACGAACTGGTGGTACGACCTCTGGCTCCGTATGCAAGGCCGTTCTTCTCGCGTGGAAGATCGGCACTTCGTTCAGTCCCCATCTCGCCCGTCCGCTTCAAAGACTGCTTCGTCCTCCCACCAATGAGCATTCTCTCGATCATCCTCTGCGTGTCGCTTGGGTTTGCCACGCTGGCCTTTGTGATGACGATCGTCAATCTCATTGTTTACACACGGCCTCCCGACACCGCGGCTTCCGGGCCGCTGGTAACGGTGTGTATCCCCGCCCGTAACGAAGAAGAAAACATCGCGGCGTGCGTTCGCTCGGTGCTCGCGAGTGGCCATGCCAACATCGAGGTTCTGGTGTATGACGACCAGAGCACCGACAGAACCCCGGCCATCGTGCGAGATCTCATCGCGTCCGATTCGCGGGTGCGTGGGGCGGAGACCGTTTCTCTGCCCGCCGGCTGGAACGGCAAGCAGCACGCTTGCTGGCGCATGGGTCAGCAAGCGCGCGGCGAGTGGATGGTTTTTACAGATGCCGACGTGCGTTTCGAACCCCAGTGCATCGGTCGCGCCCTCGCGGCGGCCGGACAGCGGCGTGCCTCGCTCGTTTCGACATTCCCGCGACAGATCACCGGATCGGTGGCCGAAGACCTGGCCGTTCCAATGATCTTTTTCGTGCTGTTTTCCTATTTGCCCATGCCGATGATGCGGATGGGTAATTCACCCACGGCCTCGGCCGGTTGCGGCCAATTCCTTATGGTGACGCGAGAGGCCTACGACAAGTCGGGCGGGCACGCGGCCTTCAAGGATTCGATGCACGACGGCGTGAAGATGCCGCGGGAAGTGCGCAGGGCCGGCTTCCATACCGATCTCTTCGACGGGACCGACCTGATCAGCGTGCGGATGTACCGCGGGTTGGCGCAGACATGGCGCGGGTTCACGAAAAACGCATTCGAAGGGATCGGTTCGCTCGGGCTTCTCGGGTTCTTCACGGTCGTGCATTTGCTCGCGCACGTGCTTCCTTGGGCGGTTGTGTTGCTCGCGGCAAGCCGCTGGTTCTCGGGCACGCTGATTCCGGATTGGCGTGCCGCAGGTGCGCTGGCGGCCGTTTGCGTTTCGCTGAACCTGATTCAGCGATTACTTCTCTCCGTTCGATTCCGGCAAGGGATCATCCCGGTGCTGCTCCACCCGGTCGGGGTGCTGTTCATGACGGTCATCCAGTGGTACAGCCTGTACTTGGCGAGGACCAATCGGCGGGCATGGCGTGGGCGGGTGGGAGTCGGGGCCGCCGCGCCCGGGTGAAGAGCGGGCTGCCGCCCACCAGCACGTCACCGTTTGGCGACAAGTCGGGCCTCACAAGGCAAAAATACCGGAAACCGTGCAATCGGCGTCCCCCTGCGGCGTGAATCTCTCAATTACCGCGGAGATACGACGCATGAGCGGGACACGAGATTTTCGGGCCCAAGACCTGTTCTTCAATCGATGTATTGGATCGGCGCGGGCCGCGCTGCTGGCGGCTGCGCTGAGTCAGACTGGCCTGGCGATCGCGGCGCTACCTCCGGTTCCGGTTCCGCCGGAGAACCCGATTACCGAAAGCAAGCGGGTGCTCGGCAAGATCCTGTTCTTTGAAGAACAGATATCCACCAGCACCGTGGTCTCGTGCGCAACATGCCACGTCCCTGCCAGCGGCGGGGCCGATCCTCGGGTGGCGACGCATCCAGGGTTGGATGGCATCTTCGCGACGCCGGACGACATTCAAGGTTCGCCGGGCGTGGTCAAGGCCGATACGTTCAACAGTTTCGAATTGGATGCGCTCTTCGCGCTGCGCCCGCAGGTCACCAACCGCGCCGCCAATTCAAACATCAACGCCGTGTACGCGCCGGATTTGTTCTGGGATGGCAGAGCGCGAACGACATTCTTCGATCCCGAGTCCGGGCAGATCGCGATCGCAACCGGCGGTGCACTCGAGAGTCAGTGCGTCAACCCGCCGGTGAGCAGCGTGGAGATGGCGCACTCGGCAATGGACTGGACGGGCATCGAGAAGCGGCTCCAGCGGGTGCGGGCGCTCGACCTTGCCACCAACATCCCGGCGGATGTGCAGGCGGTCTTGAACACCACCCGTTCGTATCGCGAATTGTTCCGGCAGGCCTTTGGCGACGAGGCGATCACTTCCAAGCGGATCGCATTCGCGCTCGGGACCTACCAGCGCACGCTGATATCCGATCAGACCCCGTGGGATAGTTTCCAGGCGGGCAACCCGACCGCGCTCACACCCAACCAGCAGCAGGGCCTGCAGGCGTTCCTGAGCGTTGGCCCGCAGGGGGCCAATTGCACCGCGTGCCATGTGCCGCCGATGTTCACCGACAACACGTTTCGCAACCTGGGTTTGCGTCCGATTGCTGAAGACAACGGGCGTCAGGCGGTCACGGGTAGTCTCAACGACCGCGGCAGATTCAAAGTTCCCAGCCTGCGAAACGTTGGCTTGAAGCGAACCTTCATGCACAACGGGCAGTTTCAGACGGTGGCCCAGGTCATGGGCTTCTACGGGGGCGTGCGCAACGTGAATCCGAATCCGGACAACCGCGATCCGGTCTTGAACACCGTCAATCTGCCGCCCCAGCAGGGCGGGCAGGTGCAGGATTTTGTTTCCAATGCCCTGCTTGATCCCCGCGTCCGCGATCAGACATTCCCGTTTGATAGGCCGGCGATCTTCACCAGCCCGGGCCGAATCGCAAATCAGGCGACGGTGTTGCCAAACACAGGCGTCGCCGGAAGCACCGGCACGCCCCGGGTCGTCGTGCAGTCCGCGCCGATGGTCGGAAACCGAGATTTCAAAGTGGGGCTCGACGGCGCCAAGCCCGGCGCGACGGCGCGCCTGGGCGTCTCGACCGTTGCCCCGGTGAACGGGCGCATCACGCCGCAGTCTCTTTTCGCGGACACCACAGTCGGCGCCAGCGGCATGACATCGGGTGTTGCGACACAATTCTGGCCCTTGCTCGCCGGGAAAGTAAACAACGGGCAGGTTCTCTTTGCCCAATGGTTTGTTGACGACGCCTCAGCAGCGGGTGGCCAGGCGCTTTCAGCGGTGGTACGTATCCCGGTATTCTGCGGCAGTTCGGGGTGCCCGAGCGTTTGTTCGATGTCGGATTTCAACGGTGATGGATTCGTCGACGACGTTGACTTCGTCATCTTCGCCGGCGCCTACAACGAACTTGAAGTCCCGATCGCCAACGTACTCGGGGATCTGAACGCCGATGCACTGGTGGATGACGCGGACTTCTCCAGTTTCACGATCGCGTACGACTCGCTCATCTGCTCGTGAACCGCCGGAAATCGGAGCTGACACCCGCCCTGCCGCCGAGGGCGGGGCGGTTTCACTTCACGCGGAACGTGTCGCTGCGGTGAACGCCGTAGGCCAGCCGAAGGCCCCCGAGTTTTCCAGGGCCAATCGGCGCGTCGATGGCCGCCCAGCCGGGGCAGCGTGGCCAAGATTCTCGGACGCGGCATTGGTTGAGCAGATTGAGGACCGTTCGCTGTGCAATGCCCCGATCGCGTTGTAGGTTTGTCGAGCAGGAAACGACTTTCCGGAGGTTCTCATGCTCGCATCGGGTGTTCGATTGGCCGGATTGGTGCTGGTGGCTGGCGCGAGCATTGCACTGCAAGCGAGCGCCGATTCGAACCTCATCAACAACCCGGGCGCCGAGGCGGGTCCGATCGGCACGGTGATTCCCGGTTGGAACACGACCGGAACGTTTGAGGTGGTTTCCTATAGCGCCGGGGGCGGATTTCCGACCCTCACCGATCCCGGCTCGCCCACCCGCGGCAGCAAGTTCTTTGCCGGGGGGGTTTCGAGCCCCGAGGCCAGTGCGTATCAGACGATTGACCTGTCGGCGTTCGCCGCTGCCATAGACGCCGGAACTCAAGGCTGCACGCTCTCCGGGTGGCTGGGAGGGTTTTCCTCGCAGGACGATCATTGTGACGTGTTCGCGACGTTCTACGACGGGCAGGGCGGGAGTCTCGGTCAACAGTCGATCGGTGCCGTGCTGGCGGCGCAACGTGCGGGACAAACGGGCATGCTCTTCCGCACGAGCAGCGACGTTCTTCCCGTCGGCACACGCCAGGTCCTGATTCAGGTACGCATGACCCGCACCGCCGGCACGTACAACGACGGCTATGCCGACGATCTCTCATTCTCGCTGGGTGCCACGTGTCCGTGCGATCTCAACGGCGACGGCTTCGTGCAGGACGACGACTTCACGATCTTCGTCGCGGCGTACAACATTCTGGACTGCGCGGATCCATCGATGCCAGCGGCATGCCCAGCGGATTTCAATCGTGATGGTCTTGTGGACGACACCGACTTCACAATCTTCGTAGCAGCGTACAACGATTTGTTGTGTCCGTAACCTCGACGGGCACAATCCACAGGCGCCCACGGTCGATGGCGATCGATCATGAGACTTGCGAGTGGTGCCGCCGAAATCAGAAACCCACGGCTCACACGCCGCGAATAACAGCGGATGTCGCCCCCGAAAGGGGATTGGCGCCATGTGCGGATTGTTGGGGCGTTCTTGGGATGTTCTTGGGTGGGGTCGTTGGGAGAATTCAATGCGAATTGGCGAGACGCTTGTGCGGATCGGTCTGGCTTTATCGATGGTCATTGGGTTTCGTTCGGCGTTGGGGCAACCCATCGAATGGACGCCCGTAATACCGGGTGAACGCTCGGAACTAGGCATGGCATTCGATTCGGCGCGTGGCGTGGCTGTCATGTTTGGGGGTCTTGAAGCGTCGATGCAAGTGGACTCAACGACCTGGGAATGGGACGGAACCGCATGGAACGGCCGACGCGTGCCGGGACCGAGTGCAGTAGGGCGTATCGCGGGAGCGATGTCGTATGACTCCGAGCGCAAGGTGACGGTGAAATACGGCGGATTGGTGGGCCCGTCCGCCGCGAGCGATGAAACCTGGGAATGGAGCGGGCAGGCATGGACGCAGCGAAATGTCCCCGGACCCGGCGGACGGTCGAGCCATGCAATGGCGTACGACTCGATTCGGAAGGTCACGGTGCTGTTTGGCGGAAAGCGCGATGGCGGCGGATTGAGCGGCGAGACTTGGGAGTGGGATGGAACGAATTGGACGAAGCGGGCGGACTCGGGACCTTCCCCCCGGTCTTCCACGGCGATGGCATTTGATTCCAATCGCGGAGTTGTCGTGCTGTTCGGAGGATTCGATGGCAGCGCAGCGAGCGCCGAGACATGGGAGTGGAACGGAGCGACGTGGACTCTGCGCCCGGCGGCGGGTCCTGTTGCGCTCTCGGGGCAGGCGATGTGCTATGACGCGGCCCGCGGCGTGACGGTGCTCTTTGGCAGCTCGGGAAGCCTTCGGGAAACATGGGAGTGGGACGGTCAGAACTGGATGAAGCGGTCGACAACGGGGCCTGAGCCGCGGTTATTTCCCGCGATGGTCTTTGATTCGGTCCGCAATGTCGCGACACTCTTCGGAGGGGGCTGCTGCGGCGGGCCGTACTTTGGCGACACCTGGACCTGGAATGGCGTCGAGTGGAAGCAGGCGGCAGTGGTTGGTCCCTCGGCACACACCGGGCACGCGATGGCGAGCAACTCGCTCCAGAACAAGATTGTTTTGTTCGGAGGTTCCGGAACTTCGGCCAGGATGAAGGAAACCTGGGAGTGGGACGGGCGACTCTGGTCGTTGCGTTCGACGACCGGCCCCACGGCACGAATCAATCATTCAATGGCGTTTGATTCCGTCCGCGGCGTGACGGTGCTTTTCGGCGGCGATGGCGCGCCGAATCTTTCCGATACGTGGGAATGGAATGGTCTCAACTGGACGCAGCGCTCGACAGTTGGTCCGTCGGGAAGAATTTTTTCGGCGATTGCGTTCGACCAGCTGCGTGGATCGACCGTCCTCTTCGGCGGTGCAACGACCGTCGGAACCGTGAAGAGCGAAACCTGGATTTGGAACGGAATGCAGTGGATGCAGCAGTTTGTGAGCGGCCCCTCCGCCCGTGCTGGTCACGCGATGGCGTATGACTCTGGGCGAGGTGTGATTGTCCTCTTCGGCGGCAGATCTTCGAGCGCATACCTCGGGGATACGTGGGAATGGAACGGCACGGTTTGGGTTCAGCGGCCGGTCGTCGGGCCTTCGGCGCGTGCCTTCCACAGCATGACATACGACGCAACACGGGGCGTGACGATCCTCTTCGGTGGTTCCAACGGGTCGGCACTCAACGACACCTGGGAATGGAACGGGGCCGCCTGGACTCAGCGGGCCAGTTCCGGTCCGACGCCCGGTTCATCCACCGCGATGGCGTTTGACTTCGTCCGAGGGAATCCGATCCTCGTCGGAGGTCAATCAGGGAATGCAACCAACAACACCTGGGAACTGGGAACGGCCACCTGTCCGGCCGATCTCAACGGCGATCGTTGGGTTGATACCGACGACTTTGAAGTCTTCGCAGTGGCGTACGACATCCTTGACTGCGCAGGCGGCGGGATGCCGGTCGGGTGTCCGTCCGACCTCAACGGCGACGGCTTCGTCGACGACGCGGACTTCACGATCTTCGTAGCCGCGTACAACGCGCTGCTCTGCCCGTGAAGACACCGGCTCGATCGCGCGCCGCGCGGACCCTCAAACCTGCACCGGCTCGAAGTTGATGTCGGTGCCGTCGAAGCGCGCGTAAAAGGCCTCGATGTTGCTCAGCGACGTCACGCGATGCACGAAGGCCGCGGCACGGACGAGATCGGCCTTCTGCACAAGTTCGAGGCGCGGTTCCTTGAGTTCCAGGCGGTTGCTGTAGAACGCGCAGCCCTGGTGAGCAATCAGAACGACGCGTTTGAGCTTGTGCACCTGCACGAGGAACTGGAGTTCATCGACGACGCCCCCTTCTTCGAGATGCGCTTGCGGATGCCCCGCCACGCACGCAGGCCCACCCGGGAGACACAGGCGGTCGTAGCGCGGCAGATTCAGCCCGTTCTGAAGGAAGTCGTCAAAGTGCTCTCCCAACCGCCCGTCGGAGCAGTAAAGGGCCGCGGCGTGGATGCGGGAAGAGTCGTATTGGAGTTTGGATTTGTACGTCATGCGAGGTTGGTGATAGGCCGTACGGGCTATTGGCAGGCATCATGCTACCCGAGAGATAGCGAGGGGGGAGCGGGTGTGCTCGGGCTCATAAATGATGCGTCCCGTGCGAAATCGGACGGGGGAGGCGTGTTGGCGTTCAAATAAGGGAACTCACACCGGGATTGTTGCGGATTGAGGACGCAGCCCTGAGGGGAAAACGGTGGGCAGCGGATATGGGCGCGAGACGCCGGCGGTGCGGGCCGCGGGCGGAAGGTGAATCCGAGCGATTCAGGCGAGGCTGGAAGGCTGCGCAATTGTGAACATGCTTGTGGGCTTTGGAGGATGGCACATGTCGGGAATGACGAAGGCGGCGGTCGCGTTAATTCTGGCGGGTGCCTGCGGAAGCGCCCACGGGCAAAGCTGCGGTGGCCAGTGGCTGCCGGGTGATGGCGTTTCCGGGGTCAATGGTTCGGTCAATGCGATGACAGTTTGGGATCCGGATGGCGCGGGCCCTCAGCCGGAACTGCTGATCATCGCCGGCAGTTTTTCGATGGTCGGTAGGACGGGCGCCGCAAACATCGCGGCGTGGGATGGGCAGCATTGGATGCCCTTGGGAACTGGTACAAGCGGCACGGTCAAGTCGCTCGCGGTGTTCGAGGGCAAACTCTGGGCGGGCGGCACTTTCTCCAAGGCGGGCGGAAACACCACGGGGGCGCTCGCAAGCTGGAATGGCTCATCGTGGGCTGGGGCCGGCAGCGAACAGACTTCAATCAATGCTTTGCAGGTGTTCAACGGCGAACTGGTCGCGGCGGGCAGCCTCAAGGTTTCAGGAAACAGCACACCGATCGGAAAGTGGAATGGCGCCGTATGGAGTTTTCTTGGGCCGAATTCCACGGTTGGCACAGGAATCAACGCGCTCACGATCTTCGAAGGAAAACTGATTGCCGCCGGTTCGTTCTCCAGCGCGGGGGGCAAACCGGCAGGCGGCATTGCGTCGTGGGACGGATCGTGGATCCCGCTCGGAAGCGGCGTCCCTTCCGGCAAGGCAATCAAAGCGATTGGTGTTTACGACGGGCAGCTTTTCGCCGGGGGAAACTTCACGACGATTGGCGGCATCTCCGCGATGTATCTCGCGCGATGGACCGGCACACAATGGGAGCCATCCGGCGCACCGTATGGGTTCGGCGCTATTTCGCCGAGCGTCAATGCCATCACGGTCTTTGAGGGCAAGCTGATCGCCGGTGGGGACACGGCCTCCTATAGAGCAATGACCTGGGATGGTCACACTTGGGGCACGATCGGGCAATGGTTTGAGGGTGCCGTGTTCTGTTTTCAGCGGTATGGCGACTCGCTCTTCGCCGGCACCGATGGCTCTTACAGAACAGATCAAGGCCGCGGCATTCTCGAGTACAACGCCGGGATCTGGCGCGCGATTTCAAAGGGCTTTACCGATAATCTGACTTCGGTGGCGACCTTTGATGGAAGCCTCGTCGTCGGCGGAGGTTTTTCGCGGATCGATGACACCGTCATCGAGCGAATCGCGAACTGGAACGGCGCTTTCTGGAAGGAAATGACGAGCGGGGCAGCCATCTCTCCCAGTCTGCTCGATGTGCATCAGGGCACGCTTTATGGGGTAGGCGGATTTGTCCCTCTCGCCTCGTGGACAGGCAATGCGTGGGCGGCCGTGCCGGGGCTGAATTCTTTCACAACTATTCGTTCTCTTTCGTCATACCAGGGAAAACTCATGGTGGGCGGAGACATTCAGATCACTGGCGTCACAGGCGGCAGGCCCGTCGCGGTTCGGGACGGAGTGCAGTGGCAAACGTTCGGCTCCGATCTGATTGGACAGGCTTCGTCCGCCATCGAGTTCAACGGTGAAGTCGTCGCCTGCAGTGGTTCATTCCTCCGGTTGGCGTCGAACCCATCTGCTCTCGGCCCGTTCCGCTTCGACGGATCAACGTGGCATTCGTGGCCAGTCGGCGTGAGTGGGGGCGGTCGCTTGTTTGTGTACGGTGGCAAACTGTTGTTGGCCGGCACGCAGATTCGAACCGCCGGGGGCTCCAGTTTGGGTTCTGTCGTTCGGTGGGATGATGATCACTGGTCGAGTTTGGGCGGCGGGATAGACGGAATTGTCTATTCCCTCGCCGAATACAACGGGGATCTCATCGTCGGCGGCTCTCTCACTCAGGCTGGCGGAGTCGCGATAGACAACATCGCGCGGTGGAATGGAACGCAGTGGTCGGCCCTTCGTTCGGGCGTTTCCGGCGGACAAGTGACGGGCCTCGCCGTGAATCACGGCGAACTCGCCGCAATCGGTGATTTTTTGTTGTCCGATGGCGAGGTTTCCGCCTATTTCGCCCGCTGGACCGACAACCCGACTCCGTGGGTTGCGATTGCTCCGGAATCCAAGCCTGTGAATCAGGGATTGACTCTGACGCTGAGCGCCGCCGCGGCGAGCGGATATGAAAATGTCTCCTATCAATGGAAGCGAAACGGAGCCGCGATTTCAGACGGCCCGGGCGGCGCGTCCGCCGGCGGCGGCACCGTGAGCGGCGCATCGGGTGTGCTGGCTTCACCGAGTGATGGTTCGCCCTTGATCCTGACCATCTCAAATGTGCAGGCCTCCGACGCCGGCGAGTACACCGTCGCGTTCAGCAATACCTGCAATACCGCCACGAGCGAACTCGCGACGGTCTCGGTCAACACCTGCCCCGGCGACCTGAACGCCGACGGCCTGGTGAACGACGCCGACTTCGCGATCTTCGCTTCGGCGTACGACCTCCTGCTCTGCGGTGCGCCGACCATGCCGATCGGATGCTTGTCGGACTGCAACGGCGACGGCGTGGTGGATGATGCCGACTTCCAGGTGTTTGTTGTCGCGTACGGGCAGATGGTGTGCGAGTAATGCCAACGTCGGAGAAGCGAGGCGGTGCGACTTGGAAAGTCCAATAGCATGATTCACCGAGCGGGCAACAGGTTGGTTTGTGAAGCAATCGGAGGATACACATGTTGAAGTTCGTATTGGCGGTGATTGGGGCGGTCGGTGCCGGAGCAGCGGTGCGTGCAGACGACTGCGCCGGTAAGTGGTTGCCGGCGGCTCCGGGGACACAATCGTTCGACGGCGAACTTGCCGCCATGACCGTCTTTGACGGAGGCTTTTTCGTCGCAGGGAATTTTCGCGCTTCGCCTGCAGGATCAAATCGAGGCGTTGCGTTGTGGAACGGTGCGAACTGGACCGCGATAAGTACGCCGACCGGGCCGTTTCCCACCTGCGACCTTCAAGGGTTCGGAGACAAGTTGTTCTTGGGAGTGAGGTCCTTTCTCGGACCGCTCGGATACACGTGGAACGGTGCTTCTTGGTCGGTCGCGTTTCAGGATTTGCCGATCTCGGCCGCATTTCCCAAGTCGGCGAATGCCCTGGATATCTACCAAGGCAAGCTCGTTGCGGCCGGGACCTTGCGCTTGAATTCCTCTTCCAGCAGCAACGGGGTCTGGCTTTGGGATGGCTCTCAATGGACCAGCCTCGGTGGCGTCTTTAGCGGGCTCAATCCCATCACAGCCACGGCCGTGTTCCAGGGAGACCTCTACGTGGGTGGGCATTCCGTCTATCTCGGCGGTACCTCGAATGGCGAGATTTTCCGCTATGACGGTCAACAGTGGAGCAAGATCGGTCCCTTCGGCCTTGGTCCGGGGATCGGCCTTGCGATGCGCGTCTACCAAGGGAAATTGATCATCGCGTCCTCCGACGTCAAGACAGGAGGTGGGGGTAGCTACGGTCCTCTGGCGACGTGGGACGGTATATCGCTTGGGAGGATACCGGTTCCGACGTACGTTACCTCCATCGACGCGTTGACGGAATACAACGGCGATCTCATCATCGGCGGGAACTTCATAGATTCGTTCGGTGTCGGCGCGAATTGCATCGTCCGCTGGAACGGCACGAACTTCGCGCCTCTTGGTGTCGGTATCGCCGGAACGTCCACGTCGGGGCGACGGGTGACGACGCTCGAAACCTACCGCGGCGAACTCATTGTGGGCGGAGACTTTGATACTGCCGGGGGCGTGGCATCTCCGTACTTCGCACGCTGGACCGACAATCCGACGCCGTGGGTCGCGATTGCGCCTGTATCCAAACCCGTGAATCAGGGCCTGACTCTGACGCTCACGGCCGCCGCAGCGAGTGGTTACTCGAACGTCACCTACAAGTGGCAGCGCAATGGCACGGATGTTGCGGACGGCGCGGGCGGCGCTTCGCCGGGTGGCGGCAACGTCAGCGGCGCATCCGGCGCGCTCGCTTCTCCCAACGACGGATCGAGCGTGACGCTCACAATTTCCAATGTGCAGGCCTCGGACGCCGGTGCATACAAGGTTGTGTTCGACAACACCTGCAATGCTGGAACGAGTGCCGCGGCAAACGTCTCCGTCAACACCTGCCTGGGCGATCTCAACGCCGACGGATTCATCAACGACACGGACTTCACAATCTTCGCCGCGGCGTACGACCTGTTGCTCTGCGATGCCCCGGGCATGCCGGTCGGTTGCCTCTCCGACTGGAACGGCGACGGCGTGGTGGACGACGCCGACTTCCAGGAATTCGTTGTCGCGTACGGGCAGGTGGCGTGCGAATGACAAGGTTTTGACGTTGGAAAGCGGGCGTCAGCCGGAAATTCCGGAACTCTGCGGAACCGGATTCTTGCCGAGCCCGAAGAGGTGTGGTCGCGACTGGAGGGGCAGCCGTCGATAGTCTCACGCGGGTGCGGGAGG
>JAHBXG010000054.1 GCA_019636565.1 Phycisphaeraceae bacterium
ACGCGTCGGCCATGATCTTGCCGACTTCGGCGTCGTTGTTGGCGGAAATGGTCGCGACGTTCTGGATGTCGGCCTTGCCCTTGACAGGGGTGGCCATCGCGTCGATCGACTTGGTGACCTGCTCGACGGCGGCCTTCATGCCCCGCACCAGCGCATTGGGGTCCACGCCCGCAGCCACATGGCGGAGGCCTTCGCGGAAAAGGGCCTCGGCGAGGACCGTGGCGGTCGTCGTGCCGTCGCCCGCGTCATCGGAGGTCTTGGAGGCGGCCTGCTTGACCAGCATGGCGCCCATGTTCTCTGCCTTGTCCTTCAGTTCGATTTCTTCCGCGACCGAGACGCCGTCCTTGGTCACGGTCGGTCCGCCCCAGGACTTGTCGAGCACGGCGTTGCGGCCGCGGGGCCCGAGGGTGGACTTGACCGCCTTGGCGAGTTTCTCAACTCCGGCGAGGAGGGCATTACGGGCATCGACATCGAAGGAAAGGTTTTTCGCGGCCATCTCTGAGAGTCTCCCTGCAAGTGGGCCCGGACGGAGGTTTCCGGCGGGCATCTGGTTCGATCGGTAGGCAACCCGGGCGGGCACGCCGCGCGGACGCTGCGAGTTCTAGGGCAAGGCTTGTGCCAGTTTCCCGGCCCGGGCAAAACGCGCGAATGCGCGACTGGGGCGTTTGAGGCACAGGGAAGCGGGCGAAAGGCCCTGTCAGCCCGTAGCCATGCCCGAAAACGACTGCCGAACTGGCAGACCCGCTCAGGAGGTCGGAATGCCCAGGGCGTAGGCCCACCAGGCAGCGACTTCCCTCGCCATCCAGATTGGGGTGCCGGATCGCGGATTGCGTTGACGGGCGGGAACCGTGCGAACGGCGATGCCCATCCGATCTGCAAGGAGCTTGATTCGGGGGAGGTGGTAGAAATCGCTGACGGCGAGCGATGATCGCCAGTTGTGCGATTTCGCGATCTTCTGAAAGGCGTCGAAAGTGGCTCGGGTGTTCAGACCGGTCTCGTCGAGAATGCAGGCATCGGATGGAACGCCTCTCGAAATTGCAATCGCTCGCATGGCGACGGATTCGCTGACCGTGCCGTCGCCGGGCCCCCCCGAGAAAACGATCCGTGAAGCCAGCCCCGAGAGGTAGAGGTCGCAGGCCGTCTCGACGCGATCACGGAGGACGTCGGATGGTCTGCCATCGGAGTAGACGCGAGCGCCAAGAACGAGAATGGCATCAGCAGGGCGGCGGTAGTCCGAAAGGCCGAAGGTCCACATCAGGCAAAGGGGGAGGATCGCGGGGACGGTGAGCGCTAATGCGGAAATAGCGAAGATGCGGCGGGGTGTGGCGCTCTCGACTCTCGGACTGCAGATCGAAACCAGGACTATTACGAGAAGTGCCACGATCGCGATGGAGAGAGACACCGGTGACCCGGATGCAATCGTGCCGCTTCCGAGCAAGTTGGCGTATCGGACGCAGTCGACAACCGCGAACGCCATGACTGGCGCAATGGCCACGATCGTGGCCAGACGGCTCCATCCGCTTCGGGGCGACCACAACGCGAATGCGATCAAAGCCACGCCGGAAACGAGCAGCGGAACAAACCGCCAATTCCCGATCGGCCGAAGGTCGACCAGCCAAACAGTCAATTCCCATCCGGGAGCGGCGAGACTGCACGCTGCGTTTGCAACCAGAAAGAACCCCAGCAAAAGAGAAATCGCACGAAGAATCGACCGCAGCATGGGAACTCCCGGCGAAGGGCAAGTAGACCCGATATTATCGATCCGATGATCTCGCCGACGACATTCCTCGCAGACACAGACCTGTCCAGTTACCTCCCGATCCTGCTCATCATTCTGATGGCGGTTTCGTTCGGGGCGATCAACGTGATCGGGTCGCTGGTTCTTGGACCCCGGCGCGAGGGGCGAGTGAAGTCCCAGTCCTACGAGTCCGGTATGAACCCGGTCGGAACGGCCCGCAAGCGATTCAATGTGCGGTTTTACCTGATCGCGATGGTGTTTCTGGTCTTCGACGTTGAGATCGTGTTCCTGTACCCATGGGCGACGACGTTTCCGAACATCGCGCCGATGAGCCACGAGGGCCTGATCTGGCTCGGAAGAATTTTCTTCTTCCTGCTAACCACGGTGGTGGCGTACATCTACGGCTACCGCAAGGGCGTTTTCCGCTTTGATTGACGCAGAAAGCGGTTTCCCGCGCGGGTCCGGTATCGGCGGGGCTCGGCGGGGCGGGTCCTAAATCCGAAATCAAGGGACTGTAACTCGGTGGCGCATTCGGGCGCATTTGCGCAATCGTCGCGCCCGCCGGTCGGAGAAGCGCGCGGCCGCGAGATGGGTGGAAGAAACTCCGATGAAAGGCACCGCGTCCCCGCTGGAGGAGAGTCCGACCGGGTGCGGCACGGAGCAGAGCAAGATATGACGATCGACGTAGAAAGGCTCAGGGCCCAGCTCGACGCGACCGTCCGATCCGGCGGCGTGAGCGCGGCGTTTCAGCCGATCGTGGATCTCAAATGCGGCGAGATCGCCGGATTCGAGACCCTGACGAGGCTCTCGGACGGTGGCGCATTCAAATCGCCCGCGGAGTTGTTCGATGCGGCCGAAAAGGCCGGGGCGTTGTGGCGGATCGAAGAAATGACGCGCCGCGTGTCGCTGGCGGCCGCCTCGAGTTGGCCGAGCGGATCGAAATTGTTCCTGAACACGACCCCGCAGGTCTTCGCGGACCCGCGCTTCTGCTCCGAACTGCTGAAAGCCGTTCGCGCGACGCCGGGTATCTCGCCGACGCGGATTGTCCTTGAGATCACAGAGCGCTCGGCGCACCAGCATGATCACTCGCTCGATGAACAGGTGCGGATGGTCAAAGCGGCGGGCTTTGAGGTGGCCATCGACGATGTGGGCGCGGGTACGAGCGGGCTCAATCGCATCATGGCGTTGCGCCCCCACTGGCTGAAACTCGACCGGGAACTCATCGAGAACATCAGCCACGACCGCGTGCGCCAGAATCTCATCCGTTTCTTCCTTCGCTTCGCGACGCTCAGCGGCGTGAAACTGATCGCGGAAGGAATCGAGCGCGAGGACGAACTCGCGATGTTGATGGAACTGGGCGTGGTTTACGGACAGGGATACCTGCTGGGCCGACCGGGCGATCGGAACCAGGAACTGCGGAGCGACATTCGCGGATTCATCCGATCGCGGCGCGTGGGCGGGCTGTCGGGTTCGCACGTGGACCCGCGTGTCACCAACATCAGCAGGTACGTGCGACCGGTCACAACCGCGGATAGTTGCCGCCAGGTGATCGATGTCTCGGCCGAGATCATGCGGAACTCTTCGATCGAGGGTGTGCTGGTCATGGAGGCGGGCCGGCCGGCCGGCTGGTGCGAGCGTGAAGCGCTGCTGCGGTGCGCCACCGAAGACAAACGCGGCCAGCGGATGGAGAGCCTGATGCGTCCGGGCATGGCGTGCGCCGACCCGGAGACGTCGATCCCGGATGCACTCGTCCTGGCGGCAGGGCGCGACGATCGATGCGTGGGCCTTCCTTTGGTCGTCATGAAAGACCAGGAAGTGATCGGGACCCTTTCCATCGGCGACCTGATGCACGCTGCGGCCGAACTGTCGCGGGAGACGCAATTGCGGATCGCCCCCCTGACCGGGCTGCCGGGGCGTGTGCTGGCGGACGAACACCTTCGTTCCGTGCTCGGCGAAAAGCCGGTTTCACTTGGGGAGCACCGCACTCCCGTTGCGCACGACGTGGCGATACTGAATATCCGAGGCTTCGCACGCTACAACGAAATGATGGGCTACGAACTCGGTGACGAACTGCTCAAACGCGTATCGAGCCTCTTCACGACCAGTGTGCGCGCCAGACGCCCTGAGATTTTCTTCGCTCACGTAGGAAACGACCGCTTCCTCGCGACGGGCAAGACCGGAACCCTTGCGGCGCCGATCGAGCACTTCCTGCGGGAGTTTGATGAAAGGGAGGCGGCGCTCTCGGCGGCACGGGCGGGTGCGATGACGCCCCGGCTTCGGGTGACTTTGGCTTCCGGGGCGAGCCGGTGGCTGCCCGGCTCGCAAATGCTGTATCGGATGAGCGATCAGTGGCAGCGGCAAACGGGCCCGGAACCGGGCAAGAGTGAATTGGTGATCGTCAACGAGTGGACCGAAGCCTCTCGTCTTCGCGCTTCGGCCTGAGAGAATATTGCAACACGATCAGAGTTGATCGCGTAGCCTCTGTGCATGGATCGGGCGGGCGCGGTAGCGGCTTCATCCATGTCGGACGCGAAATGGAAGCGCAGGCTCCTGGGGCTTGCGCTGGCGATCATTTGTGCCTTGCCGCTGGCGATTGGCGCCAGACTGACGCCGGCCCCTGCCGGGCACGGAACACACGAGGCGTTGGGGCTGCCGCCCTGCGGGTTTTTGCTGGCATTCGGAAGACCATGCATGACGTGCGGCATGACAACGGCTGTCACGCAGGCGGCGCACGGGCAATTGCTCGGCGCTTTCCGGACCCAGCCGGCGGGAGCGCTTGTGGCGATTGTGCTAGCATCGGGGGTGTGGTTCGGCCTCCACGCGGCCGCAACGGGCATGAGCCTGAGGCCGGGGCTGGAAGTGCTGACCCGTCCTCGGCTGCTTTGGATCGCGGGCGCGGTGCTGCTGGCGGCGTGGGCCTACAAGATCGCGGTTTTCCAGTGACGGAAAGGCATGAACGGATGTCGGCAGCGCGGCGGCGAAACAGAGAACGATTGCTGGGCGGAGCGTTGGTGCTTGGGTTGGTATTCGCGCAGAGCGGGTGCGCGATTCCGGCACTCATCGGCGGCATGACCGAGTCGTACCGGAAGTCGTCCACGAAAACCGTCAAGCCCGAGACGGATGTTCTCGACGGCAAGTCATTCGCGGTATTGGTGACGGCGGATCGATCGATCGAAGAAACCGCTCCGGGTATCAGCGCGACACTGGTTGCACGAATCACACAGATGCTGGCCGATCCGAACAACGACGCGGGAACCACCGGTGTCGTCCCGCCGGCCATGGTCATTCAGTACATGTACGACCATCCGGGTTGGCGCGCCAAGTCGATGGAAGATTTGGCGAAGGACCTGGGGAACGTGCAGCGGCTGGTCTTTGTGGAGGTTTCGGAATTCCAGACCAAGGAGCCGGGCAACCGGTACCTGTACGATGGCGTGGCGGCGGGCTCGATCGCGGTCGTTGAAGCCGATTCGAAACTGGCGGACTTCTATTCATTCGAGCGATCCATCTTGGTGAAGTACCCTGATCAGCAAGGATTCCGAACCGAGGAGATTCCGGAAGCCGCGGTGCGCACCGAACTGATGAGGCGGTTTGTGGATCGAGCAACGTGGCCGTTCATCACGCACCAGGAACCGTACTACCCCAAGTACTAGACGAGCACTCTTTCTCGAAGCCATGCGAAACGCGCTCTTCAGACTCGCCCGCACCGGCCTTGGACTCGGCATCGGCTGCCTGCTGATTCCCGTTTCGGGGTGCAACATCGTCGGACCGGCCTACTACTTCATTCACGGGCCCGAGAAGACCACGGCGGTGTTCACACTCGATCCGAAACGCTCGACGGTGGTGTTCGTCGATGACCAGAACAGCGTGCTGCCGCGCCGAAACCTGCGGATGGAGATCGCGGCATCGGCAACCGAGTTGATTCAGACGGAAAAACTCGTCGAGGATGTGATCGACAGCCGCGGGGCGATTGTGGCGGCGACGCGTGATCGGGATAGCGAGCCGATGAGCGTGGTGGCGGTGGGCCGAGCGGTCAAGGCTCAGGTCGTGATCTACGTCGCGATCGACGCGTTTTCACTCTCGTCGGGCGGGGTGGCGTACGCACCAATCGCGAGAGTTCGCGTGAAGGTGATGGACGCGGAAAACGACACTCGCCTGTGGCCCCCGATGCAGCAATTCCCCGAAGGTGCGCCGCTCAACGTCAACATGTTTGAAAAGGCCAGGGGGCAGCCTCAGAGTCCGGCGCAGGTGGCTCAGGCGGAAATAGAACTCGCGAAGGAAACCGGCGTCGCGATCGCCGAATTGTTCTTTGACCACGAGAAGAAGCGACCGAATCGCAAGTGATGGATTCCGGCGAGATTCACATTCTCGGTGGATGGGACGCTGCGGGGCCTGTGGCCGGGGCGACCGATTCCGCAGTGCTGGCGTGCGTCGAGCATTTGCTGAGGCGGAGCAGCCTCGCCGATCGGGTCGTACTGGTGGCAGGCGAACACGGCGAGCGCCGGGCTGCTTCGCTCGGGCTGGGGACGCCCATTGTCGTGCCTCCGGCGGTGCTGCGGGGCCGGTTTTTGCGCGACGGGCTCGCCCGCGTGCTGGCCCGGTTCGAACGGCCATCCCGGTTGGTTTGCTGGAATGACTCTCTACGGAATCGGGTGCGACCGCCAACAGCATGGCGGACCAAGGTGAAAGTGGAACATCCGGGTGACACGGCTGCAAGGCGGCTGCCTGCGGGAGACCGGATTTCGATTCGCGCGAGTCTCGATCTTCCGCTCGACGAACACGTGCTGATACTGGCGGCCGATCCGCCCGATGCGCTGAGCGCTCAGGATTTCATCCGGGCGTGCGCGCTGGTGGCGTTGGTAGGACGCAATGTCACGGCGATCGTGCCCCGTCAGGCCCCGGAAATGGAACGCGCCAAGGCCACTCTTCGCACGACGGGAATTCCGATTCGCCTCCTGACCTGCGAAGCACCGGTCTGGACGCTTCTGCCGTGCGCCGACGCCGCGGTGCTTGACGTTCTGGAAGGTTCTGTGCCGCGCGGCACGCCGGTTCATTCGCAGCGCTGGATGGCGACGACATGTGCACAACTCGGGATCCCGGTAGTCTGGCCGGAGGCGGAGAGTCTGGGTTCGGAGCGGCTTGACCGATGGCTGCTTCGCCCCCGCTCGCGTCTGGCGGTGAACGTGGCACGCGTGCTGAACGAACATCTGCTGGCTTCGGGCGGCGAACTTCTTGACCCGGTGGGCGCCATGAGCGAGGCGGTAGCGTGAGCGCCGCCCCGGATAAGACCCGAAGCGATAAGCGGACGGGCGTGCTGTTTGTATGCCTGGGGAATATCTGCCGCAGCCCGCTGGCGAAGGGGCTCTTCCAGCAGTTGGTTCACGAGCGAGGAGTCGCGGATCGGTTCGATATCGATTCGTGCGGCACGGGCGGCTGGCACGCCGGCAACGGGGCCGACCCGCGCACGATGCAGATCGCCGCGTTTCACGGGCTGGAGTTCGAGCACTCGGCACGCCGCCTCGACCCGCGCCGGGATTTCGATCGTTTTCACTACCTTCTCGCGATGGATCTTGACAACAAGGCCGGGCTGCTGCACGCTGGCGCGCCGCCGGAGAAGGTGCACCTGATGCGTTCGTTCGACCCGGCATTGAAGGGCGAGACAGAGCACCGGCTGCAGGTGCCTGATCCGTATTACGGCGGATCAGAAGGATTCGAGAAGATGTATGTGATGCTGAAGGCGGCGTGCGAGGGATTTCTTTCGCACTCGCTCGCGAATCACTCTCGCTAAGAGACTGACGGCGAATTGTTCGTCCTGCGCCGGACGATGACGAAAGCCGCGATGAATCCGAGCGCGGTCACGCCGTGCACCACCGCATACGAAAACATCACGCGGGCGTGAATCACCGATCGGTTCGCCACGTTTTGTTCCAGAACATCCTTGCCCGCAGCGGTGATCGCCCCGCTTGATTGCAGGGGCTGCGCCACAGCTTCGAATGCGATCCGATCGGAGTTCGCTGCGTCCAATCCGCCGCGGATGCACCAGATCATGCCGAGCAAATGGAACACCGCCAGCGCCGCGAGCACTGGCGCAATCCAAGAGGCGTTTCGCATGACAAGTCCTCTTTGCTTAGATCTCAAGCAGCAACCGCTGCGGATCCTCGATGTTTTGCTTGATCCGCACCAGGAATTGCACGGCCTCAGCGCCATCGATAATGCGGTGGTCGTAACTGAGCGCGAGGTACATCATCGGGCGGACGGCGACCTGGCCGCTGCCGACGGGATATTCCGCCGGTCGGCTCTTGATCGTGTGCATACCGAGAATGGCCGACTGAGGCGAGTTCAGGATCGGCGTGCTGAGCAGGCTGCCGAACACACCCCCATTGGTAATCGTGAATGTGCCGCCCTGCATCTCGTCGAGGCTGAGTTTGCCGTCGCGACCCCGCACGGCGAGATCCTTGATGCCCGACTCGATCTGCGCCATCGACTTGCCTTCGCACTGGCGAAGCACCGGGACCACCAGCCCCTTGGGCGTGCTGACGGCGACGGCGATATCGCACGAGCCGTGCTTCTCGATCAGCAACTGGCCGCCCTCCTCGACGATCGATGCGTTGACCATCGGGAAAGCGCGGAGCGCACTGACGGCGGCCTTGACAAAGAAGCCCATGAAGCCCAGGCCGATGCCGTGCTTCTTCTCAAAGTCTTCCTTGTAAGCCTTGCGCAATTCCATCACGGCGCCCATATCGACCTCGTTGAAGGTCGTGAGCATCGCGGCGGTATGCTGCGCCTGCACAAGGCGCTGCGCAATGCGCTGTCGAAGGGGGGACATCTTCTCGCGAGAAGAGCCCGCGCCGGGAGTCGGAGCCGATGCCGAGGCGGGCCTGGGAGCGGGAGCGCTGCCCGAGCCACGCGACTGCACAAACGCAAGCACGTCCTGCTCGCGGATGCGGCCCGCGCCGCCGGTTCCGGTGAGGCGGGAGAGATCGACGTTGTGCTCTGCCGCGAGTTTTTTGGCGAGTGGTGTCGCGAAGACTTCCGGGTTTGCGCTGCCGTTGGTGGTCGGGGACTCGGGGACAGGCGCGGGACGAACGGCGGGCGCAGGGGCCTTGGTAGCCGCTGCGGCTGCCGGAGGCGGCGTTGGGGCCTTCGCCGGAGCGCTCGCCTCGGCCTTCGCAGTGACCGGTGCGGGCGAACCGGTCGACTTGGCGCTTCCGGCCTCGATCATGCCGATCACCTGGCCGACATTGACCGTGTCGCCCTCACCGGCGGAACGCTTCAGCACGCCCGCCTCCGGGGCCAGAATGGGCATGGTCACCTTGTCGGTCTCGAGATCGAGCAGTTCTTCATCGCGATTGACGAAGTCGCCGTCCTTCTTGTGCCACTTCGAAATCACGCCGGTGGTGATCGATTCCGCGATGCTTGGGACGGTGATGTTGGTGGGCATGGGGTAGGTTTGAAAACCGAAACTGGTTGGGATCCGTCTTCTCTATCGGTCGATCAGCGTCGCGAGGGTAGAGCGTCCGGCTTGGCGCCTTTGGCAGGTTTGGCTTCCGGCTGCGTACCGGGAGCGGCGGGCTTTGGCGGCACCTTGCCGACCGCTGCTTCCAGAATGTCTTCCTGCTCGTGCTTGTGCATGTGCTTGCTGCCGACAGCCGGGCTGGCGCTGGCGGGGCGGCCGATGTACGGGAGGTCGATTCCGAGTTGGCTCTGCACAAGGTCGCGGATGAAGAGATAGCCCGCCATGTTGCGGGGTTCTTCCTGCACCCAGGTCTTCTTCGCGCTCTTCGGGTAGCGATCGAGGATGGATTTCAGCAACTGCGTGTGAAGCGGATAGAACTGCTCGACACGGACGATCGCGATGGAGTTCTTCGCGAGTTCGTCACGGCGATCGGCAAGTTCCCAGTAGATCTTGCCCGAGCACAAAAGGACCGAATCCACGCCCTTGCGGTCGGCCGGCTTTGCGGAAGCGCCCGGGCCAACTTCGAAGCGAGGATCGTCGATCACTTCACGGAATGAGCCTTTCACAAACTCGTCGAATTCGCTGGTCTCCTTGCGGAGCAGGCTCTTGGGCGTCATGACGATGAGCGGCTTACGGAAGTTGCGCCGCACCTGGCGACGCAGAGCGTGGAAGATCTGCGCCGAGGTGCTCGGGTAGATCACCTGCATGTTGTCGTCGGAGCACAACTGAAGGAATCGCTCGAGACGGGCGGAGGAGTGCTCCGGACCTGCGCCTTCGTAGCCGTGCGGCAGCAGCAACACGAGGCCCGACCAGCGATCCCACTTCTGCTCCGAACACGAGAGATATTGATCGATGATCACCTGCGCGCCGTTTACGAAATCGCCGAACTGGGCTTCCCAGCACACCAGCATGTTCGGATCGGCGAGCGAATAGCCGTAGTCAAAGCCCATCACGCTCACTTCCGAGAGCGGGCTGTCGTAAACGCAGAGTTTGGCCTGACGTGGCTTGCCGTCGGCACCCTTCTCACCAATCTCTCGACCGGTGCCGGGCTCCCCCACTTCGCGGATGTTGTTCAGAGGCGTGTAGGGCTTGCCGCTCTCGGCATCGCGGAGCACGGCGTGTCGCTGCGTAAATGTGCCGCGCCGGCAATCCTGACCGGAAAGCCGAACAGGAATGCCGTCAATCAAGAGCGTGCCGAACGCGAGCACTTCCGCATCGGCGTAACTCACGCGGCCCTTTCTGGGCATCTCGGCGCGTTGATGGAGCAGGCCCTTGAGTTTCGCGTTGACGTTGAAGCCTTCGGGCGTGCGGCCGAGCGCGGCGCACACTTCTTCAAGCCGCTCCAACGGGACGCCGGTTTCCACCGGATCGTGCGAGTAGTCGGCGCCCATGCCCTTCCAGCGAGCCGAACCGGGATCGATGGTCGGATCGTGAGGCTTGGCCTTCGCGGCCTTTTGTGCTTCTTCGAGGGCGTTTTCAAGTTGCGTGTTGATCGCCTCGAAATCCTCCTTTGAAACGGTGCCGTCGGTGAGCAGCGTCTGCGAATAGGTGGTGAGCACGCTGGGCTTGGCCTTGATCATGCCCGCGAGAATCGGCTGCGTGAAGCTTTGTTCGTCCTGCTCGTTGTGGCCGTACTTGCGGTAGCAGAGCATGTCGACAAAGACATCCTTGCGGAACGTCTGTCGATACTCGGCGACGAGTTCAGCGACGGTGAGCATCGCGTCCGGGTCTTCACCGTTGACGTGAAAGATCGGACAATCGAACGCCTTGGCGATGTCGGTGCAATAGCGGGTCGATCGTGCATCCTGCGGGATGGTCGTGAACCCGATCAGGTTGTTGATGACGATGTGGACCGTGCCGCCGGTTGTGTAACCCTCTAACTGCGAGAAGTTCAGGCACTCTGCAACCATTCCCTGACCGGCGATCGCCGCGTCGCCGTGGATCAGGAGCGGCAGGACCGATCGACGTTCGTGGTCGCCCTTCAAACGCTGCTTCGCCCGGGTACGGCCTTCAACGACCGGATTCACCGATTCGAGATGGCTCGGGTTGCTCGCCATCGCGAGGTGGAGTTGGCGCCCGCTGGGGAACTTGCGCACGCCGGAATAGCCCCGGTGGTACTTCACGTCGCCGCCGCCATCGGCAAAGCCTTCTTCCCAGTTGTCTTCAAACTCGGTGAAGATCTGCTGGTAGGTCTTACCCATGATGGTGTTGAGTACGTTCAACCGCCCGCGGTGGGCCATGCCGATGACGACTTCGTCAACGCCTGCGGTCGTCGCGTGCTCGAGCATCCGATCCATCATCGGGATCAGCGACTCCGCGCCCTCCAGGCTGAATCGCTTCTCGGTTGGATAGCGTTTCGCGGCGAAACGCTCGAAGCCCTCGGACTTACTGAGCAGTTCGAGGATGCGGAGTTTTTCCTGGCGGGAAGGCTCGCGCTTGCCGCGCTTGGCCTCGAACTTCTGGAGAAACCACTCGCGTTCCCGCAGGTTCTGGATGTGCACGAATTCGAGACCGATCGTGCCGCAATAGGTGGCTTCGAGGTGGGCGACGAGTTCACCGAGCGTGGAGGTCGAACCTTCCACGCCGACGAGTGAAACATCGACGTGGTGCCCCAAATCCGCTTCACTGAGTCCATGGAACGCCAGACTCAGAGGCTCCGGGCGCGGCTCGGTCCGGCCGAAGGGGTCGAGCTTGGCCGCAAAGTGGCCGAGCTTGCGATACGCGGCGATCAAAGCGTCGACGGCGGCCTGAAATCGTGACGCTTCGCCGGAAATCGGAATCCGCGTCCCTGAACTGATCAACATTCCCGAATCGGGCGCGCCGGCGAGCTCGAAGCCCATGAAAAAAGAGCGCAGATCGGCGGGGACGCTGTTCGGGTCTGCCTTGTACTGCTCGTACTGGGCTTCCAAATACGGTCCCTGCCATCCGTTGACGGAAGAGGCCGATGAATTCGATAGTCCTTGCGTGTCCTTGGCGGTCATCCGGTCGCGTCCGGACGTTGCCGGACCCTCTTCCGCGGCGGCCCGCAACGGCCGACCATTCCCTTGGCCGGCCGCGTGAGCACGCGGCGGGCAATGGTAGGTTTGGGGTCGGGGGAGTTTCCTGCCCCGGGAGGCATTCGGCGGGGCTTAGCCGAACCGGCCGGTGACGTAATCCTCGGTCTCCCGGAGCCGGGGCAACTGGAAAATGTCGGCGGTTCGGCCGTACTCAACAAGGCGGCCGAGATACATGAACGCCGTGAAGTCGCTGACCCGGGCGGCCTGCTGCATGTTGTGCGTGACGATCAATACGGTGTAGCGCTGACCGATTTCGAGGATGAGTTCCTCGATTCGCAGGGTCGCAATCGGATCGAGAGCGGAACAAGGCTCATCGAGCAGGAGCACTTGGGGCTCGCAGACGATGGCCCGAGCGATGCACAGACGCTGCTGCTGGCCGCCGGAGAGGCCCATGGCGGACCCTTTCAGCCGGTCCTTGACTTCATCCCAGAGCGCGGCTTGACGGAGCGCTTTTTCGCACGCCTGCCCGAGAACCGCTTTGCGACGCTCGCCGGAAATGCGCAGGGCGTAGACCACGTTCTCGAAGATCGACATCGGGAAGGGATTGGGCTTTTGAAAGACCATCCCCAGTCGCTTTCGCAGGGAAATGACATCCACGCCGCGTGCGTAGACGTCTTCGCCTTGGAGCGCAATGGTGCCGGCGGTGCGAACGCCGTCTACCAGATCGTTCAAGCGGTTCACCGAGCGGAGAAGGGTGGACTTGCCGCAGCCGCTGGGGCCGATGATCGACGTGATCTTGCCCTCGGCGATGGGCATATTGATGCCGTGGAGAGCCTTGTTCTGCCCGTACCAGAGTTGGAAATCGCGGATGTCGAGTACGGACGGGACTCCCATCACCGACTCGTGCCGGCGTGGTTCGGGCGTTTCGCCCCGTTTGATGGCATCGATCACCGGGTACTGACCGCCGGCCAACGCCGATCCGCCTGCTGTTGCCCCAACCGCAATGATGGCCCGCTTGCGGGGGGGCATCTCCACCACGGGCGGCTCCGATTGGGGCTTGGGGCTTGCGGGTGGCTGCGTCATGAGTGAGGAAACGGGCATCAAAGAGTCATCCAAAGGGTACGAGCGCGGCTAAGCCCCCATCCGCATGCGTGCATGGCGTGAGGCGACGATGCGGATGGAGAGGTTGACGACAAACAGCATGGCGAGCAGCACAAGGATGCCGGCCCATGCGAGGCGCTTCTGCTCGGGGTACGGCCCGGTGGCGTAGGTGTAGATCTGAAGGGTCAGGGATGGGAAAGGCTCGGCGGGGTTGTGCGTGAGAAGCCGGCTGCCCAGGGCTGTAAAGAGCAGCGGCGCGGTCTCACCCGCGATGCGGCCCATGGCGAGCATGATGCCTGTCGCGACGCCTCCGAAAGCGCCGGGAAGCACCACGCGGAAAATCGTCTGCGCGCGTGTCGCGCCCAGGGCGAGCGAGCCCTCGCGGTAACTGCGGGGCACCAGACGCAGCATCTCCTCGGTGGTGCGAGCGACGATCGGAATCATGATGAATGCAAGTGCCGCGGCACCGGCGTACCCGCTGAATGAAACGGAACCATGCGTCCATCGCGAAACGGGGACCACAACCAGTTCATATCCGAGAATGCCCACGACGATGCTGGGCACGCCGGTAAGCACATCGGCGAGAAACCGGAGCGGACCGGTTGCAACGTGCTCGCCCGGGTATTCGGCCAGATAGATGCCCGCCAGCACGCCGATGGGTACCCCGATGGCGGAGGCGAGCGCGACGAGAATGATGGTGCCGTCGATGGCGTGGCGCATGCCGCCGGGGTTGGCAACGTCGCCGGTTGGAACCGTGGTCAGAAAATCCCATGAAAGCGACGAGACACCGATCCAGACGAGGTACCCGATGACCAGAAGCAGGATGGCGATAATGAGCGAAGCGCCACCGGCGCACAGCGCGAACATGATCGAGCTGATCGTCCGTCGGCGGAATTCTGCGAACGAGCGGGACAACGCGTGCTCCTAGTGACTGCCGGAAGATGCGATCCTGCCGACGACAAGGCGCCGGGCGACGACGTTAAACATCAGCGACATGGTGAGCAGGATCAACGCAACGTAGAGAAGTGATGCGCGATGGAGACCCTCGGTCGCTTCCGCGAATTCATTGGCGAGAAGGCTTGCCATGGTCTGGGCCGGCGCAAAGGGCGACGGCGAGATCTGGTTGTTGTTGCCGATCACCATCGTCACCGCCATCGTCTCGCCCGCGGCACGCGCGAGCCCGAGCATGATGGCCCCGAGCAGACCGCTCCGCCCATAGCGCAGCATTGCTACGCAACTCTGCCACCACGTCGCGCCCAATGCGAGCGTGCCCTCGATCTGAGTTCGCGGAACCGCCCGCAGGACGTCGCGGCTGACCGACGTCACAATCGGCAGGATCATGATCGCCAGAATCAGGCTTCCGGTGAAAAGATCCCGCCCTGTCAATGGAATGGGTCGCTCGATCGTCCGACCCGCAACCGTGACCGACTCGTAAAACATCCATCGCAAACCGGGGATCGGCTCGAAAATGCGATGGAGCCACGGCCCGACATACTTCTGAAACAGAGGCGCAAGCACGAAGAGCGCCCAAACGCCAAACGCCAGGCTCGGCACCGCAGCAAGAAACTCGATCAGGAACGACGCGGCCCCGGCGATTCGCAACCGAGGCGCGACGCGAACCAAAAAGACTGCGGCACTCAGGCTGATCGGAACGGCGATCACCAGCGCGAGGAACGAGCTCACGGCTGTCCCCCAGATCACCGGCAGCGCACCAAACGCCGGAGGCAAAATCTCCATGACGGCTTCACCATCACGGAGCATCAGCTGGCCCGCGGCGTCGCGCACGGGGCGTTCGATCTCATTCGCCCGCCACTCCGAAGAAATCAGGAACCCGACGCCAAACTCCCGCATGGCCGGCCACGCCGAGTGGACGAGCACGGCGATCAGGGAAACCAGCATGAGCGCGATCAGGGCCGCGCTCAGGCGGCAAGCCCAGCCGAGCACAGCGTCGCCAATACGGGCCCGACGTATGACACCGGCCTCGCTTTTGCTTCGAGGTGACTGCGTCGGTTCGCGCGACCACCCGGATGCGTGCGCGGGGGGCGATGCGGCGGAAGTTGGGGTCATGAGAGATTCGCCGCTCGATTGTGAGCGTTTAAGGCTGAACCGGAATCGCCTTGCCCTTGTGAGTGACCGCGCCGAGCGCGGCAAGCGCCGCGGCCTGGACCTTTTCACCCAAAGGGGCATAGTGCATCTGGGCAGAAAACTTCTGGCCGGGCCCGAGCGTCCATCGCTGATAGCCCAGCAAGGCCGCCGCCTCCGCTTCGCTGTTGATGTTCTCGAGTTGCTTGTACATAACGATGTAGGTAAACGCGCTGATCGGATACGCATCATCCCCCGGTGCATTCCACGCATCGGCCCGCAGCACATTGCCCTTCAGTTCTGATGATGTCGCGTCTCCCGCTGCGGAAACCGATTCCGGGCTCGCGAGCACGAACTTCCCGGCCTTGTTCTGCATCGCGCCGAATGCGATCTTGTTCGCGATCGCGTAGTTGTGCTCGATGTAGCCGATCGCGCCAAGTGTCTGCTGGATAGCCGCCGCAACCCCCTCGTTGCCCTTACCACCCTGACCGAGCGGCCACTTTACCTGTTTGCCGACGCCGATCTCGCCCTTGAACTCGGAACTTTGGGTGCCGAGATAGCTTGTGAAAACATGCGTCGTGCCGCTGCCGTCGGTCCGGAAGACCGGCGTAATCGGTGTCTTGGGGAGCTTGGCATCCGGGTTCAGTTTCTGAAGCTTCGGATCGTCCCACGAGCTGATACGCCCGAGATAGATATCCACCAGGACGGCGCCGGTGAATTGCAGCGGCTTGTCCACCCCCGGCAAGTTGTACGCCGGGACCACGGCGCCGAGCGCGGCCGGAAACTGCACGACAGAGTCGGTGCCGCCCATGGCCGCGATCTCTTTTTCGCTCAGCGGCGCGTCGGTCGCACCAAAGGCGACGGTCTTGTCCGCGATCGCCTTTACGCCGCCGCCCGAACCGATGCTTCGGTAATCAATCCGGACGCTGGGATGGCCCTTTTCGTATTCCGAAACCCACCGCGTGTACAGCGGGGCCGGGAAAGTCGCCCCTGCACCACTCAACCGGACCTCACCACCAAACGCACCGCATCCAATTGTCAAAACCGCGAGCGACGCCAGCGTGCCGTTCAGTCGTTGTCTCATAGCGCTCCCTGCCGCAAACGCTTCGGTTCATGGCAGGGAAACTGTAACGGAGGCCTCCGCCGGCCGACGGCCAAACGTGTTAAGAATCCACGAAGACCGCACCCGATTGGAGAGCGAAAAAACTTACCGCGTGCCCTTTTCAGTTCCCAGAATGAGCGGAAGCAGATCCGCGTTCGGGAGATTCAACGACCCGGCCAGTGCCGCGGCAGCGGTTGATTCGGCGGCGTCGCGGCTGCGGGCCAACTCGAGCACCCGCCGGATCTGACGATCCTCGAGTTGATTCCCGAAACGCTTCGCGCTGACCGCCACCTTGTTGATCAGCATGACGCGCTCGGAACCAGCCGTCGCGAGCACGGCATCCATCAGCGCAATCTGTGCTCGCTGCTGCGGAATCAGTGCGAGCACTTCCGCCACATCCTGGCGCGTGGCGCCGGTCGTTTCGCCAAGCGATTTGATGAGGGGAAGGACCGACTCTTCCACGGGGAGAATCGCGTTGCGCGTCAGAGCCAGGTCGCGGAGTGTGCGGAGCGAGCGGGAAGCGTAATCGCGTGCCTCGTCGGTGCCGATGGGGCCACCCGAAGCGGCCAGAACCAGATCGGCTGCGGACTTGGAGACCGCCTCGGGCGCGATCGCCATCGGACGAACAGCGACGCCGGAGTCAATCTCGTAGCGACGGCGAAGATCGGGATACGCCTCGGGAACTGTCAGAGCCAGCACAGGTGTCGCAGCGGTGCGGGAGGTGCCGCGGATCTGAGTGATGAGCTGCGCAAATTCGGCGGGATTGGGATCAATCGCCACGATGATGTCAACGGCTGGGACCTCGGCGATCGGGCCTTCCAGATCAGCGAGTGTCGCACCGCGTGAGAGCACTTCGTACCCATCAGATTCAAGAATCTTGCGGATCGCCTGATACTGCTCGGCGTCAGATGCGAGAATCGCGGCGAACTTGCTGGATGCTTCGCGGACTGCCGCGGAAAGCGTCGGAACCACGCGGTCGCTGCCGGAGAAAGCGCCCGAGGGCTGCGAGCTGCCGATGGCCAGAGCAGACTCATACTGGACGCGGCGGTTGGGGTAGGTGAGCGCTTCGACAAGCGGCTGGCGGGTTGCGCCGGCGACTCCATATGCGCCCGGCGCGGTAAGAGCCTGGCTTCCAGCGGTCTGCTCGATTGCCGCGATCGCCTTGCGGGCGAGCAGCGTGTCCTTGGCGTCGATGGCCCGAGCGAGCACGGCCTGCATCGGGCCGGCGCCGGCTGTCACAGCGAAGTACATCGCATCGCGGCGATCGCTCGGATAGGCGGGGTTGTCGTAGTCCTTGGGCTGTTGAATCTCGCGGCGAAGGTTGGAGGCCAGCCAGATTGACAATGCCTCCTGGCTCGTTGCATCGATTTGAAGGGCTCGCTCCGCCAGCCGCATGGCCATCGCTTCGTGGAAGACGCTGGAGCGAATACCGGTCATCGTGAGCCCGGCGCCCGGACGGAACGTCCACAGCAACTGGTACTCCTCGCCGGGAAAGCTGGTCACATCACGCGATTGGCTGTAGTACCGGTTCGCCAACTGGATGTAAAGCTCGGCCACGCTCGAGCCAGCGGAGCCGGAGTCGATGCGGTTCATCGCCCGTTCCGCGGCAACGGTGACATTCTGAATCGATGAAGTCATCCGCACGTCCGCCAGGAACGGCAGGGCCGACCGGTGGCCGATCAATCCGAGCACGTCCGCAAGGCGCTCCTGCATCGCCGGGTCGGAGCCGATCATCGCGGTCGCCAGCGGGATGACTGCCTGGCTACCAATATCGACCAGCACTCGCTGCGCTTCCGAACGCAGAGCCGGGTTGTCGCGATCCATCAGGGCGGTCAGCAACTGAGGCACGGCGTATTCGCCCGCCGCCTTCAGACGTGCCGAGGCGCGAATCCGACCCTGCACAGTGCCGGTGAGTTTCGCGATGTTCTCGGCGATCTCTTTGGGATCGCGGGCGGCTTCGAGTCGGCCCGTCTCATACAACTTGTAGAGCGCGCCAGCAAGCGGCTCCAAATCCGCAACCCGCATCGCGCGGCCCACGGTCTCATCGAATCGGGCGCCCTCACCGGTCGAGTCGACCAGCGTCACAAAGTCGCGAGGGGAAAGGTTTCGGGATATCAGTTCTCTGCCCACACTACCCGCGACGTCGTACCGGGCGATCCGGGTGAAGTGGATGAAGTCTTTCAAGAGATCGGTGTTGCTGGATGCTTTGACACCCTGGTCGGTCTTGACCTCGGGCGCGACCGCCTGCCTTGCATCGGCGTCGCTCATCGCGAAAGCGCTGGCCGCAAGCAACAGGGCGGCGAGCATTCCAGATTGGGTCACGGAGCGGTAGGAAGAGCGGGTCATCTCGCGGTAGTCCTCTTAACAGTCGGCCTCATGATCCGGAAGTCGCGGCGGGGCCGGCTTCACGCGTCCTGCGAACTCTCACCCCAGCCCCCAACCCAAACGCCCAACACTCAACCAGGGCCCATCGCACGCCCGCACCACATCCAACCGGTCACTCGCTCCAGCGAGTTTTCGGTCTGGTACGACCCATTCGACACGCATTCCGAGCGGTTGCACCTGCCCGTAACACGTTTCGGACGCATCCAGCGTCCGTGGGACCGAGAGGATAGCCAATCTACGTTCTCGCGTCCCATACTGCAAGCCGGGCGGTTCGAGCAGACCGAAACGGGTTTTGGGTCCTTGAAACCCAGCCCTGATAACGACGGCGCGGGAGGGGAAATCCGCTTTTCTTGCCTTTCCAGAGTCTCCCAAGGTGAATCGCCCCTCAGGCCTGACCGATTTCTTGTCGTCCACCGGTTGCCGGAGTCATCCGCAGCCCGTTGTGTGCTCCACGAGGTGAAGCGATGGCCATGGAAAAAGAAGTACTTACGACCGGCGAGGTGGCGAAGATCTGCAACGTCGCCCCACGAACGGTTTCCAAGTGGTTTGATTCGGGGTCCCTCAAGGGATACCGGATCCCGGGATCGCGCGATCGGCGTATCCCAACCGGTGAACTGATCCGGTTCATGAAGGCCCACAACATCCCGCTGGAAGGCATCAGCAGCGGCCGCACCCGCGTGCTCATCGTGGACGCCGACAAGGAAGTCGCCGCCACGCTTGAGAAGGTGCTCTCGGAACAAACCAACTACGAAGTCCGCTCGGCCTGCAACGGCTTCGCGGCCGGCGTCGAAGCCGAACGATTCAAGCCGCATGTCCTTCTTATGGACCTCGAACTCGGTAACGGCGACGCCAAGGCACTGACCGAAGTCGTCCGCAAGAACGACAACCTCCAGATTACCAAGGTCATCGCCATGAGCAGCAAGCTCACCGACGGCCAGGCCTACTCGCTCAAGGGCCAAGGCTTCGACGGATTCCTCAGGAAGCCGTTCCAGGTGCGTCAGGTCGTCGAGTCGATCGAAAACGC
>JAHBXG010000055.1 GCA_019636565.1 Phycisphaeraceae bacterium
ACGATGGCCTCGATCATTCTGCCCGAGCCCCCCCAGAACATGAAGGGCCGGCCGAGCCTCTACGACGATCCGCTGCAGGATGCCCTGATCCACAACCACGGCGTCGTCGCGCCGATCTGGCGCGTCGGAGGCAACGACAGCCGCATCGTCCGCATCAGCGCCCAGGCGTACAACACGCTGGATCAGTACGAGACGCTGGCGACGGCCCTCGTGAAGGAATTGCAGGCCGAAGGCTCACTGACGGGCAACACGCAGCGCAAGGCAGGGTGAATCATCCGCTTCGCGGGGAATGATAATTGAAGACGCTGCTCACACTCGAAGCGTTCATCGAGATCGCGGCGGGAGCCGCGGCGCTTGCGATTCCGGTCTTCGCGGTTTCACTTCTGCTGGGTACGACCCTTGACAGGGCGGCAGCGATCTTCGTCGCTCGAGTGACGAGGGCGGCGCTCATCACCATCGGCTTGATGAACTGAGCGGGGCGATCCGAGCCGGGTGGGCGGGCTGCGAAAGGCGTCATCACGAGCATGGGTTTCTACAACGTGGTGATTGTCGGGCTACTGATCTATTCGTTCTTTGGTGCGGCACTGGCGGGGATTGGATTTGGCCCGCGGTGGTTTTACACCCGGGGCTCACAGGATGGTGTATTCGATGTACTGGGACGACTTCGACCAAGCATCATTCGCTCGTGACCTGACTGCGGACATTCCAAGGTGCGAAGAATGCGATTGTTTCAGTTTCCGACCGGGATGAGGTCTCTGCCGCGAACGCCGGCGACGGTGTGAATCCCAACGTAACCGCCCTGCAAGGCGGATCCTTCCCAGTTGCCTTCACCATCCGGGATGGGTATTTCAAACTTGATGAACTTGCTGCTGGTGGCGCTTCCGTCGATGAGCGAGAACCCGGTTTCGGCGGTTCTGCCCGATGAAAGCACTTCTCCCCAGTTCACGACTTGAGCCTTGGCACTTGGAAACTGCACAGAGGAAAGTCTCTGTGCCTTCCATTGCGCGGGTCCGGTGCGAGTTTCAAGCTGCCAGAATTCAGGGGCCGACACCAGAGTCGCGGAGTACCAGTAATACAAGGAAGTCAGGGTGGGTCTGCACTTCGGCGGTTGAAACGCGGTGTCAGCAACGCCCCCAGGGTAATAGAGCGGACCCACCAACGCGTTCCAGCCCCAATAACTGTCGAAGAACTTCATGGTCACGTCGTTTCCACCGACCGACAGGACGGAAGGTTGCTCGGGTCGAAGAAAAAATGGAAAGCACTCTTTGTAATCAGCGCAGTACATCGCGAGCACCCTGCCGTGGGTGGCAAGTTGTGACAGCCGAACGGTTCCGGTCGAGCGCAAAACCGCAAACCGCAGGCTTTTCAATGAAAGCGCGAGCAGAACCGCGACGATGCAAATCGAAATGGCGAGTTCCACCAATGAGAAGCCGCGGCGAGTTGCTTTGCCGAATTCCATTCAGGGCGCTGCCTTCGTAAGGCGAACACAGCCCACGATGCCGATCGCCGCCAGCGCCAGATTTCGGCCGATGATAAACGGACTCTCGGAAAGGCTCTTGGAGTAGGCAGCGAGAAGCCCTAGACAGCCGCAATCCGGCTTCGCAAAGCCGAATAGCTGGATTGAATAGGCCGCGGTAAACGCGAGCATCACTGCGGTAAAGCCTGCTAGCAGGGCAACCGAACGCGGTTGAATCAACAAGGCTGTGCCCATTCCGAGTTCAAGCGGCGGAATCACAACGACGACCACTGTTTGCGCCCAAGCGGGGAGCATGGTCCAAGTGCGGACGCTCGCTGCGAAATCCGGAAATCCCACAAGCTTTGCGGTACCCGCGAGGATCAACACTCCGCCAGCCAAATGTCCCCACGTCAGAGGAAACCATTTCACGTTCCTTGATCTCCGCTGATTGCGAGACAAGCGATTGCATTGCACCCACTGTCCGGGTTCTCGGCAGGACTGGACACCTGACACGTTTCGTTGAAGTACACGAATACGCTCTCTGGGCCAACGCAATTGCCGTTTGCGTCTTTCTCGCGAACCCTGAAAACGCAAGAAACCGGAGGCAGATTCGATACGCTGGGATTCCCAATCTCGCATTTGTAGGTGTTAGGACACGCACTATCATCGCCATCCATCGATACCATGCACTTGCCAGCAGCGTTAATGGCGTAAATGCTCAACGAAGCGCACGTACGCGGGACACCTCCGGTGGCGTACGACCACGAAATCCAGTAATTGTCGCAATTGCAGTTCTTGGGAGCCATCTCGTCGCTCGCAATCGCTGCGGCAGCGACGAACGCGCACAGAATCAAGGTCGAGACTTTCGCTTTTGGCATTCTGAATTCTCCCGGGTTATGCACAAGCAACCTTCTTCTTCCAGACGAGAACGCATCCGACCACGGCCAGTCCGGCGGCGGATGAAACATACCAAAGCATTTGAGATTGCTGCTGGAACTGTTCCGGCAGCGGCGTCCGCGTGATGACCTCTCCTTGCGCAGTCATCGTCTTTACGAATGCATCCGAGCCTTTCGAATATGCGATTTTGCGAATCGAGACTACACCCCTGACAGGGTCCGATTGATCCGGCGCCGGGGTTTTCGCGTACTTTGCGATTTCTTCTGCTGACGTATTTTCGCACTCGACGAGCCTGGAGGTCTCCTTGTGCCCATTCCCGTGCGAGACAAACACAACCTCGTTGCATGTGGGCTGCTGAGCAAGCCCCAAAAATGGACGGCCGTAGGTCCACGTGGTCATCACGCTGGAATCTGCGTTCGCGAGCATCTCGACTTTGGTCGGAAAGAACGCATTGCACTCTTGATTCCATTCAAATCGGATGCGGTGCCTGCCGGTGGTAGAGAACACCATCGCTTCCCACTGACCTTGTTCTGCTGCCAAACTTTCGAGCCGAGGCGACCCCAGGGGCAGCAAGCCCATGCCTCCAAAGAAGTACTGAACAGAACCCGAGATATGCGTGTCGAACACTGCCGTCGGCCTGGTCAGTTGAGGCCGCGCGAGCGCCGCATCGTCGAGCGTTGCGAGAAGGCCGGGGGTCAATTGCCACGCCTCATCGTCGTTTCGCCCGTGATCAGAAAAGGTCGCCTTCTCGCCGTCATCCCGATCCGTGCAGAGTCTCCAAAGCCGATCGTCGAGAAGCCAAAGGGTGTGCTTTGCAACATACGCATGCTTGGCGAGTCGCGCCCAGTTTTGCACATCCCATTGCTTTGGGTGGTTGGGAAATCCTCGCAGTTCGGTCTTCGCTTTCTCGATTTCAGCCAGCGACTTTGTCGTTTGCTTTGTTGTTGAAAGGGAAATTCTTACAGCCGGCGGAACACGTTCTTCTGGCCGAATCGACAATTGCTGTAGAATCCAAGCTTCCGCTTGAGCTTTGTCGGCGTCATGTGTTTGTTCTGATCCGAATGCCGGGATTTGAATTCCCAATGTCGCAAACAGGCACATTGCACCTTCGACCGCGAAGCGCCTTCTCGCGGCGGAACGTGATTGAAACTGCAGTCGTCGAGAGGCCGTTCTCATTGCTGGTTATCCCACGTTCGATACATCCCGGGTAAGACGCATGATATTAGTTCCGAATGCCATCCGCAATTCCGGCGAACGCCTGCACTTATGCATCGAACACGGGTCTTTCCTCCACTTTTCCGAGCAGACTAGGCTTGGCCTTCTTTCGATCGCCATCTGGTGACCCGGTGCTTTCTCTTGATGCCCGCCCGTGGTGCAGCAAGCACTGTTGAGAATCGGCAAGGTGAGCGAGCGAAGTGCGCCAGCGGCAGCAAAGGCTTTGGCAGTGCTGGTGTCGCCAAAGTGAATAGGAGTTCATCAAGCAGCGGATAGCCGAACCGACGCAGAAGGGGAGCACCCAAGAGAGTTGGCCCAGCCAAACGACCGTGCTCGGCTGGAGATAGTCTCAAGGATGCAGAACCCGGTTCGGTATCCGACTTTCGTCGGTCGCCAGATCATCGTGTTCATCGGGTGGCTGGTGCTGTGCTTTGCCGCGGCCACTTCGGCAGTCTTTGTTTCAGTCGATGGCTGGTATACGACCCTGAACAAGCCGAGTTGGAACCCGCCATCGTGGCTGTTTGGGCCAGTCTGGTCGCTGCTGTACATCATGATGGCTGTCGCGGCATGGCTGGTTTGGCGCAAAGGCGGCTGGGCGGCGCAGCGCTGGCCCTTGAGCTTGTTCCTCGTGCAGTGGCTCTTGAACGCTCTATGGACTCCGCTGTTCTTCGGAATGCATCAGCTCGGCGCATCGCTTGTTGAGATCGTGCTGTTGTGGCTCGCGATTGCCGCGACTATCCATGCGTTCTGGCGGGTATCGAAGCCGGCGGGCTGGCTGCTCGTTCCGTATCTCGCCTGGGTGTCGTTTGCGACTTTTCTCAATTTCACAATCTGGCGATTGAATGGGTGAAATGGCCGCATCACTCCACCGGACAGGATGAATCCGCCAGCCATTCGCCCATGGACATGTAGTAGACGGACGTGTTTTCGATTCCCGCGTATGCCGCGGCGAGGGCTGCGAAAGCGGCGCGGCCTCCGGATTGGCAGTAGAGCACGGCGGGCTGATCGGGTAAGGCCCCGGCGCTCGCGAAAAGCGTGCGGAGTTCTTCGGGGGTGCGGAGGCGGCCGTTTTCATCGAGCATCTGCTTGTGGGGCAGATTGGTTGCGGTCGGAACATGGCCGACTCGGCGCCTCTCTAGTACTTTGACATTTCCGGTGAATTCATCGGGGGTGCGGACGTCGATCACCGGCTCGGCTTTGTCGGCGGCGATCTGCTTGAGTCGGTCGCGGGTGACGAGATGGCGGGGTGATGCCGCGGCGAAGCTGGTTGGAGCGAATTCACCAGGATTTCCGGCCTGAACGAGGCTGGGCTCGAGGAGAGGACAGAGATGGGCCCAGCCTCCGTTGACGACGCGCACGTCGCGCACGCCGCATTCTCGGAGAATGAACCAGGCGCGGGCTGCCGAGGTCATGCCACCTTCGTCGTAGATGATGACGGGGGTGTGTTCATCGATACCGAGTGCGCCGATGCGGATGGACCAGGCTGCTGCGTTGTTGAGGCCTTGATTCGGACCGTCGCCTTCGCGGCTGGCGGCGGTCCAGTCATGCATATCGAGGCGCTGCGCGCCGGCCAGATGAGCGGGGCCGTAGTCCTCGAGTTTGCGGGCGTCGAGGAGGATGGGCTTTTGCTCGTTTCGCGAATGTGATTGAGCGAGAGAGTGGGCGAGGGCTTCGGGCTCGATGATGACAGAAGCCTTTGCGCGTTCGGATTGGTTCGAGGCGACCGGTGAAGTTGAGCAGGCTTGCAGTGCAAGAGACAGGGAGATACCGAGCAATGTGAATAGATTGCTTTGCATGGACGCGACTCCGGGTTGGTTGCCCGTGGAGTGCGCGAGGAGTTATCGAGGTTCAGTAGAAAACCGCAAAATACAGAATGGGCGGGGAATGCCGTTTGGCAAACGCTCGCAGCAGCGCGAACCTCGCCCACCCCCAAGCCCCCTCCCAGAGGGAGGGGGTTCCTGCAAAGTCAGACGCCGTAGACGGTTTTCACTTTCCCTTCGAGGTAGCGGAGGAGCGGATCGGCGCTGAGGTCCTTGCCCGTGATCTTTTTGCAGAGTTCATCGGCGCGGTAGTGCTTGCCGTGCTTGTGGATTTTCTCACGCAGCCACTCGCGCAGCGTGCCGAACTCGCCCTTGGAGATCTGCGTCTTGAGATCCGGGATCTCGACGAGGATCGTCTCCCAGAACTGCGCCGCGTACAGATTTCCGAGCGTATAGGTCGGGAAGTAGCCGATCAGGCCGAAGGACCAGTGGACATCCTGCAGGCAGCCCCGGCGGTCATCCGGCACATCAATACCGAGGTAGTCCTTGTAGCGTTTGTTCCACTCGCCGGGCACATCCATCGTCTTCATTGAGCCCGAGAGCAGCGCCCGCTCCATCTCGAAACGCACCATGACGTGCATGTTGTACGTGCCCTCGTCGGCCTCGACACGGATCAGGCTCGGCTTCACCGTGTTCACGGCCTTGTAGATGGTGTCGAGATCGACGCCATCGAGCGCGGCGCCGTATTCCTTCTTTGCGAGGGGCAGCGCCCACATCCAGAACTCCTTGCTGCGGCCGACGAGGTTTTCCCACATGCGGCTCTGGCTTTCGTGGATGCCGAGCGAAATCGACTCGGCCAAGGGCTGGCCGTAGAGGTTCTCCTTCGTGCCGTCCTTCGGCAAGCCCTGCTCGTAAAGGCCGTGCCCGGCCTCGTGCATCGTGCCGTAGAGCGCATCGGTGAAGGCTTCGTCCCGGTAGCGCGTGGTCAGGCGCGTATCGCCCGGAGCAAGACCGGAGCAGAATGGATGTGTGGTGACATCCAGGCGGCCTGCTTCCAGATCAAAGTGCATCGCTTTGAGTACCATCAACCCGAAAGCGTGCTGCTTGTCGGCCGGGACGGGACGCTTCAGCATCGAGGTATCCGGGTGCTTGCCCGTTTTCGCTACTCGCTGCACGAGGTCGGAAAGTCGCATGCGCAGCGGCGTAAAGATCGCCTCGATCTGCTTCGCCGTCATTCCCGGCTCGTACTCGTCCAGAAGCGCGTCGTACCGTTCGCCGCCCGCCGGCACGCCGTAGCAATCCGCCTTCTGACGCGAAAGGCCGTACATCCTTTCGAGCCACGGCGCGAACATCGTGAAATCGTTCTTCGCCCTGGCCTCTTTCCACACTTCCTGCGCCTGGCTCCCGACCATCGCCAGTTCCGCCACCAGCGCCGAAGGCAACTTCGTCAGCCGGTCGTAATCGCGCCGGAACTCGCGCAAGTTCGCGGCAACCGCCCCGTTGGCCACCAGGCCCTTGTCCTGTTCGCACGCCGCGATCAGGTCGCCCACACGCTTGTCGGTCGCGTGCTTGTGGTGCAATTCGGCGATCAGCGAAGACTGCTCCGCCCGGAAAGCCCCGCCTGCCGGGGGCATGTAGGTCTCCTGATCCCAACTAAGCAACTGCCCGACCGAGCTGAGCGCGGTCGAGCGCCGGGCGAGCGTGCAGAGTTCTTGATACGGAGCTGAATTCATGGTGTTCCTTCGGGCGCCGGTGCATCCGGTGGCGTGCGGTCTATCGAGTACAGTGGGTCAGTCTACGAGACTTTCCGCACCCGCGTGCCGCCTTCCGGATTCGCGATCCCCATGCCCGCAGTACCGATCCCACCTCCAACGTATCGCCCCTCCGATCTGCCCGGCGTGTCGCTGGCCGATCTCCGCGCGAACGAACGCCTGCCCCTGCTGCTGAAACTCACCCACAAACTTTTCAACCAGACCGAAGACCACGGCATCATCAACGAGTTCGCGGAAGCCATGGGCCGAATCCGCGGCCGATCCTGCATGGTCATGGTGCGCACCCGCGATTGCCCACCCGGCTCCTACCGCATCACCCGCTGGCGAACCGCCGACGGCGATGAGCTTGTTACCCCCATCATGCACGACGGGCAGGTGAACACGGCCCCGATCAGGTCCGGCGGACTGATCGGGCACATCACCACCGAAGAACTGCCGCAGATGGCCCGGCTCGACGGTTCACCCGACAGCGTGATGGGCGACTGGACCCGGGGCTACCGCTCGCTCGTCTCCACACCGCTCCCGGAAAAATCGCAGCCCGCCGATTGGCTCATCCTGCTCGATACGCCCGAGGACCGCTGGACGATGGAGCAACTCGAGACTGTTGTGCTTCAGGCCAATCTCGTGGGTGTCGTCATCCGCAACCTCAATATCGCCAGGCGGCTCAAAGAAGCCACGTCCTACATACAGAACGAGATCGACCAGATCGCCGAAATCCAGCGCAGCCTCCTGCCCCAGACGTTCCCGGAAATCGCCGGACTCGAAATCGCCGCGTCGTACGCAACATTCGACCGCGCCGGGGGCGACTACTACGACGTCTTCCCAGATCCGAATGGCAGCGGCCGCTTTGGTTTCCTCATCGCAGACGCTTCCGGCCACGGGCCTTCCGCGGCCGTCGTCGTCGCGATGCTGCACGCGGTGGTGGCGAACTTCTCACGATTGCCCGAGCCGAGCGAAGTTCTCGAAGAGATCAACCGCAAACTATTCGCCCGGCGCATCGGCAACTCGTTCGTCACCGCGCTCGTTGCCGTCTACGACCCCGCAGAAGGAACCCTGCGCTTCGCCGGCGCGGGCCACCCGCCTCCGATACTCAAACGCGCGAATTCCGCCCACGAAATCGAATTCGAAGGCGGCCCGCCGCTGGGAATTCTCGAGAGAGTCGATTCCGCCCAAGGCTCGATCACGCTCAAACCCGGCGACACGGTGCTCCTCTACACCGACGGCATCAGCGAGGCGATGTCGATCGACCACAAACTCTTCGGTGTGGAGCGGATCCGTGGCGCGCTCGTCGCGGCGGCGCCCGGCGCGCAGCAAACTATCGACCGGCTGAATGCAGCGCTCAAGGATTACATCGGCGCCGCGAAGCCAAACGATGATCAGACGATGCTGACGATTCGACGCTTCGGGTGAGGGGGCCTACTTCAGCGCATCCCCGACCGCGTTCAGCCCGTAAGCAGTGATCAGCACCGGGTTGTTCTCCATCCAGCGCTTGTCGAGCTCTTCGAAACTGCCGTCGCTCTTCTGGTGTGCCGCGAGGGCCTTGATCAGATCCTCGCGCCAGTCCGCCGTGCGAGTGCGCCCGGTTTCAGCGACCACCGTCAACGTCGGCTCTCCGTAGGCCTGCATCGCCTTGGAGAACGTGATCAGGTAGTAGTAATACCCGTTCATGCCGATGCCGGGGTTCTCGCTCAGCGTGTAGTTGTCCTTGATCCAGCCAAGTGCCGCGAGCACGCGCGGGTCATCGTGCTTCAGATCGGCGTAGAGATAACTCTTGAACCCGGCGTACGTCATGCTGCCGTACGCACGCAGGCGGCTGACCTTGGTCCCGTCGTCCAGCGTCTCTTCGATCATGCCCCCGTTGGTCTCGCCCTGGCCCGCCTTTTCCTTCCCCGCGCCCACCGAGTAAATGAACCCGCCCTGCTTCGAGCCCTTGGCGAATTCCTGATCGTTGATCTTCATGAACCCATCATGCGTCGGGTACTCATCGATCATTTGCGTCCGCTGCAAAAACACCAGCGCCCTCTGGAACGCTTCGTCATCGCCGGGCACGCCGCTATCGTGCAGCCCCTGAAGCACCCACGCGAGATTCGAGACATCGGGCCGTCCCTTGCTGCCGTAGCCCACGCCCCCGTAGAACGGGTTGTCTTTCCCCACCAACTCAGCCGATTCCTTGTGCGCATCCGACTTTACGGCGCCCTCGCCGAACTGAAGTCCCTTCAGAAAATCCTGCGCCGGCTTGATCGCCGCCTTGGCCTGCGGCGTATCCACCCTGCTCAACATCGAGAGGCTGATCGCCGTGTTGTAACTCGGCAGAATCTGGTCGTAGATTCCCCCATCTTTCTGCTGCTTGCTCAGCACGAAGGCCACACCCCGAGCGATCGAATCATCGTCCGCCTTTGCGCCCGGCTCTGCCAGAAGCCCGCTCACCACCAGCGCGGTAATCGCGGGGAACGACGGCCCCTTTTCCGGCACCGCCCAGCCGCCGGTCACCTTGTCCTGCTGCTTGCGAAGGTACGCCGCGGCCTTCTTCGCCACCTGCTCCCCGAGCGCTCGCACTTCTTTCGAAAGCGGCTTCGCGCTCGTACTCGCCGGCGCATCGATCACGCTGGCGATAACCAAACTCGTTGGCGACACCGACACCGCAAGTCCCAGCACCAACACAAGCGAAGGAATCCGCAGGTTCATGACAATCTCCTAAATCCGAGGCCGACCTTCACAATCATCCCGGAGTGTACCGCTGCAGCACCGAATCGTTGATGAGCAGCGTCGCCGCCGCGATCGCTGCCGTTTCCACCCGCAGCACATGCGGCGAGCACCGGATGAGCCGCAATCCACCCGCGCGAAACCACTCAAATTCGCGCGGGCTCCATCCGCCTTCTGGCCCGATGAACACCGCCGCCCGCGACGGCCTCTCCGCGATCTCGGGCATGGAGGTTCCGCGCGCATCGGCCACGCACGCAAACCCGCCTTCCACTTCCTTCAGTGCGTGCTTCAGTTCCACCGGCTCGCTGATCTCGATGGGCCACGCACGCCCGCACTGCTTGATGCTCTCGAACGCGTTCCGCCGCAGCCGCTCCAGTTTCGTCTCTCGCGGATCGACAATCGCATGATCCGTCAGCAGCGGCCGGAACGCATCGACCCCGAGCTGCGAGAGACTCTCAATCATCTCATCAAGCCGGTCTCCTTTCGCCGCCGCGGCAAACACTTCCAGCCGCACCGATGCGCGCGGCTCAATCCGCGACTCGATCACCTCGGCATCCAGTTTCCACTCCGACTTGCCGTGTTTGGTCGTCTCGGCGATGCGGGCCCGGGCACGCATGCCCCTGCCGTCAACCAATTCGATTTCATCACCGGCCGCCAGCCTCTTCACGCGGATGGCGTGATGGGCCTCATCTCCGCCGATGACAAAGTGCGCCCCCGGTGCAGCGCCACCCGCTGCTGACTCCGACAGAAAAATGCGATGAACTGACACGGCGCGAGCGTAGCGAACCCGGGCTCCGGGTGCCGCAAGGTCCGAGAGCCTTGCCGAATCCCCTCCCGAATCGGGCAAACAACCCCCGGCCCGGTCCTATAGAGTCCGGGGCGCTGGAGCAGACCCCCAATTCCGTCGATTGGACCTGCAGCATCCCGCCATTTCATGACCACCACCGGCACACATTCCGGGCCCAATCCCAGCGCACCCGCGCCGGATGGCGTCGCGCCCGAGGCTAATCTCGAATCCCAGATGGACACGCTGTTGGCGGATGCTTCCGCCCGGGACAAGCCCACGAAGCCCGGTTATGCGACGCACCCTGCCGAAGCCACAGTCGCCTCCATCGAGAAGCAGGTCGAATCGCTCGTCGATCAGTTCGTGGAGCGGGCAACCGACCCGAAACCGGCTCCCTCAGTCGTGAATGGATCGACCGCCGGGGCTCCTCAACCCGCCGCGAACGAACCATCCCCCGCCCCCGCCGAGTCGATCGGCGAACTCGACGATCAGCTCGCTCGCCTGACCGACGAACTCCTCATCGCGCCGGCTGCGGAAGCGCCGCCTCCGAAACCTCCGGCTTCCTCGCCCGCACCATCCGTTGTGGTCGCGATACCGGAGCCTGCACCGGTTGCCGTCCCGGCCGCACCCGCAGCACCGGAAACCCCCGCAGCCGAATCTGCGAAGCCCAGCACGGCCCCTGCACCCGGGCCGGCCCCGGCTGTTCCCGGCAAGCTCGTCCGAGTGTTCTCCAAGCCTCTGGCAGGAAAGCCGCGGCTGGTCCGAGACACCGTCGGTTGGCTCGGCTTCAACAGCATGTTTCTCGCGGGTGTGGTGTGGTGCTATCACCTCTGGTTCCAGAAGCCCGAGAAGCCGGCAGCCCAGCACGCCCCCGTGGCGTTGGTTTCCGCCGATCACGGCGAATCGTCGGACCAAGGGCACGGCTCGCCCGCTGATCACGACCCGCACGCGGTCCCGAGCGATGAATCGCCAGCCCACGCCGCGACGGATACGCACTCTGAACATGCCAGCGACGAACCCGTCACCGGGGTCGTGCCTTTGCACAAGAAGAAGCCCACGTACGCCCTTTCGAACGCGATGGCGGAGAAACTGAACGTGGCGAAGAAGTCCGATGACGGGCACGGGGGCGAGAAAAAATCGGGCTCCGGCCACGGCGCACCGCCCAAATCCGGGCATTGAGCCGTCGCACGACCCGAACAGGGCTTCGCGCCCCGCTCCCTACCCTTGTCCATGACTATGGCCGCGGCGAAACCCAGCAGCGTTTCGGAACCCAAGCCGACCGGAAACCAAGCCGTCGCGGGGCTGATCGGCGCGGAACTCCCGTCGCTCATCGCCATCCGACACGATCTTCACGCGCACCCGGAATTGAACTATCAGGAAAAGCGCACGAGCGAACTGGTGCAGCGGGAATTGGCACTATTGGCCCCGTCCGGCCTGACGTTGAAGGCCGGGCTGGCCAAGGGAACCGGCGTCCTCGCCTATCTCCCACCCACCGACAAATCGCGCGAAGGAAAGCCTTCTGTCGGCCTGCGCGCCGACATGGACGCGCTGCCGATTACCGAGAGCACCGGCAAGAAGTATTCCAGCACCGTTCCGGGCGTCATGCACGCGTGCGGCCACGACGGGCACGTAACCCTGCTCCTGGGCGCTGCACGCGTGCTGAGCAAGCTCGCCAACCGGCCCCGAGGCGTCCATTTCCTCTTTCAGCCGGCGGAAGAATCCGGTGCGGGTGCCGACGCGATGTGCCGCGACGGGGTGCTTGACGGCAAGGTGATCGGCCCCAAGATCGAGCGCATGTACGGCCTGCACGGCTGGCCAACACTCGCGCTGAATGTGGTCGGCTCGCGTCCGGGAGCCATGCTCGCGGCGACCGACGACGTGATCGTGACGATCACGGGCGAGCAATCGCACGCGGCGTATCCGCACTACGCCAAAGACCCGATCCTCTGCGTTGCGCAATGCCTCATCAGTCTTCAGCAGCTCGTCGCCCGCAATTCAAGCCCGTTCGACAACATCGTCTGCTCCATGACGATGATCAAGGGCGGCACGGCGAACAACATCATTCCCCGCGAAGCGCAATTCCAGGGAACGATCCGCACGCTGACCCCCGAGGCCCGGGCGCTCGCGAAGAAGCGGTTCTTTGAAATCGTCAACGGCGTGGCCGCCGCACACGACTGCAAGGCGCAGATCGACTGGCACGAGGGCTACCCCGTGACGTTCAACGACCCCGCGCTCACGGAAAAGTGGTTCGCGACGGCAACGCGGACGCTTGGCGAAAAACGCGTGCACCGGATCCCCGAGCCGACCATGGGCGGTGAGGATTTCTCGTACTACGCGCAGAAAGTCCCGTCGGTTTTCTTCACGCTCGGCCTCCAGCGCCCAGACGACAAGAATCCGGCGACCTTGCACCAGCCCGAATTCGACTTCAACGACGATGCGCTCGCGACCGGCGTCGAGATGTTCGTCGCGCTCGCGACCGAGTAGTTTTTTGACGCATCTTATAAAATGCGGCACACTCGACTATACGAAATCCGCGATCATTCAGGCCAGTGGATGCCGTTGGCATTTCCCGGTCCCGGCGAAGACACCGCCATCGACTCGTCTGAGCAGGCCGATCGATCGGAATTGGTTTCGCTACAGATCCGATTGGCGGCCCGCACCCAAGCTCTGTACGAGAGCTCATGGCGGGCTCGAACGGTGATCCTTGTCGCGTTCATCCTGATTGGGTTGATCGCGTTTGGGGCGGATGTATTGCTGGTACGCACGTTTCTTCGCACCCACCTGCCGTCCTTTGTAAACCCGCTCTACGCCGAAATTGGAGGTTTCCTTGCCGCAGGCACCTGCATGGTTTTCTCAACACGCCTGGCGCGGCTTAGTGATCGTCGTCGCATTGTTTCCGTTTTTGTTCGCGAATGTCTCGACAAGCGTATTTGCCCTTCTTGTGGCTATTGCATTGCAGGCCTTCGCTCGAATCACTCCAAGCTTTTCGGTTGCCCTGAGTGTGGCGCTCATTGGCTACTTCCCTTTGAGGATCAGTCCAAAGGCGTTGCGGTGAATTCGGCCTAAGCGATTTTCAATCCAATTTCATGTTCGAATCGCTTCACGCACCATTCGTGCCAAGCCGCTTCACAAGTTCTAGCCATTTTGCGCGCTTCGCGGGTGTTGACTTCCGCACCTGGTCGAACACCGTCTGCTTCACCGGCCGCACGCCGCTGAATTTCAGGATCGGCGCTGCCATCGTGTGCCGTGACGTCGCCCCGTTCACGATCGTGTCCCACCACCACGGCGCATCCATCGAAACGATGAGCCTCGCGCTGCGCCCTTTCAGCAACCTGTCCCAGAAAACCGAGCCGGGCTTGTAACGAAACGCAAACTCGGGCAGAAACGTGCGATCGACAAACCCCTTCATCAGCGCCGGCATCGAGCCCCACCAGGTCGGATAGACAAACACCAGGTGGTCCGCCCAGCGGATCGCCTCCTGCGCCGCCAGCAGGTCCGTCTCGAGTTCCATCCGCTGGTGATACCCGTAGCGCAGATTCGGATCGAATTTCATCTCCCCCACTGACATCGCGCGGCACGAATGCTCCGCCGCCGTTGCGCCCTCAACGTAACGACGCGCAATCTCGCTGCACAAACTGTCTGCGACCGGATTGCCGCAGAACACAAAGATGTTTCGGGGCATGCCGGAGCGTAGTCGCACGCGATCTGGCGTCCCAACAAGCTCCGCTCAACGCGGCTTCATTCAGGGGCAAATCAATTCGTCGTACTTGACAACAAACAGACTGAAGTCGGCATCCTCCACAAAGCCGTCGCCATTCAGATCGGCGGGACAACCCACGGGCATCTCGGGTGCTCCGCAATCGAGAATGTCATACGCCAGGACGAAGATCGTAAAGTCGGCATCGTCAACGAGCCCGTCATTGTTGAGATCGGCGCTGCAAGGCGGACCGACGAGCAGGCGTGCCGAATCAGAAAGACGCTCGCCGCAGTCGGTCGAGACCACGCAGTCATAGAAACCCGAGTCTCCCGCCGCCGCAAAGTTCACCACAAGCGTCGGAGAATCCGTTCCCTCCAGATAGCCGCCCGACGCCGTCGGCCCATCTGAAAGCGGAACCGAATTCTTCCGCCACTGAAGTTGTGCGCCGCCCAAAGGCTCGTATCCCTGAGCGATTTTGACAGATATTGCCGCGGCCTCTCCGATGCCGATCGTCAGCGGCTGCGGCTGCGCGAGGAAGCCGGGAACGCCGTCGGGGTTCCATCGATCGAAGAGAGGATCGAAGACCGGGTCCGCCAAGCCGACCGGCTGCACCGATCCGCCTACCACGATTTCGCCCCCAAACGACGCGGCACAGTTCACGGCGTCGAACGCGCTTCCGCTCGGACGAATCGCCACGACCGACCACGCATTTCCATCCCAACGCCAAATCCCGCCGCGATCAACGAGGTAAAGCGCACCATTGTGTTTCACAAATCGCCCAGAAGATGTGCCCACGTAAAAGGATTGCCAAGAGGCGCCGTTCCATCGGGCGACATCGGAAGTCGGATCGGTGGGCGTCACTTTGAAGGACCCGGATATCCACAGCGTTTCGCCATCCGAGTACATCTCGGAGATAGTGCCGGTGGCCTGGGGCGAAATCGAACTCCACGAAACGCCGTTCCACTTGGCAACACCGTTCATCGTGCCCGACGTTGTCACCACCGGGCCCGCAACGTGAAGGGCGTCCTGATGCGTCACGATTCGACCGCCGCCGCTCAGTCGACCGGCGATGGAGTACCAGTTTCCGTTCACAAGCTGCGCCATGCCGTTCACCAGCAATCCACCGGCGTGCACAAAGTTTCCCGAGGCGTACAGGCGATCAGAACCCGCGGCGAGAGAGATCACCGCGCCATCAAAGCCGGAATTGCCGACCGATTGCCACGCCGAGCCGTTCCACGAAGCCATGTACAGGACGTTTGAGTTGCCGCTCTTGGTGAACCCGCCGCCGGCGTAAATCTGGCCGTTGTATTCGGCCAAGGCCGCGACGACCTGATTGAATCCGGACCCCATACCAGCCCAGGTGTTGCCATCCCATTGGGCAATTCGCGCCGCCGAAGCACCCGGCGCTTGCGTAAACGACCCGGCAAAGACCGCCTTGCCGTTCTGAAGCAGCGACGAATTGATCGAGCCGTTGAACCAGTTTGAGATTTGCTTCCAGTTCTGGCCCGAAAGCACGCCGACGTCAGCCTTTCCACCCAGGTTTGGACCGATCGCCACACTGGCAAACTCACCAACCGCGACGAGATCTCCATCGAGTTGGACCAGCGTTCGCACATCGCCCTTTGGACCATCCGCCGCAACGGCTTTCCATTGTCCGCTCTGAAGCGTGAAGACTGCATCGATGGACGTCGACCATCCATCGCCGAGGCTGGAAGGCGCGAGCACAACCGGGGTTCCGGCACGATCGGCGATTCCACGCGGCGTAATGCCGGTCGGTCCGTATTTCGTCCAGGCCGCGCCGTCCCACTTTGCGACACTACACGCGACCGCGGGATTCGCCAGCGTGAAGGAACCTCCGATGTAGAGCGCGCCGCCGATCACCGCAGCGCTCTGGGCATTCCCCGCGGAAAGCCCGGCGCCGATTGCGTTCCATGTCGCGCCGTCGAAACGTGCCGCGCTCCGGATAGATTGCCCGTTGATGGTCGTCCAGAATCCAACCGCAATGAGTTCATCCTGAAATACCGCGAGACTTGCAGGGCTGCTCGACGAGGAATTTGTCGTCGCGAGCGTTTCCCAGTTCGTTCCGTTCCAGCGCACGATCGAGAGAAGACCTCCTCCGCCCCAGGTCGAAGCGATTGCGACTGGGGCGCCGTTCCATTCTGTGAGCGCCGCGACGCCGCTGAGTTCATTTCCCAGGGTCTGCCAAGCCGCGCCGTCCCACTTCATGGAGCCGCCGTACAACTCGCCCGCGATCACGGCGAGCGGTCGGAGTGGCGTCGCGGGGTGACCGAGCGGCTGCCACATCTTGCCGTCCCACCAGGCGACCTTGTCGCAATCGGGGGCCGCGGGAATTGCCAGAAAATCAGAAACAACCAAGCGCTCGGTCAGTGGGCCCGCGCCATCCGGATCCCACGCGACAGCACACCCGATGCCGGTAACGGAGTGCGGAATGGCGTCGCCAAACAGCCACGGATCGAGGCATGATTGCGCACGCGCGGCGGCAACAGCAACCACCACCGGAATCTTCATCGCACCGAACCAGAATCTGCTACATGTTCGCATGATCTGCCCTCGACACCCCAAGATTGACCGGTCACTCATACATACAAGCGGCGAGCCGGCTGATCCACTCATTATACAAGCGGCGCATGATTTTGATCGGTTTTCATCTGAGTCCCGATAACCAATCCACGCGGGTGTGTCCCATCTCGCACGCCGAAGTCCCAAGCTGTCGTCGCGTGAATCATCGTGAAAGCACGACCGCTTCCGTCCGCGACGTGCAAGAAACGCGGATCAGGTTCCAACTCCCTGCCCCACCCGGAACACATGCCCATCCGGATGCTGCAAGTGGAACTCCCGCATACCCCACGGCTGGTTCTTCGGTGGCATCAGCACCGTCAGCCCCGCCTTCACGCACGCTTCGTGCATCTCATCCACACCGTGAACAAACACGCTCATCCAAACGCCCACAGAGTGCGCTTCGTAATCGGCCGAAGTCGGCTTGCCCCTGCCGCCTTGGCCATCGCGGCACAGAAGGACCTCCGATTCGTGCGCGCCTACCGCCGCGAAACCCGGCGTCCCCGCTTTGTTTGACTGGCGGAGCGCCTCAAACCTTTGGTCGCTGTCCATCATCTTGATGCTGTCGTGCCACACCCAGCACTTGCTCCAGCCCCACTTTTCAAACCACGCGATGCTCGCGTTGATATCGCGGACGTTCAGTATCGGCTTCAGGTATGCGATCTGCATGGACGCAGTGTAAACCTGGATCGCGCGAACGCAATCGATCCCCGTCGCATAATCTCAGAACGATTATGCCGCGCTCACCGCGCCAATCGCTGGCGCTGCCGTCGCGCCCGCTTCCGCGTCGCTGAACTTCTGCACCGTCTCCGGCGCCAAATGCCACACGGCTTTCTTGTGCTGCCCCTCGGCCAAGTACCACTTCACCATCCGGTCGATGCCGCCGTCCGGACCCGCCAGCGGCACCCGCGGACGATAACCCGCGTCCAGCACCTTCTGCGCTTCGAACTTCGTCTGCATCGCGAACAACTTCTTGATGCGCGTGCTGCTCACCGGCAGGTTCTTACCCGTCAGCTTGATCACGATGTCGAACGGCAGTGCCAGCAGGCACGCCAGTCCTAGCGGAATACGGAACTTCGGCGGGTTCTTCCCCAGCGACCGGTACACCTGCTCGCTGATCTCGACGCTCTTGAGGTCGGGCTTGTCCACAAAGTGGTAGACGCCCCACGCCTCACGCTGCTCCCTCATCCACAGGTAGATCGTCGCGTCGACGATGTTCTCGACGTACGACAGGCTCTTGATGTTGCTGCCGTCGCCCACCAGCACAAACTTGCCGCTGTTTACCTGGCGGATCAGCGAGTACATGTTCGCGAAGTTGCGCGGCCCGAACGTCACCGTCGGCCGGATGACCAGCGCCCGCCGACCTTCGCCCTTTTTCGTCCAGGGTTCGTACACGCGTTCCGCGGCCAACTTGCTCTTGCCGTAGTTCGACTCCGGCTGCTTCGGCGCATCCTCCGTGTGAGGCTCGGGCGCGTTCCCGAAGACCGCGACCGTCGAGAAGAACCCGACCTCGCGCACGCCTTCTTTGTCCATTGCTTCGCAGAGAACCCTTGCGCCGTTTTCATTCACGTCAAAGAACGTCTTCTCGCTGATGCCAAAGTCGTGGTGTGCCGCCGCAAGGTTCAGAACGCGGTCGCACCCTCGGATCGCCCGCTGGACTATTTGCAGATCGCGGATATCGCCGTGGAAGAACGGGGAACGTCCGATATCCCATTCCGGCTTGACCACGTCCAGAATGACCACCTCGTGGCCCTTGGGCGTCAACTGCTCATGGAAATAGCGGCCGATGAAACCCGAACCGCCGGGAATGCAGATCCGCACGACTCCATCTCCAGATCCACCCCCACGCAGGAGCCCTCCGGCCGTGCGTGAGCGGGATTATAGCATCGGCCGGGTGCTGCCCAACGTTGATCCAACGGTCGGCGTCCGCCCGCTGTTCTTCCGATTCCCGCCGATTCAGTGACTTTTGCCGATCGGGGCAATCGGTCGCTTACGTGGCCCGATAGCCCGGAGCGGATCGCCTCCAAAAGCTGTCCACGGCGCGAGCGACACCCGCGCCATGCCCCGCGCCCCGAGAATCGCACCTTCCCCGACCGTGACCCCCGGCAGCACCATTGCTTCGGCCGCGACCCAGCCGTCGTGTTCAATCCTGATCGCTCCACGCGTCGCATGCGTGACCGACGGCGGCGCTTCAACCATCGAGGTAAGCACTTTCGCGTGCTGGCTCACCGTGCAGTAGTCGCCTATCACCACCCGCTCGCTCGAATCGATATACGCCAGATCCCCGATTGCGCTCTCGCTCCCCATCTCCAGGTTCCACGGATGCGTGATGGTGCAACTCGGGCGCAGCCGGCTGGTCGGGGTCAGCCTCGCTCCGAACGCCCGCAGGATCGCCCGGCGCACGCCGTACCAGTTGTGAAAACTCAAGGCAAATAGGGTGCGTCCGAACGCTCGCCACGCCCATGCACGCGCCGGAGAAATGGTGCCCGCTCGGTCGTTCATGCGGATTTACCCCACCGCTTTCGCCGGATTGCCCGAATACGTCTTCCCTGCTTCCGTGTCCTTGAACACGCAAGCCCGCGCCTCCAGCACCGACCCATCTGCCACCCTGACGCCCGGGCCAACAAAGGCGTCCGGCCCGATCCAGCATCGCGCCCCGATCGTGATCGGCGGCCTTGTCAAATCAAACGTTCGCTTGGTGTAATCGTGCGAGCCCGCACAAAGGTGCGCGAAATGGCTGACCACCGTCTCCTCGCCGATCGTGATCGTGCCCAGCGAATACAGAATCGCTCGCTCACCGACCCGCACCCCATCTCGAATTTCCAGCGTCCATGGAATCTCCACGCGGCAGCTCCGCGCAATCTTTACATTGCGCCCTACCTTCGCACCAAACCGGCGCAGCAACCACGCGCGATACCCGTGCGCCTTCTCCGTGCTCAATCGAAGCAGCGTCCGCCCCACCAGCATCCA
>JAHBXG010000056.1 GCA_019636565.1 Phycisphaeraceae bacterium
GGTTCTTGCCAAGACAAAAACCGCTTGTTTTCACGCGAAAATCGGCCTCGGGTTAACGCGATTGCGATAGGCCAAACGAACGAAATTGCCCTAATTTATAGGCGAAATCGAAGCGAACTCCCCTAGCGGAACGGTTTCAAACACGCTCTCTCGGGCCTTCCACTCTCTATTCTTGTTAACCGCTACCCCGCGCTCCGCGATGGTGCGATCGAGCGCGCGGGCCTTCCACTCTCTATTCTTGTTAACCGCTACCTGTTAACGCGATGCGCAACCTCGTTTTCAGGGCAGCAACGCGGCTTTTGACTTGAAGCGTTAACCGAGAGAGGAGCGATCGGCACGGAACGCAACGGGGCCGCCGGTCGGGTTACGCCGATCCACGAACCCGTCTCTGTCGCGTTCGATGCCGGTAACGGCTTGGTGGGCTGGTCCGCCATTGCTTCAGAGATGCGGAGTGAGGAGATAAATGCTTGACCGGAGCGATGACCGACACCACCGATCGCAAAGTGTTCGGGTGCGTCCACGTCTATCGGACGAGAGTGGTATGGGTGAAGAACACTTCTACCACGGTGGACGTAGAAGGAAAGGCCCATCTCGACCCCTGTGCGGGGCGATAAAGTGGTAGACCCGAATGGCAGCCTTCATCCGCTTCATCCTCGTCCTCTCGCTCTTGGCTCAGTCCTTCCCAGCCTTGGCGATGCAGCGGTGCGCAGGGATGCCAGAGGCTTCTGCCCGCGTTGCAGCAAACACGCCGCAAGATCAAGAGTGCGGTTGCTGTCAACTCGGCGTGAGCGGTGCGCCCGACTGCCCCCTCAGCTCGCAGGCCTTCGCTGACTGCAACTGCAGGGCATCGCAACAGGAAGCTCCCAAGACGCCGCCTCCGGGTCCGGAGAACAAGCCCCTGACTCAGCTACTGGCCTTTGTGCCGGTGCTGATGGTATTCGTACGCGAGCCGGCCGTGCTGTCGTTCGTGTGGCACGGCGACGACGCATTGCTTCGACGTTCGTCTCCCTCGATCCAATCGCTCCTCTGTGTCTGGTTGATCTAGATCCGAACGGTCCTGAGCGGCATTGCGCGCTCACCGAACCGTCAATTGGTCTATCGCCGCGCTGCCAATAGGTCCTCGCGGCTGCGCGTTCCAACCAGCACAACCAGGAGCGTTATTCCATGTATGCATATTGCGCCGCGAGAGCGGTAGCCTCGCTGACCGCCCTCGCGGCAGTCTCGCTTGCGGGATGTTCCCTCACGCCAAAGGGCACGAGTGAGGCGCGTGCACATCTTGCCGAGACAGGCAAACCGTACGAACCGAGATTCGAGGATCGGGTACTCCCAGACTTGCCGCCAGAGCCCACTTGGTCGGAAGTGCTGCATCGCGCTTTCCTGGCCAATGGCGATCTGGAGTCCGCCTATTTCGACTGGAAGGCGGCGGTTGATCGCATTGACATCGCGGCGGCGTGGCCGAACTCGCGGCTGATGCTCGGGTATTCGTACACCCTCTCCGCCGGCAACATGAAGGCATTCGACCGCAACACCTTTTCACTCAGCCCGGATTCGATGGAGAGCCTCCTTTGGCCATCGAAAGCGGCGAAGCAGGGCGAGGTGGCGCTCGCGCAGGCCCGGGAGGCCGGGGCGCGATTCCGGGCCGCAAAATTCGAGTTGCAGCGCCGAGTGCTGAGCGCGTGGGCTGATTACGCAGTGCAGGCCGAGCGCCTTCGTATAGCACGAGAGCGGGAACTGCTCGCGCGGTTCACGCTCGATACGGCAGGCTCCAGAGTTCGGGCGGGTGGCATCCAGCAGGACCTGCTGAAGGCAGAGGTTGAGTCCGAGGCGGCCAGAGACTCGGTGCGCACTGCCGAGGCGAACCTGGCCGCCGGTCGTGCAATGCTCAACGGCATGCTCGGCCGCGAACCGGAGTCGCCATTGTCGGCACCCGGGCCGACTTCCCCGCCACGGCCGCTTCCCGCCGATGACGCGGTCCTGATTGCAACCGCGGTAGAGCAGAACCCGGAACTGGAGGCGCTGGCCCATCGTGTTCAGGGTCGCACCGATGCGCTCGAGCGCGCCCGCCTTGAGTGGCTCCCCGACATCAATCCCATGGCTGCGTTTACCGGTAGCGCCTCGCAGGCCATTGGTGCGGCGGTCATGCTCCCGACCACGATCAAGGAGATCGAGGGCGGCATCAAGGAAGCGGGCGCGACGCTGCGGAGGAGCGAAGCCGTGCTCCGGCAAGCACGGAGCGACCGCGCCGCTTCGTTCGTGGCGACTCTCATTGCACTCCGAGATGCCGAGCGTCAGGCGGCGCTCTTCGAATTCCGCATTGTGCCCGCGACGGAGCGGATCGTCACCATCACCCGTCAGTCTTATTCGGCAGGCGGGGCCGAATACCTCGACATGATCAGCGCCGAGCGTGCGCTGCTGGATGCTCGGCTCATCATCGCCGAAGCGCATGCGATGCGCGACAAACGGCTCGCTGAGCTGGAAGCGCTCATGGGCACCGATGTCGAGACCCTCGTCGAGGCCAAGCCTTCCCGCGCGACCAGTCCCATACCCAATCACGCGCCGACGGCAAGCGCCGCGGCGTCGATGAGTCCGCAGGAGAACCGTCCATGACGCACCCAATCACAACTTCCGCTCACCCGGCTCGCAGGACAAGCCTGTACGTGCTCATTCTCCTCGCCGCGGCTGGCGGCGTGTACGTCGGAGCACGCTGGCATTCGTCTGTCGGGTCGATGCTCGGCATGAAGGTCCTCGACCAGCCACAAGCATCGGGAGAACGAGGTGCCACGAAAGGCGCCAAGCAGCTCTGGACGTGCGGGATGCACCCGCAGGTGATCCAGGACAAGCCGGGCGACTGCCCGATTTGTCACATGAAGCTCACGCCGCTGAACGTGGATACCGCGGCCATGCCGTCGGACGGAGCGGGCCACGACCACAGCGCGATGTCCTCAGGCGCCGGCACCCCGAGCATGGCACAGAATGGTCAACCGCAGCCGGGCCGAAAAGTGAAGTACTGGTGGGACCCGATGCTGAACCCCCCGTACATCTCCGACAAGCCCGGCAAGAGCCCGATGGGGATGGACCTGATCCCGGTTTACGAGGACGAACGGGCCGGGGGCGGGCCGGGGGGAGGGCAAGCAGCGGTCACCATCGATCCTGCGGTCGTCCAGAACATGGGCGTGCGGGTTGCGATGGTGGCGGAGGCACCGCTGACTCGCTCGGTGCGGCTCGTCGGCTACCTCGACGAGGCTCAGCCCAATATTGTTGACATCAACTTACGCGTGTCGGGATGGATTCGCCGCCTGCACGCGAATGTCGAGGGTCAGCACGTCGAAGCGGGCGATCCGCTGTTTGATCTCTACAGCCCCGAGCTTCAGGTCGCGGTCGAGGAGCTCATTAGCGCACGCCGGGCACGGGCCGGTACCAACAGTGACAGTGGCGAAAGGGGCGGCGTCGCGGCCGCGCTCTACGACGCCGCGGCGAACAAGCTGGAACTGCTCGGGCTTAACCCTCGGCAGATCGAGGCGCTGTCGAAGCTCGACAAAGCCCCGGCGGTCATCACGTTTGCAAGCCCTGTCACCGGCGATGTCACCGAGAAGCCGGTGGTGGAGGGAGCCGCGGTGAAGATGGGCGACCGCGTCCTGCGGATCGTCGATCACTCCATGCTCTGGCTCGACGCCCGGGTCTTCGAGAAGGACCTCCCGTTCGTGTCGATCGGGCAGCACGCGACCGCCACGCTCGCATCGCGTCCTGATGGTCCTTTGGATGGCAAGATCATTTTCGTGGACCCGCGGGTAGACCCGATGACGCGCACGACCGTGGTGCGCATGGCTCTTCCAAATCCTTCGCTGGCGCTCAAGCCCGGGATGTACGCCACGGTTCGGGTTGAGTCGCAGCTTGCGGACCGCGCCGTGATGGTGCCGCGCGAGGCGATCATTGATACCGGTGAATCGCAGGTGGCCTTCGTCACCCAGGGCGTCGGCAGGTTCCAACCGCGCCGGGTCAGGATGGGCCTCGCGGGGAGCAACGGGCTGGTGCAGGTGCTCGAGGGGCTCGCACCCGGCGAGGCGGTGGTGACCAGCGGGCAGTTCCTGATCGATTCTGAGAGCCGCCTGCGTGAGGCGATCCAGAAGTTCCTGAGTCAGCAAGCTCAGGCCCCGAGCGCAGGCGCGATGCCGGGAGAGAAACCGCCGGGGTCCGCCGCGAACGCCCCGGCGTTTTCTCCCACGCCCGATCAACAGCGCGGGGTCGATGCCGTCCTGTCAGAATACTTGAACCTCGCGGCTGCGCTGGGCGCGGTTCAGAACCAAGACGCACCCCTTGAACTCGGCGTGCTGGTTTCGCGCGCCCAGGAGCTGCTTGCCGCGGTCTCTGGTACGCCGGTTGAGCCGCTGGCGGGCGGTATCGCCCAAGCGGCGGAGGCCATGAAGGGGCATCCGATCGACCACCAGCGCGGCATGTTCAGCGCACTTGGTGAGCGTGTGATCGCGCTCGTGGACGCCGTGCCGCCATCAACGACGGTGGTCGGAGCCGGGGCCGCGCTGTATGTGATGAACTGCCCGATGGCCCCGGGTGGAGCGAAGGGCGATTGGATTCAGACTTCGGCCGATGTCACCAACCCGTTCTTCGCCACGGACATGAAGGAGTGCGGGATCAACGTTCGGACCATTGCGCCAACGAAGGTGAATCATCCATGATCGCCCGCATCATTGAGCTTTCGCTCAAGAACCGCGTCATGGTCATCCTGCTTACAGCCGTGCTCGTGGGCGCGGGCGTGTGGAGCATCTTTAACATTCGCCTCGACGCCATCCCCGACCTGTCGGACGTGCAGGTGATCGTCACCACCGAGTATCCGGGACAGAACCCGCAAGTGGTCGACGACCAGGTCACCTACCCGCTGGCCAGCGCCATGCTCGCGGTGCCGGGCTCGACGGTGGTCCGCGGCTACAGCATGTTCGAGCAGTCGTTCGTGTACGTGCTTTTCGAGGACGGCACGGATATCTACTGGGCCCGCAGCCGGGTGCTTGAGTATCTGAACTTTGCGCGCGACCGACTTCCCAAGGGCGTCGAGCCGAAGCTTGGCCCGGACGCGACGGGCGTCGGATGGGTGTACCAGTACGTGCTGTTCCCCGGGTACTACAGCCCCGACCATCCCAAGGGTTTGTGGCGCGACCCGCGCGCTGCGGAAGGGTCTGCCGACGGGCACGACGCCCAGCCCCCGCGCGAGTGGTTCGCCTCGCGCGATGAGGCATCGCCGGACGTGCGTGAGCGGCTCGTGCTCGTCCGAGCGTGGGAGCAACCGGGTGTCGTGGGGGGAGCGGACCCGTTGACGGGCACGCCGCTTGTTTCCGCGAACCAGGACTTGTCGCAGCTCCGCAGCCTCCAGGACTGGTACCTGCGATACCCGCTCACGTCGGTGGAAGATGTCTCCGAGGTCGCCACGATCGGCGGGTTTGTCAAGCAGTACCAGGTCGTTCTTGATCCGCAGAAGTTGCAGGCGTACCGGTTGCCGCTGCGCGATGTGATCGTGGCGATCGAGCGTTCCAACAACGATGTGGGCGGTTCGGTGCTTGAACTCAGCGAGAACGAGTACATGGTCCGCAGCCGCGGATATCTCAAGGGGCTGGACGATCTGGCCAAGGTGCCCGTCGGGCTTGGAGATAAAGGCACTCCGATCATGCTCGACGAGGTGGCCACCCTCCAGATCGGCGGCGAGGCTCGGCGCGGCGTCAGCGAACTCGACGGAAAGGGCGAGGCCGTCGGAGGCGTCGTGATCACCCGATTCGGCGCCAACGCGTACAAGGTCATCCGCGACGTGAAGGTCAAGCTCGCGGCTCTTGAAGACGGGCTGCCGCCGGGGGTGTTCATTAAGCCCACCTACGACCGCTCGGAACTCATCAGCCGGTCGGTCCACACGCTGCGCAACACACTCCTCGAAGAAATCATCGTCGTCGGGCTGGTCTGCATTCTGTTCCTGATCCACCTGCGAAGTGAACTGGTCGCGGTCTTTGTCGTCCCCTCCAGCGTGGTGGCATCGCTTCTGGTGATGAACCTGCTGGGAATCAACGCCAACATCATGTCCTTGGGCGGAATCGCCATTTCCATAGGCGTGGTGGTGGACTCGGCGATTATCTTGGTCGAGAACGCCCACAAGCATCTCGACCGCGAAGAGGAGCGGCTCCACGCCGCACCCCATGAGTCGCCAACGCCGCGTCACCGGATCATGCTGGAAGCGGCTCAGGAGGTGGGGCCGCAGCTCTTCTTCTCGCTCCTCATCATCACCGTCTCGTTCCTGCCGGTCTTCGTGCTGGCGGGTGAGGCCGGTCGGCTCTTCAAGCCGCTGGCTTTCACGAAGACGTTCGCGATGGCCGCAGCATCGTTGCTGTCGATCACCGTCATCCCCGTGCTGATGTACTACTTCATCACCAGCAGGGTCCTCCCCAAGGAGTGGGGAGTCGTCCGCAACACCCTCATCACGCTGGCGTCGATGTTCATCCCAGCAACGGCGCTCTATGTCGTTGCGAGCACGATGCCCCACCTGGCCCCCTACCGCTGGTGGTTTGCCGCCGGGTGGGTGGTGCTCACGGCGATGCTGCTTCTGCCACAGAAGATCATTCATGAGAAGCACAGCCCGATCAGCCGGGTGCTCCAATGGATGTACGCCCCGTTCTTCCGGACGGTCATGGCGCACCCGTGGCTCACGCTGCTTGCCGCGGTGCTGGCGCTGGCGTCCACGTACTACCCGATCACCCGCATGGGCACCGAGTTCATGCCGCCGCTGGACGAAGGCGACCTCCTCTACATGCCCACGACCGATCCCTCGATCAGCATCACCAAGAGCAAGGAACTCCTTCAGCAGACCGACAAACTCATCGCGACGTTTCCCGAAGTCACCAGCGTGCACGGGAAGATCGGGCGGGCGGATACGGCGACCGACCCCGCACCGCTTTCGATGATCGAGACTGTGGTGCAGCTCAATCCGGATCGATCTCAGTGGCGGGCGCGACCGGTGGCGTATTGGTTCAGCGAATGGCCCGGATGGGTCAAGAGGCCTTTCACCGCGACCTTCTGGCCCGAATCGCGGCCCATCACCACGGAGGAGCTCAAGTTCGGCTGGAGGGACCCTGACGGAACGATGCATTACGGGCTCAACACCGTGGTGATGTTCCCCGGAGTGGCGAACGCCTGGCCGTACCCGATCGAGAACCGGATCAACATGCTGGCAACGGGGATCAAGACCCCGGTCGGAATCAAGATCATGGGTCCCGATCTGAAAGTCCTGAGCGATCTTGCCGAGCGAGCGTCCAATGCCGTGCGCACCATTCCCGGCACCGTTTCGGCCTACGCCGAGCGCACCTTTGGAGGCTATTACCTCGACATCGACGTGGACCGAGAGGCGGCGGCCCGGTACGGGCTCACGGTGGGAGACGTGCAGGATGTGGTTCAATCCGCCGTCGGTGGGATGAATGTCACCACAACAGTCGAGGGCCTCGAACGCTACCCGCTCAACGTGCGCTACCTCCGCGACTTCCGTGACGACCCGCCGGCCCTGCAGAACGTCCTGGTCACCTCTCCAATGGCCGACCCGCGCGGCAACAAACTCCAGGTGCCCCTCGGACAGCTCGCGACTATCAAGATCAATCCCGGCGCGCCCATGATCCGTTCCGAAAACGCGATGCGGACGGCGTGGATCTATGTGGACATCGCGGGGCGCGACCTTGGCGGGTACATCGCCGAGGCACGCCGCATCGTGGCGCAAGAGGTCAACCTTCCAGCCGGATACACGCTGGTGTTCTCCGGTCAGTTTGAGTTCTGGGAAAAGACCATTCCACGGCTGATCGCCGCGAGTGTGCTGGCGTTCTTCGCCATCGTCTTCCTGCTTTACGTCAGCAGCCGATCGTGGGTGCGGGTGGGCATCGTGCTGATGGCGGTCCCGTTCAGTCTGGTCGGAGCGTTCTGGTTCATGCACGCCCTGGACTACAACCTGTCGCTGGCCGTTGTCATCGGCATCATCGCGCTCGCAGGTCTCGACGCCGAGACCGGCATGGTGATGCTGCTCTACCTCGACAACAGCTTCGACCGGTTCAAAGAGCAAGGTCGCATGCGCACCACACGCGACTTGTGGGATGCAGTCCATGACGGGGCGGTCATGCGCATTCGTCCCAAAGCGATGACCGTCGCTGCCACGTTCATCGGGCTGGTTCCTCTTCTGTGGGCGCAAGGAACAGGCGCCGACACGATGCGACGCATTGCCGCCCCGATGATCGGCGGTCTGCTCATCAGCTTTGTCATGGAGCTGCTCATCTACCCCGTTGTGTTCTACCTCATCAAACGGTGGCAGCACCGCAAGTCGATCGCGCGATCCTGATCGCGTCGAGGCTCGCCGCGTGTCCGGCGCCGAGGTTGTTCCCCGGTTCATTCATGCAAAGTATTTCGGTCAAGTTGAAGTCATGTAAATCGTCGGTCCCGATCCTCGTCCTTCTCTTCGCCGGTGCCGCCGCACCCGCGCATGGCCAAGCGGGCCGGCCCACTGATCCGTCAACTCAATCGGCACACCGGAAAGAGGTCAATGCGAAGCGCATCGGTGATCCCCACCCGCCGTCCATGTGCCCGTCTCGACCTGCTCGATCCCCGTATGCGTCGCCCTCTCTTGCCTGTAGGGGTGGCAACCTATTATCTCAGAGATCGTATGTGCCGAGAGCTTTTCCATCGCTTGATCGCCGTCATCTGCCTGCTCACCACCGGCTTCCACGCCTTGGCCGGCGGGCTCGTGGTGGAATGCCGTGAATCCAACGGGGTTTCCCATCTGGAGTGGGGCGGATGCGGTCGGGATGAGAGCGACCGGTGCGTGAGGCCGTGCGGGCCCCAGCGGTCAGACGACTTCGAATCAGGGACTCCAAGCCCGTGCGAGGACAAGCCCGTCAAGTCGAACGTGGTGACGGCGACAGTGAGGTCTGCGCCTTCGTCGATCACCGTTGACCTGCCCCTGCCGATCTTTGCGGTCATCGCGTTCCTCTTCGACCGCCCGCCGCTGAACATGCTCGTGCGGTGGATCGACGTGCGAGCCGCGGCTCCGCCGCCCGCGTTGATGTTCCTGAGAACCATCGTCATGCTGGTGTAGATTCACCCTGCGCGCTCGCTTTTGCTCCAATGGAGCATTCGCGAGCCAAGCTCAATCGTGCGCGCTGTGGGTCTTGACTGACCCCTTCCCCTACCTGATCTGGCGGGGCAGCGTGCTGGGTGTGCCTCTCAACTAAGCGATGGATTCCTCTCCATGTACATTCGATCCGACCAGGCCTGTTTCAGGGCTTGGGGTTCCCGATCATTCTTCTGGCCGACGTGGTCTCGACTAGGCATGAGCGCGCTCGCGTTCATCGCGCTCGCGGGTTGCCAGTCGATGCGGCCACCCGAAACAGACACAGAAACCACTGCCGGTACGGCCGCGGGCCTCTCAAAGCCGATCGCGTTCCAAGTTGAGGGTGCCCCGATAGACGAGCCGAGCGACCCCGAGACATTGACGTTCACCGAGGCTGTGAGGGAGTCCGTCACCACCGACCCCGCCGTGCAAGCAGCCCTCGCACGCGTGCGCATCGCTCTGGCCGATTCAAAGCAGGCCCGGCTGCTCCCCAACCCGATTCTCAACTTTGCCCTTCGTTTTCCGGAGGGAGGCGGCAAGCCCGTGATCGAGGCTTCCCTCGCCCAAGACCTGATCTCGATCCTCAAGATTCCCCGGCAATCGAGCGCTGCGGACAATCGGCTCCGGCAAGCGTCCGCGGCGGCGATCATCGTCGTCATTGACGTTGTCGCCGAGGTGCAGGAGCGGTATGTCTCGACACAGGCGTTGGAGCAGCTGTTGCCAGTGCTTGAGCAGCGGCGAACGCTGGTCAGCAAAGCCGTGGACCTGGCGAACGCACGGCTTTCCGCTGGTGAGGGCACCCGCGAGGATGTCGCGGTGTTGGACACGCAGCGAGTTAACCTCAACGTTGAGATCGCCGAGACGACCCAGGAACTGCGGGACGAACGGCTCCGCTTGGCGCGGTTGATCGGTCGACCGTCGGGAGCCGCCGCATGGAAACTGGAACCGTGGACACCGCCCACATTGACCAACACCACCGAAGCGGCATGGATCGATGCCGGGCTTCGCTCACGTCCCGAGATTCAGGAACGTTCTTGGATCCTTGCCGCACTCGGCGACGACCTTGCGCTCACTCGCCTCTTGCCCTTTGACGGCACGAGCGCCGGGGCGCAAGCGCAGCGTGACCCGGACTGGCAGGTCGGACCCGAAGTCTCGATCCCCATCCCGATCTTCGACATGGGACAGGCCCGTTCCGAGCGAGTCACCGCAGCGCAGATCGAGGCACGCCACGAACTCGTCCAAACGAAGCGGCAGATCATCGAAGACGTGCGTCGCTCGTGGGAGTCGCTCATTCAAACCCGCGAGAACGTCCGGAGAGTCCGGCAGGAACTCGTCCCGTTGCAGGAGCAGCGCCGGTCTCTTGCCGACGCCTCGTTTAGAGCAGGGCAGACGGACGTGACATCGCTCTTCCTTGCCGAACAGGACTTGCGAGCGGCACAAGCCAAGGCGGTCGAACTCGAGCGCAAGGCGGCGATCGCCGCGATCCGACTTCAAAGAGCGGTCGGCGGTCCCGGGCCTTCCGCGGCTCTCACTATCACCTCCACCAACGAAGCCCCCGTGCCCAATCCCGTCAAGTAAACCTTCCCGAGCATTCCCAGTCGGCCGCCAGCCGACCACTCGAAAGCAGAACTCATGCACATGCACACTCACATCGAAGGCCGGAACACCCCGCATCAACCGCGAGTCTCCATCCCGACACTCGTGGCAGTCTTTGCCATCGCAACGCTCCTCACGACCGTGGGGTGCAAGAAGAAGTCCGACGGCGACGATCACGGCTCGGCCAAACCGGCAGCTGCGGCCCATGCCGAAGACGACGGCCACGACCATGACGTGGGCGGCCACGGCGAAGGCGAATCCGCCCATGCCGACGAGGTCAAACTCACCGCCGATGCCGTCGAGCGGTACGGTATCAAGATCGAATCGGCTCAGATGTGGGCGCTCCGGCCCACGATCGTGACGCCGGCGCGGGTTGGTTTCAACGCCGAAGCGATGGCCCACGTCGGCTCGCGGCTCCGCGGTCGCGTGGTCGAGATCAGGGTTCGGCTCGGCCAAGAAGTGAAAAAAGGCGACGAACTCTGCATCATCGAAAGCCCCGAACTCGGAGAGGCGCAGGCCGACCTGCTCCAGAAGCGGGTCGCCAAAGAGTCCGCGTCTCCGCAGGTCGAACTGGCCAAGGTCGCCTGGGATCGCGCCAAGAACCTATACGAGCAGTCGCAGGGCATCTCCCTCACCGAAGTGCAGCGCCGCGAGGCCGAGTACAAAGCAGCCGTCGCCGCCCAGCGTGCGGCCGATGCCGCGGTCACAGCATCGGAGAACCGACTGCACCTCTTGGGGATGAACCAGGATGCCGTCGCCGAGTTTCTCAAGACCGGCGAGGTTTTCCCCCGCCACACGATCACGGCGGCCATCGACGGCCAGGTCGTGCAACGTGAGATCACACTTGGAGAGCTCGTCGGCCCCGACCGTGAGTCGATCATGGTTTTGGCCAATCTCGCGAATGTGTGGGTGCTAGCGGATGTGCCGGAGGCGAAGATCACCGAGGTCACGGTGGGTGCCAAGGCGTGGGTCAAGGTGGGATCGTCCGACTCGAAGCCCTTGGAAGGTCAGGTCGCATTCATTTCGCCGATGGTGGACATGACGACCCGCACGGCTCAGGTCCGCATCGAGGTCGCCACCGAGGACCTCCCGCTCAAGCCGGGCATGTTCGCCCAAGTTGAAATCGTGACTGCAGCCGTGGGCGCGGCGGCAGGCTCAGAACCGACCCCGATGATCGCTGTGCCCGATGTGGCGGTGCAAACCGTCGAAGGCGGCCCGGCAATCTTTGTTCCGGTGGAGGGCGAGCCCAACACCTTTGCCAAGCGCGCCGTGACGATTGGCAAGACTGTCGGCGGATTGGTCCCCATCTACTCCGGTCTGGTCGAGGGCGAGAAGTTCGTCGCGGCTGGAACGTTCATCCTCAAAGCGGACCTCGGCAAGGGTTCCGCGGCCCACGAACACTAAGAAAGGAGGATCACACTCATGCTTGAATCAATCCTCCACTTCTCCGTCAAGAACCGCTGGTTCGTGCTCATCATCACGGCGCTGGTTGCCGTGTTCGGGGCGTACTCGCTCAAGAAGTTGCCCATCGACGCGGTACCGGACATCACGAACAACCAGGTGCAGATAAACGCCGTGGCCCCGGCCCTCTCGCCGTTTGAGGTCGAGAAGCAAGTGACATTCACGTTGGAGAACGCCCTGGCGGGCATTCCCGGCCTGCAATCGACGCGCTCGCTAAGCCGCAACGGCTTCGCGCAAGTGACGGCCGTCTTTGACGATGATGTCAGCGTCTACTTCGCGCGCCAGCAGGTGGCCGAACGACTAGGCGAGGCCAAGGAATCGCTCCCGCCGGGTGTTGAGCCGCTCATGGGGCCGATCGCCACCGGCCTGGGCGAGATCTACATGTACACGGTTGAATACGAGCACCCACACGGCAAGGGAGCGACGGTTGCTGACGGCAAGCCGGGCTGGCAGAAGGACGGCTCGTACTTCACGCCCGAGGGGCGGCGGCTTGCGACCGAACTGGAGCAGGTCGCGTATCTCCGCGAGGTGCAGGACTGGATCATCCGGCCCCAACTCAAGGGCGTAAGGGATGTCGCGGGCGTGGATGCCATCGGCGGGTACGTCAAACAGTACCACGTCCAGCCCGACCCCATGAAACTGGTTTCGTACGGCCTGACCTTCCACAACGTGATCGAGGCCCTGGAGCGCAACAACGCTTCGACCGGCGCGGGGTACATCGAGCACAAGGGAGAGAGTTACGTCGTGCGGGCCACTGGCCGCATCGAGAAAGTCGAGGAGATCGAGGCCATCGTCGTCGGCACCCGCAACGGCGTCCCCATCCGGATGCGCGACATCGCGGCCAGAAACGCCGATGGGACGCCCGCGATCGGCGTGGGTCGCGAGATGCGAACCGGCTCGGCGAGCGAGAATGGCGAGGAGGTCGTCGTCGGCACGGCGATCATGCTGCTCGGGGCCAACAGCCGCACGGTGTCGCAGAATGTTGATGCCAAGATGACCGAGATCGCTCGGTCGCTCCCGCCGGGAATCCACGCCAAGACTGTGCTCAACCGTACCAAGCTGGTCGATGCCACTATCGCCACTGTGGAGAAGAATCTGCTGGAGGGCGCGATCCTCGTGATCGTGGTGCTCTTGCTCATGCTCGGCAACGTGCGGGCCGCGATCATTTGCGCGCTCGCGATTCCCCTCGCCATGCTCATGACCGCGACGGGAATGGTGCAGAACAAAGTAAGCGGCAACCTCATGTCGTTGGGCGCGATCGATTTCGGTTTGATCGTGGACGGCGCGGTCATCATCGTGGAGAACTGCCTCCGGCGATTGGCCGAGAAACAGCACCACGAGAAACGCCTGCTCACGTTCGAGGAGCGGATGCACGAAGTCACGGTTGGGGCCAAGGAGATGATCCAGCCTTCCGTCTACGGGCAGGCCATCATCATCACAGTCTACTTCCCCATCCTCGCGCTCACGGGCGTCGAGGGCAAAATGTTCCACCCGATGGCCATAACGGTCATCTTCGCCTTGATCGCCGCGTTCATCTTGTCGCTCACGTTCATCCCCGCGATGGTGGCGATCGTCATCCGGGGCAAGGTGAGCGAAAAGGACATCTTCGTGGTCCGTTGGGCCAAGACGGTGTACGAGCCGGTGCTGAAGTGGTCGCTCAAACTCCGCTGGCCCGTGGCCGGAGCGGCCATCCTCGCGTTCGCGGCATCGGTTGTGCTCTTTGGAACGCTGGGTCAGGAGTTCGCCCCCACGCTGGACGAGAAGGATATCGCGATGCACGCGATGCGTATCCCCGCGACCAGCCTAACGCAATCACAGCACATGCAAAAGGATGTGGAACGGACCGTCGCGACGATCCCCGAGGTCGCGTTCACATTCTCCAAGACCGGCACGGCCGAACTAGCTTCGGACCCCATGCCTCCAAACGTGTCGGACACGTTCATCGTGCTCAAGCCCAAGACTGAGTGGCGGAGCGAGGCGGAACTGGATCGACTGATCGCCGAGAGAACCAAGGAGATCGCGGCACTTGGCGGCCACGACAAGCTCGGGCACGGGGGCGAAGAAGGCGGCAAAGAAGAGCACGCCGAGATCAAGATCGAGGGGCACAAGGGCAAGCTCATCCAGTTGATCCAGCTAACCGTCGCGACAGTGCCCGGTAACAACTACGAGTTCACGCAGCCCATCCAGATGCGCTTCAACGAATTGATCGCGGGCGTGCGCGGGGATGTCGCGATCAAGGTCTACGGCGATGACTTTGACAAGATGCAGGCCACGGCCCAGCAGATCCTCAAAGTGCTCCAGTCCATTCCCGGCGTCGCCGACGCCAAGGTCGAGCAGACCGAAGGCTTGCCGATGATGACCGTCAACATCGACCGTGAGGCCATCTCGCGCTACGGCCTGTCCATCGCGGATGTGCAGGATGTGGTAGCGGTGGCGATGGGCGGCAAAGAGGCCGGAATCGTTTTCGAGGGCGACCGCCGCTTCGACCTGGTGGTGCGCCTCCCTGACGCCATCCGGGCGCAGATCGATGCTCTCGAACGTCTCCCGATTCCGTTGCCTCCGAACGAGGGCGAGGAGAAGAGCGCAGTCCGTCTCGCCTCCACCGACGGAGGTACCAACCTCATGCCGCCGTCAAAGGAGATGGGTTTCATCCCTCTTGGACAACTGGCCCAGATCGACGTGACCGAAGGCCCCAACCAGATCAGCCGCGAGAACGGCAAGCGGCGAATCGTGGTGCAGGCGAACGTGCGTGGCCGCGACCTTGGATCGTTCGTTCGCGAGGCCCAGGAGAAAGTCGCGGGCGTAGCCCTTCCGCCCGGCGGGTGGCTGGTCTGGGGCGGCACCTACGAGAACCTCGTCGCAGCCAAGGAACGATTGACCATTGTCGTGCCGGTTTGCTTCTTCCTCATTTTCCTGCTCCTCTTCAGCACGTTCAAGAGCGTCAAGTACGCGCTACTGGTCTTCACGTGCGTACCTCTGGGTCTTACAGGCGGCATTGTGGCCCTCTGGCTCCGGGAAATGCCGTTCTCGATTTCCGCAGCCGTCGGCTTCATCGCCCTCTCGGGCGTGGCGGTGCTCAACGGGCTGGTGATGGTGTCGTTCATCAACCAATTGCGCCGCGAGGGCCTGCCCCGCGACGCGGCGATCCTTCGCGGCTGCCTCACGCGTCTGCGTCCCGTACTCATGACAGCGCTGGTGGCCTCGCTTGGATTCGTGCCGATGGCCATCGCCACCGGTACCGGCTCGGAGGTGCAGCGTCCGCTGGCGACGGTAGTCATCGGCGGTTTAATCTCCAGCACGCTCCTCACGCTGATGGTGCTCCCGGCCATCTACCGCATCATCACGGGCCGTGATCCGAGCGGACGGCCCATGCCCATCGCCGAGGGTTGGGAACGGCCCGAAACCGGTCCGCTCGAGGTCAGCGCCGAAGACCTCGCCAAGGTGTCGATCGTCACGACGTCCGCACCGGCGAGGGTCGAAAGGACCATGACTGCTCCGCCCGCGCCCATAGCCCCGCCACCCGCGCTGCCCTCGGCAACGGCACCGGCCTCCAAGCCGCCGCAGCCGCCCCAATCGTCGTCCGATGTTCCTCCCCCACCTAGTGGCTCGGTCTGAGCCCGCATTGCAAGGAGTCCGTGTATGTCACATTCCCCTTCCAAGAGTCTCGTCGTCGGCCTCTCCTCGGGCGTCGCCATCACCGTCTTCGCGGCCACCCTCATGGGCCAGAGCGCGAGCCAGCCGGTCAAGAGCGAGCCGCAGTACTTCGTCACCACCGACGGCGACGAGGCCCACCTCTGGGTCCGCGAGGGTACCGCGATCCGAGTCGTGGGCCACGGCGCGTGCAAAGAGTGCGCCGATAAGAGTCACGACCACAAACAAGGCGATCACAAGGAAGGCGACGGACACGACCATGCCAAGCCCGCGCCCAAGAAGTAAGCGGCGTCGACCCGCCCGTCGGCGTGGCCGCCGACCGGGCAGGGCAAATCCGCAACGTGCAAAGAGGGATTCGCCTCGCACACTGCTGGTTTTCGTCAGTATCCTGACCACGGTTGCCCTCGTGACAGATTGGACGGTCACTGCGGGTATCCTGGAAGAGTACCGAAGGTCTCGGCACCTCCACATTGATGTCGGACTCACCGCGACGGCCCTCGGACTGACCGCGCTTTCGATCTATGGCTGGGTGGAATGGCGGCGGAGTCGGAAGCGTCCATCGGTGGGGCAAGACGCACGGATCACACGTGCGTCCGAGCGAGCCGGAACATCGTCCGATCCACCTGGACGGTCGCGCGAATAACGGAACGGCTCCGCGGCCGACCGGACGGACGTGCCATTCTGCCGAACCTGCGTCCAAACGGCTTGCGCGGACGTGCAACTCAAAGCGAACGGTAGCGGCGACACGCGCCGGGAAGGAATAGGCCGTGAGCACAGTCCCCGACACGACTCCCTCGCCCCCGCCCAACCCCGGCGCGGCCACGACCATCATCGGCGTCAAGGAACTCGACTGCGCCGCCGAGGAGCAGGTGTTGCAGAAGGTGATCGGGGCGATGCCCGGCGTCGTGTCGGTCGAGTGCAGCGTCGTCACACGGCGCATAACCGTGACACACGACGTTGCGGCGTGTTCGCCCGAGGCGATCGCCGCCAAAGTGCGCTCGGGGGGGATGACGCCCGTGGTCGAGCCCCAGCCCGGCTCGGGGGATTGCGGCGGCCCGGCATGCGACACCCCGGCGGTTGCTGGCTCTTCCTCTCCTGTAGCCACGAGTATGCAGATCGCGCTGCTTGCATCTTCCGGCTTGCTCGCGTTCGCGTCGGAGATCACAGCATGGGCGACCAAGGCCGAAGAGTCGTGGCCCGTCATTGCACTGGCGGTCGTGTCCATTCTCTTGGGCGGCCTGCCCACACTCCGCACGGGATTCATCGCCCTCCGCACGCTCACGCTCAACATTAACTTCCTCATGACCGTCGCCGTCATCGGGGCGGCGGCGATCGGCTCGTGGCCCGAGGCCGCGATGGTCATCTTCCTCTTCGCGATTGCCGAACTGATCGAGTCCTATTCGCTGGATCGGGCACGCAACGCCGTCCGCTCCCTCATGACGCTCACGCCGGAAACCGCCGGCGTGAAGCAGGCGGACGGCTCGTGGAGCGAAATGGATGCCGCGCAGGTGACCGTCGGTTCGATCGTGCGGGTCAAGCCCGGCGAGCGCATCCCACTGGACGGCAAGGTGGTAAGCGGAGCATCCGCCGTGGACCAAGCTCCGATCACGGGCGAGAGCATCCCGATCGAGAAGGCCGTGGGCGATCAGGTCTTCGCCGGCACGATCAACGGGAACGGCTTGCTGGAGTTCACAACAACCGGCGGCAGGGACGAGACGACGCTCGCCCGAATAATCAAGACCGTGCAGGATGCACAAGGGCAACGGGCGCCGACGCAGCGCTTTGTGGACTCGTTCGCCCGGGTCTACACGCCGATTGTGTGCGGATTGGCCCTACTCGTGGCCGTCATTCCGCCGCTGTTGTTCCATCAGACGTGGATGCCGTGGATTTATAAAGCACTGGTCCTCTTGGTCGTTGGCTGCCCATGCGCTCTCGTGATCTCGACGCCCGTCACGATCGTGAGCGGCCTCGCGGCTGCGGCCAAGCGTGGCATCCTCATCAAGGGTGGCGTGTACCTAGAGCAGGGCAAGACGATTCAGGTCATCGCTCTCGACAAGACCGGCACGATCACCGAAGGAAGACCAAAGGTCACGAACGTACGTTCCCTCAACTCGCTTCCAGTCGATCGCATTCTGCTCCTGGCGGCCAGCCTTGACGCTGGATCAGATCATCCCGTCGCCCGTGCGGTGACTTCCGCGTGGACCGACGAGAGGAGGGCAAAGGAAGGCCCGTTGCTTGGTGTCGCTGGGTTCACGTCAATCCCAGGACGGGGCGTGAAGGGGGCAATCGACGGAGAGTGGTACTTCGTGGGCAATCATCGTTTCGCCCACGAGCGGGGCATGTGTTCTCAGGAGGTCGAAGCGGTGCTCGCTGAGTTGGAAGCCAAGGGGCGGACGGCCATCGTCCTCACCGACGACAGGTCCGCATTGGGAGTCATCGCCGTTGCGGACACCCCGAGAGCCACGAGCGTCGAGGCGGTGAAGGAACTCCATGCCTTGGGGGTTCGGACGATCATGCTCAGCGGCGACAATCAGACCACCGCGGAAGTGATCGCCCGATCCGTTGGCATTGACGATGCCCGAGGCGGGCTGTTGCCGGAGGACAAGCTCAAGGCCATCGATGATCTTCTCAAAGAATATGGCTCGGTTGGGATGGTGGGAGATGGTGTCAACGATGCGCCGGCTCTCGCCCAGGCAACGGTGGGATTTGCGATGGGTGCGGCCGGCACGGACACTGCTCTTGAAACCGCAGACGTGGCTCTCATGAGGGACGATCTTCGCGGGGTGCCGGAGTTTCTGAATCTGAGCCGCCGTACTACTGCGATCCTGGTGCAGAATATTTCCTTTGCACTGCTTGCGAAGGCCGTCTTTTTTATACTCGCCGTTCTCGGGATAGCGACCATGTGGATGGCGGTGTTGGCGGATGTCGGGGCAACGCTGGTTGTCATTGCCAACGGATTGCGGCTGACGATTCCCAGCCCGTACCCTACTGTCAGCCGGAGGGACGGGATAGCCGCTCGCGAGGCTCGTCCATAGGCCAGCGTATTAGTGGAGCAGAAGACGGGCCCCTCCTCCGTTTTACGCTTCTCGACGGGATCACACAGGTCATCGACCAGCGTGATCACCACGAGGAAGCTTGCCCGCAGGACTTTGACAGTTTTGGCGGCATGGGTTGTTTCCATGCCAATCGTTGTGCAACTACAACGTGGTTTGGTCAAGCGGTGATGTTTGCCGCCCATACATGCTCGTAGGCTCCCGGTTCTCTTCGACCCAGATTCCGGCGAAGAGGTGAGCGCCACGAAGGAATCACTTCGCATCGGGATTTGCCTCGGACTCTCCGACGGTTGGGTGGAAATACGCTGGAGGGTACAGCGCCCCCATTGTCATACTGGGTGACCACGCGTGCGAACAGCCCCCGGCTTCGCACTCGCCAAACACACACCGCATTTCGACATCCGAGCCCGTCCGGATCTTGGCACGCGCACGGGATCATCCCCGATCATCAAACTCAATCCGAATCACTCGTGGCCGCCCGCAGCCCGCGCAGAAGTCCTTGCTGCGGTCAGTAGGCACCGCATCCACCACGTCCGCCATCTCCTCCTCGAACGAGATCTCGGCGTGAATCTCCGCGCCTTTGCGCCAGCCGCACAGCGGGCACTTGCTCGATGTGGACCGCGTGAGCGCCAAGGAAACCCTCTCCAGTCGCTGCCGAAGTGATTTCATCGCGAGCCCCCCACTACCACGCCCGCCTGCCAATCGCCTCGATCACCGCCATCGGCGCGATGTGGTCCAAGTACCGCGCGGT
>JAHBXG010000057.1 GCA_019636565.1 Phycisphaeraceae bacterium
GCGCACGGGGCACGCGTTGGAGAGGCCCAGGACATAGCCGACCATGGTGCCGACGCCCGAACCTCTGGCGAGCGCGGGAACGTTGTTCTGGCGTCCCCAGTTGACGAAATCCCACACGATGAGGAAGTATGCCGCGATGTTCTTGTCGCAGAGGATCTTGAGCTCGCGCTCGAGGCGTGCGGTTTTTTCGGTGCGGTCGGTTGGCGCGGCCTTTTCGGCGCCGGGGCCGTAGCGCCAGATGAAGCCCGCGTCGGCGAGGAGTCGAAGGGCTTTGTCGCAATCCTTCTTTGACTGGGCGATCTCGTCGGCGGTCGGTTCCTTCTCGAAGGGCTGGAGTTCAAACTTGGAGCAGTAGTCGCGGTACCACGCCGAAAGATCATTGCCGTACTTCTTGTCGTCGTGCCTGGGCAGGTCTTTGGCCGCGGGCACCCTGATCTTGACCATCGGCGCGTGATTCACGCCCAGCGGGAGTTCGACGTTGCATCGCTCCGCGATCTCGACGGTCGCGTCGCATGCGGCTTTGCCGACGGCGCCGTACTGCTCGAAGAGTTCGCGCATCTCGCGCGGGCTCTTGACGTACAACTCTTCCGGATAGCGCATCCGGTCGGTGTCGTCCTTGTTCCGCGCGGTCGAGATGCAGACGAGCGTGTCGTGGGCGTCGTGGTCTTCGGCCCTGAGAAAGTGCGCATCGTTGTCGCAGACGAGGGGGAGTTTGAGTTCCTGGGCGAGTTTGATCAGGTGCTTGTTGATCGAGTTCTGATCGCGGACGTGGTGCTGGAGTTCGATGAAGAACGATTCGAGTGGCGGAGTGTCCTTCGCACTTTGCCCCTTTGCCCCTTTGTCACTTTGCCACTTCCGATTGAACACCTTCGCGTGCCACTCGGCGCTCTCGACCGCCAAATCCCAGTACTTGCGATCGCCGGAAGACTCGAACGAGAGCAGATGCTCGCCGATCTCGCTGCCGAGGTGACCGTTGATCGCGATGAGGCCCTCTGCGTGCTTTGCGAGGAGTTCGCGATCGATGCGGGGCTTGTAGTAGAAGCCGGTGATGTAGGCCTCGGAGCAGAGGATGAGCAGGTTCTTCCAGCCGGTGAGGTTCTCGGCGAGGAGGACGAGGTGATACCCGCCCTCGCCGCCGCCGGTGTAGGTGCGGTCGGTGCGGGGCTTGCCTGGGGGCGTGACGTAGGCCTCGACGCCGAGGATGGGCTTGATGCCCTTTTCTTTGCAGGCGGAGTAAAAGGCGATGTGCCCGAAGATGTTGCCGTGGTCGGTGATGCCGACGCTGGTCATGCCCAGTTCGGCGACACGCTTCACGAGCTTGTCGATGCGGTTGCCGCCGTCGAGGAGGGAGTACTCGGTGTGGAGGTGGAGGTGGGCGAACTGCTGCTCGCGGGGGAGGGCTGGGTTCGCGGGCTTGGAGTTGGCGGGGGCTTGCGTTCCCATGGGCGCGAAATCAGCGTACCCCGCGCAGGGCTCGGAGGCGAGCGGCGTCCGAATTCAATCAGAATGCAAACGACAGGCGGAGGCCCAATCGGTCCGAAAATGGGCAGCAGCGGGGCGGAGGCACTACGCAACCGTCGCACCATCGCTGACTTTCGCAGCCTCACCTGCGTTCAGGCCAACGGAGCGACCGTGCCATGTCACTCAGCCGGCGGTGAATCGCAAAGCAACTCGTTGTACGCCGCGACGAAGATGACAAAGTCGGCGTCGTCCACCAGATCGTCGCCGTTCAGATCCGCCCAAGGGCTTGCAGGAGGCACGGTCAACTCGTTGTAATTGCTCACGAAGATGACGAAATCCGAGTCGTCAACCAGCGAATCGCCGTTGAGATCGGCCGGGCAGGCGACGCTCCCCGCCGCCTCCAGCGAAAAGATTTCCGGAAAGGGCAGCGTCGCGCTCGTTGTGAACCCGGCTGTCGCATCCACCAAATCAACCGCGGGGCCGGCGGTGGCGAAAATGATGCGGCGAGGTCCCGGCGCATTCATGATCTGATTGCATGAGCGTGAGAACACGGGGTATGCAACAGGCGTGATATCGAGCGTGCCCTCGAGGTAGAGCCCGTCCGGGTCGAGCTTGATATCGCGGATCATCCCTTCCAGCAGGGTGAAGAGGCCGTTGGAAACCGCAAAGGGCACATCGCCGAACGTGAACAGGCTTCCAGACATTCCGGTGTACGGAATCGGCGGAATGGAGATCTTTGCTCCGATCGCCATGTCCTCGAATGGTCGGTACGTATAGCGTCCTTCGCAGTCGCGCATCATCGCGAGGTCGGGATGCACCGGCGGGCCCGCGGGAACAACCATCGTGTTCTCGTTCACGCGCAGCGTCATCGTGGCGGAATCAAACGAATAAACCGCGGCACCCTGGAGCCAAGGCGCGCCCTCGGGCGCAGTGCCCGGCGGCATCGGGACGATCATCGGATCGTCGGCGATCATCACGGCCTCGCCGGTGGGCTTCAGCGCCCCGTGAGATGCCGCGAAGAACAGGATCGGCGCACGCCCGCTGTGGATCGCGTTGGTGTACTTGCCTTCCCAATACATGTCAACAATGCCCGTCGGCGTGAGCGAACCGGTCGCGGCGCTGCCGAATTCGTTGAGCGATGCGGTGTTCATTCCCGTCGGCATGCCCGGTCCGACATCGAATGACCCGATCGTCTGTGCGAAGGAAGTGATCGCGACCCCGAACGTGCCCGGCGGACCGGCAGCCGGCGTGAACATCGCCGTTGCGCTGCTGGTTATTACAGGGATAAACGGCTCGGTGATACCGGCGAAAGGAGGCGTGACGAGCGCGACCATCGGTCCCGGAGGCGCATCGCCGGGAATGTCTTCCGCGCCGTCCACGAGCAGAGAAAACGAATTGGAGCCGGGCAGCGCGATCGGTGCGGTCGCCATGTACCTCGCATAGAACGGATCCATGCCGTCTTCTTTCTTCTTCTTTTCTTCCGCGGTGCGACGGTTCTTGATTCCTGCCATCTTGCTCTTCATGGCCTGAACCGCCTTGATCTGGCGGAGCAGCGCGTTGTACGCGGGACCTGGCGGCGTGGACGCGGCCTGCAGCAACAACTGCCGCTCGCGCTGTGCCAGCCAGATCTCCAAGCCCGCGATCGCCTGCGTGTCAGCGTCCTCGGCCGCCGTCACCAGCGGTGCAATCACGCCCGGTACCACCGAGTGCACCGCCTCGCTCAAAATCGATGTGGCGATGTCGATCAGAGAGGGGCCATCGGCGCGTGCGCTACTTCCGACCAACAGCGCCAAAGCAACAGCAAGCATCGGTTTTCGCATTTCATTCCTCCCCTGAATGCCACTCCCCCAGTTTCGGTCGCTCGGCTCCTCGATGCAACTCAATTCTCGGTCTTCCAGCCCGGGGCACGCAGAATCTGAACCGGATTAGGGTGTTTGCCTCATCGGTGCCAGCTCTGGCTCATCCTGCTAACAGCGTCCTGAAATCCTGCGGTGAAATCCCGGAGCGTGGGGCACCGTCCGGTATCAGCCCGCACAGCCCGCACCGTCGGTCCAACGCGGCCGTCTGGGGCCGTTCGACACCCTCTTCGCAGGCAATCCCCGCGCTCGCATGACATGTTTGCTGTGGAGAGCAATGCAGCTTGCTTCGCCAGCCGGGGCCACGGATTTGGCCACCCGGGCGACGTGTATCGCGTCGGCTCGCACCACTCAGGGAGAGAGAAACATGAAGATCAACCAGTTCACGATCGCTTCCGTCATCGCCGCCGCGGCGTTCGCGTCCGTGGCGTCTGCCGCGCCCACCATTAGTGTGAAGTACCTCGGCAAAGGCGCCGGCCAATCGGTGACGATGACGCTCAACGGCAACTCGAAGAACGTCTTCGCCGGCCAGTTGAACCACCAGCTCAGCAATGCCGCTGCGGGTTTCGCATGGTTGAACGGCAATCATCTGACCTACTGCACCGATCTGGCGCAGTATGTGACTTCGAGCACGAAGACCTACACCATCGAGCAGGTCGAAAACATGCCGGGTTCTTCTCCCATGGGCCTGGCCAAGGCCGATGCGATCCGCGGCCTCTTCGCTGTTGCCAACGGTGCGCAGGCTTCGATCGCCGCCTCGAATGATTACGCCACGGCGTTCCAGCTCGCGATCTGGGAGATCGTGACCGACGGCCCGACCGCGTCGCTCACGGCCAGCAACTTCACCACCGGCAACTTCCGCGCCAAGAAGACCAACGGCAGCGCGCTCTCGAGCTCGGTCGTCAGCATCGCGACCAACCTGTACGCCGCCGCGATGTCGTTCGTTCAGTCCAACGAATCGACCGATCAGATTCTCGGCATCGCCAGCGGCAGCTATCAGGATCAGCTCGTCCAGGTGCCGGCACCCGGTTGTGCCGCTCTTGCGGGCATCGGCGGACTTCTCGTCGCCGGCCGTCGCCGTCGCTGATTGAACCAAACCCTTCCTTGATCCGCCCACACGCACGAACCGCCGGCCCTGTTGGGCCGGCGGTTTGTTTTCGGTGCGCCATTCTGCCCGCAGATCCAGAAGGTGGCAATCGGAGCGTCGTGCGCCAGCCGGATCACGACTCCGAAGGGAACAAGCACGATCGGAGCAGGGCTTTGTACGAAGCATTTCACCGCGAAACCGAGAATTGTCGGTAACGTGCGCACGCAATTCGTGAGTTGAGTGCGGCGCGAGGTTCTTGTTACCGCCGATCGAAAACGAGCCCCACCCTGCGATCAACAGGCCCCGCCGGCGCGGATGCGCCGCCGGGGCCTTGATACTTCGAAAGAATTCCGATCGCACTACGGGCACAGCAGAGCGTTGTACGCCGCGACGAAGATCACGAAATCCGCGTCGTCCACAAATCCGTCGCCGTTCAGGTCGGCGGGGCAGCAGTCAAAGCGCGGCGAAGTCGGGCAGATCAGGATGTTGTACGCCCCGGCAAAGATCACGAAGTCTTCGTCATCCACCAGACCGTCGCCGTTCAGGTCGCCCACGCAGCGCGGCTTGAAGCACGCCGTGAATTCCGCGCCAAAGGTCGTCGTCACCACGTTCAGGTTTTCGAACATCGGGAGCGACACGCGCTCCAGAGGCAGCTCCTTGGACCCAATTTCAAACAGAGTCACCGGAGGTGAAATCTTGCTCTCGCGACAGCCGCTGGAGAGGTCGGTCAGCGTCTTTACAAAGTAATCGTCTTCGAGCCCGCCTCCAAAATCAGTCGTTGAGCCGTCCAGCAGATAGCCGCCGGAAAATGGCGGAACGGCCACGTCGTTGCCCCTGTTGGTCGATCCGGGCGCGAACGCGCCATATCGCGCACCACGGAGCAATGCTCCGCTGACCGTGTCGAACACAAGAAGCGCCGCCGATACACCGGCATCGACGGTTCCGGCGATCACCACGCTCCTCCGGTCTTCGGTCAGTTCGACCGCCTGGTATCCATTCAGGAAGCGGGGCACCTGTTCGGACCAAATCGGAACGCCGACCGCGTAGTCCACCTTTGCAACAAACAGATCGGTGGGAACCGCCCCGGGCAGCACATTCTGTCCGGTCCGACCGGACATCACGATGTTTCCCTCGCGGTCAAAGTCGAAACCGTCGGCCGTGAGGCTGACATCGGGATCCGGATGCGTGTAGTAGCGCGACCATTTGACGATTCCTGTCGAGTCCGTCCGCATCGCGAACGCCGAATAGCGTCCAAGCGCCGGATCGAGGTAATTGCCGACGACGACCAGATCGCGCTTGGGCGAACCGGGCGGCAAGAACGCCGGGGCCTCGCGAATTTCAGCGAAGTCCAGTTCGACGCGATCCGGGCTGACTGCCGCGGGGAGATAGACCGCGGTCTGGGCAAAGACGCCCGCGGCCGAAACGGTGCTCAACACGCCCACGCGCGAAAAGCCGAAGATGTCGTCCAGGCGGTTCACGGTCAGTACGCGACCGTCATCGACCGAATCGCGGATGCTTACTCCCAACGTTGGCGAGCCCGCAAGGCTCGGCGCAAATGGTGTGCCGCTCAGAATGACGAGCCAGATCGGCACGCCGGCGGGGCTCACCCGCATCGCGACCTTGCCCAACGCTCCACCCGCGATGAAGGCGCTCTCGGCGCCGTAGAGCAGGGATTCGTCCCGTGATTCGACGAGCGTGTAGCCACTGGAAGGCACGCCGAGATCGCCCCCCACCAGGTAGATCCTGCTCCAGATCAGCGACCCGTTGCCGTCGGTCCGCAGCGCGTGAATCTGCCGAATGCCGACGGCGGGCGACTGATATCCGACCGACGCGTAGTGGCAATCGCGAAGCCAAATCGTGTCGTTCGACACCTCGGTGATCCCCGTCCCGTAGGCTTTTTGAAACGTCTGGGCCCCCGCGGGTGCGCAACACAGCCCCGCTCCGCAGGCCAATGCGACGGCCGTTCCGTGACGACGAAGCCACCTCTTCATGGGACACTCCTTTTGCACAGGATTCGGTTTGCGCGAGCCGCGCGAAGAGACTCGAATCTACCTGTCAGCGCGGAATTGTCGATCCCGGGCTGCGAAGTTTCGGTCGAAGTTGACGCAGAATTACACTCTGATCGGTGGCCTTTTGGCTTCTGTGTTGGAGGCGAATGCCTTACGTGCATTCGGGTTCCTGAATGCACCGTGAAAATTCATTCAGGCAGTCGATGAATACGACTTTCTATACCAGCGCGTGCATTGCCGGATGATGCGGGGCGCGTTGCCGTCGCAGATCGCAAGCTGTGCTGGCGAGGCGCTCAACAAATCCGATACCTGCCTGTGCATGCCGGCGGGCGATAAAAGAGATGATGCGTTGGCCGCTCCGACTGGTCGCGGCACGTTCCACCCGAGTCAGAAGAACGATGCCGCCAAAGACGGGGCTCTCCGGCGCCGTCATGGCCGTTGGAGGCGAGGCGTCCCGCTCCGACGTCGGCATTCAGAGGCAGCGATCGGCCGCCGGAATGTGGAGCGCGTCCACAATTATCCGGTGGCCGTCTGCGCTGCCGCTCAATAAGCGAATCCAGTGGTAATCCCAGCGGCAATGCCGGAGAAACCGGGGTTTTCGAAGCATGCCCGTGGAACGAACCTTTTTCGAGGCGGAGCGCTGAATGAGCCGGATACAAGACGGACCCGCCCGAGCGTGGTAACGTACTGCGTTCTTTGCCTTTCTCCTCCCGGCGGAGCCGGGCGCCGGGTCCGGACTTCGCGTGTGCGATTCCCCGTTCCCGACGCTTCCAGCACGGAGTGCGCCAGCCATGATCCGCGCCCAGCGCGCCTTTTCCCAGTTTCGCCTGACGCCATCCGCCCTCGCGCTTTGTGTTGGCGCAGCCGCGGCACTCGCGCAGTCGACTCAACCGACTACCCAACCCGCCACCCAACCTGTTAGACAGCCCGCGGTCCGACCCGCCAGCCAATCGCAGTCGCAGCCTGTGCCCACACCGCCCGGCACTCCTCCCGAGCCCAAACCTGTTCCGTGGCAAAGTCCTGCCGGACCCGCCATGGATCCGCAGAATGGAACCGCAACCGCGCAGCCCACGTCGCCGCCCGCATCATCTCCATCGGGCACGCCGCTCCCGCCGAGGCAGGATGATCCGGCCAACCCCGGCGCATCGCCCGCTCCGGCGGCGCCGGCCGCCGGCGGAGCCCTCGTCCGCGAGAACGCCGATTCCAACCACGAGGCGTCGCCAGATCTGATCGAACTGGCCGCGTTCAGCCAGCCCGTTGAGTTGTCCGCGCTTGTCGACATGCTCGTCAAGCAACTCAACATCAACGTTGCCGTGAAGGGAAGCCTGACCGGGCAGGTCAGTTTTAACGCGCCGATTTCGGTTCCCAAGGAACGCTTTCTCCCGCTTGTCAATGCCCTTCTCGAACAGCAGGGCTTTACCATCACCCACGACACCGTCACGGGTTTCTATCTCGTTCATCCGAGCAACGAAGTCGCCGTTGGCGTCGGCGGCGATGCGCCCAACACCCGCGTCATTCCCACGCCCAATGTCCGCCCCAGCGCGCTCAAGCCCGCCATCGAAGCGCAGTTCGGAACTGCCGGTGGCGGCGGTGGGGGCATCATGCCCGGCGGCGCGCCACCGAGCGGTGTCACCACCGGGTCGGGAGCGCTCTCACAGGCCGCTTATATCGACGAACTTGGTGTCATCGTCCTGACCGGCTCGCCCCGCCGTCTCGACGCCGTCGAATCGCTCGTGCATCTGTTGCTGGATGAATACGCCCGCGCCAAGTTCATTCGGCTCGAACTTAAGTACGTCGCTGCTTCCATTGCGCGCGAACGCGCGCTGCAACTTATTGGTCAGGCGCCGCAGGTTTCCGCGCGCCTGAACCCCAACAACCCAAACGATCCCAATGCCGCCGCCGGCCGATCCACCACGCTCGACAACCTCGCCGATCGCCTCACCATCGATCCTCAGGGCAACGCGCTCATCTTCCGGGGCGTGCCCGACGAGGTCACCCGCGTCCGCGATGTGCTCTCCACCATCGACGCACCCAGTGGCCTGACTTCCCGCAGCCACTACGTCGGCACCGCCGCACGCCAGATCGCCGATCTCGCCCGCCAGCGCGGCCTTGGCGAGGTCACCACCATCGCCAGCACGCAGAATCAGAACAACAACCAGGTCGGTCGCTTCTTCGGCGGCGGCAACGATCCCAACCAGCGCAACCAGAATCAGACCCCCGTCAGCACCGGCGGCCCCGTCATGGTCGTCGATGAAGACCGGGGCACAATCGTCTACTACGCCACGACGCAGCAGCACGAACTGCTCGAGGCGCTCATCACCGGCATGAACCTCGAAGACGACATCGTCGTCGTCAAGGAATACAAGCTCCGCTTTGCCTCCGCCGAGACGGTCGCCGAGATCGTTAACGGCCTGCTCACCAACACTACTCCCGCCGGCGATTCCAGCCTTCTTCCCGGCTCCAGCGGTTCCACGGGTGGCCAGAACTTCAATAACCGAAACAACCAGCGCAACAACGCGCAGAACACCCAGCCCAACATCGTCCTGGGCCCGAGTTTCAACGCGCAGAACAACCAGTCCGACGCCAGCGGCATCGGCTTCTCCGGCGGGCAAAATGTCTTCGTGCTCGCCGACAAGCCCAACAACCAGGTGCTCGTCAAGGCCCCGCAGCGCCAGCAGGCTCAGTTCGCCGCGATCATCGAACGCATCGATCTCCGCCGTCCTCAGGTCTATATCTCCGCCAAAATCGTCGCGGTGACCGCGTCCGATGATTTCCAGCTTTCGTTCGAGACACAGTTCACCAACTTGTTTGGTGAGGGGCTGGACATCAACACGGCTTTCGGTCTTTCGACTCTCAGCAACATCGGCTCCGCAAAGACCGTCAATACCGGCCTGACCGGCCTGACCGCCGCCGTCGTCAAGAGCAACTACGTCCCGATCATTATCCACGCGCTCGAAACCACCACCGACACGCGCATCCTGTCCGAGCCCTCGCTGATGGTGAACGACAACGAGAAGGCCAAGATCGAGCGCGTCGATCAGCAGCCCACCACCACCAGCAACCAGGGCACGTCCACGACGACGACCACCTTCGCCGGTTACGAAGACGCCGGAACCGATCTCGAGATCACCCCGCGCATCAGCGGCAACCTTGTCACCCTTGAGATCGTCTCAAACCTGTCCGCCTTCGAGGGTACTGGTTCCAACGGCATCCCGCCGCCCCGCAACAAGGCGAGCATCGATAACAAAGCCGTCACCGTTCCCAGCGACATGACCGTGGTCATCGGCGGCATCACGCTCGGCACCAGAACCGACACCGTCAAGAAACTCCCGCTCCTGGGCGATATCCCGCTCATCGGCTACCTCTTTCGCGACACCCAGAAGAACTCGCGCAAGACGGTGCTCTATATCTTCATCACCCCGCGCATCGTGCAGGACCCCAACTTCGAGGATCTGCGTCTGCTGACCACCGGTCCGCAGAAAGAGGTTGACGTCGCCCCCGATCTCCCGCGCCTCAAACCCGTGCTTGTGGATTTCTTTGTTCCGCACAACAGCGATTCCCCCAAGCCCGACGCTGCACCGATCGATGTCCCGGCTGCCCCTGCTCCGGTGCCGCCTGCTCCCGCCGCCATATCGTCGGCCCAACCAAGAACCTGATCGATGGCCAAAGGACTCTCCGAGAAAATCCTCGCGGCGCCGCTCGCCAACGGCAAAGCCGATCAAGCGACGCCTTCAACGGCCGTCGCCGTGCGCGAGTGGTCGCGCGTGGCCGAGGCCTTTGGCGCGCTGCGGGTGACCGGCGATCAACTCCGGGCGTTCCAGCAGTCCGAAAGTTCCGACGAAGAGCCGTGGGACACGCTGCTTTCCACTCTGGCGATGGACGAACACGTCGCGCTCGAGTTGCTTGCGAAGCGCACCGGCCTCAGTTACGTTTCCGAGCCCCGGCTCCAGGAAAGCGCCGCCCGGTTCTTTGAGACCATCGCGCCCGACCTCGCCCGGCGCCACAGCATCGCGGGTCTGGAAAGCGACGGCGTGACCATGACGGTCGCGACCTCGCAGCCTTTTCAGCCCACGGTTTTCAATATGCTCGAGGACCTGCTGCACATGCCGGTCCGGATTGTGCTGACTCCTCGCGCCGGTGTCGCCAACCTGATCAACCGCGCGTACGAGCGCCGGCAGGATCTTGTCACCGAGATCATCGACGAGATGCCGCTGGATGAGCGGACGATCGCGAGCGTCGCGGGAAGCGTGGGCAGCGCGACCGATCTGCTGCAACTCGCCCGGCAGACGCCGGTGATCCGTCTGGTGAACATGATCCTGTTCGAAGCGCTCCGCCGGCGTGCCAGCGACGTGCATATTCACCCAATGGAGAACAAGCTCGTCATCCGCTTCCGCGTGGACGGCATGCTCGGGGATGCATTCAGTCCGCCGCTTTCGCTCGCGCCGGCCATCAGTTCGCGTCTGAAGGTCATGACTGAACTCGACATCGCTAATCGGCATTCGCCCCAGGACGGCCAGACCAGCGTCCGCATCGGCAGCCGCAAGATCGATATCCGCTTCTCGTGCATTCCGACTATCTACGGCGAACGTCTCGTGCTCCGGCTCCTCGATCAGAGCCAGACCCAGCTCAGCCTCGATGCCGTCGGCATGACCCGCACCATGCAGGCCGAACTGCTCGATCTGGTCGAGCGCCCGACCGGCATCATCCTCGTCACCGGCCCCACCGGCAGCGGCAAGACAACCAGCCTGTACGCCGCGCTCGGGCGGATCGATCGCGCCAGCCGAAACGTGATGACGATCGAAGACCCGGTCGAGTACCACCTCGACGGCATCAGCCAGATGCAGGTCAACGTCAAGCGCGGCGTCACCTTCGCCGCGGGTCTCAGGAGCCTGCTGCGTCAGGATCCCGACGTCATTCTCGTCGGCGAAATCCGCGACGCCGAGACCGCGCAGTTGGCCATTCAGGCCTCGCTCACCGGCCACTTGGTACTGGCAACTCTGCACACCAACGACGCGCCGAGCGCCATCACCCGCCTGATCGACATCGGCGTTGAGCCATATCTCGTCACCAGCACGCTCCTCGCGGCGCTCGCCCAACGCCTTATCCGGCGCACCTGCCAGATGTGCAAAGGCAGCGGCGTCGGCGAGCACGTCAACATGAGCGGCAAGTGCGAAGTCTGCGGCGGCAGCGGCTACAAGGGCCGCTTGGGCATTTATGAGATCATGAAGATGGATGACGAGCTCCGCAAGCTCACCCTCCGCAGCGCCGACGCGGTTGCGCTGTACGAGGCCGCCGTCGCGGCGGGCTTCCGCACCATGAAGGATGACGCCGCCGAAAAGGTGAAGGCGGGCCTGACGGACGAGGCGGAAGTCTTCCGCGTGCTGCACTAATCAATTGCTTTCAGCAACTTTCTGGATGCCTCGCCGAAAACGACTTGAACAATCGCTCAAATTGGTGTAGACTTATTTTGAGCGATCATTCAAGTTGAACCCATTCGGAGCGAAACCCCATGAAAACAGGCACAAAAACGACTATCGGAGCGGGTGTGATCGGGTTTCTGGCGTTGACGGGTGCGGGAGTTGAGGGGAGCAAACACATGGTCGGACCAACGGGAGAGCCGCAGGCCTTAGACGCTTCGATGTTCGCCCAGGGCGCTCCCGAAGCTCCAGGAATCGACATCACGACGCCCGTGAACGCTCCTCGCCCCGAGGTCTACAAGCGCTTCACCACCACCCAGGGGTGGAAGACCTTCCTCGACGCTTCTTCCGACATCGATCTCCGCATCGGCGGCCAGTGGGAGGTCTACTTCGATCCGCAGGCCAAGATCGGAAGCAACGGCTGCCAGGTCCTTGGTTACCTGCCGAACGAGATGGTCGCGTTCACCTGGAACGCGCCGCCGAAATTCCCGGCCGAGCGAGCGATGCGCACGTGGGTTGTCGTCACGTTGGCCGACGCAAAAGATGGGATAACGAACGTTCGCCTCCGCCACTTCGGCTTTCCCGATCAGGGCAACTGGCCCGAAGTGAAGACTTACTTCGTCAACGCGTGGCCGAGGGTGCTCAAGGCGCTGGCGGAATCATTTCAGTCCAGGTAAACGGTTTCGGCAAGCAAGTCCGAGCGCCACGGTACTGGAAAATGTGCTCACAAGGAAGCAGGTCGTCACCAAGCTTTGCGTTTCCGCTGATTGCGTCGGAGCCGGTCCGATGCCGAACCGTTCTGCGCATTCCGAGCACGTGCAGCCGTCATATCCAGTTGCCCGGGCGAACGCGATCCGGTATCGAAAGCCCACATTCGACTGCCAGAGCTCGACAGAAACAGCGACCAGGCTCGTTGCGACGAGGCCAAAGGTCACCGCAATTGCTGTTCGACCCGGCAGGCAGATGCTCCTGAGTTTGTTCGAACGCATTACTACCGCAAGTTGCAAAAAAACCACCAGTTTGGCTACGCTGGGTGCATGCGCCGAATTCGATTTCGCATCGGGATGGCAGTTTGTCTGATCGCCCTCACCGGTTGCGCCACGAGCCGCCAAAAACTCACCGAAGAAGAACTCCTTGACATGAGGAGGCAGACGCTCGAGCAGATCAAGACCGATCAGGTTCTGGCCGCGACCAAGTTTGTCAAGCGCATGAAGGCCGAGCAGGATGCGTACGAGGCCGCAGTCGCCAAAGGCGAGCACCCGCCCGAGCCGGTCTTCGATGTCCTGGTTATTTCCGGCGGGGGCGACTGGGGCGCCTTCGGCTCGGGCGTGCTGAAAGGGTGGGGGAGCGTCACCGGCGAGCGGGCCCGGCCGCAGTTTGATGTCGTGACCGGCGTGAGCACCGGCGCGCTCATCGCGCCCTTCGCGTTTCTGGGCACCGAGAAAGACTACGACACCATCCGCGATCTTTACCGAAATCCGCGTCCCGACTGGGTCGAACTCAAGGACTGGTTCTTCTTCCTCCCCTGGCGAGAGAGCTTTACAACGACCACAGGCCTCCGCCGCGATGTCGAGAAATCGCTTGATGCACAAGCAATCGCGCGCGTCGCGGAAGCCAGCATCGACGATCGCTCCCTCATCATCGGAACCACCAACCTCGATCTGGGCATCAACCGCCCGTTTTCTCTCGGCAGGATCTGCGAGCGCGCCGCGAAAAGCGGAGACGATTCGCTCGTCTACGACGTCCTGATGGCATCGAGCGCCGTTCCCGCCGCGTTCCCGCCCCAGGTGATCGACAACGCGCTCTATGTGGACGGGGGTACCACCGCCAACATCCTCGCCGGCGCGAATCTCCGCTCCGACAAATCGCTGATCGGCATGTGGAACAACATCTACCCCGGCCGGAAGATGTCCAAGATCCGCATCTGGGTGCTCATCAACAACCAGATGTCCGACGTGCCCAAAATCGTCAGCCCGACATGGCCGAGCATCACCTCCTCGGCGCTCACCACCATGAGCCGTTTCTCCAACATCTCCAGCATGCGGCTGCTGGATTTCCAGGTCGAGCTCTTGAACAAGGTCGATCACATCGACGCGGAGTACCTGTACATCGCTGTGCCCGACGACTTCCGAGTGCCGGTTCAAGGCACCTTCAAGAAGGAAACCATGCAGGCGCTTTCCGACCTTGGGACCAAACTCGGCGCGGACCCGGCGAGTTGGAAGAACAACCTCACACTCGAGTAGGGGGTGCATCCCCATCCCCCCCCCCGCCGCAGCGCCAGACTCATTTGCGCCAAATATCTGAATTGGCTGCCGGCCCGAATCAATCCGTCGCACTGCCTTTGTCCCGGCCGATTACTCAGAATCGGCGATTTCCGTTGCACCAAAGGGAGGCAGATTGCGATTCATCCCGGCCCGTTCCAACGCGGCCATTCTTATTGCGCTTTGTTCAAGCGCAGCCTGTTCACTCTCGCTTGGTGCACACTCTTCTGCCGCGAGCGGCGATGTCGTCTTTGTCTCGGAGTCACTCGTCTCCGGCGCAGACGACGGGACCTCCTGGCAAAATGCCTACCGGGGTCGGACGGGACTGGCCAAGGCGTTGGCGGCATCCGGAGGCACGCAGATCTGGGTTGCCGCGGGAACCTACGCGCCCGGGGACGCCGCGTCGCCGCGCAGCGTGAGCTTCGGGCTCGCGTCCGGCCTTGAAATCTACGGAGGATTCGTCGGCAACGAATCATCGCTCGACCAGCGCGATGCCGCGCAGCACGTCACCATTCTTTCCGGCGATCTGAAGGGCGACGATGCGCCGGGCAACGCAGGAACTTCCGACAACTGCTTCCATGTCGTGACCGCGACGGGCGTCGACGCCTCCTGCGTTCTCGACGGCTTCACAATCCGCGCAGGCCGGGGAAGCAACTCCGCTCCGGATGTCGGTGGCGGGGGCGTGCTCATCGGTGGATCGCCATCCATCACGCGCTGCATCTTCATCGACAACCGCTCGCTGGCGGGCGGCGCCGTCGTCGTTCGATCCGGCACTCCTGCTTTTCGCTCCGTTCGCTTTGATTCAAATCTCAGCAGCCGCGACGGCGGAGCGCTGGCGTGTTACAACGCCGGCGCCACCCTCCTCGATTGCGAGTTCGTCGCCAACACGGGCACCACCGGCGGCGGCATTTACAGCTCCAAGTCCGACCTCAACCTCAGCCGCTGCATGTTCATCGCGAACATCTGCAACAGCGATCCCGGCGAGGCCGTCTTCCTGACCGGCGGCCACGACCGGTTCGTGAATTGCATTTTTAAGGCGCACGCCGACAGTCCGTTCGGAGGCCTGCCGTTCGGAACATTCGCGTGCTTCAGTTGGAACGGTCCCGAAGAATCAGAACTCATCAACTGCACCTTTGAAGGAAACGTCCGCGGGTCTCAGGCGCTGCTGATTGCCTCCGGTGCCGGGACCAAGATCGACCTGCACAATTCGATCCTCTGGGGAAACGGAGCCGGAGGAACGATGGCGCTGTCGCGCGTGCTCCTGCGGCAGGCCGGCGGAGTCATTTCGCCGCGCTTCTGCACGATTCAGGGTTGGGACGGCTCGATTCCCGGCGTCTCCTGCGACGGTTTGAACCCCGGATTCACCGATCCGCTTGGTGCGGACGCCACGCTGGGCACAGCCGACGACGGCCTTTCCCCCGCATCGGGCTCTCCTTGCATCGACGCGGCCGACAACGCCGCGCTTCCAGCCGGAGAAGTCACCGATGCGCTGGGTCTGCCCCGTTTCCGAGACGACCCGCTCACGCCCGACTCCGGAGCGGGGATTTCTCCAATCGCCGACCGCGGCGCACTCGAGTTTCAGCCGCGCTGCGCAGGCGACCTGAACGGCGACGACTTTGTAGACGATGCCGACTTTGTGGAATTCGCTGACGCGTACAACACTCTGGATTGCCTCGACATCGCCATGCCCGCCGGCTGCCCGAGCGACCTGACCGCGGACGGCGTGGTCGATGACTCGGACTTTGTACTTTTCGCTGCCGCCTACGACGCACTCGTCTGTCCCTAACCCGAAGTATCACGGGAATACCGCCGCAAATCGGAATCGCGATTCCAACGCCCCAGCGCCGATTCGGCTTGCTCCGTGCCCCTCTTCAGACCCCCACCCAATGCCACCCTCTCGCCACCATCAGCGCCAGCGTCATCACCCCGAACACCACCGCCCCGATCTGAAACGGCCGATCCTTTGAAGCCAGCAGCGTCGGATCGTCATACGTCCCGCGCTCCAGCAGCACGATCGCCCGCAGCATCCCGTACGTTGCCGGCAGCACGGTCAACCACATCAGGTTGAACCCCAGCATGTACTTGGCATCCTGGCTCTGCACATAGATCGCATACGTCATCAGCGTGACCACCGCCGTCACGATCACCGCCTGCCGCAGCAGATCATCGGTGTATCCCGCCTGCACGCCCCGCGCCGCTGCGGCAGCCTCGCTCCCCAGACTTCTTCGCTCCCCGAGCCGCTTCCCAAACGCCAGGAACATCGCGAGAAAAAACGTCGTGTTGAGCAGCCACGTGGTCGGCGTGACCGATACCGCGGCGCACCCCGCCAGCACCCGCAGCACAAACCCCAGCGAAAGACTGATCACGTCCGCGATCACGATGTGCTTCAATATCGCCGAGTACAGCGTCACGTTCAGCACGTACACGCCCACGATCGCCGTTGTCCAGATCGCCGCCATCCCGCTCATCAGCAGGATCGCCGCCGCCGTTGCTACCACCAATCCCGCGGCAATCCCGATCGCGACTCCCACGCTCACCCTGCCCGAGGCGATCGGCCTGTTCCTTTTTCTCGGGTGGTTCCGGTCCGCCGGCGCATCCAAAATGTCGTTCACGATATAGCACGCGCTGCTCGCCAGAGAGAACGCGATCACCGCGAGCACCAGGGCCATCCATCCGGTTTTCGGGTTTGCCGGGTTCCAATCGTGATTCGCGTACCCATACGCCGGCCCGATCAGCACGAACACGCTCTTGGCCCACTGCACCGGCCGGAGCAAGCGCACATAGTCGCGCACGCTCGCCGCGTCGGAATCGATCGAATCAGTCGTTTCTGCGTGCGTTGGTTGCATCTTCAAGAAGTCTTCGAGCAGTCGTCTTCGACCGGCGGTCCTCCCGCTTCCGGCGAAAGATCAAAGGCGGCAGGCGGTTGGCGGAAAGCGATCGGTGGGCCTGAATGAGAGAGTTCTTACGCCAATATCGGCCCGCCGGGTCGGTCACATGCGGTTCTTGCGCTCCTGAAAGCCGATGATTCGATAGCATCACGCCCTTTCCACTATGGATCAGGCCACCGGATTTTCGACAGGACGCTATCGGCGGAGCATCTTCGCTGCGACTCTCCTTGCGCCCTTTGTTTTCCTTGCCCTCGCCATCCCGCTCATCGTCATCGGGATAAACCGTGGCCGCGGCGCCGCCGATTCGCTCAACTACCACGAAAAAGCCATCCGCACATTCGCGGCACAACTCCCGCATCCCGATCTCACCGACTACCTCTCCGCCACCACCCCCGGCTACCACCTCGCGCTCTCGCTCGTTGCCCGCTACATCAGCAACGAGCAGGTCGTCCTCCAGATCGCATCCGCCCTGATCAGCGCACTGCTGATCGGCACGCTCGCCTCCGCCTGCGCCTGGCGGATGCGTCGCGCGATGTCTTCGTTCGGCGTCCTCGCCGTCTGCCTTCCCCTGATCTGCTCCATATATGTACTCAGTTCAGGCGTCTGGCTCCTGCCCGACAACGCCGCCTGGCTCGCACTGCTGTGCGTGATGCTCCTCGCGCTGCGGCGCAGCCAGAACGTCGCGACGTGGATCATCGCGGGAGCGCTCATGGTCGTGCTGGTGCTGACGCGCCAGATCCACATCTGGGCCGCCGGAGTCATCTGGGTCGGCGCTTGGCTCGGCGCGGGCGCGGCGCGTTCCGAATCGCCCCTCTTCAGCCGTCACGATATTGGCGGACGGACCATCCCCCGAATCACCCGCACCACGATCGCCTTTTTGCTCACCCTCCCCGCATTCGTCGTCCTGTTCGCTTTCTATAAACTCTGGGGTGGTCTTACGCCGCCGACTTTCAAGCCCATGCACGGCATGCGCATTCAATGGGCCGGTCCGGCGTTCGATCTCTCGCTGCTCGCAATCGCGGGCATCTTCTACTTTGAGTTCTGGCGTTCGGCGCTCAAGAAACTCTTGCAAGAGCAACTCATTCTCGTCTTCGTCGCCGCCGCGGCAGGCCTTGTCATCGCGGTCATCCCAAGCACCACCGAAAACCAGGCCGCCGGTCGTGTCACGGGAATCTTCCACGCCGTCAAGGTTCTTCCCGTCCTCGCCGGGCACACATCACTTCTCATCGCACCTCTCGCGGCAGCCGGCGCGGTCATTCTGTTCGCCTTTCTCCGCGCCATGAACCCCCGCGCACGCTGGGTCATGCTCGGCGCTTTCGCCGGCTTCTCGATCGCCAACAGCGTCAACCCCCAGCTCTGGCAGCGCTACCACGAGCCCTTTGTGCTCATGTGGGTCATCCTCGCCTCCTCGCTCGCCGT
>JAHBXG010000058.1 GCA_019636565.1 Phycisphaeraceae bacterium
ACGAGTTCGAGTCTCGTCGCCTCCACTTGAATGAAGACCCCGCCTCTCAGGCGGGGTTTTTCGTTTTTTGGCCCGGCCCCCGCCGCTTGCAGCCCTCACCGAACACGGACCGATATTGAAGCCCTGTCCGCGCTTGTTTTGCGCGCCTGGAGGTTTGCATGCCAAGGACGGCATCGCCCGCTGTCAGCGTGATTGTGCCGCTGATCGCTCGCGCGGAATTGCTGGAGCGCGCCGGGAGCCAACTGCGGGCACAGACGCTCAGCGATATCGAGATCGTGCTGGTCGGTGGCGAGGCCGGATCCGATGCGATCGGATCCATGCGGGCCGATGAACGCGTGCGGAGGGAAGCGCCGGGGTTGGGGCTCTGCGATGCGCTGAATGCCGGTCTGGAAGCCTGCCGCGGCGAGCGAGTGATGATCTTTGATCCGCGCGATGAACTCGAGCCCCGGGCCATCGAGGCGCTCGCGGTGCGGATGCGGCACGGGGGTGAATCGGGTGCGTTCGGCGGCTTTCGATTCCGCGCACCGATCGGAAACTTACCTCACGACCCTCTCGCGGATGCGCCGAACGAGATCAGCTTTGACGAATTGGTGACGCAACAGTGGTTCCCGCTCTCGGCGATGATGGTGGACGCGAGCGCAATCGGCGGTATTCACTTTCGTGCCTCGCACGCGCAGGGCGGGTGTATTCATCCGGCTGATTACGAGTGGCTCTTGAGGCTTGCGGAGGTCGGCGTGAAGTGGTCGCGCTCGCGCATGGATGTGGCGCGGGTGTGGGTGCGGGGGCTTGAGAACAACGGCTGCATCGAGCAGCGGCTGCGGGCGCGGGCAAGATTGATCCGCGAGCGGTTGATCGCAAACGGGCGCGAGGCTCCGGACGTACGCGTGCTGACGCAGGGCGCGGTGGATGCGTGCATGGGCCTGCTCGCCGACGCCGAAAACCCGCCGACGCTTTACTGCGATGCATCGAGTCGCTCGACGGCGGAGATGGCACGCTGGTGGCAAAGGCTGGGGTTTGTCGGCGCCGCACCAGAACATTTGAACTCGTTCGCAGAAGCGAAGGAGAACGAATCGACCGCGGCAAGCGCCAAGCGAGTACTGGCAACGCTCGATCCGTGCCGCGCCGTGGTGATCGTGGGCACGGGCCCGGCGGCACCGCTTCTTGCGGGCTCGCTTGCGAGCGCGGGCATGACACCACGCATCTGCGGCGTGAAGCGAGACTTGCCCGGTTGGGTGAACGACGCGCGGGCGATTGTGCTGAACTCGGGCCAGGAAGCGCCGATTCGCTCGCAATTCGTGCTGACCGAGCCCGACGTTCGGGTGCACTTGCCCGCGGGCGCTTCGCTGGTCTCGATGGACGAGCCCGGAATCGAAGACGAACTCATACGACCGACGCTTGGCGATGACGGCGAGATGCCCCCGGCGCCCGTGCCGCGCGGGTTGTTTGCGCTGCCCCTCCTCATCCGCACGTTCATTCACGAACAGATTGATCTCTTGAAGCCCGTCGCGCTCCTGGGGCTTGGCCGCAACGCGCGCCTGCTGGCGCGAGATCTCTCCCGCGCCGGCATCGGCGTGTACGGCGTGGATGCGGGCGTGCAGGGTTCGCCGTGGTGGGCGGAGGTGGATGGAATCGCTTCGCTGACGATGTGCGAACTGGAGGCGCTGCCTCGTGATGCTCAGTGCATCATGACGGTGCTGAAAGATGATGGATTTGCGGCGCGGACGCTCAGCACACGGCCCGGTACGCGAGTCTTGCGATGGTCGTGGGTGTCGGATGTGCTCGCGGGCGTGCGGCCCACGGCGTGGGATTCAGGATGTCAAGAAGCGGCCTCGACGCGGGAGGCAGCATGAGCAGGCCCATCCAAATCTTCTGCGCCAGTTTCCGGCGTCACGAGAAGCTCACGAAGATGATCGAGTCGGTGATCGAAAGCGAGTACCCGGCGACCATCTGCGTCGGCGCGGGCGATCTCGGGACGGTGGCTCTGTGCGAGCGCCTGCGCGATCGCTTCGGGGGCAGGGTGGACTGCGTGTACGACACCGAGGCAAACCGGCGCGTCGGTTGCACGGCACCACTCAACCACGTCGTCGATCGGCTCATCGATCGCGACGCCCTCTTCTGCACCGATGACCTCGTATTTGAAAAGGATTGCCTCCACAACGCGGCCGCGGCGCTCCTGCGCCATTTCCCTGATACCGACGGCGTCATCGGCCTCTTCAACACCAGCATCGAGGGCGATTATCCCTTGGCCTATCCGCTGTACGGCCAGAAATTTCAGCAGCGCTTCCGCCGCCTGCTTCCATCGCGAGGCCCGCTCTTTTTCCCGGGCTATTTCCATTTGTACAACGACGCGGAGATCGGGCGGACCATCCGCGCGATGAACTGCTGGCGGCTGGAGCCCACGGCCCGTGTCCACCATTTTCATCCACTGCACGGAGGCGAAATGGACGCGACCCACTCGCACGCGCTGACGTTCAGCGGTCACGATCAGCAGGTGTGGAACGCGCGCTGCGCTCGCGGGCTGCTCTGGGGAATTGACGAGGAAGACGTTTGCTCGCCCGACCCGACCGGACTTTCGCGCGCCGGTTAGCCGCGCGTTTCTTTGACTGCCTCGTGCTGTAGATCGCTCATGCCGACTTCGGTTTCGAATCCTGTTGAGACTGCCGGAGCAACTCCGGTGGATGCGCATGCGCGCGAGCGGCTGCTTGCAATTGGACGGGCCGGACGAACGTGGGATTTCCTGCTGCCGGCGGTGCACGCTCTCGAAGCCAATCCCGACGATCACGGGATGAGGCTGCTAGTTGTTTCATCCTTTGCACGAGTTGGGCTCCGAATGGCGGCGATGGAGCAATTGGCCCTGCTGCCCGCGGCGGTTTGCGACGCGAAGGAACTGAGCCCTCTCGTTGATGCGGTGCGCGGACTGGCGGATGACGCGATCGATGCGTGTGTGCTTGCCGACACGCTCCGCGAGAATGTGCGGGCGCTGGGGAAGAGGCTCGTAGTTGACGACACGAGCGAAGCGCGCGTCGGCAGCGCCTGCCCGTCTGGTGCGGGAATGAACCCACCCCCAACCCCCTCCCACCGGGAGGAGGCTTCAGAGATGGCCCTTCCGGAAGGGCTTGCGTGTTTCCGCGCGAACGACGGGAATGTGGCGCGGCGATTGGACGGTGTTTGGATCGCGCTGCGCGATGAGATCGGCGAGGCCAAGCGGGCGCTGCAGGATCACGCCCGCGCGTGGGCGACGGATGCAACCCAGATGCTGGTGCTGGAGGGTGTGCATCCGCCGTGGCTGTTGAAGATGGCGCTGGAGGCGCGGCCGCGGGAGGCATTGGGATATCGAGCGCCCGTCCAGATTGTGCAACGCGACTTGGCAGAGTTCGCTATCGCGCTTTCGCTCACGGATCTTTCGTCGCACCTTGGAGACGGGCATGTTCACGCCTTTGTGGGCGAGGCGGCGCCGGAGCGTTTCGGCGCATTTCTGAAAGAGCGGGTTGATCTTCGCCTGCTGGGAACGGTCGCGACGACACCCGGCACGCCAACCGCCACGGCGCCCACGATCGCCGAACGCGTAGCCGAAGCCATCTTGCACCAGGATCAGGAGACGCGCCGACTGGAGCGGGAAGTGCACGCGGCATACGCGGGGCGCGACCGTGCGTGGTGGGCCAGGCGATTCTCCGAAAAGACCCCATGCAGGGTGCTGCTGCTGACCAGCCGGTTCTCCACGTTCGTCAAGCACTCGACGCGCGATCTGGCCGATGCGCTCATCGCGCTCGGGCACGAGGCACGGGTGATGATCCAGCCCGACGACTCTTCCTCGCTCGCGGCGTGCGCCTACCTGCGGGCGGTGCGGGATTTCGCGCCCGATCTGATGATCGTGATCAACTATCCACGCGCGACGATCGGGGATTTTCTGCCCAGGAATCTGCCGTGGGTGTGCTGGATTCAGGACCAAATGCCCCACCTGTTTGATGAGCGGCTCGGACGGGGGCTGGGCGCCTTGGATTTCACGGTCGGGCACATCGTGCCGGCGCTGCATGATCGGTACGGCTATCCGCGTGCATCGGCGATGCTGCTGCCCGTGCCGGCGAGTGAAGCCAAGTTCTTTGCTTCAACGGTGACGGAGGCCGAACGCGAGAAGTTCGAGTGCGAGATCGCGTACGTGAGCCACCAGAGCGAAACGCCGGAGGCGCAGCACGAACGGATCCTTTCCGAACTGCGGAGCAACCCGACCGTGGATGCGGCGCTCCTGCGGGCGCTGCCGGTCGTGCGCGACGCGGTTCGGGCACACGTCACTTTGCCGCTCTCCACACTTCCCTTCCCGCCGATGAAAGAGTCGGTTCGCCGTGCGCTCGCTGTCAGCCTCGGCGGTGAGGCGCCGGAGCACATCGTTGATCTCCTGACCACGGGCTATGCCGATCCGCTCGCGGATCGGATGATGCGTCACGAGACGCTCGGATGGGCGGCACAAGCGGCGCGCAAGCACGGGTGGCGGTTCAATCTGTATGGGAAGGGATGGGAGAAGCACCCGACGCTCGCGGAGTTTGCGAAAGGGCCGCTGGGGCACGATTCGGACCTGCGCATGAGTTACCAACTGGCGGGCTGCCACCTTCAAGTGACGTACCACATGCTGGCGCACCCGCGCTTGTGCGAGTGCGTGCTTGCCGGCGGGATTCCGCTCTGCCGCTTCCATTGGATCGAACGAAGCATGATCGAAACGTGGCTGTTCAAACTCGGCTGGCACCAGGGAGCGGAGTTCCGCGACCGGCGCGAGGGCGAGGACGTGAGGCGATCGCCGTGGACCGACGCTCCGGCGCTCATGCGGCTCGCCAGCATCTTTCAGAGCCTCGGATGCTTCGAAGATGCGATCGCGCCGGATGATCGGGGTGATTGCGACGGACTGCCCGCCGGGGCCGTTCGGGGCGCACGCTGGGGGGTGCCCTTCCACCCGCGGCTGGTTCCCGATCGGAATCCGCCGCGCAATCCCGACCATCCCTTTGCCTTCCAGATGGTGGGCGAACAGCCGGAGTTGTTCTTTCACAACGCGCCGATGCTCGAGGAACGGGTGGGCGGACTGATCGCGTGCAAGGACCTGCGCCGGACGCAGAACGCGCTGGCACGCACGCAGATCGCTGCCCGGCACACCTATCGCGCCGGCGCAGAACGGATTCTCGCGTTTGTTGCTTCAAGACTGACCTGCGGGTCGATCTAAACCGATCTGGTTCTTCCGTTTCACCCTTTTCCGCACTCTTGGTGCGAAGACCAACTTTTCATGCACCCCAGAACTTCCTACATCATCCCGGCTTACAACGCGGAAGAGACCATCGGCGAGGCGATGGCCAGCGTGCTGTCGCAATCCGGTCGCGATCTCGAACTGATCGTGGTGGATGACGGCAGCACGGACGCAACGTTTGTCGCCGCCTCGGCGGTTCGCGATGCACGCGTGCGGGTGGTGCGCAGCGCAAACCGGGGCGTTGGCGCGGCACGCAACACCGGGCTGCGGATGGCCGCGGGCGAACGAATCTGCTTTGTGGATTCCGACGACGCGATCGAATCCGTTTTTGATGAACGGATGAACGAAGGGGCCCGGCAGAACCCGGTGACCTTCTGCGGCATGCGCTACTGTCGGCCCGATCTTGAGCCCAGCGGCTGGGAGCATCTACCCGATGCACGCGATTGGGAAGTGTCGCGTCTGGCACGTTTCAACCAGTTCGCGATCGGGGGCTTGATCTTTGACGGCTCGTTCCTCCGGGCGCTCGACGAGAAGTACGGAGGCGCCTTCCCCGAAGGATCGCCGGCGGAGGACTGGGAGTTTTTGCTTCGGTGCGCTCACGCCGGTGCGCACGGCGTGACCGTGGTTGATTCACCGCTGTACCGGTACCGGCTCCGGCCGGATTCGCGATCCACCGCTTACGAGCCGCTCTGGCGGGCAGGACTGGAGATCATCGAGCGCTGGTGCGGAGACGACAAAGCGATCGCGGAACGCGAGTGGTCGCTCCGGATGCTGGCACGTTCCGCTACAGGCGGACGGCTCGCCTCGGCGCGGAACATTCTGCGCACGATCGGATCAGTCGAGGCCGCAGACCTTTCGTGCCTGGCGGGTGCGCTGCGATGGAATATCCGCCGGGCCCGGATCGCGAGTGATGGGGTGAGCGCCGTGGACGAAACGCTCGATGCGAGCCTCGCGTTGCTCTCGTTGCTCGGCGTGGCGGGGGAGCGCGTTGAACATCTGCGCCGGACCTCTGCAATCTTCAATTGGGGCGAACTTGCTCTCAGCGTGGCGCGCCGGCTAGGCCCGACCGACGAAATCGTTCTGTTCGGGCTGGGACGCAACGGGCGGGAAGCGGCACAGGCTCTGACGCGGGCGCGAATCCAGTTCTGCGTGATCGACGATCGGGAGAATGCTGCACAGGGCCTGACGCGCCTGCGGTTGAGCGACCTGGGTCCGCATCATGTCGTGCTGGTCACACCGGACGATCGCGAGGGAATCCTGATGCGCCTGGCGGCAGTCCGGGCGAGAACAGTTTGCCCCGAATACGTCGGGCTCGCGATAAATGGATTGGCGGCGTAAACCAGAACCGGTCTCAACCAAACCCCCAAGAGGACCGATAGTTGTGTGTCTCATGCAGCGCCAGACCCAACGAGGGGAATCCTGCATCACACCGTAAGTCTCTGAGAGATCAATACTTATGAAGATCGCGTTCATCGGCGTCGGCAAGCTCGGTTTCCCCTGTGCGGTCGCCCTGGCCATGAAGGGGCACGAGGTTTTCTGCTACGACACCAACAAGAAGCTGATGGACGGTTACAAGAAGGGCGAGGTCACTCCCTTCGAGCCCGGGCTCGACGAGCAGTACGCCTCGTGCAAGCACCTCATGCACTACTGCGCGACCGTCAACGACGCTGTCCGCGCGTCCGACGCCATCTACGTCGCGGTCCCGACGCCCCACGCACCGAGCCACGATGGCTCGCTCCCCTACGACGGCGTGCCGCGGGACTTTGACAACTCGATCATCGAATCATCGCTCGAAGAAGTCGGGCGCGCGATCAAGGCGAACAAGGCCGACGGGCGCTACCGCACCATCCTGGTGATCTCGACGGTCACCCCGGGAACCATGAACAACGTTCTGGGCCCGGCAACGGAGCGCGGAGCGGAATCCAAGATCGGCGACGGCTGGACGATGGTGTACAACCCGTTCTTCATCGGGCAGAGCACCGTCGTGCGAGATTTCCTCAATCCCGAGTTCGTCCTGCTGGGCTGCCCGCCGCCGAAGAAGGACATGGCGATCAACGCGACGACACCCGCCGATGGCGGCAGGGGCGAAGAAGTCGCCCGCGAGCTCTACGCGACGCTGCACAATTCGCCCATCCGGCCCATGACCTGGACCGAGGCCGAGTGCGTGAAGCTCTGCTACAACACCTACCTCGGGCTGAAAGTCCTCTTCGCCAACACGGTGATGGAAGTCTGCCATCGCCTTCCCGATGCCGACTGCGATGTCGTCAACGCGACGCTCAAGCTCGCCACCGACCGCCTCGTGAGCCCCAAGTACATGGACGGCGGCATGGCGGACGGCGGCCCCTGCCACGGGCGCGACCAGATGGCGATGTCGTACACGGCCCGTGAGGTCGAAGTCAAGTTCAACATCTTCGATGTGATTAACCATGGGCGCGATCAGCAGACGGCTTGGCTCGCCGACCAGGTGATGGAACATCGCACCGGCCGCCCGGTGGTGCTCCTCGGCATGGCGTTCAAGCCCAACACCAATCAAACGCAGGGCTCGCCCGCGATCCTGCTCGCCAACATCCTGCGCCAGCGGGGCATCTTCCCGATCCTGCACGATCCGGCGATCCGGCCCGACGCCGAATTGCCCACCGGACCGGCCCTCTACTTCATCTCCACCAACTGGAAGCAGTACAAGGATTTCAAGTTCCAGCCGGGCGACACGGTGATCGACCCTTGGCGCATGATCAACCCTCGCAGCGTGGCAGAAGGCGTGGAACTGATCTCGCTAGGTGTGGGCAAGCGCCACGCACGACGCAGCGCGGCGGAGCAGCAAAGGATGGCGGGGTAACGCCGATCGATTGCTGATCCGCAAGATCAGGATCTGCCGCAAAGAACACAAAGCGCACTGAACAAAGACGTTCAGAGGACTTGACGCACAGACGATCGCGGAAACGATGGCGTGGGTCGGCGCTTCATCCACGCTTCAGCGATCGGATTTGCGATCGCCTTGTGATCAATTGCTGCCGGGGGGCGTGATAGGCGCCGGCTCAGGCATCACCGGGGGCGTGGAATCGGTGGGAGTTCGCGAATTGGTGCCCGCCGGCATCGGGACACCCTTGTTTCGATCCTTAAGGGCGTTCTCGAGGCGGACGCGTCGGAAGGCGAGTTCGAGCTTCCACTTTGGATCGGTCTCGATGAGTTGGAGGCGCTTGATGTACTCGAGCGTGCGTTCATCCTCGCGCCCGCAACGCTGCGCCGCAGTGATCGCACCGCGAAGAGCATCGATGTTCTGCGGATCACGATCGATCGCCTGGCTGAAATACGTGTACGCCTGATCGGCCCAGCCCCGATCGAGATAGGCAACGCCCAAGTTGACCAGCGGGCGCGAATCGGTAGGTGAGAGATCAAGAGCGTGCTTGAAGGCTTCTGCCGCGGCGGGGAAGTTCTGCTTGGTCATCATGGCGACACCAAGATTGGTCCAGACGCCGGAGAGTTCGGGGTTGGCCTGGATCGACTGCTTGTAGAGCGAAATAGCCTGATCGAGATCGCCCGCGCGCTGGGCGGTGAGGGCCTGTTCGGCGAGTTTGACGGCCTTGGCAGTGTCGTACGCGACCGGTGCGGGGACGGTGACGATGTCCTTGGTGGGCGTCTGGCAGCCGGTCAGGCAAAGCAAGACCGCGCCCGCCAGTGCGGCGCGAGTGAGCGAGAGGATGAACGGGTTCTGCGTCAACTGCTTCTCCGATACTTCTGCACGGGCGAGATGGAGCGCGCCGATCAGCTCCCGGTTCGTTCCCAGCGGCCAAAGACGACATCGACCCGCCAGTAGGTGGCCTCCGGACGGAGGGTAAGGCCGGTCAGTTCGAGCCCGGGGATGGCCCGGAGCGAGCGCGCGATCCAGTCGAAGACATGTTCCAGCGATTCCTCGTGCAGATCGTTGTATCTCCAGGTGCGCCGGGTCAGGTCTCCCAGCCATTTGGCCTGCGCAGCCTGGGCAGGCGGGAGCTTGGTTTTCAGTTGTGCCGCAACGGCGGCGTCGGTGATCTGCGTCTGCATGGTCGGGAGCGGGCGCAGTTCTTCCCGGCGCTCCTCGTTGACGCGATCGAACTCTTTCAGGCGTGAAATGAGCTTGTCGATGCGATTGGCGCGATCGGCTTCCGCCCGAAGCGAGCCCGCCGCGGACATTCGGGCGAGCGCGAAATAGGCGAGCACGCTGAGCGCAACGGCGAGGATGCCGACGGATAAGTAGATGAGCGAGGTCGGGCGGTTGGCACGCTCGGCGCGCGACGCCAAGTCGCCCGCCTGAGCGAGCAGTTCGGTGACGGCGGCGGAATTACGCGGCGCGGGCTGCTCGGCGGTGCCGGGGAGGCTGAGTCCGGTGTCGGGGTGCGTCATGGCTCACCTCCGACCGAAGGCGGGGGAGAAGTGAGGCCAGATTCGGGCTGACCTTGCTGAGGACTCGGCGCGGGAGCGGCCTCAGCCGGCTTGGTGGGACTCGGGCTGGATACCGGCGGCTTTGGGGTCGACTTGGGCGGTGAAACCGCCGACGCCGGTCGCGTGGAAGGTGTGCTGATGGCTTTGGGGTCTTTCCAGCGTCCGGTGAAGACACCTTTGACCTTGCCGCCGGCATTGGAAAAACTGGGCTGTTGCCAGGACTCGATGTTGCTGCCGCTGATCAAGGTCAGGGATTTGTAGACCATTTCCCCCTGTTTGATGTCGGGGACGAGAACGGTGAGGATGACCGAGGCGTTCGGGCCGCCGGAGAATGCAATGCTCTCGAGTTCGACTTCGGGGTCGGCGAGCGTCAACGAGATGGTTTCCAGTTCGTGAACGATCGGGCGCATCGGTTCGATCTTGTTTCGCTGGCGTTCCTGCTCGTCGCGGGTGAAGATCTTGTTGAGTTCGGCTTCCGGATCAACGTTCGGAAGCTTCATGATGTTGGGGTAGTTGACCTGCACCAGTTCGCGCCAGCGGGCGTCTTCAGACCTGGCGGCATCGGCGAGCAACGTGGCGCTCGAGCGGAATTTCCACGCGGCACCCCCGGCGAGAACCGCGCCGCCCAGAATGGCAAGCGCAATCCACACATGCATGCGCCGATGGAGCTTTCCGGGCCGGAGCGAAAGGCGATCGATACCCGAGAGCGCCGCTTCGTCGGGGCGGGCATCGGCCGTGGCGGATGCGAGACGCGCGAGCGTTGCGCCCACGGGGTCCTGATCGAGCACAAGATCGACGCCCGCGCCGCCCCATGATCCGGCGAGCTTCGCGCCGAACTGACCGGCGCGGAATGAGGCGGAATCTTCGCCGACACCGACGGGATCATCCGCGGCGATACAGGCGACCCGGCGCGGGACGATGCCGAGTTGGGAGCCCCAGGCGATCCAGTCGTTGGTCAATCGCGCCGCGTCGGCGGGCGTTGGCGAGGGGGCTCGCCCCACCCCTGCGGGGGCGATGAGGCGCATCGAACCGCCGCAGAGCAACTCGCCCTTCGAGGCCCAGCACCAGAGGAGCCGCCCGCGCAAGTCGATGAGGATGATCGCGACAACACCGGAGTCTTCGGTCACGATGTCGGTACGCTCGGCCGATTGATCGGCCCCGCCCCAGACGCGCGCCATGGCGTGCCAGATCGTGGTGACGGAATCAACGGCGATGTTGCGTTCGTCGAGCAGATCGAGAAGCAGCCGCACCGGGGCATCGGCGCCGACAAGCACGGGCACGCGAAGCGCAGTGGCCGCGGCGGGCGATTCGACATCGATCTTGCCTTTGAGCGGCTTTGCTTCGGGCTCAACGGCGACAGCGAGCGCCTGCACGCCGGATTCGGATTCGGAAGGAAAATAGAAACCCAGGCCCGGGCCCACGGCAGAACCGGCCTCATCGCTGCTGACGCCGGCAACCGCAACGGACGAAACGACCTTGCGCTCGGTGCTCGGGCTGGTGATCCAACCGGCGGAAAAGCCTTCTGCATCGAGGCAGAGAAGCGAGAGAGAGCCGGAGCGGGATTTCTCGCCGATGGTGCGTGATTTGACCCAATCGGCGGCGGAGACAATGCCACGCTCGTCGAAGAGTTCGGCATCGGAAGGCTCGGAGTTTGGGGGCGTGACGAGCGGGACGGCCCAGAGTTCATCGGTACGTGCGCCGACGAGGCGGAGCGATTCGATGCGGCTGCCGCGATCGGCGCGGGCGACATAGCAGACACGGCCGCTCATTCGCGGGCACCACCGGATTCATCAAATCGCTGCGGATTGCCACGTCGGCCGCCGGGTGCTCTCATTTCAAAGTCGCGTCGGGGCCGGTTGGGATTGGAGCCTGGATTGGCGGGCTGAGGCGGGGGAACAAAGCCGGGATTGGCACCGGCAGCACCGGAGGGACTCTGGAGCGTGGTGTAGGTCGCACCGGTTCGCGGCGCGACTTCGATCTTCTTGGTTGCGCCCTTGAGTTCGATCTCGATGGCGTTCTTCTCGGCCTTCAGGAGTTTGATTTTTTCGCCAGAGCCCCTGTGGATGATGTCGCCGATGGCGAGCACCTGCTGATGCGAATCGATGGAGATGAGCGCCATCGGACGCGCGGGGGAACCGAGTAGGCCGAGGAAAATGATGGCGGCTTCGGGAGCCGGAGCCGGGGCGACGGGGGCCACGGGATCCGCAGTTGTGTCGTCACCGGGCCCGACCACGGCAACTGGCAATTTGGGAGCGTTGCCAAGTTGCGCGAGATTGAGAGCGATGGAAGTGGCACGCTTCTCGAGAATGGCGGGTAGTTCGATCGTGGGCGCGGGATCCGCAGCGTGCATCGGCGCCAGCGGCTCGGGTCGTTCGATCTTGGGTGCGCCGGTACCGGGAAGGCCGACGGCGAGCACGACCCCGGCGAGCGACGCGAGCGCGACGGCACCGATCTGCCCGGCGCGCGTAACAGTCTTTGCTCGATCTCGTGTGACGTCCTGGAACAACCGAATCCCTTTCCGAATCAGCTCCGCCGTTCGGCAGCGATTGCATTCTACGAAACTTCCCGGGCGAGTTCCCGGGGTATCCGTCTAACGGACATCTTCGCGGACCCATTGCCGAATGACGCTTCGAGCGCTGGTAGCGCTGTTGCTGGCACCGACCAGCGCGGCCCCCTTATAGCGCATCAGCAGACCGCCTCCGATCAGGCGATCGGCGAGGACATCGGCGGTGATATTCCACAATGTTGGATCGACGGTGATGACTTTGAGCAGGTTGGCCCGGGCGTCGCCGGCCAGGCCCGCCTTGTTGGCGGCTTCGGAAATGGCGTTGGCGGAGATGTTCAGGTCTTCGCGGGCTTTGATCAGTTCCGCGACGATCTCGTCCACCTTTTCGCCGGCGGTCGCGCCCGAGACGGCTGCCCGGAGGGTGCGGATGGAGGCGGATTTGAGGCTGACAGCGAGGGGGCCCAAGTCCCGCCGGGCGATGGCGCCCTCCCGGGAGTCGCCCCCGCCGGAACCCGCGTCAAGGGCCTTTGCGGCTTGGATGACGGCCTGAGCAAGAGCGACATCCTCGGCGGGGAGTGATCCGGGCTCGGCGAGAATGGAGCCTTGACCGTCGGCGAGGTAGAGCTTGACGGTCTCGGCGCTGTTCGCGTTGGGAGTGAGGCCTTCGGAGAAGTGGGCGGTGAGGGCAAGGCCGCCCTCGCCGAGTTTGGCGCTCAAACGTGAGGAGTTCGAACTGCGGAGCCAAGCCTCGAAAAGCTGGTGGAGGCCGCGGCCAGCGTGGTAGTTCTCATAGGAGCGGACAATTCCGGAGACCGAGCGGGTCTGCGAACCGAAACGGTCGAGCAGCACCGTAATAAGCGTGGCGAGCGCCAGGCTGACCATGAGCACCACCGGCAGGGCGAATGCCCGCGGGAGTTCACGCTTCCCGGGATGTCGTGGGGCGCGAATCACTTTGGCGGGGTTCCGGTCGGCATGGTGTCGTATCTGGGACCGCTGCCGGGCTGTCGGGGCGGCTTGGGGGGTTGCTGAGGCTGTTGCCCCGGGGTGGTGCGCGGGCCACGAGGACCGCCTTCACGCGTTCCTTGGGCGCCGGTGCCCTGAGGGTTTTCAGGAGTGGCTGTTCCGTCTCCACCTTGCGGGCCGGTGCCGGCGTTGCCGATTCCGACAGCGCCTCCGGCAGCGGGGGCATCAGCGGACGCGACCAGCTCGGGTCCCTTCGTCCAGCCGATTTCGAACATCCAGTTTTCGTAAAGCCCAGTCTTGGTCTGGACTTCGAACTCGACGTACGCGGGAAGTTCGCGATCCCAGACGGCGTTGTGGCTGCTGCGCTTTTCGCCGGTGGAGAACAACTGCCAGTGGCATTTGACGAGGTTGTCGGCAAGAAGGACGGGTTCACCCCAGGCCTGAAGCGTTCGCGGATCATCGGCTGGCTGGGACGAGGCTTCGGTCGAGTTCGCGCTCAGGATGCTGGTCTTGGTCGTTTCTTTGGCAGCAGGAAGCGGGTTCCACCAAAGCTCGTAAAGAACAGGCTTGCCATCGCGGCGTGCCTCGATATTGCTGTCGGTGAGCATCGGGCGGATCTCGAAAGCGCCGCGCAGGGAGCCGGATTTGGCTGCGGAATTGCCGTTCAGGGCGAGGGCGTTGCGATTTCCGGTTGTCGCGCCACTTTGGACGGCGTTCAAGAGGCTGTTGCGAGCCGTGCCGCGGGACGACCCGGAAGAAGCGCCGCTGGTTGCCGAATTTCGCGAGGAAGAGGAAGTGCTGTTAGAGGATCGCGCGGCGCTGTTGGAAAGCCCGCTGACGCCGGTTCCCGAACCAGTGGTGCCGGAAGTGGATTTGTTCTGGGCGTATGTGGCAGCGATGACATCGCCGAGTTCTGCCCGGAAAGACGGCGCGATGGGCGGCGTGTCGATGACGACTTCCATGCGCTGGATTGAACCGGCGGAGTCGGCGGGCAGGCCGATCTGCTGGAGCATCGCCTTGAGCTCGTCGGTCTGATCGGGCTCAAGCAGCAAGCGGGCGGGCGGGCGGGACTGTTGCTGCTGTTTATTCGCGGTGGCCTCGGCGGTGGCATCGAACGCGGACTTGCCCGAACCGTCGTCGATGATGCGATCGGGCGTGCGGCGGGCGTTGACGTTGACCGGGGGCGAGGTGTCGGACATTACCAGGCTGGACATGGCGCGCTGAATGACGGTGCGGGCGCGGTGCAGATCTGCGAGTTCATGCTGGCGAACAGCCAATGGTCGCTCGAGGCGCTCGATCGATTGGAGCAGGGCCAGGCAAACGACGATCACCATCGCGCCGATAGCGCTGGCGAGAACCATCTCAAGAAGCGTGAAGGCGCTACGCATGTTGGTTTGCCGATGGCTCACTTCTTGGAACCCCCACTGCTTGCGCCGCTTGTTGCCGATTCCTGCCGGCGTGTGGAACTCTGCTGACTGATGGAAGGACGCAAGCCGGCGTTGCGGGCTCCGGTCATCTGGTCGAGGACTCCTTTGAGGCCACCGCCGCTGTCGATCTGCCGCCGGAGCTTGTCCGGGTTCCAGTTCGGGATGTCGGCCGGGTCGTAGAGGCGGGCGAGTGTGACTTGCGGAACCCCGATATCCGGGAAGTAGCCGCCGCCGGTTTCTTCCCCTAGCCAGACCTTCACGCGGACAACACGGAAGCGATTAAAGCGATCTCCGGTGGAGCGCCCGAGGGCGGCGAGTTGCTGCTCGCGCCGATCATCTTCAGCGTTGGGGGTCGCGGGCGTGGGGAGTTCGACGGTGACGGCTTCTTCGCCCAGGGTCCAGCGGTAGCGGAACTGGCCCTCCTTGCCGTATTGAATTGGCAGGGCATCGCTGGGAAGCGACTCGGGGTCGTCGAAGTACTGGAGCAAGAGCCGATTGGCGATCTCGGCTTCGTTCATCCGATGGGCGTTGCGGACCGAAGCGGCAGCGATGTAGTTGACCGCGAGCACCACGCTCATCGTGGTCAGCCCGAGAAGGGCCACAGCCAGGATGGTTTCAAGGAAGGTGATGCCACGGGCGGACTTCACTGGTGCTGCTCTCCGCTCGCGCGACCCGGCAACGCGGGAGTCGGTGGGGTGGGGCGAGTCAAATCAAGGGTTGTTTGTCTGGGGGGCGGGTTCCCACGAGTTGATGTCATCTGGAGATGGAGCCTGGTTGTCCGGGCCTCGGCTGTAGAGAATGAACGGCTGATCCGGGGACGGACCCACCGGGTCATAGACGAGCGGATGCTTCCAGCCATCGCTGAGTTTGCCGGCATCGAGAATCCGCGCTGTGACCAGAGCGTTGAGGTCGAGCGGGTAGGCGCTGTTTTCGAGTTGATACTGCTGGATGGCGGTCTTGATCGTGGCGAGCGTGGCTTTGGTGGCGGTCACTTTGGCGCGTTCACCCTGACCAAACACGCTGTACGCGGCCACGGCCATAAGGGCTCCCATGATGGCCATGACCAAGACGAGTTCGAGGAGCGAAAAGCCGTGCCCATGCCGCCTCGGAACCGCCCACAAGTTTGATGTTTTCTGATGTTTCATGGCTCAATTCTCTAGCGCGCCAAGGCCCATTGCGGTTCACCTTGGGATCGAAAGTTACTGCACAACGGCGGGATTCCGGCTCTGCGAGAGGTCGGCACCTTTCCCGCCAGCCAATCTTATCGGCCAAACCGGGGGGTCATCCGCCCAGCCCCACGCTGCTGCTCAGATTGAGCAGCGGGATCATGACGCCGAGAATCACCGACCCGACCACAATAAACAGAAACACGATGACCGCCGGCTCCATGAATGCCATGAGCCGCACGGATCGGGTCTCGACTTCTTCCATCATGTCTGTCGCCAGTGTGTCGAATGCACTCTGCAGGTCGCCCGCGCGCTCCGCGGCGATCATGAGCCGGCGCGTGGTGATGGCCAGTGCGGTGACATCGTCGATCAAGTTGCGCAAAACTCCGCCCTCGATCAACCTTGTTCGCAGCTTTTCGAGCTGCTCGCGCATTTCGGGGTGCGAGATCGCATCGGCGCCGATGCCCAGGGCATCGGCGAGGGGCACGCCGCAGCGTGTGAGCGCCGCCATGACACTGAAAAACCTGGCCGATTCCTGCGCGAGCACGACCTGTCGGATTGCCGGTGCACGTCGCATGAATGAGAACACGAAGGCGCCGACGACCTTGCGGAATACGAAGGCACCCGCGAGGAGCCCCGCGATGACGATGATGATGATCAGCAAGTTGTCACGGAGAAACGTGCCGATCGCCAGAAGAAATCGGGTGAACCAGGGCAATTGAGCGCCGGCCGAGGCGAGCGCCTCGCCGATCTGGGGCAGAATTTTGGTAAGCAGGAATGCCGCGGCGAGTGCGGTGATGGTCAGCAGGATCGCGGGGTAGATCATCAAGGTCGCGGCCTTGCCCTGGACCTGCAACTGGCGGCGGGCGGCGATAGCAAGCTGCTTGGCGGCGCCGGCCAGATCGCCCGTGCGTTCGGCGGCGCGGTACAGCGCCACCGTGACACGATCGAAGCCGCCGACTTGTTCGCAGGCATCGGCGAAACTCGCGCCGCCGGCGACGAGATCTCGCATGCGGAGGGCACGGGGCTTCATGGTGTTGGAAACGGAGGCGCCGGTCACTTCGAGGGCTTCGACGAGGGGGGAGCCCCGGGAAAGCAACTGGGCCAACTGCGTATTGAGTTCGGCCTGATCTTTCAGTTTGACGTCGCTGGTGTTCTCCCGCATCGAGACGGGGAGTTTCAGCGAGCGGAGGAGGGCCATGCGCTCCTTGCGGAGTTCGCCGGCGAGGTGACGCTCATCGCGTGCCTGCTTGACGCCGATTGCGCGACCGCCTCCGGGCTTGGCGGCCATGTAGAGGAACGACCTCGCGGCGGGCTTGCGAGGGCCGCCACCGGGGCCGGAGCGGCCGGAAGTTGTGGTTATCGCGCGGGTCAAGGTATGACTCTAGATCGGCTTGAGCGCCGGCCGCACGGAAACTGTTCATTCCGCGGCAAGCGGGATCGGGAGTTTGAGCCTGTTTTTCTGCGATCTACACTTGCAACCGCATCAGGAGTGCTTCCATGGCCACCGCGACGCTCACGCCAACCGACACCCGCACCTCTGACCCATCGAAAAAGACCATGCGTGCGCTGTATAAGCACCACGCGGGCGAGGGGTTGAAGTTTGATCCGGCGCGGGAAAAGCCGGTGCCGGGGCCACGCGATGTGCTCATCAAGGTCTCCAAAGTCGGAATCTGCGGCACAGACCGCCACATCTGGGAGTGGGACGACTGGGCAGCGGGGCGCATCCCGGTCGGGATCGTCACAGGGCACGAGTTTGTCGGTGTGATTGAATCGGTGGGCTCGGCCGTGACTCGCTACAAGCCGGGGTTGCGTGTGAGCGCCGAAGGCCACATCACGGCGGGCGTCGATTACAACAGCCGCACCGGAAACGCGCACATCGCGAGCGACACGCGCATCCTGGGAATCGATCGCGACGGGGTGTTCGCGGATTACGTGATTGTGCCGGAAGAGAACGTGTGGCCCGTGCACCCGAAGATTCCGGACAAGGTTGCGGCGGTCCTCGACCCACTCGGCAACGCGGTGCACACGGTGATGGCGGCGGGCGTGAGCGCGAAGAGCGTGCTGATCACCGGGACGGGAATCATCGGCTTGATGGCGGTAACGGTGGCGCGTGCCGCGGGTGCGGGACGGATCTTTGCAACGGATATCAACCCGGGGCGTCGCGAGATCGCGAAAAAACTGGGCGCGATCGAGGTGTACGACCCGCGGAACTCATCGTGGATCAGCGACGTGAAGAAGGCGTGCCGCAACGAGGGCGTGGATGTGCTGCTCGAAATGTCCGGGTCGCCCGCGGCATACGACCAGGGGTTCAGCGCCCTGCGCAATGGAGGCACGGCGGCGCTGCTGGGAATTCCGGCGAAGCCACCCACGTTCAATATCACCCAGCACGTGGTGTTCAAGGGCGCGACGGTTCTGGGGATCAACGGACGGCGGATGTTCGAAACGTGGTATCAGATGGAAGAGTTGCTCTTAAGCGGCAAACTCGAACTCGATGACATCATCACGCACGAATTCCCGCTCGAGGAGTTCGAGAAGGCGTTCAAGACCATGATCTCCGGCGAGGGGATCAAGGTTGTGATGAGTGTGAATGGGTGATCGC
>JAHBXG010000059.1 GCA_019636565.1 Phycisphaeraceae bacterium
CCACTCTTCCCCTCCACCATCGTCGCGCCGAACACCAACACCTCCGGATCGTTCGGCAGCGTCAGCGTCTTCGCACCCGCCGGTGCTTCCAGGGTGTGCAGGAAAACATACGAATACTGATAGTGCGCATCCCCCCGCGGCGTGTGATAGTGCGAATTGAACCACGCGATCGGCGCTTGCTTCACATACCCCGGAACCAACCCCGCCCACTCGTTCTTCCACTGGAACGCCATCTCCGGCACTTCGCCCTTCCACAGACGATTGTCCCACTGGCCCACATACCCGCGCCACGATTGCACGTTCTGCATCTGCTTCTTCTCGCCGATCGCAAACTCCGCGCTGCGATCGCCATTCCGCGCCGCCGCAAGCACATACACCGTGCCGCCCGCGGCAGACGGCAGCGCAATCGTCTGCCCCTTGCACGCGATCGCGTCCCCTGCTTCGCCCCCGCCCATGTTTATCGAAGTCCCATAGACCTTGATCTCCCGCGGCATCTGCTCCTTCGCCATCGACCGCTTCTCGCCATCAATCGCCGCCGCCCCGCGATTCTCATTTCTCGTCGCAACTTGCGAGTCGAACGTCAACGCAAACGGCTTCGCTGTCGGCCGCGCGATCTGTCCCGCCGCAGGCGGAGTCAGTTTCACCGCAAACGCCTTCAAACTGAACGGCGTCAGCACCGCCTTCACCCCGCCATCTTCAACCGTCGCCGAAGCAGTCTCGCGCTCCTGCCCATCCACCCGCAGGGCACTCCCGATTCCATTTCCTATCCGTACATTCGCCGATGACTGCTTCCCCGCCGTCTCACGCAGCCGCACGATCACCGAATCCGAATCTTCTGCTTTCTTCATTGCCACAATCTGCACACCATCACCCGCGACCGAACCCAGCGACATCTGCTTCCCCAGCGTTCCCGCATGCCGCGGCACAACAAACGCCCTCAGTGGCGAATTCAATCTCGCCGCCTGCTCCGGCGTCTTCGCGCTCGCCCAATCCCCCGCATGCGGATACAGCGCATACAGCATCTCGTGCCGCCCGATGTCCTGTGTACCCTGGTCCTGATACCCACCCCGCACACCCGGTGTGTACAGCAGCGTCAGCCGAAGCGTCTTGTCATCGGGCTTGTCCGATCCGTACTTGCTATCCGACAAAACCGATGCGCCGACTTTTCCGGAAGTATCAGTGAGATCAAACCACTGATGCGACGGATTCTCGTACCGCTTATCGCTGTTGTTCCCGCGCGTGATCGCGCCGGCCTGGATGTCGTACGTCGCGATCGGATTCGGCGAAGCCAGCACAAAAGCCTGCTTCAGGCTCCGCTCCTGCGTATTCCAGTCGATGTGCGTCTGAAACTCCACCCGTTCACCCGCGCCCGCAAGGCGAATTTCCTGCGTAAACACCGAGCCATTGTGCTCGCGCTTCACCTTCAGCGCCACCCGCGCCGGTCCGTTCTCGCTGATCACAATCTCCGCGGGCGGGTCATCGGCCTCCCCGACAAAGCTCCGGGGCGGCTTCTGCCGATCCGTCCAATCCATATTCCAAGCCGGCCAGTCGCGTGGCTTCTCATACAGCAGCGCCAGCCGCGCCGGCCCCGCAAGCACCTCACGATTTCCCGCCTTCTCAAACACCGACGCCACATCCCCGTTATCCGCGATCGTCACCTTCAGAAACTTGCTCTCAAGCGTCCGCTCCGAAACCTTCAACTCCCGAGGCCCCCCCGGCTCCGCTGCGATCGGCCTCACATCGAACGTCGCCAGACTCATCGGCAGCACGGTCGGCGCAAACACGATGTGCGCGTTCCCGTTCTCAACAGACACAACTTGCGCCGCAACATCTTTCCCGTCCGGCCCGAGCACCCGCACTGCGCGCCATTCACTCTTCCACGGAATCTCCGCATCCACCGCATCCGTTCGCTCGATCGCAAGCGGGTTGTACACAACCAAACTCGTTCCCTGCGTCGCCGTATCCATCTGCGATGAAATCGTGTCTACCGCGTGCGTCAGCACCTGCGAGAAGATGTTCCCCGCAATCACCTCATCATTCCACGCGTACTCATACGCCTTCGGCAGGCTCGTCCCCGGCAGAATGTCGTGCATCTGCGAGCCCAGCACCAGCGACCACGCATCTTCGAGCCTCTGCGCCGGATACTCCTCTCCCGTCAGCCACCACGCCCACGTCGCCGCGGTTTCCGCCCCGTTCGCGAGGATTTCGTTCTTCCGGTTCCACCGCTTCATGTACGCCTGCGACGTGATCGACCCGGCCGAGTGCTCCGTCAGCAGCAATTCGCCTTTGTACGTCGGCAGCCCCGCCCGCATCTCCGGGTGGGGGGTGATGGCTTTGAACATCCAGTCCGCCGGACCCGTGATCACCTTGATCGCGCCATCCGTCTTCACGCTCTCCTGCACCTTCGCCACCGACTCCGGCGTCGGCGCGCCGCCCGTGTCGCCCGTGCCGTAGTAGTGGTAATCCACGAACACGCCCGATTTCTTCCCGTTGTTGTCAATGCGCGTCTTCCAACTCTCGCTGTTCGCCAGGTTCTCTTTCACCTGCCCGACATACGCGCCCGGGTCGAGCGCCGCGAGCACCTCGCTGTCATCCGGCCCGATCCAGCGCCCCACCTTGAACGGAATCCCGACCGGCGATCCCCACGTCAGTTTCTGCGTTGAAAAACCCTGAATCCCGCAGTGATTCAGCAGCGTCGGCAGCGCCGCCGGAAACCCGAAGCAATCCGGCAGCATGAACTCTTCACTCGCAACCCCGAACTCGCGCCGGAAGAACCGGTTCCCGTACAGGATGTGCCGCACGAACGATTCGCCCGACGGCACGTTCGCATCGTTCTCATCCACCGACGATCCGCACGGGAACCACTTCCCCGCCGCGACATAACCCTTCAACCTCTCGTACTCCGCCGGGTAGTACTCCCGCATCATCTGATACCGGCGCGACCCCGAGAAATTGAACACGTAGTCCGGATACTTCTCAAAGAGATCAAAGTTCTTGTGCAGCGTGTCCCCAATGAACTCCCGGATCGTCTGCGGATACGCCCAGCGCCACTCCGTATCGAGGTGCGCATACCCCACCACATACAGCGTCGGCTTCGACTTCAAGTCCACTTCCGGCGCCGTGGGCGCCTGCGCCGGCTCCGCCGCGCGGGCGGCGCCGGCACATGTCAGCGCACACGCAACCGTAAGCGCACCTCCGAAGCCCCTTCCCTGAGGGAAGGGGTTGGGGGAAGGGAGAGCATTTCTTGCCGCGGCGCGGAGTACGCAGACCCAACTCGCTTTGCGAAACTTCGGAGTTGCTGATTCCGCATTCTTCATCTTCGTTCCTCTCCGCGTTGTCTGTGTGATTGCCTTTCCACGCTCACAACCCCAACTCCATCTTCAACAACTTCCCCAACTCCCCCGCACTCGCGCTTTTCTCAACCGCCCCCCGAAACTCCTCATGCACCAACTTCCGCGCCAGCCGCGCCAGCACCTGCAAATGCGCCTTCGCGTTCGCCGCTTCCGGCACCGCCAGCAACATCACATGCCTCACCGGAACTCCATCATTCGAGCCCCACTCCACCGGCTTCGCAAGCCTTCCCACCGCCACGCAAACCGAATCCACCGCCTTCGTCCTGCAATGCGGCACCGCGAACCCAAACCCCAATCCCGTCGAATACGTCGCCTCCCGCGCCCACACATCTTCTTCCAATTCTCCGGGCCGATCCGTCCTCCCCGCGCCATACAGAATCCCCACCATCTCCCGGATCGACTCTTCCTTCGTCGTCGCCTCGCATTTCAATTCGATCAGTTCATCCGCAATGGGCGAAGCGTCCGCACCTCCGCCCCCAAACACCGACAACACGCCGCCCTCTCCAATTGAAACCGGCCCATCAATCACCTCATCCAGCCTCCGCCGGCACTCTTCCCGATCCAGCCGCGCCAGCCTGTACTTCACTTCCGCCCCGCTCTGGCCCGCGACACTGATCTCATCCAGCCCCAGCCCCAGCAGCACCGGCAGATTCGCCGCCCGCGACGCCATTTCCCCGCACATCCCGATCCACTTGCCCGCTCCATGCGCATCGCGCACCGCGCCCCGAATCACCCGCAGAAACGAAGGCTCTAACTCATCCGCCAGCGCCGAGACCGCCGCATTTCCGCGATCAGCCGCGAACCAGTACTGCGACAGGTCGTTCGTCCCCATACTGAAAAAGTCCGCATGCGCCGCAAACCGCGCCACCGAAGCCGCTGCGGCCGGCGTCTCCACCATCATCCCCACTTCGAGCGCCGGCGCATCGAGCCCGCCGTTCGCCAGATTCTTCTCCACCGCCCGCACCTGCTCCCTGAACCACTTCATCTCGCCCACTGTCGTGATCATCGGCGCCATCACCCGCACCGTCCCCGGCGCCGTGACCGAGGCGATCACGATCGCGCGAAGCTGCGTCCGAAGCAGCGTCGCATGCCTTTTGTAAATCCGGGCCCCGCGCGCTCCGAGAAAAGGGTTCTCTTCTTCCGGCAAATGCAGAAACGGAGCCGGCTTGTCCGCACCGATATCAAACGTCCGGAAGATGATCGGCCGCCCCGACGCGGCTCGTACCGCCGCCGCGAACGCACCGAACAACTCCTCCTCGCGAGGTGCACGCGACCGTCCGAGATAGAGCACCTCCGTCCGAAACAGCCCGATCCCATCGGCTCCATTGGCAATCGCCCGCTCAACATCCTTGTCCGAAGATGCGTTCGCTCCCACCTCGAGCACCGCCCCGTCGCGCGACTCCCCCCGCCTCGCCCCGAACGACGACAAAAAGTCGCGCCGGCGCTTCTGCGCCCGTTCGTCATGCCCATAGAGCCGCAGCACCGGCTCACCCGGATCGGCAACCACAAACCCAAACGTTCCGTCGATCAACGCCCGCTGAGCCGATGCCGATCGCAGAAACACACCCGGCACGCCCACAATCACCGGCAAGCCCATCGAGCGCGCGAGGATCACCACGTGCGAAGTCAATCCCACCTCACCCAGCACCAATCCGGCGAGCAGCGTCGCATCCAGTTTCAAAAGTTGCCCGGGCGTGAGCGATTCGGCGACCACAACCGACATTTCCGTCAGTGCCGGCACTTCCTCGCCGATCGCAATTCCCATTCCCGCCACAATCTGAATCGCCAGATCGTGCACATCCGCCGCGCGTTCGCGGATGATCACGCTGTTTGCCGCCCTGAGCCGATCCGCAAACTGCTCCGCCGCCTGCGCAACCGCCCGCTCTGCGCTCGCTCCCTTTGCGATCCGCTGCTCGACCGATGCGAGCAACTCCGAATCCGTCAGCATCACGCGGTGCGCCGTCAGCAATTCCGCCGCAGTCCCCGACGCACGCCTCAGCCTCTTCTCAAGATCCTCCGCCGCTACCTCGACCGCGCGCCGGAACCGCGCTGCCTCCGCCTCGGGCCTCTCCGCGGCACGTTCCGGCAAACTCTCTACCAGCGAGCCCGATCGCAGCAACACCATCCGGCCTCGTCCAAATCCAGGCGAAGCAGGTCTTCCCGAAACCACCGCGACACCCATCCGCATCAGCGCCGCCGGAACCTTCGCCGCTCCCGGAACATCGTCCCCTTCCGCTTGATCCGTTTCGCCAACCTGTTCGCCAAAGTGCGAATGTACCAGCGATTCGATCTCGCGCGAAACCGCCTTGGCATCCGCGCCATCAACCACAATCTCCCAGGCATCGCCGGGCTGAATGTCGAGCGCGATCACCGACAGCACGCTCCGCGCGTCCGCTTCCGCCGCCCCCGCTTTCTTGACAAGGACCCGCGACTTCGATTTTTCCGCGATCTGCGCGATCAGGCTCGCCGGCCGGGCGTGCAGCCCGTGGCGCAGGTCGCACGCAAATTGCAGAGTCGTCGGCACGGGGGCTGCTTTCTGAACCGGCTCACCCGCCCGCGCGGGCGAGCACACCGCTCGGATTCTTGATCGCTTCGGTCACCCCGACCTTGATCACTTTCTTCCCTTCAAACCGTTCCTTCTTCTCAACTTCGATATCCACCGCAAAGATCACCACATCCGCATTTCGTACGTCCGATGCGGTCAGTTCGTTCTCGATCCCCATCGACCCCTGCGTCTCCACCTTGATCTGGTGCCCGGCCGCCTTTGCCGCCTTCTCCAGGTTCTCCGCCGCCATGTACGTGTGCGCAATCCCGGTCGGACACGCCGTCACACCAACGATTTTCATGCCATCTCCTCCCGCGCCGGCTTTGATTTCGAGACCGCTTTCAACCCATTGATCAGTAGCGCCGTCGTGAACGTTCCCGCCGCGATCGCCACGATGTACATCGCCCGATTATCGATGACCGGCAGCACGATCGGCCCACCGTGCGGCGCGTGATTGCCCACCTTCGCCAGCATCGCGATCACGCTCGCCACGATCGATCCGCCCATCAGGCACGGAATCACCCGCAGCGGATCCGCCGCGGCAAACGGGATCGCGCCCTCCGTAATCCCGATCGTTCCCATCCCCAGTGCCGCCAGCCCCGAATCGCGCTCTTCCGTGCTCCACAACCGTCGAGAAAGCATCGTCGCCAAACCCATTCCCAAAGGCGGCGTACAGATCGCCGCGGCACACGCCCCCATCGGCAGGTAATTCCCCTTCTCGATCATCCCCACCGAGAAGAAGAACGCTACCTTGTTCACCGGCCCACCCATATCAAACGCGATCATCGCGCCGATCACCGCCGCCAGCACGACAGCGTTTCCGGTCTGCATGTCGTTCAACTCAGCCGACATCCACTGCATCAATTGAACAATCGGCGGCCCAATAAGCATCAGAAACCCGCCGACGCACAGCGACGACACGATCGGGATGATCAGAATCGGCATCACCGGCTTCACCAGCCGATGCGTCGGAATCTTTTTCATAGCCGCGACCAAGTACCCCGCAAACAGACCGACGATGATCGCCCCAAGAAAGCCCGCGCTCAGCGCGTTGTTCGGCGGCTCCTGAAAAAGCACCAGCGGCCGAAGGTCATTACACAAAAACCCGCCGATCGCCCCCGGCACCAGCCCCGGCTTGCCCGCAATCGAGTACGCGATGTACATCGCCAGCACCGGAAGCATCAGCGTGAACGAAGTCACCCCGATGTTCAGGAGAAACTTCAGAAGCGGCACCCCGCTCGGGTCCGGCGCGTGCGTCGTCGGATTCGGCGGCGCGAACGCCAACGCCGCGGCGATCAGAATCCCGCCGCAGGCGACAAACGGAATCGCGTACGAAACGCCCGTAAGCAGGTGCTGCCGAAGTTGTTTGAGAGAGTCGGTGATCATGCGGATTTCGAGCCCGAAGGTGGGGTTTGCGGGGTGGGGCAGTCTACCGGAAAACGCAAAAGTCGGCCCGAACAACGCGATCGAGGAGGCAACACTTGACGCCGGCCAGAAACGCGCCTTGTATTGCCGTCCGAAATTCGCCGATAGACCTCATCATGACACTCACCAGCAGCAAACAGGGCAAATCGAAAGAGCTGAAAAGCTCGTCGGCTGTCCCTTCGCTCGGTTGAGATCCCCCAGATCCACTGATCGTTCCCGGGCCGGCCGACAAGGCTGGCCCGCACTGCTTTTGCAGCCGCGGGAGAAACCGCGGCTGTTTTCGTTTCCATCCCACCCCACTTTTCAGGAGCCTTCCGATGTCCGCAACCCCCGCTTCCCCGACCGCAACCGCCTGCACCTGCCCCGAGTGCGAAGCCAACGTGCCTTTCGCCCGTCGCCCCCTGCAAGGCGAAGTCGTCCGTTGCCCCGATTGCAACGCCGAACTCGAAGTCACCTCGCTCGACCCCGTCACCCTCGAACTCGCCCCCGAAGTCCAGGAAGACTGGGGCGAGTAAGCGTCTCTCCACTTGATGCCTTGATGCCTCCTGCCTTGATGCCTTCCCGTCTTCACACCCCTTCCCTGCCTTTCTCTGTGTCTCTGTGCCTCTGTGGTGAACTGCCTTTTCCTCCGGAGCAACCATGCGCGTCGGCCTCCTCTATTCCCGCGTTCGTGTCGAAGAACGCCTCCTCATCGAAGAATTCGAACGCCGCGGCATCGACTTCGAACTGCTCGACGTCAACAAGTTCCAGGCCGAGATCCACGATCCCACGCCCTGGCAACGCTTCGACGCGGTCTTTGAACGCTGCGTAAGCCAGACGCAGGCAGTTACAGCAGTGCGCGTGCTCGAATCCTTCGGTATCCCGTGCATCAACTCGAGCGCCGTGATCGAAGCCTGCGGCGACAAGTTGACCACTTCTTTGATCTTGGCCCGCAACGGAATCGCAACTCCGCGAGTCCGAGTCGCCCTCGATCCGGAAACCGCGCTCGAAGCAATCGAAGACATGGGCTACCCGGTTGTCCTCAAGCCCGCCGTCGGCTCGTGGGGCCGGTTGCTCGCGCGTGTGAACGATCGTGATGCCGCCGAAGCGATTCTGGAGCACAAGACCACCCTCGGCTCGGTGCAGCATGGCGTCTTCTATATCCAGGAGCATGTGAACAAGCCGGGGCGTGACCTCCGCGTCTTCGTCGTCGGAACCACGCCGATCGCCGCGATCGAGCGCCGCAGCGAGCACTGGATCACCAACACCGCGCGGGGCGGACAGGCCGCGGGCTTTTGCATCACGCCCGAAATCGACGATCTCTGCCGGCGCACCGCCCGCGCGATGGCGGGCCAGGCGGGCGCATTGCTCGCGATCGATTTGCTCGAGAACGAAGACGGCCGTGCCCTCGTCAGCGAAGTCAATCACACGATGGAGTTCCGCAATTCGATCACGACAACGGGTGTTGATATCCCGGGTCGAATGGTTGATTACGTGCTCGGCATCGCGGAACGCCGCAGCGTCAACCGCGCCTCGCAGGCCGCGGCAATCGCACCGACTTCCGCGGGGGTTGCATGAGTTCGCCCTTGCGTGTTTCGATTGTCGGCGGCTCGGGATACGGCGGAGGCGAAGTCCTGCGACTCCTGCTCGATCACCCGGGGGTGACGGTTTCACAGATCACCTCCCGCCAGCAAACCGGCAACTACGTCTACAGCGCCCACCCCAATCTGCGCGGCCGCACAACCCTGCAATTCACCACTCCCGATCAACTCGAACCGTGCGATGTTCTCTTCTTGTGCATGCCGCACGGAGAAGCGAGCGGACAGATCGAACGCTTCACCTCGCTCGCACACCGCGTGATCGATCTCTCTGCCGATTTCCGGCTTCGTGACGCGTCCCAATACCAGCGCTGGTACGACGCCTCCCACCCCCAGCCGGCTTGGCTTGATCGATTTGTCTACGGCCTGCCGGAACTCCGGCGCGCGCAGCTGACCGGCGCTCGCCTCGCCAGCGGCGTCGGCTGCAACGCGACCGCCGTCAACCTCGCGCTTCTCCCCCTGGCCAAGGCCGGGCTCATCAAGTCCGTTGTTGCCGATCTCAAGGTCGGTTCTTCCGAAGCCGGCAACGCGTCCTCGCCATCGAGTCATCACCCGGAGCGCTCGGGCAGCGTGCGTTCGTTTGCGCCCACAGGCCATCGCCACCAGGCCGAGGTTGCGCAGGAACTCATGGACGTCCACGGCAGGTTCGACCTGCACATGAGCATCACCTCCGTCGAACTCGTGCGCGGAGTTCTCTGCACGGCGCACATCACCCCCACCCAGAAGCTTGACGACAAGGCACTCTGGAAGGTCTTCCGCGAGGCCTATCGCAACGAGCCGTTTGTCCGCCTCGTCAAGGATCGCTCCGGCATCCACCGCTACCCAGAACCCAAGATCCTCGCGGGCACCAACTACTGCGACGTCGGCTTCGAGTGCGATCCGCATTCGGACCGGATCGTCGTGCTCTCCGCCATCGACAACCTCATGAAGGGCGCCGCCGGTTCCGCCGTGCAGTGCATGAACCTCATGTGCGGCTTTGAAGAAACACAAGGGCTCACGTTCACCGGTCTCCATCCGATTTAAGCCATGACAACAAACACTCCATACGAAGTCTCCGTCGTCAAGCTTGGCGGCAGCGTCGGCAAGAACCCCGCAGCATTTTGTCGCGACGCGGCAGAGTTGCTCGGACGAGGCCAACGCCTCGTCATCGTCCACGGCGGCTCCGAACACACCAACGAACTCGCCGAAGCGCTCGGCCACCCTTCGCAGTTCATCACCAGCCCGAGCGGCCACACCAGCCGGCGAACCGACCGCCGCACGCTCGAAATCATGCAGATGGCCTGCCGCGGGTTGCTCAACCAGCAGATTGTCGAGCAGTTGCAGGGTCATGGTGTTCGCGCCATCGGCTTGTCGGGAATGGACGGCGGCATCTGGCGTGGCGAGCGAAAGGCCGCGATTCGCGCCGTGATCGATGGTCGCGTGACGGTGGTTCGCGACGATTTCACCGGCGCGGTCAGCGAGGTCAATGTCATTCTCCTTCGCACCCTCCTCGATGCGGGGTTCACTCCGGTGCTCTCTCCTCCCGCTGTCAGTTTCGGGGGTGAGCCGATCAACGTTGATGCCGATCGCGCAGCGGCAATGACCGCCGCGGCACTCGGCGCCCGCAACCTGCTTCTGCTGAGCAACGTGCCCGGTCTACTCGCCAAGTTCCCCGATGAGTCATCCCTGATCGACCGCCTGCCCAAGTCGCAGATCGAAGCGGCGCAGTCCGCGGCACAGGGTCGCATGAAGAAGAAGGTGCTCGGCGCGGGTGAGGCGCTCCAGTTGGGCGTTCGACGCGTCGTCATCGGCGATGCCCGCCGGCACAGCCCGATCACCGAGGCGCTGCTCGGCGTGGGAACCGTCATCGAATGAGCGGCACGCTGACACAATCTGCCGCCCCGGCAATTCCCGATGCTCAAGCAACGGACTTGCTTATCGCTCTTGTCTCCGCTCCGAGCCTCAGCATGCACGAGCAAGCGTGCGCGGAACTGCTGAACGCACGCATGACCGCACTGGGATTCGAGTCGACTATCGACGCAAGCGGCAGCGCGGTTGGGGTTCGAGGCGATCCTTCGCCCGGCGCAAAGGAGATTGTGCTGCTCGGGCACATCGATACTGTGCCCGGCGTTGTACCGGTGCGGCAGGAAGGCGATCTTTTTTACGGTCGCGGCAGCGTGGACGCCAAAGGCCCGCTCGCAGCGTTCACGATCGCCGCCGCACGGGCATCCCTGCCACCCGGCGTGCGCGTTCGCGTCATCGGCGCGGTTGAGGAAGAGTCAGCAACTTCGAAGGGTGCGCGATTCGCCGGAGCGAGCTATCGCGCGGATGCGTGCATCATCGGTGAACCCAGCGGCGTGGACGGCATAACCCTGGGATACAAGGGCCGCCTGATCGCGAAGCTGACGCTGGAAACCGATTCGTCCCATTCCGCCGGGCCCGATGCGACCGCCGCGGAACTTGCTTTCGAAGTCTGGTCCCGAATCCGCGCCGCGTGCGACGCCCGGACCGCCGGCGCCAAGCGGGTGTTCGATCAGGTCCAATCTCGGTTGCGCGCGATTCATTCTGATCACGACGGGCTTGCGGACCACGCAACACTGACGATCGGGTTCCGGATTCCGCCCGGTGTGACCCCGGCGGAACTGGAAGCCGTCTGCGAAGCGGCCACGGCGAACGTTGGCGCTCGGACGAGTTGGCATTTCACTGGGCATGAAGTGGCGCATGTAGCGGATAGAAGTAATGTGATTGCTCGAGCGCTAACGGGTGCCATTCGGACGGAGCGGTTGACACCTGCGCCGAAGTTGAAGACAGGAACATCGGATATGAACGTGGTCGGGCCGGTCTGGAACTGCCCGATCGCGGCGTACGGACCGGGCGACAGTTCGCTGGATCACACACCGAACGAGCACATCAGGATTTCGGAATACCTCGCGTCGATTCGTGTGCTGACGCGGGCAATCGAAGCAATAGCGCGGGAGTTGGTCGAGCGGGGTTGAAGGGTTATTGAGTGGGGGTAGATTCGGTGGTGGGTGTCGCCGCGACCGGGTGTGATTCGGGCGGTCCGGCTCCGGGCTCGCCGTCTTCGACGCCCCAGCCGCCGCCCAGAGCCTTGTAGAGCGCGACTAGGCTGGTGCTGACGTTGGTCTCGCTTTGCGCGAGCGCATCTTCGGACACAAACAACTGGCGCTGCGCCACCAGGACGTTCAGGAAGTCCGTCCTCCCGTTGCTGTAGAGCAGCATCGAAAGGTCCACGGCTTGTTTGTTTGCGTTGACTGCCTCGGCCAGCGAAACGCGGCGTTGCTGGGCCGACGTGAAATTCACGAGCGCGGTCTCGGTGTCGCGGAGCGCTACCAGCACCGTTTGCTTGTACGTCGCAAACGATTCCTCGGCGATCCCACGCTGGAGTTCGACATTGCCTCGGGTCTGGCCACCATCGAACACCAGCCAGTTAGCGCCGGGTCCGTACGCCCAGAAGTGGTTTGCCAACGATCCCAGATCGCCGGCGTTACCGCCCTGCAAACCGATTGAGCCTGTCAGGTTGAACTGCGGATAGAGATTCGCGATCGCGGCACCGATCTGCGCCGTCGCCGCGTGCAGGTTCGCCTCGGCCCGGCGGATATCGGGGCGGCGCTGGAGCAATTCCGAAGGCAGGCCGATGGGCACCTGGGCCGGTGCCGCGGGGATCGCCTTGTTCGGCATCAACTCGGCGAGAAGCACTGCGGGTTCTTCGCCCAGAAGCACACCCAGCGCGTAGATGTAGGTTCGTATCTGTCCTTCCAGCACCGGGATCGAAGATCGCGTCGAGGCAACCTGTGCCTGCGCATTTGCCACATCGAGGGCCGCGACGAACCCCGCGTCGAACCGCTCCTGCGTCAGCGCCAGCGTTTGTTCCTGTGCCGCGAGATTGCTGCGTGAGATCGCGAGTTGATTCTGAGCGCCGCGCAGGCTGATGTAGTTGGTCCCGATGTCTCCGGCCATCGTCACCAGCACGTCGTCGCGGTTTTCGAACGAGGCCTCCAGACCGGCCTTTGTTGCTTCGATCTGGCGCCGGATGCCGCCGAAGGCATCGATCTCCCAGGAGGCGTCGAACCCGACCTGGTAGAACTCGCTGATGCGGCCGTTGCCGCCGGATCCGATGCCTCCGAGCGGGCTGCGCGTCTGCTGAGCGCTCGCGCCGATGCTGACCGACGGATAGAGCCCGCCGGTGGCGATCATGACCTGCGCCCGCGCCTGGCGGATGCGTGCGAGTGAGACCGCAACATCCAGATTCTGCTGCTGGGCCCTGGCGATCAATCCGGTGAGTTGTTCATCGTTGAACTCGCGCCACCATCGCGAGACCTCGAGCGGGCCCTCGTTGGGCTCGCTGGCGAGTCCGTCGGGCGAGACTTCCTTGTTGAGCCCGGCGAATTTGCCGGCGACTTTGGTGTCCGGCTTCTCAAAGTCGGGTCCGACCATGCAGCCGGAAGCGAAAAAGATTTCACTGCAGAGGCACAGAGAAAGCAGAGAAAGACAGATTGGTGTCTCCAATCTCTTCCGGACGGCGCTCGCACTTGTTTGAATTCCATCCATATCTTTGACTTCTCTGTGCCTGTGTGTCTCTGTAGCGAAAGTCTTATTCGTACCGGAGCGCCTCGATCGGATCGAGGCGCGATGCTTTCCATGCGGGGTAGAAGCCGAAGACGATTCCAACGACCGCGGAGACCACGATCGAGGCGATGATCGCCTCGACGGAGCTTTCGATCGGCCAACGCAAGAACTTCTGAACCATGAGAGCCGAGCCCCGCCCGAGCGCAAGGCCGAGCAGGCCGCCGATCAGGCACAGCAATGTCGCCTCGGTGAGGAACTGGCGGAGAATGTCGCGGGAGCGCGCCCCCACCGCCATGCGCAGCCCGATCTCGCGGGTGCGTTCGGTCACGGAAACCAGCATGATGTTCATGATTCCAACGCCCCCCACCACCAGCGAGATGAGCGCGACAGCGAGGAGCAGGTTGGTCATCATGTTCGTGGTGCTGGCCAGGGCGTTGGCGCTCTCGGTCATGTCGCGGATGCTGAAATCATCCGGCTCGCCCTTCTGAAGCCGGTGACGCTCGCGGAGGAGCGACGTCACCTCGCGGATCGCGGACTTGATCTGATCGCCGGAAGTCGCGGACATGATGACCTGATCGACATTGGCGAATCGCACCGGCATCGGCGCGTCGGCGGCCTGCGTGGAAGACTGCGCGGGGAAGACGGCCGCGGCACCGGGGAAGGTCGAGTCCGCGGAATTCGCGGAAGAAGTAGACGTCGACGAGTTGGAGGTGGAAGTGGTCGAACCCGAATTGCCGGAGACGCGGTACTTGATCGTGGTCCAAGGCGCGAGCAGGATGTCGTCCTGATCCATGCCGAAGGCGTTGGCACCCTTCGGAGACAGCACCCCAACGACGGTGAACGCGACGTTCTTGACGCGGATTTCTTTGCCGACGGGATTCACGCCCCCGAAGAGTTCTCGCACCAGCGTTTGACCCACCACGCACACGCGCGACGCGTTTCGCACATCGGCATCGGTGAAGATGTCGCCATCGGCTAACTGGGACCAGTCGCGCACGGTGAGGTAGGCGGGGGTCGAGCCGTACACGAAGGTCGGGACCCAGTTCTTATCCTGATAGATGAGTTGCGGGCGGGCGCGAACGAGCGGCGCCGCGGAGGCGATGGAGGAACACTCTCGCAGGATCGCGTCGCAATCTTCGGCGGTCAGCGTGAGCGAACTTCCGCCACCGAATGAGACACCGCCTGTCGCGGCGGTACCGGGGAAAATCAGCAGGTTGTTGGCGCCCATGCTCGCGATGGTCTTGGCGATGGAGCCGGACGAACCCTTGCCGATCTCCATCATGGCGATCACGGCGGCGATGCCGATGACAATGCCCAGAACGGTGAGCGCGGAGCGGGTGACGTTGCGGCGGAGGGCGCGGATCGCGGTGCTGAGCGTCTTGCGGATCGTCATGCGACCTGCCTTTCCGGGTCCGGAGCGGGTTCGCCGTGAGAAGGAAGGGTCGGGGGCGGCCCCTCGCGGATGGTGTCGGACTCGACCATGCCGTCGCGGAGGCGGATATTCCGGCGGGCGTGACCGGCGACGGTGGGATCGTGTGTCACCAGGATGATCGTGATGCCTTCGGTGCGGTTGAGGCGATCGAACATCTCGAGGATTTCGGCGGTCGTGCGCGAATCGAGATTGCCGGTGGGCTCGTCGGCGAAGAGAATCGGCGGCTGGTTGATGAGTGCGCGGGCGATCGCGACACGCTGCTGCTGGCCACCGGACAACTGGCTGGGTCGGTGATCCATGCGTTCGCCCAAGCCCACCATCTTGAGCAGTTCCACGGCTCTTTTCTTCGCATTGCGCTCGCTCAGGCCGGTGGCGGTGTAGGCGAGCGGCATCATGACCTGTTCGAGCGCGGTGGTGCGCGGAAGAAGATTGAAGTTCTGGAAGACGAAGCCGATCTTTTTATTGCGGATCATCGCGCGGGCATCGGAGGACATTCGCGAGACTTCCAGGCCGTCGAGCCAGTACTCGCCGCTGGTTGGGCGGTCGAGGCAGCCGAGAAGATTCATGAGCGTGGTTTTGCCGGAGCCGGAGGAGCCGGTGAGCGCGATGTAGGCGCCGCGTTCGATCTCGAGAGAGATTCCACGCAGCACGTGCACGCTGATCTCGCCCATGCGGAAAGTGCGGCGGATATCTTTGAGTTTGACAAGGACGTCGGTCATGGGGAAGGCATTAGGCACTTGGCATTGGGCATTCGGCACTAGGGATTCAAAGAGACAAATGCGAGGCGTTTAGCGGCCACCTCTGCCGCGTCCGCCACCGAACGGGCTCGCGGGCGCGAAGGGATTCGTTGTGCCGCTGGAAGCGGATGAGCCGGCGACGACTTCGCCGACGACAACCTGATCTCCTTCGTGAAGATTGTCGCTTTCAACGGCGGTGAGGAGGCCATCGGAGATCCCGACGCGGACTTCAACGGCGCGGAGGCCGCTTTCTTCGAGGACCCAGACGGTGCCTTTTCGTTCGGCGCGGGTTGCGGATTCGGTTGTGGCTGATGCTCCACCTTCGCGATTGCGGCGCTGGCCGCGCGGGCGATTCGGGTCGTCGGCGCGTGCGGAGGTTCCGCCTGGAGAGGTGGGCATTGGGACTGGGTTGGGAGTCGTGGCGGTTGGAATGGATGCGTTGGGAACTGTTGCGGTCGGCATAGAAATGGGCGGCGTTGCGGTTGCGGGCGCGGTGGCAATGACAGAGAGAGATGCGGCGGTCGGGGCCCAGCGGAGCGCGGCGTTGGGGACGGCGGTGGCGTTGCGAACCTCATCGACGATGAAGCGGACGTTGGCGGTGAGATAGGGAAGCAGTTTCTTGTCCGGGTTGTCGGTGGCGATCTCGGCGGTATAGGTGACGACGTTTTGCGTCATGGTGGCGTTGAGGCGGACTTTGCGGACTTCGCCTTTGAAGGTCTCTCCGGGGAAGGCATCGACGGTGAAGGTGACGGGATGGCCGGGGATCACGTGGCCCACATCGGCCTCGTTCACCTGGACCAGCACCTTCATTTTGGTGAGGTCTTTGGCGAGAAGGAAGAGGCTGGGAGCGTTGAGGCTGGCGACGACGGTCTGGCCGATTTCGACGCGGCGGTCGATGACGACGCCGCTGACGGGCGAGATGATCGTGCAGTAGGCGAGGTTTCGCTTGGCGCGGAGGAGGGCGGCCTCGGCGATTGCGACCGAGGCGTTGGCCTGCGCGATGGAGGCTTCGGAGAGGGAGATGGTTGCGGTTCCTTGTTCGTAGGCGGACTTGGCGGCGTCGAAGTCGGCGGCGGAGATGGCCTTGCTCTGACCGAGTTTCTGGGCTCGGGCCCAGTCTCGCTCGGCCTGATCGAGTTTGGCTTTGGACTGGGCGAGGTTGGCCTGCGCGACGAGGACCTGGGCGTGGGATTGCGCGAGTTGCGCCTCTGCGGTGGAGACGTCGGCCTTGAAGAGGGCATCATCGATTTTTGCAAGGACCATCCCGGCATCGACCTCGGAGCGATAGTCGACGGGCTTGCCGTCCTTGCCGTTTCCGAAACTGGCGATCAGGCCGTTGACCTGGGCGCCGATATCAACGACATCCTCGGGCACGATGGTGCCGGTGGCGGAGATACTGGAGACGATGTCGGCCACGCGGACTGGTGCGGTTCGATAGACGGAAGCGTCGGACGTGCCGCGGGCGCGATACATCTGCCACGCGTATGCGCCGCCCCCCCCCAGCAACCCCAGCACAACCAACCAGACGACCAGCTTCTTCATCAAAGACTCCGACCTTCCGCTGCAATGCGACCAGACACCCAATACCCCACGAACTTCCTACGAAGTAGAACTGTTGGGGGGCTCAGTGTGTTGCGTCGGCGAACGGAAAAAAGATGCACTTGAGGGATCGGTTCAATCACTGATATGAATGCGGTCAAGACGGCCGGCATGCACTACTAGCCATCGTCGGGCAACCCGGCTTTGAGCGAACTACCGCTTCGAGCGATCGCGGCACATGAGAGGGAGTTCATGCGGAGCGATTTCTCTGCCGCGATGTCGGCGGGTTTGAGATGGGAAGAGGGTGAGCGGCGCTGGGCGGCGCGTTGGAGCAGCGTCTCGAAGAGAGGCGACGGATGCGGAGGGCTGGTTGAGGCGCCGGCTGGTTCAACACAGTCGTTTTCGGCAGCGACGCGCGCGGCGCGGAGGCGGACGAGATCGGGCACTTGCTGGGGGTCGCGAGAAACGGATGGCGCGCAGCGGTCGGGGTTGGGGGCTCGCTTCTGGGGTGGCTTCTGGTTTACCTCGTCGGGCCGGGTCTGCTTCAGGATCGCCTCGCTGACGCGCCTGCGGAGATCGCAATCGCTGTGCTTGGCGTGACGGTCGAAGTGCGTGAGGTAGTCGAGCGTGGCCATGGCCTTGGAGCGGGCTCGGGCGCTGAGGACAGTTTGCCGGAGACGTTCGACCTGCGCGAGACGGCGCAGAAGGTTGATGGCGTCGGCCGAGAGGAGAAGGTCGAGCACTTCGCGGACGGTGACTTTGTGCGCTTCGGCCAGTTCCTCGGGAGAGTGGTTCTCGTTCAGGAAGCCGTCGATGATGGGGCTGAGGAGAGGGTGCATGGGTTTCTGCGGGGGAAGGGGCAAAGGGGCAAAGGGGCAAAGGGGCAAAGGGGCAGAGGGGCAGAGGGTGAGGAATTTGAAAATGGGAGTGG
>JAHBXG010000006.1 GCA_019636565.1 Phycisphaeraceae bacterium
ACCCGCAGGGGCTCCATTGTAACCCGCTTCCCGTGCCCGTTCACCCCGTGTTCGGTGCGGGGCATCCCGATTTCGGGTAGCGGCTTCAGCCGCTGACTCTGGATATCGGGCCGATATCGCGCTTTTTCAAGTCCAGCATGCATCGAGGCAGCACCGCAGCCCGAATGGTTGCGGTACGCTTCATGTTCGGCACGGCATTCGCGCGTGAGGCGCTGGTGGCGTGAATCGGAGGGAGAAGAGGCTTGAGTCGCAATCGGGGGCGCGTGTTCGCCGCATTCGCAGCGTGCGTAGGGGTCGCTGGCGCGCCGGCCATCCTGCGCGCCGAGAAGCCCGACGACTGCCCTTCTGATGAAGCGTGCGGAAAAGCGGCGCTCATGCGCAAATTACACCGTGCCGGCCGCGCCCCATCCGCAAGTCAATTCCAGGATCGAGACGCGACGGGCGATACCGACGTGCTGCACAACAGTCTGGCGCTCGAAGTGTTTCCGGTCACTCAAACGGTGGCGGGTACCTCCGTGATCACCATGAAGAGTCTCGTGGACGGTCTGACCGAATTTACTTTTTCGCTCGCATCCGCGCTTACGCCGGGGCAGATACTGGTAAATGGAAATGCGGTGGCAGCACCGGTTGCCGCCGGTTTGCAAACCCGCACCATCGCGCTCGATCGTTCGTACGCCGCCGGCGAGACCATCGTCATCACGATTCCCTACACCGGCCCCGCTCCCGAAGCCTTGGGCGGCATGATCTGGAGATCGCAAGACGGTCAGCCGATTGTCAGCAGCCTGAGCGAACCTTTTGATGGCGGACGGTGGTGGGCATGCAAGGACGGAGATTTCGGCCTGCCCGGCGACAACTCCGACAAGGCGACCTGGGAACTCACGCTGACGCACGATGCCGCACTCACCTCCGTGTCGAACGGCACGCTTCTCAGCACCACGCCGATCGCCGGCGGAAAAGTCGTCAGCCACTGGGCCAGTTCGTATCCATCCTCAACCTACCTCAACTGTTTCAGTCTTGCAAAGTACAACAGTTGGGGCCTGACCTACCAAGGAGCCGCGCTTCCGACGTCCGGCCCGACTTCTTTTCCGCTGCGCTTCTTTCTGTACTCCGGTTCGGATTCCCCAGTTTTGCGCAACGCATTAGGGACCCTCGTTCCAATGCTTGACGCGTTGCGACCGCTCTATGGGGAGTATCCGTTCGCTGCTGAGGGATATGGCGTCTACCAATTCCCGTTCGCGGGTGGGATGGAACACCAGACCATGACCGGCCAGGGCAACTTCCACGAATCGGTCATCATCCACGAACTCGGCCACCAATGGTGGGGCAACAACGTCACCTGTCGAACTTGGAGCGACATCTGGCTGAACGAAGGATTCGCTTCGTACACCGAGGCGCTTTGGGCGGAACACAAGCCAGGCTCTGCCGGATCGGCCGATCTCCAGATCTATATGGGCGGACTCAGACCGGCGATCGAAAATGTCGGCGGCACCGTCTATTGCTTCGACACTAGCGACGAGGAGCGGATTTTCAGTCGCGATCTGACCTACAAGAAGGCCGCGTGGGTGCTCCACATGCTCCGTGGGCTCGTCGGAGATGCGAAGTTCTTCGAAATCCTCGCGACGTGGCGCGCAACCTATCAAGTGTCCGCAGCAACCACCGATGACTTCCGCGTCATCTGCGAACAGGTAAGCGGCCAGCCGCTCGAATGGTTCTTCGATCAATGGGTCTACGGCGTCGGTGCTCCGACCTATGCCAAGGGCCTTTACACATTCCTGCTGAACGGCAAGTACTGGACTCGTTTCCAGGTTCGACAAACGCAGGATCCCTCCTGGCCGGTCTTTATTCATCCGTTGCTCGTGCGATTTTCGACACCCGCCGGACCCGTTGACCACGTCGTCAAGCCGATCTCGCGCACAAATTTCTTCGTTCGTAGCTCCGGTCCCGCCGGTGCCGGAGATCTTTTCTTTGATCCGGACAAGTGGGTGCTGAATTACGGCATCATCAGCGAGCCGCCACTTCAGGGACCTCCTGTCATCCTTGAAACGAGCCCGATCGCCGGAACCGGTGCGGTGTTCGGGTCCGCGCCGAAAAAACTCACCCTCGAGTTCAGTGAAAATGTCGCCGTTGATCCAAACCAGTTTCTGTTTGCCCGCCAGAGTGGCGAGCCGGTCCCGTTTGATTTTTCATACGTGACCGCGACGCAAATCGCCACGCTGACCTTCGAATCGGGGCTGAGCCCGGGAACCTATTTGCTCAGCCTGGTCGGCCAACCGACGTCAATCAACACCGGCCAACTGCTCGACGGCGATGTCTTCGCCCCTCTTGATCCCGCCAGTTTTCCAACCGGAGACGGCGAAGCGGGCACGACGCTCCCGGGTTCGAAAATCCTGCAGATCAGTGTCGAACCCGGCTCTTGCCCCTGCGATCTGAACCGCGACACCATGGTCGATGATTCCGATTTCGTGCTCTTCGTCGCGGCGTACAACACGCTTCTCACCATGGCCGCAGATTTCAACGGTGACGGCCTTACCGACGATGCGGATTTCGTGGTATTTGCGAACGCGTATGACCAGTTGCTTTGCCCGTGACGCGATACATCCAGCATTCGCGAAAATTGGCGACTCATCCACTCAGGTTCGCACGGCGCGTATCGCCAGAAACATCGGAATCTCACGCCGGGCGCGATTCTCTTCCGTTGCGCGTGGCCCCGGCTCGCTCTCGCGTGCGCTCGGCCATTCTTCCAGCGCATCAATCAGAAAGCCCGCTTCACGAAGCAGCCGGACATACGTTTGAATCGGCCGGTGATGCGTTAGCGTCACCACCCGCTCCGCGCCGCCCGAGGCCGCACCCGGGTTCATCACAATCTCGCGATGACCCGTGGACAGATACCCGTCCACGCGCCGGTATTGCCGCTCGTTCCCGCGTGTTCCGGCTGGCGCGGGTCTTCCCGGCTTGCCCCGTACATCGAATCGCCCGCGCGAGCCGATATCGCGAGCAGGCGAAGCCTCCCATACCCAACTCGTCTGTCCCGGCGAACGGAACGCCGGGTGCAGAATGACCGAGACAAATCTTCCTCCGGCTCGCAGCTTCTTTGCGACGCCCGCGAACATGGGAGAAAGCGGTTCGATGTTCATGAGGGCCATCAGGCACGTTGCGCTGTCGAACGGCTCGCCGCCAATCGGGGCATCGCCGATCTGGCGCGCATCACCTACTTGATAGATCGGTGCGGGACGCAACTCGTTCGATGCCCGCTTCGCGGCTTCGATCAGCCTCGGCGCCGCGTCCACTCCGCTCGCCTCGACTCCCAGGCGCGCAATCGTGCGGCAGAATGCGCCCTGCCCGCACGCCACGTCGAGGATCCGCTGACCCTTCGCGGGTTCGAGCAGGCGCAGCGTGCCTGGAATGATCACTTTCTCAAAGTGATCGCTCCGGCCTTCTTCAATCAATTTGTCGTACCACCCCGCCACGTGATCCCAACCAGCGTCCGAAACCGGTGGCGCGCTCGCTCGTGACCCCGTTGTCGGCGCGCCGGTCGCGGAGGCCGCCGGTGCATCGAGCCCGCTCTGTTCGATCGCCATCGCCTCGTCGCGTCCGGCGCCAACCAATTTGAAGAACTCGCGCGGAATCGGGCTCTTCAATTTCATCGCCCTTCCCGCGAACGCGTGAACGAACGCAAGTTCGCCGGCGTGCAGGCACACCCGCCCGATCGGATCCGTTGTCGCTCCGTATCTCCGGTCGCCCGCGATCGAGTGTCCCAGCTGCTTCATGTGAACCCGGATCTGGTTCTTGCGCCCGGTCTCCAGCCGAACCTGGAGCAGCGAATGCCCGCGTCCTGCGTTCACGCATCGCCAGTGCGTGACCGCCAACTTCGCCTCGTCCGGGCCGTCGTTGCGGCGCAATGCCGTTGCGGGCGGCGGCGTCGCCGAACTCTCGACGATGCCCTTGGTGTTCTCACGCAGATAGCTCTGAATCGTTCCGGATGAACCCGGTCCCGTTGTCGGCAACTCGCCCTCGACCACCGCAAAGTAAAGTCGGCCAAGCCGACGCGCCCGCAGGTCTTCCTTCAGCCAGTGCAGGGCCCGCTCGCTCTTGGCAAAGATCATCAGGCCCGAGACTTCGCGATCAAGCCGATGCACCACATAAACCGGCACCCGCGCGCGAGTTCTCGCCCGGCCTCGGACGTACTTCTTGACCAGGGAAAAAAGATCGTCACCCTCATACCCCTCGCCGCGCGGGCCCCCGACATACGCGGACAGCATCCCGCACGGTTTGTCCACCACAAGCAGATCGTCGTCCTCAAGTACGATCCTCACGCCGCGCGCAATACCCCGGCCACGCTCCGATTGCTCTCGTCCCGATCGCGATGGCTGTTCGTGGTCTCCGCGGCGTCGTGGCTTGCGATCCGGCATATCGCATTGTTCGGGGGCTCAACCCGGCAAGGAAGCCGCCGCCTGCTCCACGATGTTCAATAGCCACTCGGCAAATTCGTCTTTCCCGATTCTCCCATTCGTGGCGAAGTCTTCGCCGCGCCGCCCCAGAACCCGCGCCTCGATCTCTCCTGATTCCATCGTCTCCAGCGGATTTGCCACGATCAGGTCGATCGCCTTTCGCTCGAGTTTCTGGCGTGCCGAATCCAGAAGCCGGTCTTTCGGCTCCAGCGCAAACCCCACCAACAACTGATGGTGCTTTCGATTCTTTCCCAAGGCAGCGAGCAAATCCGGCGTCGGTTCGAGCTCGATCGAGAGCGCCGCATCAATCCTGCGGATCTTTCCAGTTTCCGAACCGCGCATCGGGCGATAGTCGGCCACCGCTGCGCTCATCACGATTGCGTCGGCGCTTCCTGCATGCTCCGCAAGGCACCGCTCCAGGTCTTGCGTCGTTCGGAACCGCTGCACCTTCCCATGCGTACGGATGCCAGTCAAAGCCTTTCCGAATTCGTGGGCCTCCAAAGCGGGCACCGGTCCGAGCAGCAGCGTGACGCGATGTCCTCGCTCACACGCTTCAGTTGCCAGCGCCATCCCGAGCCTTCCTGAAGAGCGGTTTCCGATAAACCGCACTTCGTCGATCGGCTCCTGCGTTGGCCCGGCCGTGATCAGCAGGTTGAGGGGCCGTGAGGCGTTCGATCGAGTTGACGGGTCTTTCGCCTTCATTTTCTCTTTCCGCCGCTCTCGCGTCTGCGGCCCGTGGAATGCTACTCTTCGCGTTGCCCCTGTTTCACGACTCGAGCCCGCAGGCGCAAACCGATCGACGCACAGTTCAGTCCGGCAGCAACGACCAAGACCATGGCAAGATCCCGCAAGAAACTCGGCGAAATTCTGGTGGAGTGGGGCTTTACCACGCGCGAACAGGTCGAGAAGGCCGTCGCCACAGCCAAGGGTTCGGGCAAGCGCATCGGAGACGTACTCATCGAGCAGGGGTACGCAAAGGAAGAACAGGTCTCCAAAGCGCTCGCGACCCAATTCGGCTACGAATTCTTCGATCCCGCCGCGGCCGGAAACGCCACGAAAATCGATCTCAAACTCATCCCCGAAGACCTCGTCAAGAAACACCAGATTCTCCCCATCGGCAAAGTCGCCGGCCGCCTCAAGCTGGTCGTCCACGATCCGCTCGATCTTGAGCTTGTGGACATGCTCCGCTTCCGGCTCAATCTTGAGATCGAGCCGCTGCTGGCGCCACGCTCGGCAATCAAGAAATTCCTCGAGGGGGGTTCCGACGGTGGGTCTTCGCTCTCCGCCAAGCCCGATCCGGCCAAGTCCCTCGTCACCAACTCGATCGACAAGTCGGTGGACAAGTCGGTCGATAAATCGATCGACGTCTCGAGCGAAGACGCCCCGATCGTCAAGCTCTGCAACCGCATCCTGGTCGAGGCCGTGAAGATGCGGGCGAGCGATATCCACATCGAACCGATGGGCGATCGCGTCCGGCTCCGCTACCGCATCGACGGCGTCTGCATCGAGCGCGATAACTTGCCCAAGCGCATGCAGAACGCGCTGCTCAGCCGTTTCAAACTTATGTCCGGGATGAACATCGCCGAGAAGCGCGTGCCGCAGGACGGGCGCATCAAGATCCCGGTCGACGAGGTCTTCGTCGATTTCCGCGTCTCGGCGTGCCCCGCGTATCACGGCGAGAGCGTCGTGCTCCGTATTCTGCGGCCCGACAGCGTCCGAATCGGCCTGGCCAACCTCGGATTCGAGGTCGACAACCTCACCGCATTCAACAAGATCATCCGCCGCCCCAACGGCATCTTCCTCGTGACCGGCCCCACCGGTTCGGGCAAGACGACGACGCTTTACACTGCTCTCGACATCCTGAACCGGCCCGACAAGAAAATCATCACCGCCGAGGACCCGGTCGAATACAACTTCGACGGTATCAACCAGTGTCAGGTCAAAGAGCACATCGGTCTGACCTTCAGCGCCATCCTCCGTTCCATGCTGCGTCAGGCGCCGAACATCATTCTGGTCGGTGAAATCCGAGACAAGGAAGTGGCCGAAATCGCCATTCAGGCAGCGCTGACCGGCCACTTGGTGTTCAGCACGCTGCACACCAACGACGCCCCAAGCGCCATCACCCGTCTCATCGACATGGGCGTGAAGCCCTTCCTCGTCGCCAGTTCCATCCAGGCGGTCATGGGTCAGCGCCTCATCCGTATCAACTGCAAGAACTGCAGCGCGCCCTACCCCTTCGAGAAGATGGACCCCAAGTATCTCAAACTCGTTGGCATCAGCGAGGAAGAAGCCAAGAGCGGCAAGATCATGAAGGGTACCGGTTGCGACAACTGCGTCAGTACCGGATACCGCGGCCGCCGAGGTATCTACGAACTGATGCACATGAACTCCGCAATCCGCGAACTCGCTTTCAACCTTGCGCCCGTTTCCGAGCTCCGTAAGGCGGCGATCGCGAACGGGATGCGCCCCCTCGTCATGGACGGCAAGGTCAAGTGCATGAACGGTTTGACCACCCCGGACGAAGTCGCCAGCGTCGCGCAGGCGGATCTGGATAACCAGTAGCCCTTGCCTAGGAATTCCGAATGTCCACGATGCAGATCGACAGACTCCTCGACACCGTCGTCAAGCAGGGCGCAAGCGACTTGCACCTCACCGTCGGGCGACCACCCACGATCCGTTTGCACGGACATCTGCGAAACCTGGCGACCAAGGTCCTCGATTCCGATGACATGGTCTCGCTGATGAAGTCCATTACGCCCGAACGCAATCAGCAGGAACTGCAGGAAGAGGGCGGCACCGACTACGGCTTCGCATATGGCGATGCCGCACGTTTCCGCGTCTCGGTCTTCCGCCAGCGCGGCGACCTCGCCATCGTCCTCCGCCAGATCCCAAATCGCCTTCTCACCTTCGAACAGATCGGCCTGCCCGCCATCTGCCAGGAACTCATCCGCCGCCCGCGAGGCATGTTCCTAGTCACCGGGCCGACCGGATCGGGCAAGACCACTTCTCTGGCGACGATGATCGATTTCATCAACCAGACAATGGATCGCCACCTGGTGACGATGGAAGACCCGATCGAGTACTACCACAAGCACAAGAAATCGATCGTCAACCAGCGTGAAGTCGGAAACGACGTCCCAAGCTTCTCCGAGGCCCTCCGTCGCGTGCTCCGTCAGGATCCCGACGTCATCCTCGTCGGCGAAATGCGCGACTTGGAAACAATCGAGGCCGCCGTCCGAGCCGCCGAAACCGGCCACTTGGTCTTCGGCACCCTGCACACCACCGGTGCGGCCAAAACGATTGACCGACTCGTGGACGCCTTCCCAGTCACCCAACAGAACCAGATCAGAGTGCAGTTGTCCACCGCTCTCATTTGCGTTCTCAGCCAGCAACTCCTGAGCCGGATCGACCAGCCGGGGATGGTCGCCGCTTACGAGTTCCTGGTCGTGACCCCCGCGATCTCGAACTTGATCCGCGAGGCCAAAACCTTCCGAATCGACTCCGCCATCCAGACCGGCAAGAAGTTCGGAATGCAGTTATTGGACGATCACCTCTGGAGCCTGTACATGGCGGGCAAAGTCTCGGCAGAAGAGATGATCGACAAGTCGAAGAACCCCGCAGATCTTCGCGACAAAGTTCACAAGCTTGGTCGCACGATCGGCCGCACCGACCTCGACGAGGACGACGACATCGGGAAGGCCTGAGGCGGGTGTTTGATAGTCAATTAACTCGGTGACGCATCGCGAATTTTGCGGTGTTTGTTGGATTTATCCGCCAAAGTGGGCGGTACCATGCGAATCTATCGCGTCCGCCGGGTTGGCCCCGCCAGCTCGATCCGGACGCCGGGTCTCGTGAGGGCTCGTGGCGGTGGGGGTGCAGCCGTGCGGGTGGGGGCTGGGATCGGACATGGTCCGGTCTAAGAACGGTGACCAGTGGGGGCCGGCCTGATGCTCAGCCCTGCGTGGGGTGAGGTTGAGCGTCTGGGTTCGGTTCGACCAGAGCGTGAGGCGTTTGGAGCTTTGTTGGATCGGGGTGGGGAATTGGGGGGTGGGGGCCGGAGAAGCCATGCCAGCGATTGAACCATCTGAAATGAAGGGTCGGAAACTCGGTCGAGTGTTGACCAAGCTCGGAAAGGTCACGCGCGACCAGGTCCACGAGGCGCTGGCCATTCAGCAGACCCGCAAGGCTCCGCTCGGCCAGTTGCTGGTCGAACTGAACTATTGCACCCAGCGCGACGTTCTGGAGGCGTTGGCCGGGCAGGCGGGCATGGCCTTCATGGATCTCACCGACTTCGAGATGCCCGACGAGGTTTTGGAAGTCATTCCGGCCGAAAGCGTCCGCAGTTACGAGGTCATTCCCCTCGAGTACAACAAGACCAGCCGGCGCCTCAAAATTGCGATGAAGTCGCCCGATAACTTCCGCGCCGTCGACGATCTTCGTCTGCTGCTCGGCGGCAATGTCGAGGCCGTAGTGGGGGATCCCGCGGCCATCGACGGGTTGATCAAGAAGCACTTCTCCAAGCAGGAATCGATTACCGACGTCGTGAGCGAACTCGCCAGCGACGAGCGGGTCAAGAGCCTGGGCGGGCGCGGCGGCGAGTCGATCGACATCGACGCAATGGTCGAGATGGCCGGCGACAACCAGGTCATCAAACTGCTCAACCTTGTCTTGCTGCAAGCGATCAAGGACCGCGCCTCCGACATCCATTTCGAGCCGTTCGAGAACGAATTCAAGATGCGCTACCGCATCGACGGCGTTCTTTACGAGATGGTGCCTCCCCCCAAGCAGTTGGGTCCGGCGATCACCAGCCGCGTCAAGGTCATGTCGAACCTCGATATCGCCGAGCGGCGACTGCCGCAGGACGGGCGCATCGAACTCACCATCGGCGGCAACCCGGTCGATCTTCGCGTCGCCGTGCTCCCGACCATGTGGGGCGAATCGGTCGTCATGCGCGTGCTCGACCGGAGCAACGTCGAACTTTCTCTTGACCGTCTCGGCCTGCGCGACGACGACATGACGACTTTCCGTCGCCTGATCAACAAGCCCAACGGCATCGTTGTGGTGACGGGTCCCACGGGTTCGGGCAAGACGACCACGCTGTACGCGGCCTTGTCCGACCTGAACGACATCGAAACCAAGATTCTGACCGCCGAAGACCCGGTGGAATACGACATCGACGGCCTCTGTCAGTGCCAGATCAACAACGAAACCGGGACGACGTTCGCAAAGCTGCTCCGCTCGTTCCTGCGTCAGGATCCGGACATCATCCTCGTCGGCGAGATCCGCGACTTGGAAACGGCGCAGATCGCCGTGCAGGCATCGCTCACGGGCCACTTGGTGCTGAGCACCCTGCACACCAACGACGCGCCGAGCTCCGTCGTTCGTCTGCTCGATCTGGGACTCGAGGCCTTCCTCCTGACCGCGACGCTCGAGGGCATCGTCGCGCAGCGCCTCGTGCGGAAGATCTGCACGAACTGCAAGGAGTTCTACCAGCCCACCGAAGAAGAACTCATGGAGCTCGCGCTCACGCCCGACTCGGTGCGCGGGCGCCGCTTCGCCCGCGGCAAGGGCTGCGACCGGTGCAACGGCTCGGGCTACAAGGGCCGCCTGGCGCTCTACGAGATCATGACCCTCGACGACGAGGCTCGCGAGATGATCATGAAGAACGCCAACACCTCGTTGCTCCGACACCACGCCCGCAAGCGAGGCATGCGAGTGCTCCGCGAGGCCGGATTGATGTCCATTTACGACGGTGTCACCACCATCGACGAAGTTGTTCGCGAGACGATCGCGGACGAGTGAAGCAGAGTTCGAAGAAGGACCGTTTCGAAATTGCTCGGATTGATTCGGGGGCTCGGAGGCGACTATGGCGACCTTTACGTACGAAGCGATGAACGACGCGGGCAAACCGACCAAAGGCACGGTCGAGGCCGGCAGCAAAGAAGAGGCGATCGCGCGGATCAAGAGCCAGCGGCTCTTCCCGACCAACGTCGCCGAGCAGAAAGTCTCAAAGAAAGAAGCAAAGGCCGCCGCCGGCAAGGGCAAGGCCAAGCCCAAGAAGAAGGGTGGCGGCTTCAGCATCGGGCGCGTCAAGCAGAAGCAGTTGACCAGTTTCACCCGCCAGCTTTCCACCCTGCAGGACGCCGGTCTGCCTCTCCTGCGCTCGCTCCAGATTCTCGAGCAGCAACAGAAACCCGGCGTGATGAAAAACGTGCTCGTCGGCGTCTGCGAAGAGGTCGAAGGCGGCGCCTCCCTCTCCGAGGCGATGAGCAAGTTCCCCAAGGCCTTCGACAAGCTCTACACCAAGATGGTCAACGCCGGCGAAATCGGCGGCGTGCTCGATCTCATCCTCCAGCGCCTCGCAGAGTTCATGGAAAAGGCCGAGAAACTGAAGCGCAAGATCAAGGGCGCGATGGTCTACCCGATCGCGGTCATCATCATCGCCGTGCTGATCCTCACGTTCATCATGTGGTTCATCATCCCGAAGTTCGAGGAAATCTTCAAAGACTTCGGCGTCAAACTGCCCGCCCTCACCATGATCCTCATGGAAGGCAGCCGCTGGATCGCCGGCACCAATCCGGGCCAGAGCATCCCCGGCGCGTTCATCGTCCTGCCCTCTCCGATCATCTTCTTCTTCGCCTGGAAACTCATCCGCGCCAGCGGCCCGGGCAAGGCCATCACCGACTGGATGCTCCTCCGCATCCCCATCTTCGGCAGCATGCTCCGAAAGACCGCGATCGCCCGCTTCACCCGGACGCTCGGCACGCTCATCGGCGCCGGTGTGCCGATTCTCGAAGCAATCAAGATCACCGCCGAGACCAGCGGCAACTACGTCTACGAGAAGGCTCTCACCAAAGTGCACGATTCGATCCGCGAAGGCGAAAGCTTCGCAACGCCCCTGCGTGAGAGCAAGACCTGCGACGCCCTCGTCGTCAACATGATCGACGTCGGCGAAGAGACCGGCGAAATGGACAAAATGCTCCTCAAAATCGCGGACAACTACGACGAAGAAGTCGACGTCGCGGTCGCCTCCCTCGTCTCGCTCCTCGAACCGCTGATGGTCGTCGTCCTGGGCGGCATCGTCGGCACCATCGTCGTGGCCATGTTCCTGCCTCTGGTCAGCATGATCCAGTCGCTGCAGGGTGGCGGCGGCGGCTAAGAAGCAAAGTCTCGTGCCGGGGCCCGTTCGCGCGGGCTCGGCGCTTTGAAATATGGTCGAAGTTCGTCGCTTCCGGTCGCTGCGTCGCAGCCGATCGGCACGCGGCCGAACACATCCGGAGCCACGCAGTGCCGATGAATCTCCGAAAAACCCGCCCAGCCTTCACGCTCATCGAGCTGCTCGTCTCGATCGCGATCATCGCGCTGCTCATCACCCTGGTGGCGGTGGGCGTGTCCCACGTCTCCAAGATTGCCCGCGGCACCTCCGAGCGCCAGACCGTGGTCGCGCTCAATCAGGCCGTGCAGGCCTTCAAGCAGGAGTTCGGGTTTCTGCCGCCGCTGGTCCCGTTCAGCGACACCGTGCGCCCGGTCGAGTTCAATCTGTCCAACCCGTCCGTGCCGGTCCCAAACGCCTACGGCAGCAACGTCCAGGGCGGCTCCAAGTCATTCAACTCCAACGCGATGTTCCTCGAAGGCTTCCAGAGCGCGGGCAACCCCAACCTCGGCGGCACAAAGATGATGAGCGCGGATTGGGCCAAGGACACAGTCGGCGAAACCTGGACCGCGCCCGACGTCCGCTACAGCGAATACTCGCTCGCCTACTACCTTGTCGGCGCCCTCGGCCGCGCCGTGGACGGCGTTGAAGGTCCCGGCATGTTCCGTCCCAAGACCGACGGCTCGTTCGAGTTCGGCGCGATTTCGAACAGCAGCCGTGTGAACGACGTTTCGGGTCGCACCTATCCCGCGTTCGTCGATACCTCCAGGCGTTCACCAAAACTCGATATCGATCTGGCGACTTCCAAGTCCAAAGACGCCAATCTCACCTGGACAGATCCCAACAACGGCAATACCACCAGCGCGATCATGACCCGCTACCGGCTCATCGCCCCCAACGGCAAGCCCTATCGCTACTACCGCTGGGCGCCGCGTTCGAAGGGACCGATCGGTACGACGCAGTACTACAACCCCGCGACCAACGCGTTCGATCGGGCCGAAAACGGTACGGATCTTCTGGACATCCCTTCTCTTCTGGGCGATCCGAGCACCGACGCCGACTTGCGAGGAGCGGAATACGCGATCGTTTCCGCCGGGCCCGATGCCTACTTCGGCGATATGAACGGTGAGGCCTCTTCAGCGGATTTGCTCGGCGAGATGGCTGTCCGCGTCGGTGTCAAGTTGGATACGACCAATCAAACCACCTTGTCTCTTAGTTCCATCGCCGTCCGCAAGGCGGCCCGCGCCGACAACATCGTGGAGGTCGGACGATGAGCCGCCGGGCGTTCCAACTCCGTCGGCGTTCGATCGGCTTCTCGCTGATCGAGTTGCTGGTGATCATCGCGATCCTCGCGGTGCTCGCGGGCGCGGGCATCCCCGCCATCCGCAACATGATCTACACCTCGACCGGGTCCATGGCCGAGAGCCAGTTGCGGTTCGGTCTCGGCGCCGCACGCGATCTGGCGATCCGAAACTCGGGAGGCGATACCGCCGCAGTGTTCACCTTTGAACCCGGTGGCCGGATGATGATCATCCCGATGGTCTATGTCGGGCAGATCGTGGACACCACAGATCCATCGAGAAAGGTCGGTATCGCAAACGCGCCCACCGCCTACCGCGACGTGTTCGCTCCCACCGCGCTCGCCGAACCGATGCAGTTGCCCGCGGGCTGGATGGTGCGGGGCTTCGCCCCGCCCGGCGCGATCTTCGCTGCCGGGCCCAACAACTCCGGCTCGACCGTCGAATCGAACGGCTGGTACTACGAGAAGAACCCCGTCGGCAATCGGCGAATGAACCTCGGCAACGACACGATCGCCAGCGCCGTGAACAAGGGCAACTGGGTTTTCCCGGAGAACGGCTTCTTCGATCCGCTCCAAACAGACACCGGCGAAAACCGTCGCAACACTTTCATGGTCCGTTTCCAGGCGGGAAGCGGGCGCATCACCGGCGCGAGCGTGGACCCTGTCATCGTTCTCCTGCCCCGGAACCAGATTGACTGGAACACTCCCGGGGCACGCCCCACCGGTCTGACACCGGCCTTTACCTCCAAAGGCGATTGGCGCCGCATCGACTTCGCCGACAACCTGCCCAACTGGGCGAAATCGGTCGCCAAGATCTCGGAGTATGACGATATCGCGGCGCTGATCGGCTGCCGCAGCGCGGATGCGGCGCTCGCCTGCAGCGTCAACCTGCTCGCCCTCTACGACGAATCACGCATGGCGCAGGCAATCGGCGCGCGAGGCGTGAACAAGGTCACCGGCTGCATCTACGGCGGCGCGGTCGGCACGCTCAACAACGCGAGCGAGGTGCCCAAGGCTCCGAACATAGATCTCTCGCTCTGGCCCACGACATCGCTCGCCTCCGGCAACGCCGAATACGTGCAGATGCTGGTGAACAACTACATGCTCAACGCCCTGAAGTATTCCGACGTGGAATCCGGCGGCCCGGCCACCAACCTCGATGCCGACGCCCGCTTGTTCCGTATGGACAGTTACCTCGGTTCCATTGTGGAGACCAAATGATGAGCATCCGTACCCGCACATCCCAGGCTTCTCCCCGCGCTTTCACACTGGTCGAAGTGCTGCTGGGGATCATCATCCTCGCCATCGGTCTGCTCGGGCTGGCATCGGTCTTCCCGCTCGTGGTCAAGCAGCAGCGTCAAGCACAGGATGTGGTGGTCGGCGTTTCGTCGGCCGAGGCCGCCGAATCGTTCATGCGTTCGCGGCGCGGCTATTTCAGCCCATCGGCGAATGACATCGTCGGGCTCAACGCTCCGTCGGGCAAGAGCGGGTGGGGCGCGCTCTCGTGGGCGCTCTATCAGACCGCGCTCCAGAACAAGCAGGAAAAGCACGGGCTCGTCAACTGGAGCGATGCGTTCAAGGCGGGCGCGACGTACAAGACCGCGATCTACGGTTCGCAGGCCGAGGCCGCGGCCGGAAACGTAAAGGGCGCAATCTACATCGGCAGCGATCAGGGCACGCAGTACGACACGGTCATCAAGCCCTACGACCGCCTGCTCCCGGCGCCGAGCGCCAGCGTGAACCCGCTCTTTATTTGGGATATCGCGCCGATGCTCGCGACCCCGATCGACCCGAACAATCAGATCGCGGTCCGGACTCCGTTGCCCCTCCGCATCACCGTGTTCATCCGGCGCATCGATCCGGGCATCCGCGTCCCGGCGGGCCTCACGCTCGGGGAAGCGATCGCGCAGGGCAAGGTTCTGCCGCTGGGCGTCGATTCGGACGGAATGCCGACGCTCAACGGGAACGGCGAGTATCCGCACTTCTTCTACCCGACCGTGCAGACGGCGTACCGGCGCTTTGGCTCGACCGCCGGGCCGTTCAACGTCGTGCAGTTCCAGGAAGCCGCGAACAGCACGGCGCTCGCCGCGGCACGCCAGGTCGGTCAGCAACTGGTGGACGTCGAAGGCAACGTCTACACCGTCGTGGCGCTTCCGGATGAAACCGGAACCGATATTCCCTACGCAAATGTGCTCGACCGCTCCGTCGTGATCGAGCCCGGCATTCCCGCCGGCTATCTGCAGTCCGCGACATCCACCAGCAAGCAGAGCGGCATGCGCTCGAACCTCACGGTGGAACTTCTTTGCTCCCCACACATCCCCGCAAAGGTGTCAACCTTCCTGATCAGGCCGTGAAGTGAAACAAGGAACGAGGCACACCATGCAACACGACCGAATCCACCATCTTCGCGAACCCGGCTCCGCCCGGAAGGCGTTCACTCTGGTGGAGATGCTCGTCGCCGTCGGCGCAGTGGCGCTCGTCTCCGTCGGCCTCGCGGCAGTTTTCCAGACCGTTGGCCGCACGGTGACGACCGGCAAACGCATCAGCGCTCTCACGCAGCAGGCCGCGGTGCTCGAATCGCAGATGCGGGAAGATTTCAAGCACATGACCCGCGATGGGTTTCTGGTCATCCGTAATCAGTTCACCATGATTCGCGGCAACAACGGGCCGTCGATTACGGGCACGACGCGATTTCCCGGCGACCCGTTACCCGCGCGCCCGCGGCGGATCGACGAGATCCTGTTCTTCGCCACCGGCGAGTTCCGCACTTCGCGCGAGGATCTGGTGCCGGGTCGCACGGCGACCAGCCGCGCCGCTCGCATCTACTACGGTCACGGTCAAAAGGCGACACCGCTCACGCCTCAACAGGCACAGAACTTTCAGACCGACATCCATTACTACAACCCGTGGTTTGCCGACTGGTTCGAGGACAGCACGGCCGCCCGATTGGGTGAAACCGGCGGCCAGGGCATCAACCGCTACGCCAGCACATGGAATCTGGTGCGCCACGCAATGCTTCTGATCCGTCCAACCTCGTCGACCGACGGGGGCTGGCCACAGGATCGTCCGCGCCCCAACTACCCGGGCGATCAGTACGCCGCCTCCGGCACAGCACTCAACAACCTGAGTTCCGACAGCACCTTCCAGATCGCGGGACAGCCCGCGGCCAACAGCATCTTCCGAACGATGAACGAGATGCTGCCGATGGTGGATCAGCAGTACGGCAAGAACGCCGCCCGCGGATTCTCGATGTTCTGGGACAAGGATCCTTCGAGTGGCGGAGACTTCAATGTTCAGGGCATTACGCCCCGCACGATTTCGGGTGTGGTTGATATTGCCGCGACCGATCTTGACGAAGTCGCGATGGTTGTGAACGGCAGCTACTACAGCCCGAGCGACAGGCCGACGGGATTGTCTTTCTTCGGACCACGCAAGACCACCGGCGTCGGCGTGCTGGAACCGCCTCTCCCGCTGATGAACGGTGCGTGGATGAACGGCACGGGTCAGACGCAGCCGGCGTTCTATCCGACGTCGTACATCGTGCCGGTCACGCCCAACACGCCGAACGCCCTGAATACAACCGCGGCCCGCATGCAATCATGGATGCTCAATGCGATGCCCGCGCCGAGCGGATACCACCCCACGATCTACGCGCAGGACACCAAGCCGATCAACAACGGCGACGGTTTGACCGGGCGCGTCGGCTTCCGAATCCGCTGCGAGGACGACCTGCCCGATGTGCGGGGCACCATGGATCGGTTCAGCAATCGCGCCGTGCAGACCAAACGGAACGATCTGCTCGCCGTCGGCCTTTCCAAGATCGCTTCCCGTTGCTCGGAGTTCATCGTCGAGTGGTCGTTCGGACAGACCTATCCGGCCGGATTGCCCGACGTGTTGGACCCAGAGACCGGCAAGACTGTGAACTTCAGCAACCGCACGATCTGGTACGGGCGGACTCTGAACGCGGGCTCGGGCACGCCCGGCGTGTATCACTATCAATTGCCGGGTTCCACCGACAAGAAGGCGCAGTTTCCCGATTCGCAGCTTTCGCAGATCGACCTTTCGTTCAAGCCCTACAAGGGCAACCCAGAGTTTGCTGGGATCACGAAGATCGACGATTACATCGTGCCCGAGTGGCTGGTGCACGGCGTCTACAAGTGGCGCCCGGGGGGGCTTGATCAATCCTCGCTCATCTCCTACTTCGGCTATTTCGATCCGACGTACAAGCCGGATGATGTCACGCAGCCTCCCAGCCTTCCGTGGGCGTGGCCCAGGATGATCCGCGTCACCCTCACGCTCGCGGACGCATCGGACCCGTCGCTCGAGCAGACATTCCAGTATGTGTTCGACCTGCCGCCGGACCCCAAGCCCTGACATGGATACCGGTTTGGGTGCGTGCGATAGAACGGTTTCGGGTCGCGAAGGAGTCGGTTATGAACGGAACTTGGAACAAGACAATCAGGATGATGCGCGGTGCGCCGGGGCTGCTGATGCGCTCGCGTCGGCGCGGCTCCTTCCTGGTGCTGGTGGTGGGCACGCTGGCGATGCTCTCGATCATCATGATCGTCTACGTCGCCGTGGGAAATTCAGACAAGCGCGCCAGCACCTCCCTCGAGCGGCGGAACCGGTCCGACGAGATCATCACTCTCTTCTCCGATTACGTGGCGCAGATCATCGCGGACGATGCGGTGGCGGTCGCGCCCGACCCCAGCAACGGCAAGATCCCCGGCAATGCGCAATCTCTGTACATGCGTGAGGCCTGGGACGCGCCGACAACGAACTGGGCCGCCAGCAGCAGCGTGAACGACCCGACCGATGCGAAGTTCTTCCGCGCGATCGGCGCGGGCGATGACCCCTGGCTGGCGAGCACGACACCGACGTGGATCAATTTCGATCCGGCTGCAAGCGGCGTGACGTTCACGGGCACGGACGGCGACAAGAAGACTTTCGCCAAGCGGCGCGACTGGCTGCACATCTCGAACATCGCGCCCGACGGACGCTTTGTCAATCTCTACAACCTGCGCAACAACTACGACGCCAAGCCGGGTACATCGAATCTCGTAACCGACCTCCGCATGAACGGTGAGTTGTCGCTCACCGATCAGAGTGGTGCCATCAATGCGAACACGGGGTGGAAGAAGAGCGCGTTAGGCTCCGATCCAATCTATCAGAACCCCTCCACGTTTGATTCATGGCAGGTGGGCGCCTTCCGACCCGCTCGTGGCCCGTTCAAGAATGGCGGCACCGACATCCTTCCCGACAAGGCGGAATATCCGCCCTATCAGTGGGCCGATGCCGATGGCGACGGCTTCTTTGATTCCCGCTGGTTCGAAATGGTGGATTCACGGGACGCGGGCAATGGCAGCAACGTCAGCACGCCCCAATTCTTCCGCAATCTGCTCCCGACCGATCCGAACTACCGCTGGGTCTTCGCGGCACGCATCGTCGATCTCTCGTCTCTGGTCAACGTCAACACCGCCGGCGATTCCAATGCAAATCCGAACGACACGACTTGGGCCGACAACGCCGCCGCAAAGCCCGGTGCGAAGACCAACGTCGTCGGTCTGAGCCCTGCGGATATCGACTTGCGCCGTCTGCTCACCATGCGCGACGCGAGCGAGTCGGTCTTGGATGGATCGATGGCCGGCACAATCATGATCGATGGAAAGCCGTACAACGGTGGCTATTCCGCGATCGCCGCCCCGCCGAACGGCAAGCCCGCTTCGCAGGATTACTCCCTGTACGACGACAAGCCGGTTGCGCCACGTTCGTACGGCGTCACGCAAGACCTTGGCTGGGGCGCGTACGAATCGCTGCGCGCCACGCTCAACCTCGGCCGCCCGCCGGGCCGCTTCAGCAACTTCACGGTCAACCCGCTGAAGGATGCGCACATCAGTTTTCAAACGATCGCCGAGCGCCGTGACTTCTACAAGAAGGCCGCGCCGGCGATCGCACGCCCGGCCTATCGCGACAGCGACCCCGCTAAGGGCGATCTCACGCAGTTGTACGCGTCGGGTGGCGGCTTGGGAGGCGTTGTTTCGGGCGCGATCGACTACGGCCTGGCCTTCCGCCTGAACAACCTCATCGAACTGCTCACCTTTCGGTCGGTGAACGACTCGCAGGTCAACTCCACGCTTGAGTCGGCCCTGGGTGGTCAACTCCAAAGCGCGTTCTCGACGGCCCCGACCGCCACCGACACGAGCAAGATGGGCGAGAGTTTCGGCCCCTTGCGCGAGAACCGTTCGCTCGAATTGGAGCGTGAAAACCTCGCCTACATCACCGGCGCCAACGCGGGCCAGCCCACCGAGGCCGCGATGCTCAAGAGTTACACCGATCTGCGTCAGTACCTGACGACGCTCAGCGGCGCCCGCCCGATCATCGCGGCATCCACATCGGTCTCCAGCATCGATCATCCGCCCGCGCTCAGCGATTCCGACCTCGCGACCTACGTGCCCAACGACCCGACGGCGGAGGAGTTGTTCCCCGCGTACGCGACAGCGCTGATGCCCGGCCTGCCGTTCTACAAGCCGCAGGGCCCGACCGTGGTGGATATCTGGAAGGATTTGTCCGATCCCAGTTCGAAAGAGTTCCGCGGCATGTTCTACGGCGGGCAAGGCCCGATCACCGCGCTTCTCGCGGCCGGTCACATGGCTGCCAACTTCGCCTCGGGCGCGCAGCCCCAGACCGGCACGGTCTCGCGTGCGCCCTACGTGCTGGTGATGGCCGAGCCGGTGTACAAGGACGCCGCGGGAAGTCTGCCGCAGGACACGGTCAACTTCACGGATTGGAAGCAGTACTTCCCCTCGTGGTGGTCAAACAGCGATCGGCGGCTGAACCTGGCGAGGTTCAATCCGATTCCCGCGGACAGCAACGGGGCGAAGTTGTCGGTGAACAAGGCCGCGCCGATCCCGGCGCCGGCGGTGAATATCTACGGGATGGGGGATCCGCATCCGTTTCTGGTGGAAGCGGCGACGTACACGGTGTATCGCGATGTCTACAACACGTCACCCCTGCGAGATGGGGCGCAATCCAACGCGGATGCCGAGAATCTCTCGTTTGGAGGAGCGAAGCCGAACCTGATTACGATAAATGGAAAAATTGATGTAGACAATAATCCGGATTTCATTCTCCGGCTCATTGCAATCAAATTGCATAATCCGTACGGCGTGGCGATTCAACTGAGTTCGGCGGTTCCGTCGACCACCTTCAAGACGACCGCCGGAGCGCAGTGGACGGCGAATTCGCCGGAAGATTTCTTCTATCTGCGAGTCGGTAGCGGAACGGACGCGACGAACTTTGTGTTGACTGAGGTGGATGAGACGATCGCTTCGGGGGCGTACGACGGAAACTACTCGGTCAGGCAGGTTGTGATGCAGCCGGGCGAGACGATCGTGTTCTATGCTCTGAATCGTGATCTCCAGAGTGTGGTCGAGGATCGGTTCAATCCGAGCGACCGGCTGAACACCAATCAGAACCAGGACCCAGCTTTTCTTGAAGACTGGCTCATCCAGCAGATCGGTCCCAAGAGCGGGACCGGTTTCCGTCGCATCCAGATGGCACGGGTGGAGAATGACAAATTCAATAGCCGCACAAGCGTGGGAGTAGTTCCGGCTACGTTCGGCAATTCCTTCACGCTCGTCCCGCCGTCAACGGTCAGCGATCACACGATTTCTCTGTGGCGTGCCGCGCGCCAGGATAGCGGCATTCTCTCGGATGTCGGTGGTCCGAACAATATTATGAACGATCAGTTGTGCGATCGGATTCATAACGACGGCCTGGTAAATCTTGATCGGCAGCTGGTCGGAATTACGCCGGGTGGACCCGCTTACAAGTCGTCGATTGGGGTAGACGACATGTGGGCGGATCCGGCAAATAAGCCGAGGCGGGATGATGTAACGGTGGCACCAACTCCGTTTACCTACAACGGAACGTCTTACAACAACTACAATAGCCGCTTTACAATTGCATTGTCTTCGCACATTTCGCGCAAGTCGGATCCTGCGGGCGCCAATCTGAAGCCCGGCATGATTCCCGCGTGGGCTATCGACCCGAAAGATGCGGACGGGAAGACTTGGTATGCGCACGAAGAATTGCCCGATCAATCGGGCACCGGAGTCGCGCGCGGACCGCTCAAACTGTCCCTGGCGCTCGTGGACGCGTTCACCACGCCGCGCTTTTCGCACTATTCGCCCCGATTGTGGCGTGGGCTTGATGCGATCTTCCCATCGATGCCAAAGCCCGTCAGTGAATCGAGCGTCGCGCCGATCGGACCGAACAATCTCAGCCAGGACTTCGACACGATACGGCGCGAACTGGCGATCAACGGAAATCGCTACCAGGGCTACAAGGCCGACCTCACGCCCGACGGCAAGAGCCAGATCCGCCCGACCGATTTGCTCAACGTCATGGCAATCGGCTCGACGCAGATCCCGATCGATATCACCGGGACGAAATTGGAAATAGCGCCCGATGAGCCCGACCTGATGAAGCAATGGACGACTACCGCCGAGGCGCTCGCAATCGCGATGGGCTATGCGAATCGTGACCAATATGACCCCGCCAAGGGCAATACGAAGTACGGCCCGCTCGACTTGTACTACTTCGACTTGAATACGGCTGCCTCTACGGACGCCAAGCCGCTGTTCGATTCGGGCTATCTGAAACTGGATGACTTCGTCGCCGTCCGCTACGACGCGAGCGACAATCCCTACACCGCCGGCACGGGAACTCCCATCGCGGGCAACATTCTCTCGATGTTCCGCGTGCAGCCGGATTCCTTCGCGAACCTGAACATCGCCACGCCGGGCCTTGTCAACATCAACACCGCGCCGCAGGCCGTGCTGCGGGTGTTGCCGTTTACGTTCCCTTCGACGAATGAACTTGCGGATACCGCCAAGGGACAGCAGCCGAGCACATTCTGGCCTTCGACCGATGGATCGGATGTAGAAGCACAGCGTGTGTTGGAAGTCGAGAAGACAGACATCGCCGCGATGATCGAGTCGTACCGCGACAAGATCGCAGTGGAGTTGAGGCCGAAGGCGAAGACCCTTGCCGCAGCAAATCCGGGCGATCCCACGTGGTTTGCCGGGTTCTTTGATCGAACCAAGGGGTCGTTCACCAACGCAGGCGATCAGGATGTCGATCCGAATTCTGCTACCATCGGCGACTACATCAATCTGCCGGCGTTCGACGGCGGGCGCTACTGGTCAACTGGCTTAAAGGGAATTCGGGAAGGAGCGGGATTCCAGTCGGTTGGAGAACTGCTTGCTGTCCGTCACGCGCTGGATCCTGTCACCGGCCAGCCGGAATCGGATCGCACCAAACTGGAGAAGCGTACCAGCAACATCGACTTCCTCGGGCACCGCCCAGTCGGCAGCCCGACCAACCTCCTCGGCACCGACAACATCCTCGAGCAGGTTGTGGATCCCACCACCTACAAGGTCACCGACGTCAAGCCCCTCCAGTTCGGTCACACCTATCAGGACAAACTCAAGATTCTCTCCGGTCTGCTCGGCAGCATCTCGGTCCGGAGCGACATGTACGCCGTCTGGTTCGTCGCCCGCGGCTACCAGCGTTCCGATGTCGAGGGTCTGCCCGCCCTCCAGCCCATGGTCCCCAGCGTCGAACGTCGCTTCCTGATGATCATCGATCGCTCCAACGTCACCAAGGTGGGCCAGAAGCCCCGCGTGCTGGCGTTTGTCGAACTGCCGCTATAAGCCGGGCCAAAATCGCCGAGAGATCGGTGTGCCCCGCTCGAAATTTCTAGACCCCTCCGCGCCGGCGCCATTGGCCGGCGCTTTTCATTTTACTTCAGTCGCGCCTCGGCATTGGCAAACCCAACCCAGAAGTTTGACTTCAACCCGTTTCACTCCGCCACTTCGTCCCTCTGCCCCTTTACCCATTCCCCTCCGCTACAGTTCCCGCACACTTCAGGGTGTAGCTCAGCTTGGTAGAGCACGTGGTTTGGGTCCACGATGTCGCAGGTTCGAATCCTGTCACCCTGATTGTTTCACTCGCTATCGTGCTGCTCTCATGACCGGTTCCGGGGCGGCACAAGCCCGCCGCGACAATCCGTTTACAAGATCGCTCGCCGGACTGCTCGGCGCGGGCTTCCTCGTTGTCATGTTTGCCGCGTGCGTACTGACGCTCCCGTGGACGCTTGGTGGCACGATGGACGACGGGGCGCTGGTGCCCCGGTACAACGCCGGGTCGATCGACGAGGCCCGCTTGCCCCCGTTCTGGTCGCCGGGCGCGGCAAGACCTGATGCCCCTCCAAACGCTCGGTTTTTTCTCGGGTCGGATGCTCTCGGACGGAGCCTTTTCATCCGCGTGCTCGCCGGCGGCGGTGTATCGCTCACGATCGGGATCGCCGCCGCACTGCTTTCGGTGTTCATCGGCACGCTGTACGGCGCCATCAGCGGATACGCGGGCGGGCGTGTGGATGCGATGATGATGCGCATCGTCGATGTTCTCTACGGCCTGCCATATGTGCTGCTCGTCGTGCTGTTGGCGATCGCCGCCGATGCGGTCGTGGGGGAGTATGTGAGCCGCGAGGGGGCACGCGCCACGTGGATCGATAGGCACGTGGCCGATGAGCTCAAGGCCAAGGGACAGGAAGCGGACAAGTCCGCCGTGAGTGCGGCGATTGCGGGCGACCCGGTGCGGCGGCGCGTGCTGGAGACCGAGGCGCTGCGGGCCGTGCCGCCGCGAGAGATTTCGCAGGCGGGGCGGACCGGGCTTGATCTTCTGGTGCTGCTGGTGGCGATCGGCGGGTTGAGTTGGCTGACCATGGCACGGGTGATCCGGGGGCAGGTGATGAGCCTTAAGAACCAGCCGTTCGTCGAGGCGGCCCGCGCGATCGGGGCGTCGCGTCGGCGGATCTTTTTGGTGCATCTGCTGCCCAATCTGGTCGGGCCGATCATCGTGTACGCGACGCTGACGGTGCCGCAGGCGATTCTGCAGGAGAGTTTTCTGAGTTTCCTGGGGATCGGCGTGAAACCGCCGCTGCCGAGCTGGGGAAACCTTGCCGCGGAAGGATTGCCGGAACTGAACCCGTATCAGTCGAACTGGTGGCTGCTGCTCTTCCCGTGCCTGCTGCTGGGGTTGACGCTGCTCGCACTGAACTTTGTGGGCGAAGCGCTGCGCGAAGCGATGGACCCCAAGAGGGAGCGCCGATGAGCGAGCCCGTGCTGGCGGTGCGCGACTTGGCGGTGAGTTTCCCGGCACGGGATTCGGGGGCCGGGCGGTTCCGCGCTGTGGATGGCGTCTCGTTCACCATCCATCCGAAGCAGACGGTGGCGATCGTGGGCGAATCGGGGAGCGGCAAGTCGGTGACGGCGATGACGATGTTGCGGCTGATTCCCTCGTCGCGGATCGAAGGCGGAACGGCAAGGTTTGCGTCGAAATCAGGGCCGATCGATCTGGTCTCGCTCGATGTGGCCTCGATGCGCCGCGTGCGTGGGGCGGAGATCGCCATGATCTTTCAGGAGCCGATGAGCAGCCTGAACCCGGTGTTCACGGTGGGGGAGCAGATTATCGAGGCGATCCGCATTCATCAGAATGCCGGGAAGGCGCGGGCAAGGGAGATCGCGATCGAGGCCATGGCGAGCGTTGGGATCCGTGAGCCCGAGTCGCGGCTTTCGCAGTACCCGCACCAGTTTTCGGGTGGGATGCGTCAGCGGGTGATGATCGCGATGGCGCTCTCGTGCCGCCCGTCGCTATTGATCGCCGACGAACCGACGACAGCGCTCGACGTGACGATCCAGGCGCAGATTCTTGAACTACTGCGTTCACTTAAAGAATCGCGGTCGATGAGCGTGGTGCTCATCACGCACGACATGGGCATTGTGGCCGAGAACGCGGATGTGGTGTGCGTGATGTTCGCCGGTCGCGTGGTCGAGTACGCAACGGTGGATGAACTCTTCGCCAGGCCGCTTCATCCGTACACCAGAGGGCTACTGGCCAGTATTCCGCGTTTGGGGCAGCCACGGGAGCGACTGGCGACGGTTCGCGAAGTGCTAGAAAACCCCGCGGAGTTCGCGCCGATCACCGTTGCTTCGAGCACGGGCGTGCAGGCGGATGTGACGCCGTGGTTCCCTGGTCGTGCTCCTCCACCGGGGCACGATGCCGAGATCGGCGGCGTGCTTGTGGAGATCGAGCCGGATCGCTGGATCAGCGTTTGGCGTCCGACAGAATCGCCGTTTGCATCGCGTGCGCCGGACCTGAGTTTCCGGCGTGCTCCCCGCATCGGCGTGGCGGCCTCTTCGCTGCGCGATACGGATTCGGTGGCGGGCTGAGTTGGGCCGTAGAATGCCAGCGTGCGAGTGGTTGTTGTGGCAGACCGGTTGTTCGCGTCGCGAGAGCGCGAGTTGCTCAGCCGTCTTGAGATCGGCCTTGCCGACGAGGGCGTGCGGGTGCTGCAGGCCCTGCCCGAGGAGGGCTCCGCCTCGACGCCGGTTGCTCAATCGAGTGGAGCTTGCACGGCCAGTCTGACCTTTGCATCGGGCGGCCTGCCGTTCACCACCGGACTGCGTGCGCGGCGATTGGCTCAGAGATTAGAAGAGGTAGACATCGGTGCGGACGACTCGCCGGTGGACATCGTCCACGTCTTTGGCGGCTCGCTCTGGCCGTTCGGTGCGGCGTTAGCCGAGGCGTGCGGCGCGGGGCTTGCGCTCGAGGTGTGGCGTGCGGGCCTGATCGACAGGGCTGCGGCGATCGCAACCAGAACGCCCAAGGACACTCTGTTCATCGCGCCCGATCCGGAGATCGAACGGACGCTGCGTCACCGGAGTTTGCCCACGCGTGCGGCGATCTGGGGAGTGCACGCGGGCGATCCGCCCGCTCCGAAACTCGCGGCGGGGCGTGCGCCCACGGTGATGATGATCGGTGCGGGGAACGACCCCAGAGCGATGCGCGGCGCGCTCGAGGGCGTAGCGAACTGCGTCCGCGCCCACCCCGACATGCTGATCTTCGCGGACGCGCTCGCGGCGCGGCGCGCGGATCTGTATTCGGTGGCCACGAGACGGGGAGTACTTGCAAACCTGACGCTCATCGAAGAGATCGAGTCGAGACGGGATCTCCTTGTGCAGGGAGATGTCTTGTTGTTGTGCGAGGGCAACGGCGAGCAGCGGACGATCGTGCTCGAGGCGATGGCCCACTCGATGATCGTGCTGAGCGTGGAAGACAGGTACGCCGATTACCTGCGCGACCGGGTCACGGCGCGGATCGTGCGTCCGTCTGGTCCGAACGCATGGGCGGAGTCGCTGGGCGCGCTGCTTGACGAGCCGGGCGCGGCGCGGCGGATTGGCGAGTCGGCGCGGGAATTTGTCGCCAAGCATCGCCGGGCCAGCGATCACGTCCGCGCGGTCCTCGACGCCTATTCGTGGCTGCGCCAGGAGTTTCCGGCGCGCGCCGTCGTCCCGTAATCACGGGTTCGTCCGATAGTGTGTTCCGTCTGTGACGGTTGAACGGCGTGCGCCGCGCGAAGCTGTGACGGTCTCAACGGTTCTGTGGCCGAACGCTCAATCTGGGCCATGCTTGAGTTGTGAGCCGGTGCGAACCGCGCAGGCCCGACAATTGGAGACGTGAAACATGCTTCCTGCCGCCATTGCACTTTCCGCCGGAATGGGCGCCCAGCCCGTGCCTTATCAGCCGACGCTCGATATCAACCCCAGCCCGGTCGCGATCTGCCCGGAGACCAGCAGCCCGTTCCTCGCTTCACCCATCCCGTTCAATCAGGGAGTCGACGACGTCCGCCGCCCCGGCTTTGGCGGAAAGGAATGGGTGCAGTTCGGGCAAGTGGGAGGCGACTATCCGCTCGCGACGCGGTCGGCATTCAGCCCGGGGCAGAATGCTTATGGCGCGCCCGAGAGCGACGACAGCGTCGTGTACGTGCGTCTCTCGTCGGGCTTTATCGCGGCGATCTCGCCCTGGCAGAGGATCGATCCGGCCGAAATGCCCATCGATGCACTCGACGCCGCCACGCGGGATTGGATCCGCGAGTACGGCATGACCAATCAGTACATCTGGGCAGAATTGGAAGAGGGCCGGCAGAACTGGCTTCGCGAACGCGGGTACACCTATAGCGTGCGCACGTTCACCGGGTACGGCTATCCGGAAGAACAGGCAAACGCGGGCGGTGCGATCAAGCCCGTCACCGTCATGGAGCGCCCGGTCGATCAGCCCCGGTTCAAGCAGAAAATGCAGGTTCGCTCGGTGCAGCCTTCAGCCCACGATCTGGAGATCGCGGCGATCGCGAAGGAAATCGTGAAGGGCAACGCGCGGGTTTCGTTGCCTCCCGTCGCCGACAAGGACGCGCTGGCGCAGGCCGCCGCGCGAGCCAAAGCCGGTGACGCGAGAATCGCGAGCGGCAATTCCAGCACCAATGCCAAGGAGGGGCGCGATGACCAGACGAAGAAAGTCGCGGCTCGCTAGCTCCCGCAAGCACTTCCGTTCCGCCCGCGCCGGGAGCCCCGGCAGGGAGATCAGTGGGACCGCTCGGCACCGGCGGCGAGTACACTCGTCGCGTTGACCGAGCGGCTTCCATTTGATCCATCGAAGATGGCGGCGCCCAAGCGGGTTGTTGCACCGCCGGCCCAGGTCGGCGATGCACCGTGGACGGTTTCGCATCTTGCGGGTGAAATCGATGGTGCCTTGCGTAAGGGAATTGCGGGCGCCGTGCGCGTGATGGGCGAAGTCAGCGGATTTCGCGACCGGACGCACTGGTACTTTGACTTGAAGGATGAGGGCGCGGTGGTGAACTGCGTCATGTTTGCGTCCGCTGCCCGGCGGGTGAATCCGCCTCTTCGCGATGGCGAGCAGGTGATCGTCAAAGGCCGAGTCGAGTTCTATTCCAAGGGCGGCAAGGTTTCGTTCATCTTGGACTCGCTGGAGCGGGCGGGCGAGGGGCCGCTCGATCGTGCGTTCCGCGAGTTGAGCGCGGCACTGAAGTCTCAAGGCTACTTCGAGATCGAGCGAAAGAAAGTGCTCCCCCGATTTCCGCGACGGATTGCGATCCTGACGAGCCGCTCGGCCGCGGCATTGCAGGACGTGATCAACACGCGAAATCGACGCTGCCCGGCGGTGGAACTCATCGTCATCGATGTCCCCGTGCAGGGTCCGGACGCGGCGCCGATCATCGCCCGCGCGATTGAATTGCTTTCAAAGAACCACCATCGCCTCGGAATCGACGCCGCGATTCTCACGCGTGGGGGAGGCAGCAAGGAAGATCTCTGGTGCTTTAACGAGCGAGTCGTCGCGGACGCGATCTTTCGATGTGAGATCGCGCTCGTCGCGGCGATAGGCCACGAGACCGACACCACCATCGCCGAACTCGTCGCGGATGAACGCTGCGCCACGCCCACCCAGGCCGCGATGCGACTGATCCCCGATAAAGCCGAACTCTCGCGCCAACTGGATTCGACGTTGCGGCGGCTCGGAAGTTCCCTTTCGCGAAATGCGCAAATCGCGGAACGCAACTGCAGTGTGCTCTCGCACAAACTGAGCGCGGGCGTCCTCGCCCGCACCCGCACGGCCCAGCGCAACATCACCGGTCTGGAATTGCGATTGGAACGATTGCGCCCGCAGGCGGTCCACGCCCGGATGATCGCCCGCCTCGATGGGGCGTCGGAGCGATTGCAACGGGCGATCGATTCGGCAATCGACATCGATCTGGCCGATGTATCGGCACGGCTCGTGGCGGCGCTCCGCGCTGCCCTCGTTCGGCGCGCGACGGAAATCGAATCCGTTGAGAAGCACCTGACTGCCGTGGCGCCCGTCCGCGTGCTCGAGAGGGGTTTCTCGATTACGCTCGATGCACGCGGCAAACTTGTCCGAAGAATCGGCGAGGTCCGAACCGGCGACCGACTCCGCACCCGCGTCTCCGACGGTTCCATCGAAAGCACCGTCGGCGGCTCTGCTCCAATTCGAAAACCCTCCAAAGCCAAACAAGACGACAATCAGCCCGACCTCTTTTGAGATGGACGGGGCATAATCTGACCCATGGCAAAGCGGCCCGACCATTCCGAAAAAGCCGATGCCGAACTCTCGTTCGAGGATGCGCTTGCGCAGGTTGAGGCGGTCATCGAGTCCATCGAGGCAGGAGAAATCGGGCTGGAAAAATCGCTGACCGAGTACGAGCGGGGGGTCCGACTCATCAAGCGCTGCCGCGAAGTGCTGGCCAATGCCGAGCAGCGGATAGAAATGCTCACCAAGGATCTGAAACCGTCCGCCCGGGGCGATTCGGAGTAAATCAGGCGGCACTGGACCCTGCCCGACTAGACCCAGCCCCCCGGCCCGCCCGATAGAACGCGGGAGGAGATGCCGCCCTGCCGACGATTACCGACATGATGATCGCCTCTTTCACCGTTGCGCAGGTGCTCTGGTTTTTCGCGCTTGGTGCCAGTGCCGGTTCGTTGATCAATGTTTTGGTGTACCGCCTGCCGCTCGGTTTGAGCGTCGTCACGCCCCCAAGCCGCTGCCCTACCTGCGAAACCCGGCTGACCTGGCGCGAAAACATTCCGATCTTCGGCTGGCTGTTTCTGGGCGGGCGATGCCGCTTCTGCCGGTCGAAAATCTCCGCCGAATACCCGATCGTGGAATTCGTCGTGGCGGTGCTCTTTGCGGGTTTTTACGTCCTTTGGTACCTCACGCCCCCGGACGCGCGATTCCTCGGCATCGCAATCGGCCATGTCGCACCTCCGTGGGCCGGGACATCGACAGGATTCACCTACCCGCTCGCGCAGACCTGGCCGATCTTCCTGCTCTTTCTCATACTGCTCGGCTGTCTGGTTGCGATGACCATCGTCGACGCCAAGACCTTTACCATCCCGCTTGTCCTCGCGTGGGTTCCGGCCGCTGCGGCTCTGGTCATTCATCCGCTCGCGGCTCTTTACGTCGAACTGTCCAAGGGACACCTCTGGCGGACCGCCCCCGGTTGGGATTGGGTGATTCCAACTCCCGGTCCCAACGGCTGGTACTGGGTGGGCTTCAGCGTTGGAGGTGCAATCGGGTTGCTTGGATCGCTCGTGCTGCTCGGCACCGGTCTGATCACCCGGAGTTTCGGCGACTACGAGGAATGGGAAAAGAAGGCGACCGAAGCCGCGGCGACAGCGGGGGAGCAGCCCGACCAGCAGGAACTCTGGATCCGCTACCCCCATGCCCGTCGCGAAATGGTGAAAGAGCTGGCATTCCTCGCCCCTCCGGTGCTCGGGGCGATCATCGGCGGCTGGGGTGCCGAACGCGTGATCGCGCTGACCGCTGGGTGGTCGTTTGATCCGGTGAGCGGCGGATTTGTTACTTCCTTTCCGGTACCACTCTGGTTGGCGGCTCTTTCCGGCGTGTTGCTGGGGTATCTCGTTGGCGGTGGAGTGGCCTGGTTTATCCGGGTGTTCGGATCGCTCGGCTTTGGCAAAGAGGCGATGGGGTTGGGCGACGTCCACCTGATGGCGGCGGTGGGGGCCTGTCTCGGGTGGATTGATGCGGTGATTGCCTTCTTTTTGGCGGCCTTTGTCGGCGTTGCGTGGGCTCTGATGGGAGCGGTTTTCGGGGGGCTTCGGCGCCAGTTGCCGTATGGGCCGCACCTCGCGGTGGCATCGGTTCTCGTGGTGTTGTTACGGCCGCTTGTTGAACTCGGCTTGTCCAAATTGCTTCGGACGCCGGTCCAATTGCCGTAACCGACAGGATGTCCACGACTTGTCGAATTGTGTCGGTTGCGGCAGATTGTGCCGCGAAAGCCCCCAATCTGCGGGAAATGGTGCGCAATCTCCGATAATCTTGCGCTCACCAGAAGAGGGGCGCGGCCGCAGTGGGCGGGAGCGTCGAGAGCGGCGTCCCGGCGTTTGTCGCCGGTCGCGTCGATTGATCAAACGGGAAGCACAAGCACGGATCAGGGAGTAATGGACATGGAAGGCATGTGGAAACGGGCATTGACGATGGGCATTCTGGCAAGCACCTTGGCGCTTGGCCTTGGAACTGGTGGCTGCCAGAACAACAAACAGGCCGAAGCCGAAGCGACGGAAGCAAACGAACTGCGAACCAAGAACGCGCAGTTGGAGCAATCGCTGCGTGAGCGCGATGCGACGATCGCCGAACTTCAAAGGAGCCAGACCGCGCAGCCGCAGCAGATGCAGGTGGCGCCGGCCGATATGGCTGGCGGCGGCGGCGCTCGGAGTGGAGACTTTAGTGATCCGGACATCCGTCACGACAGCACATCCGAAGGCGAACGCCTGACGGTCGCCGGCGATGTGCTCTTTGGTTCCGGCTCGGCGGACTTGAAGGCAACCTCGAAAAAGACTCTGGACAAGGTTGCCGCGGAACTGAAGAGCAACAGGTACGCCCGATTCAGCGTGCGTGTGGATGGCTACACAGATAGCGATCCGATCCGCAAGAGCAAGTGGGGCTCGAACGAGGCGCTTTCAGAAGCACGCGCCCGCTCGGTTGAGAAGTATCTCGAATCGAAGGGTGTGAGTTCCTCGCGACTGAGCGCTTATGGGCGCGGCGCGCAGAACCTCAAGAAGAGCAAGGCCGAGAGCCGGCGCGTTGAGATCATCATTCTCAGCCGCTGAGCGGATTCAGGAAATTCCGGTTTTTCTGGCGGCCCGTCCTTTTCGGACGGGCCGCATCTTTTTCCGAGTCGCGTGAATCCGGATGGACGCGATGATCGGAACCATGCGTGAATCCCGCGGCGGGTCCACCGGCGGGATCGCACACAACACAGCGTGGGGTCAAGGCGGCGCGGTGCCGTGCGGTGGCTCTGAGCGCATTGGAGGTTCTCTGATGAAAACGGCTCATTTTTTTGCGTTGGCGATGACGATGGCGAGCGGAGGCACTTGGGCGCTTGGTGACGGCTGTTCCTCAAGTTCGGACGGCCGCTCGGGGGAGCAGAAGGTGACTATCACCCGGGCGGCGCATCAGCGCGACGACAAGTCGGGCGTTCATGGGTCGGAAAAAGACATCATCGAGACTGCCGCGGGCGCCGGAAAATTCAAGACGCTGTACGCGGCGATTGAGGCGGCCGGCCTTGTGGAGACTCTCAAGGGCAGTGGGCCGTTCACGGTCTTTGCTCCCACCGACGAGGCATTCGAGAAGCTTGGCACGGGAACTGTGGAGGAGCTGCTCAAGCCGGAGAACAAAGGAAAGCTTGTTGCGATTCTGACCTATCACGTGGTTCCTTCGAAGGTGCTTTCCAAAGACGTTCGCACAATGGAAGTACCAACTGTGAACGGGCAGCGGCTCGATGTGGTTGTAAAGAACGGCACGGTTCGAGTCGACAACGCGACCGTCGTCATGGCCGATGTGGTTGCGAGCAACGGCGTCATCCACGCGATCGACACCGTGCTTCTGCCAACAGACAAGACCGTGGTCGAGGTTGCGATGAAAGCGGGCAATTTCAACACGCTTTGTCGTTTGCTGAAAGCCGCGGATTGGGTGGAGCCGCTGAACGGAGCGGGCCCATTTACCGTTTTCGCCCCGACCGATGAAGCGTTCGCGAAGCTCGATCCGGCAACGCTCGAAAGCCTGGCAAAGCCGGAGAACAAGGCGAAGCTGGCGGCAATTCTCAAGTTTCATGTTGTGAAGGGACGCATTTTCAGCGATCAGGCGATCAAGGCTGGCACGGCAAAGACCGCCCAGGGTCAGAGCGTTCACATTACCTCGAAGGGGGGCACGGTGATGATCGATGGCGCCACAGTCGTCAAGGCCGATGTAGAAGCCTCGAACGGCGTGATCCACGTGATCGATACGGTGCTTCTGCCGAACTGAGCGGCAGCGGGTATGCCGGGCGAAATCCTCGATGATTCTCGGAAGGCCCCGCACCGCCCACCAGGGCGGTCGGGGCGTTCTGATTGGCTCTGCGGAGGATGAGTTTGTCCACCCTGACATCTGAAGGTGGCTCCCGATCGAATCGATAGCGGGCATCGTGCTTTCAGCAATGGTAAAGAAAAAATGTTTGTCCGCGAGCAAACCCCCCATGCGCGCAGCTCATCAGAAAAGAGCGCAGGCTCTGGTGGCGCACGCGATATGTCCCGATGCACGTGCCGCCGGACCCGGTATGATCCGACCGGTCGTCCGATCTGCAGATCGAGGCGCCTTGATGTGAAGCCCCAGGAGTGCGCCAGCGACTTGGATCAGCCGATTCTCCAACGCATCGCATCGGGAGACAAGGCCGCTGTGCAGGCGTGCATCGATCGTTACGCCGGGCTCGTGTGGTCGCTGACGCGACGAATGAGTCTGAACGGGGCGGACGCGGAGGATGCGGTTCAGGAAATTTTCGTCGAACTCTGGCGTAACGCGTTCCGGTTTGATCCGGATATCGCGTCCGAAACCGCGTTCGTGGCGATGATCGCCCGGCGCCGTCTCATCGACCGCCGCCGCCGGATGTCGCGTCAGCGCGATCGCGCTCCGCTGGATGAATCGTCGCCGATCAGGAATGAGGCTCCAAAGACCGAAATGAGTGAAGAGGCGAGTATTGCAATGCGCGCCATGGAGGACCTCAGTGCCGAGCAGCAGCGCGTGCTTCGCCTGTCGCTGCTGCAGGGGCTTTCTCACGAAAAAATCTCCAGCGCAACGGGTCTTCCGCTGGGGACGGTGAAGACCCACGCGCGGCGCGGGCTCATGCGAATCCGCGAGATGCTGAGTGGTCCCAGGGCTGCGGGACAGGAGGTGAACTCATGAAGTCACGCTCCGGTCCCAATGTCCCGCCGTTGCCGCCAGAAGATCTCGAATTGCTGCACGAACTTCTCGCGGACCGAGCCCTTTTCGGTCTTGAAGTCCCCGATCAGGCCAAGTTGGACGAACTCCTGCGGAAGGCCGGATTGGAAGAAGACGACTCCTTCGATCTCGCGGCCGGAGTCGCGATGCTCGCTCTGGCTGATCCTGCCGGCAGGCCCCCGGCATCTGTGTACACGCGTGTCGCGCAGGCCGCGGAAGTGTTTGCGCGCGAAATGGAAAACGGTCGCAACGTGATGGGTGCGCCGGCGCTGCGAATGACGGAATCTGAGGCGAACTATCCCCGACCGCGGCGGATCAGCAGCGCGTGGCTTGGGTGGATGGCGGCGGCGGCGTGCCTGGCATTTGCCGCGATTGGATGGATCCAGATCTTTGCGAGCCGTCAGGCGCCGCTGTCGGCGCGGGTGACTCTGGCGTCGTTGCGCGAATCGGTATCGAAGTCGCCGGATGCGAAGCGTTTTTCCTGGTCGGACTGGGACAACCCTGAAATCAAGGGCGTGAAGGGCGAAGTCGTCTGGAGCGAAGATGGGCAAAGGGGATACATGACCTTCCGCGGCCTGCCGCAGAACGATCCGACGAAAGAGCAGTACCAGCTCTGGGTTGTGGACGAACGCGGGCTCGATCAGCGAGTGAGCGGCGGCATTTTTAACGGCACGGGTGAGTCATCGGGGTGGCAGGGAGAAGTTCGTACGGAACGGCTGGGCGATGAATTGATCGTAGAAATTGCACCTCGGATACATGTCGGACCGCCCGCGCTCTTCGCGGTCACAATCGAGAAGCCCGGTGGGACGTGGGTTTCAGATATGAAGCGTCGTGTCGTGGTTGCGGCGCAGCAGTAATAGCCAGAAGTGGGGGGCAGCGTCGTGTGCGCGCGCAGACCCGCTCGAGTATTTGCTCGCCCGGCAAAGGCCGTGAACGGATATCCAAATCAAGCCAAGGTGCAAGCCAGGCATTTGCTGCGCACGTTTCTCGGTGTTCTTGGGGTCCTTTCCCTAGGAACCCTTCCAAATTGCAAAGAGCACAAGATGCGGGCGCGGATTTTTTTATTTTCGTGAACAAATCCGGTCCAACGAGGCGCAACATTTGGGTAGATTGTTGTGTGGGGTTCTGACAGTTGCTGCGGGGTTCGGATAGGGACGAATCATGCAGCGGAGTTGAGACAAGGGGTGGCGGGACATGCTAATACTCGAAGAGGCTCCGGCGATTCGCCGGTTGGTTGGACGTTCACCCGCGATTTGTCGGATACGCGACATCGTGAAAACGGCCGCGACGTTTCCATCGACGGTGCTTATTCACGGGGAGAGCGGGACCGGAAAGGAACTGGTCGCCAGGGCGATCCACGAGCACAGCCCACGGGCGAACGGGCCGTTTGTCACGGTGGATTGCACCGTGCTGACCGAAACGCTCTTCGAATCTCTTCTCTTCGGGCATGAGAAGGGCGCGTTTTCGGGTGCGATCACCAGCACGCAGGGTTTGATTCGATCTGCGCACGGCGGCACGGTGTTTCTCGACGAACTCGGGGAATTGCCGGCTCCGGAGCAGGCAAAAATGCTGCGGCTGCTGCAGGAGCGGACGGTGCTTCCCGTTGGATGCACCAGGCCGATCCCTGTGGATATCCGGATTGTGGCGGCAACGCACCGGGATCTGTCGGCCATGACAGAAGCGGGCCAGTTTCGGCGCGATCTGCTCTATCGCCTCGACGTGATCCGCATTTCCATGCCGCCGCTGCGAGAGTGTGCCGAAGACATCCCGATCATCGCCCAGTCGCTGCTTCAGAATATCGCTTCGACGCTGGGAGTCCGCCGGGAGTTTTCGTCCGCGGCGCTTGACGCGCTCTTACTTTGCCATTGGCCGGGCAACGTCCGGCAAATGGCGACGTGCATCGAGCGCGCTGCCGTCCTATGTTCGGGCGAAATCATCGAGCCCGCGCACATGGAGTTGAACACGGCGGGTACTCCGCGTTCCGATGTGAATCTGCTCGAGCGGTCGAGCGCGGAAACCGTTCGCTTCGCGATTTCCGCATCGGGGGGCAATCTTTCCGCTGCCGCGCGTCGGCTCGGGATCGATCGGCGGCAACTGTACCGCATGATGGATCGGCTGCATCTTCGCGAGCAAGTACAGCAGACGGCATAGCCAAGAAAGGCAAAGAGGGTCTCTCCCACAGGTCGTCGGCGCGAGTTGAAGGCTCACGTCGGCGATCTGTATTTTCATGCGCGCGAAGAACCTGCGGAATTGTCACAGGAGTCGCGCGACAAGTGTGACCGAGGGCCACACTCGTGTGCACCAAAGCGGCCGAGATCGTGAACGGCGATCGAAACGCTCTTCGCGCGCAATTGGCACATGAGTTGCAATTGCAGTGGCATGAGCCATCGCGACGACAACTCAAATCAGAACTGGGCGGGGCTGCTCATTGATTCGCCGCGGCGCCCAAGTGAGGAGCGTTCGCTTCGCGAAATCCTGGGAAGTGATTCGGTGCTTCTGGTTGTTCGCGAGTCGGATACCGCTGCCTGCTCGATCAGATCGATTGTGCAGTCGCGGTCCTCCAGCATCCTGACGCTTCTGGGCGACGCCCGATCGCCGAAGCTGGAGTCGTTGCTGAAGATTGCAGGCACGCTCTCCAGTCTGCGCCGGATTGTCGTGCTGCACAGCGTCCCGGCGGAAGATTGCGCCGAATTCAGCCGGCGCGGCATACTGGTTCTCCGCGATTGCCCGGAGATTCGCGACGCACTGAGGGAGCTGGTCGCACGCGAATCCGGTGTTGATGGAACAAGCCGATCTAACGAATTGCCAGTAGCGACAGATTCGAACCAGCAAGCGAACGAACGAATAGATGACGGGGCGGCAGACCAGGCGGATGGACAAGTTGAGTTCCTGGAAGCAGCGCCTCAATCCGTCGCTTCCGATTGCTCCAATCTGACACCCCTTTCGTGCGCGCCGCGCCGAGCCGGTTCGCGCATCGCGCCCTTCGTCCGCCGAATCGAGCGGCTTCACATCCACGAGCCGCCGTTTCAAGTCCGAGGTGTTTCTGCCTGAGGCCGCATCAGGAGTCACGGGTTCCATTCGCTTGTCTTTTCTGAGGAGTTCATCCATGCGATCCGACACGATCTCAATGCTGAATGACTTCACTGCTGAGCAGCTCCTTTGGGTTGCCATCCGCTCGAACGCGAACATGCGAGCCAAGGTGATGCAGGTGATCGAAACGCGGGCCCGCGAGGGATTGCCGGTCCGCCTTGCGGGCCGCGGCCGCTCGCCAGGCTCGAGGTCGCAGCGATTGATGGTGCAGGGTTGATGGAAGTTACCCCGTAGGGCAGCGGCCCTTCGAAAGTCGTCCTCGCCGGATCGCGAAAGCAGATTTGGCGGGATTGGAAAGCCAAGGTCTCTCTCTTCTCCGCTCGTCGGTGCACGGCGGTGCATCGACGGGATTGGAAAAACAGCCTCTCTGCTCTTCGGGTTGTGGAAACACGCCCGGCGGGATTCCTCAAACGGGCTTCAAAGTTTGAAGCCTTACGTCTTCTCGCCGGCGGCAGCGCGGGATGACGTGCGTTCGTGAATGCCGATTGGTAAGGGGATTCTTATGTCTCTTTCTCGCATCGCTTTGTCGTCTGTTGTTGTTGCGGGTCTGGCCAGCGCGGCGTCCGCTGCGTATGTCACCGCGACGTTCACCGGTGTGACTCCTGGGGTGAGCGTTTCCATTAACGACACCACGAATTCCCAGAGCCTGAATACGCAGGCCGGCGGCTTCAACTTCTCGCGCGTCGCCGGAACCGCAACCGACCCGTATGTCAGTGGCAACTATGTGACTTTCTGCATCGACATCTTTAAGACTGTCGGATCCGGACCGACCTATGGCTGGGACCAGACTGCGCTCCCGAACGCACCCACTCCGAGCGGCAACACGAATTATCCCATGGGGTCGGTGAAGGCGGATTTGCTCGGCAAACTCTGGGGCGCGCATCGCAGCGGCCTCTCAACCGCTAATGAGTTCGGTGCTTTTCAGTTGGCCGTGTGGGAAATTGTGTTCGAGAACAGCGGCACGCTGGATATTGACAACGGCACCTTTTACGCGACCGGCGGAGCAGGTGCGCGCAGTCTCGCGAATACATGGCTCAGCACGGTTGCTTCCGAAGCGGCCTATGGCGGCCTCTACGCCCTCACCGGCATCTCGAATGAAGGCAACCCGCAGGACCAGCTCGTCCCGACCCCCGGCAGCCTCGCGCTCTGCGGCCTAGGCGGCTTGGCCTTCGTCCGTCGCCGTCGCTGATTCCCGATTCATCTCCTCGCTCAACCGCACCTTGCGGCATTGAGTGTTCGATTCCCTCGCTCACCAATCGACGAGCGAGGAGAGCTCCGGCCGGCGCGAAAGCTTCGGCCAGGGTTTTGCCGGTGAATGGCTTGCACAATCACCCGTTCGGGCGCGGAGACGCGCCCCAGTGGATTCTTCAAATCGGACTCCAAGTGGAGGTCCGACGTTCCGTCGCGTGCGGCAGCGTGAGGGATCGGTCGCTCGCCAATGCCGTTGGGTAAGGGGAATTCACATGACTTTCTCTCGCATCGCTTTGTCTTCGTTCGTTGTTGCCGGCCTGGCCGGCGCTGCTTCCGGCGCGTACATCGACGCAAAGTTTCTCGGAGTGGCTCCTGGCGTACAGGTTTGGTACTCCATAAATAACGGTGCGCTGCAGACGGCGTACGCGGGGGGGTTCAACTTCAAGCGCACGGGTGGCAGCACGACCGACCCGTTTTTCGGAAACGTTGGCGACACCTTCACAACGTTCTGCATCGACCTTCAGAAAACCGTCTCGGTGAATTCGACGTACGGGTGGGACAAGACGGCGCTGCCGAACGCACCGACGCCGCCCGGCAATTCCCCGTATCCCATGGGCGCTGCCAAGGCCGCGCTGCTGGGGGAACTCTGGGCGCGCCATCACAGTGGACTTTCGACCAATGACCAGTACGGAGCGTTCCAAATGGCTGTTTGGGAGATCGTTTTCGAAGATCTCACGGTCAACTCCCTCAACGTGGCTCTGGGAGACTTCAAGATCTTCGACGGCATCGTTGCCACGGCGCTGGCTCAAATCTGGCTTAACGAACTCGATGGCAGCAAGTCGTTCAATCTTTATGCGATCACAGGAAACGCGCAAAGCGGACTGCCGCAGGACCAATTGGTGCCGACACCAGGAAGCCTGGCGCTGGTTGGCCTAGGCGGTCTCGCCATGATCCGCCGTCGTCGACACTGATTGTCCTTCTTCTCCTCGCTCGACCGCAACGCGGTATGGAGTGCATCGATCCTCTCGCTCACCAATCGACGAGCGAGGAGAGCTCCGGCCGGCGCGAAAGCCTCGGCCCGGGTTTGAAAGTTCGGGTGGCGTGCAGCTCGCGGGGATTTCCCCAGGCCGCACAAGGGCAGTTTCACGAAAGGAAAAGATCATGCTGAAACTCACACTTCTCCCGGTTTGGCCATCGATTCTGGGAATGGTCGGCACTTCCGCGGGAAGCGCCTCGGGAGTCGGATCCGATTCCGCCGGGGCTGGTCGAAACTGGGGCGTTGGCATCGGAGCGCTTTCGTCTGTTTCTCGCCAGATGTCGGGGGGGCCGAGCGCCGAGGGCTTGGTCTGCGCGCCCGCGTACTCGTCCAGCCTTGCGCCCGGAAGTTCGCCTTTGTCGGTTGCGGAGTTGTCGGTGCAAGTCTCGTGGCTTGAGTTATCAGAAGTTCGCACTCACAAGCCGATTGAATCGGTACCCGGCGATCCGATGGCCGGACCTTGGGCGGGCATCTTTGCCGCGATCCCGGCAGGAGTTCCGGCGTACACCGATCACGAGTATCCGATCGATCCTGGCGCCGGATTCGTTGTTCCAACTGGCGCAACATCGTGTCTATTCGTGCTGGCAGCGGTGGCAGCCTCGACGCGACGGCGGCCCTTGCCGTGAGCGAGTAGCGAGCCGATGGGGCGATCGACGCACGGCCAGGCTTGATCCTTGTTGGTCCGGCGAGGTCCGCCGCGGCCAATCAGGAGGACGCCTGTGGAAGTACAGAATTTCTTTCCACCGTTGCGCGGGGAGTTCCGCGACGTTTCGTAGCGATCGCGCAAGTGGAGTCCAACCGCGTTTGGCCGGAACGGAATCTTCGGCACTCGGCTACTCGTCGGCCTGTCTCAGCAGACTGTTCTTGGTTCGAGTCTGCCATCTGCAGTCGAGCTGCCAATCGCCGGGTTTCTCTGCCGCCGTTGAGGCAAAATCACTGATCATTCGGGAATTCACCGACGTTGGCGAGTGCTCGCCATCGACTCGATCGGGCGTTTGAACCGGCTTGCGATGCCTACTACTATCCTGCCCGAAGGATCGGGCGATTGGCGCAGTTGGCTAGCGCGCATGCATGACACGCATGAGGTCACTGGTTCGAGCCCAGTATCGCCCATTTTCGACCGACCCCGGCTCCGTCGGGGTCGTGTTCGTTTTGCGGTCTGGGCGATTTTGCCGAGTCTCGATTCGGCTTTGGACGGTTCCCCTCGACTTTCTGCAGGAAATGCCACGCCTGCGCACCTCATCGGTATGACTGCGGCACAGAAGACGTGCCGCGGCAAGAACACACCGCGATTCACCAATTAGACTCCTGTCCCGTCACGAACAGTCTCAAACTCCGGAGGTCAGTCTCTTGAAGGCATATCGAAACGTTCGGTCTTGTGCGATCGGCTTGCTCATCGTCGTCTGCGCCGGCGCGGCGACCTCGGCCCTCGCCGACGTCTCGCCCAGCGGTGTCATGTTGCGGTTCCCTGCGATCAGCAAAGACCGCATCGCATTTGTCTACGCGAACGACGTATGGACTGCACCGCGCGACGGTGGAGCCGCGACGCCGCTCTCCACCCCTGCCGGGATCGAGATGTTCCCGCGCTTCAACCCCGACGGCTCCCAGATCGTGTTCAGCGCCGACTACGACGGTGTGCAGAGCCTGTACACCATCCCGGTTGCGGGAGGCGTTTCGACTCGCGTAACGAATTTCGCCAGCCCTCCCATGCCCGTCGGCTGGACCAATCAGAACGAAATCGTGTTCTTTGCCGGGAACATCACCGGCATGGGCCGACAGAACAAACTGTTTCACGTCGCGCCCGAAGGGGGCATGCCCACGCAGTTCCCCATGCCCTACGGCACCTTTGCGTCCGTGAGCCCCGATGGCTCGCAGATCGCCTACATCCCGCACACAACCGACTTCCGCACCTGGAAGCGCTATCGCGGCGGGATGGCCACCGATATCTGGCTCTTCAATCTCAAGGACAACAGTTCCAAACTCATCACCGATTGGGAAGGCACCGACACCTTCCCGATGTTCAACCCCGCCGGAAAGGGCGAAGTCGTCTATTACACGTCCGATCAAGGCCCCGAGCATCGGCTCAACGTCTGGTCGTACGACATCGCTTCGGGCAAGCGCACCCAGATCACGAACTTCACGGATGACGATGTGCGCTTCCCTTCGATCGGACCCGGCCCGGATGGCAAGGGCGAGATCATCTTCCAGCTCGGCACGGGGCTTCAGGTGCTCGACTTGGGATCCGGCAAGTCGCGCCAAGTGAACGTGACGATTCCGGGAGATCGCCCTTCTATTCGGCCGCGCACGTTTGACGCGGGGAAGAACCTGACCGATGCTTCCATCTCGCCTACCGGAAAACGAGTCGCGGTTGTCGCCCGAGGCGACATCTGGACGGCGCCGGCCAAAGACGGTGTCGTCCGCAACCTGACCCGCACAGAAGCCATCAACGAGCGAGAGGCCGAATGGTCGCCCGATGGGCGGTGGCTGGCGTACTTCACCGATGAATCGGGCGAATACGAACTTTGGGTGCGTCCTTCCGACGCAAAGGCTCCCGAGAAGAAGGACGAGAAGAAAGACGGCAAGAAGGACGGCAAGGCCGGAGACGCCAAGGCCCCCGACGCCAAGCCGGATGAGAAGGCAGACGATGCGGCGGACAGCGCGGGCGCGGAGAAATCCGACGCGAAGGCCGGCGGACAGGCCGACGAATCAAAAAAGGCCGAGCGCGCCAAGCCCCGCAAGCTGACCTCCCTCGGCGAGGGGCAGCGCAGCACGATCCGCTGGTCGCCCGATTCCAAGTACATCACGTTTTATGAGCAAACCGGCAAGTTGTACCTTCTGGAAGTTGAGAACGCCCGCCTGGTCGTCATCGACCGTGATCCGTGGGCCGGTGGTGCACCCTCGGTCTCGTTCAGCAGCGATTCGAACTGGATCGCCTATGACCGCGCCGACGAGAACATCCCCAATCAGAGCATCTGGCTCTACAACATCAAGACGGGCGAGAAGACGCGCGTGACGAACCCGATGTTCGATAGCAGCGATCCGGCGTTCGATCGCAAGGGCGATTTCCTCTACTTCACTTCCGCCCGCAACATCACCGGTCCCGAGTACAGCCAGGTGCCGCAAGATACGACTTGGATCTACACCGACACCGGTGTTCTCCACCTCCTGCCTCTGCGCGCCGACGTCAAGAGCCCTTGGCTTGTCGTGAGCGACGAAGAGACATTCAAAGAAGAAACGCCCAAGGCCGAAAAGAAGGAAGAAAAGAAGGAAAACGGCAACGGTGACAAGAAGCACGATGCGGGTGCGTCCGCCGACGACGGCGTCTCGGGTTCCTGGTCGGGCACCGTCAAAGGTCCGGAGGGCTCGCCCATCCCGCCCGGTGGCATGCCGATCACGATGAACCTGAAGATGGCATCCGACGGTTCCATCACCGGATCGCTGAGCGGTCAAATGGGAAACATGGATATCCAGTCGGGCAAGTACGACAAGGGAACGGGCGAACTTACGTTCACCATCGGCACTCCCAACGGCCCCAGCACTATCGTCGGAAAAATCTCCAACGGATCGTTCGAAGGAACCTGGAGCATGGGTCCGATGTCGGGCACGCTCGTCTTGAGCCGGTCTTCCTCCGGTGATTCGTCTGTCGCATCAAAGTCGGATTCCAAGAAGGACGACGCCAAGAAAGACGGCGCCAAGGAAGTGAAGATCGATCTGGCCGACATGGAGAATCGAGCCATGCGGCTTCCCGTGCCTCCGGGCCGCTTCTACAACCTCCGCGTCACGAACGACGACAAACTCATGTACGTTCGCGCCGGTACGGGTCAGGGAAATCAGGGCGTCAAGATCTTCGACATCAAGGACGACAAGAAGGAAGAGAAGGCCGTGACTGCGGCAACCGGATTCCAGTTGTCGGCTGATGGCAAGAAGATCGTGGTCCGCCGCGGCCCGTCTCTGAGTGTCATGGACGCCGCGGCCGGCGGTGGAAACTCGACCAACGTACCGACCACCGGCATGAATGTCACGGTCAATCTCCGCAATGAGTGGAAGCAGGTTCTCCGTGATGTATACCGCTACGAGCGCGATTATTTCTACGAACCCGACATGCACGGAGTCGATTGGGCCAAGGTGCACGACCACTACAGCAAGATGGTGGACGACGCTGTCAGTCGCGAGGACATCAACTACATCATCGGAGAAATGGTCAGCGAATTGAACATCGGCCACGCGTACAACGCGCCGGTTTCATACGAAAACCCGCTCCGGTCCAACGTCGGTCTGCTCGGGGCCGACTTCGCGCTCGAAAAAACCGACAACGGGACGGCGTTCAAGATCACACGCATCTACAACGGTGGCGTGTGGGATACCGATGCCCGCTCGCCGCTGAGCGAACCAGGTGTTGATGTCAAAGAAGGCGAGTTCATCCTCGCGGTCAACGGTGTTCCGATCGACACGACGAGCGATATCTGGGCCTCGTTCCAGGGCATGGCCGATCGCACGATCACGCTCACGATCGGCAAGACGGCGTCGCTGGACGGGGGCACTCGAGAAGTGCTCGTCAAGCCGATTGCCAACGACAACTCGCTCCGCTATCGCGCGTGGATTGAAAAGAACCGCCAGTATGTCTTCGACAAGTCCAAGGGGCGCATCGGCTACATCTATGTCCCGAACACCGGTCAGGATGGCCAGAGTGATCTGGTGCGCCAGTTCACCGGCCAGCGCGCTATGGACGGGCTGATTATCGACGAACGCTGGAACGGCGGCGGCCAGATTCCCACGCGATTCATCGAGCTGCTCAACCGGCCCAACATCAACTACTGGGCCCGAAAGGACGGCAAGGATTGGCCCTGGCCACCCGATGCGCACTTCGGCCCCAAGGTCATGCTCGCCAATGGCCTCGCCGGCTCGGGCGGCGATGCATTCCCCGGCTATTTCAAGCGCATGGGCTTGGGCAAGGTGATCGGTCGGCGAACTTGGGGCGGCCTGGTCGGCATCGAGGGCTACCGTCCGCTGATCGATGGCGGCGGCGTCACCGTGCCGAGTTTCGGCTTCTATGAGCGAGACCCGAATAATCCCGGTCAGGGCAAGTGGTCGATCGAAGGCCACGGTACCGATCCGGATATCGAAGTCATGGACGACCCCGCGAAGATGATCAACGGCGAGGGCGATCCGCAGCTCGATGTGGCGATCGCGGAACTGCTGAAGGAACTGGAAACCAAGGCCTATGTCACGCCCAAGCGTCCGCCCAGCCCGCAGCGCTCGGGCATGGGGATCCCGCCGAACGAGCGATGATCGAGTTTGACCGTGAAGCCAAAGCCCGGGGACGTAAGTCTCTGGGCTTTTTCTTTGGGTGCATGTGGCTTTGGAATGCCGCAGCGCCAAGCCTGAACAACGCCCGGTCGGCGCGTACAATTTTCTGTTACGCCGCTGTAGCTCAGCCCGGTAGAGCAGCGCTTTTGTAAAGCGCGGGTCGCAGGTTCAACTCCTGTCAGCGGCTTTGGTTGGCACCAGATTCCCAGCCGGTGTTTTTGCGTCAAGTTGGTTTCTGCCGGCTGACCGGTGCTTTTCCGGACCTCAAAACCTCTCCCATCCGTTTGCCGATCGCCACGTTGCGACCTAAACTTTTCCCCTTACCCCGGGCGAGTGCCGGAGCGGTCAAACGGGGCAGACTGTAAATCTGTTGGCGAAAGCCTACGGGGGTTCGAGTCCCTCCTCGCCCATTCGCAGCGCCCGCGAGCAATCGCGGGCGTTTGCAGTTTTGAAAAACCTGCGTGCCTGTTGCACATTCGTCCGCCGCACTTGCACGATTGAGGAAACCGACACGTCGGGTCAGCCGAAACGCTATCAGTTCGACCGTGCGGAGCGGATGGGTGTGGTCAAAGTCTGAACTTTCCGAATACTTTGTGCATCAATTCGATCACGCGCGCGGTCGGTACCCCGCGGATCGATTTGGCGGCGGATCGGTTGTGTGCGCGATATCCAAGGACAATCGAAGGGGTGGGTCATTATGCACGTTGCATCGAAATCGCGGCTTGTCTGCTTCTTGAAACTGCTCGCCTCGGCGATCGCAATTCTGATGGGAGTTGCCGCACATGGTCAGTCGATTTCTTGGACCCAATTGCAGCCGCCGCCGCGGAGCTCGCCGGCGATGGCCTTTGACACGGCTCGTGGCGTAACCGTGCTCTTTGGTGGACTGACAAGTCAGCCGCACGCCACAGATACATGGCAATGGGATGGAACTTGTTGGAAGCAGCTCGTAGTTCCCGCGCCGACCGCGCGCGGTGCGCCCGCAATGGCCTACGACTCTGCACGCTCCAAAACCGTCCTGTTCGGAGGCAATACGTGGGGGCTGGGGGGAGACGCCGAAACTTGGGAATGGAACGGGACAGCCTGGACGCAGCAACTGATCGTTGGCCCTCCGCCCAGGCAAAACCATGCGATGGCATACGACTCCGCACGCGGCGTCACAGTTCTCTTCGGAGGGCTGAGCGGCACCAGCCGGATGAGCGATACCTGGGAGTGGGATGGCATCAAATGGACGCAGCGGATCGTTGCGGGTCCCTCTGGCAGGAACGGCCACGCGATGGTCTACGACAGTGTTCGAGGCGTCACCGTTCTCTTCGGCGGCGTTGACCAGCAAAACACAAGACTTGCCGATACGTGGGAATGGAACGGTTTGACCTGGAAGCTGCGATTCGCCAACGGACCCTCAGGAAGAAGCCACCTGTCGATGGCGTTTGACACCGGGCGCGGCGTGAGCGTTCTCTTCGGTGGCTACAACGGAAGCGCGTTCAACGGCGAAACGTGGGAATGGAACGGACAGTCATGGTCCCTCCGCTCTGCCGCCGGCCCTGCTCCGCGCGATGACCACGTCATGACCTACGACTCTATCCGCGGCAAAACAGTGCTCTTTGGCGGACATACCAATGCCGACTCCGACGACACGTGGGAGTGGAATGGCACTTCCTGGACGCGAATGGTTCCGCCCGGCCCGTCACCTCGAGACAAGCTCTCGATGGCGTTCGACACCTCGCGAGGCGTCTCCGTCCTTTTTGGCGGATACACCGGAACGAATAACGGGGAAACCTGGGAGTGGCACAATTCGGAGTGGACGCAGCGATCGGTCAGCGGACCTTCGCCACGAAGGTATCACTCCATGGCCTACGACACCGCACGCCGAGTGACCGTGCTCTTCGGTGGTCTAGCAGGCAGTGAGTCCGGCGAGACTTGGGAATGGAACGGAACCACATGGACGCAGCGTCTCGTAAGCGGACCCTCTCCGAGGTACGGTCAGGCGATGGCGTTCGACTCGGAGCGCGGGGTCTCAGTTCTCTTTGGTGGATTCGCCGGAACGTACAACGGAGAAACGTGGGAGTGGGACGGAACGACCTGGACGCAACGAAATGTCAGCGGACCTTCGCCACGCGCATATCACGCGATGTCGTACGACGTCGCACGCAAGGTGATTGTGCTATTCGGCGGATACGGCGGCGCCTACAACGGAGATACTTGGGAGTGGAACGGTGCTTCGTGGGCCCAGCGATCCGTCAGCGGACCGGCACCCAGAAGATATCACTCGATGGCATATGACACCGTGCGCCAAGTTTCCGTGCTTTTTGGCGGAGTGGCCGCGCTGGATACAGGCGGTTCAGCCTTCAATGACGAAACATGGGAGTGGGGCGGAACTCAATGGAAGCGGCTGTTGTTGAATGCCCCTTCGCCTCGCAAGGAACACGCCATGGTGTTCGATTCTTTGCTTCGCAGGGCTGTCGTATTTGGAGGCAGCTCGATAGCCCGTTTTGGCGAAACATGGTGGCTCGGCGCCCCCCTCTGCCTCGCCGATCTTAATGGTGACGGATACGTGGATGATGCTGACTTTTCAATCTTTGTCCTTGCATATGACTCGCTCGAATGCGCCGATCCGCCGACCCCCGTTGGTTGCCCTGCCGACTTGAACTCCGACAACGTCGTGGATGATGCGGACTTCGTGCAGTTTGTCGAGTACTACAACGCGCTTGTGTGCTCCTGACGCGTGTGAATCGAATGGCTCGGCTTTCGGTCGCGGAAGAGAGTGTTCCGTCTCGATTCGGTTTTTTCTGTCCTATACTCGTCATGCAGTCGGAGCGACCTGTTCCATAGAGCGAACCGGCATCCGCCGGGAGGCTTCATGGATTTTGGCTCCTCAAGTATGGGTTCGACCGCAGTTCTCGAATCCCCCAAAACCGCACGTTCGACCGCGCCCAACGAACTAGAACACGAAGCAGCCGAGCTTGAAGGCGGCTGCCCGCCCCGGATCCGGTTGATCACTCTGATCACGGTGATCTTCCCGTTTGTCGCGCTCGCCATTGTCATCGCGGCGATGTGGCAGGTTCCTTTTCACGGCACCTATCTGGCCATCATGGTCGGGATGTACGTCACCACGGGCATCGGGATCGGCACCGGCTTCCACCGCCTCTTCACGCACAAGTCGTTCACCGCAGGCCCGTACGTTCGCTTCTTCTGGGCAGCGCTGGGTTCGATGGCGGTGGAGGGGGCGCTGACCACCTGGGTTGCCGAACACCGCAAGCATCATCAGCACTCCGATGCACCCGGTGATCCGCACTCGCCCCACGCGCACCATCCCGAACACGGCGAGGGAATCGGCGGCGTCCTCTACAGCTTTTATTACGCCCACGTCGGCTGGCTCTTCCACAATTCGCCGACCGAACTTGAACAGTATGTGCCCGACTTGCTCGAAGACCCGGTGACCAATTTCGTCAGCCGGACCTACTGGTGGTGGGTTGCGCTTGGAATGCTCATCCCAACCGTCCTCGGAGGCGTCCTGACCGGTACATGGACCGGCGCGGCCCTGGGCTTCCTCTGGGGCGGACCGGTCCGCACGCTCGTCGTCCACCACATTACATGGTGCATCAATTCTGTGTGTCACATCTGGGGCACGCGCCCGTACCGCACGAGCGATCACAGCCGCGACAACCCGATTTTCGGCATTCTCGCGTTCGGCGAAGGGTGGCACAACGCTCACCATGCGTTCCCGACCTCCGCGCGCCACGGTCTTGCCTGGTGGAAAGTGGACATCAACTACATCGTGATCCGCGCCATGGAAATCATGGGAATCATCAAGAATGTGCGGCGGCCTTCGCCCAAGAGCCTCGAAGCCAAGCGCCGGACCGCGTGATCCAGAGTATGGCTCGCGCACGGCCGTTCCAAGCGCGGTAACCTGAGCCACCGCAATCGCTCAGGAGCCTCCAGGTGCGTATTCACTGTTTTGCTGTTCACGTCGCTTGCGTGCTCATGTCCGGGTTCGTTTCGGGCGCGTTCGCGGCTCCCCTCCGTTTCGAGGTGGTTGTCGCCGATCAGTTCGCCGCAACGCCGCTCGACGGCCGCGTACTGCTCATGATCTCCACCTCCGGCGAGAAGGAACCTCGCTTCCAGATTTCGGAAGGCGTCAAGTCCCAGCAGATCTTCGGCGTGGATGCCGACGGCCTCTCGCCCGGCAAGCCCGCCGTTATCGATGAATCAGCGCTGGGCTACCCCGTCGAGAGCCTCACATCAATCCCCGCTGGCGACTACTTCGTTCAGGCGCTGCTCCACAAATACGAAACCTTCAACCGCTCCGACGGTCACTCTGTCAAACTCCCCATGGACCGTGGCGAGGGACAGCACTGGAATAGCGCCCCCGGGAATCTCTACAGCACGCCCGTCAAACTTCACGTCGATTCGGCATCCTCGCAGCCGATCCGCATCACGCTGGACAAGGAGATCCCGCCCATCGTGCCGCCGAAGGACACGAATTACATCAAGCACATCCGCATCCAGAGCAAGTTGCTCACCGATTTCTGGGGCCGGCCGATGCACCTTGGTGCTGTGGTCCTCCTCCCCAAAGGCTTTGACGAGCACCCCGAAGCCCGCTACCCGCTCATCGTGAACCACGGCCACTTCGAAGCGTCCTTCGGTGAATTCCAGGAAGAGCCGCCCGACCCGAACCTCAAGCCCGAGTACAGCGAGCGCTTCAAGATGGACGGCTACAACCGCATCCAGCAACAACTCGCCCACCAGTTTTTTCTTGATTGGACCGGTCCTGACTTCCCGCGCTTTGTCATCATAAAGGTCCAGCACGCCAACCCGTTCTACGACGACTCCTACGCCGTCAACTCCGCCAATCTCGGTCCCTACGGCGATGCGATCATGACCGAACTTCTACCGGCGATCGAAAAGCAGTTCCGCTGCATCGGCGAGGGTTGGTCGCGCTTCACCTACGGGGGCAGCACCGGCGGCTGGGAGGCGCTCGCTGTCCAGATGTTCTACCCCGAGCAGTTCAACGGCTGCTTCGCAGCGTGCCCGGACCCGATCGATTTCTGCGCGTACGGGTCGGTGAACATCTACAAGGACGCCAACGCCTATTTCGCCCAAGGCCCCTGGACACGCGTACCCCGCCCCGCGACCCGCGACGGCAATGGCATCGCCACCTCAAGCCTCGAAGAAACCAATCGGCGCGAACTTGTCCTCGGCACGCACAGCCGCTCGGGAGATCAGTGGGACATCTGGGAAGCCGTCTACAGCCCCGTCGGCCCCGATGGCTACCCCGCTCGCATCTGGGACAAGCGCACCGGCGTGATCGATCCGAAGATCGCCGCATTCTGGAAGGAGAACTACGACCTCCGCCACATCCTGGAGCGCGATTGGCAGACGCTTGCCCCGAAACTCAAAGGCAAGATCCACATCTACTGCGGCACGATGGACAACTACTTCCTCAACAACGCCGTCGTGCTCATGGAAGATTTCCTCAAGACCACGAACCCGCCCTACGAAGGCGTCGTCGATTACGGCTGCAATGCCGAGCACTGCTGGAATGGCGACCACGCCAATCCCAACGGAATCAGCCGGTTGCGGTATCACCAGTTGTACGTGGATCAGATGCTGAAGCGCATGAAGGAAACTGCTCCAGCCGGCGCCGACCTCACGAGCTGGCGGTATCGGTGAGGCGCTTTGAATAACCATGCAAATCGAGGGCTCGCATCGGCCGTCGGTCTGGCTCGGGGTTTCGCCATCAAGCAACCGGCATTTGATCGCGGCGACGGGAACAGAGAGCGCGTCAAGTGCGAATCGCTCTGACAAGCGAGGCCTTTGTGGAGCTACAAGACTCCGGCAAGATCGAAGAAGACATCCCCTGTGCAAGCTGTTCGTACAATCTGCACGGATTGAACGCCGAAGGTATTTGCCCGGAATGTTCTTGCTCGAACCAAGACAGCATCGTCGCTCTGCGAACCCGGCCGACGCCGCTCCCGAATTGGGTACGGATTGCCCGCGGATCGTATTGGATACTCTGGCTGCTATTCATGACGTGCGCATTTGTGGTGCTTGATCTAGATGGCGGACACGGTGTCGGTCGAATCAATTTCCGAGGCATGTTTTGGTTCGGGGTGACGGCTGTGTGCGTCTTTCCGTTGGGTGTTTTCGGCGCAGTGGTCGTGGATGCCCTGATGAAGCGAGACCGGCGGGCCGCCGCAGTATGCGTCGTGTTCAGCATTCTCTACGCAACATGCTTTGTGATCCTGCCCTTTCTCGGCCGCGCATAGCGCCGCAAGCGGTTCATTGGCCGGGGAGTCACTTACCCCGGCCGAATTGCCCGCAAGATCGGGGCCTTCGCCTAGTGAGATTGAGAAAAGCTCCGTCCGAGCGACACCAGCGGTCACAACTCAATAGTTCTCCGTGCGCCGTTCGGCAGCCACGTTCTTCTAATCGCGCCGAATCTGGGCCTGGAGTTCAGGGTCGAATTCGGTAACGACGAATAAGTCACCCATCAGGCACGGACGATTGTTTCACTCATTCCCATTATCTATCTGTGTGACATGTCTATTCTGATACCTCCGTGATCGACTCCTCGGTGCCCATTCCGACCGGCCTCGAACTCGCCCCCGGCGTACGCGTCGATCCGGGCGTGGTTGAACTGTCATTTTCCAGCAGTTCCGGCCCCGGCGGTCAGAACGTCAACAAGCGCGCGACGCGCTGCCAACTCCGCATCGCGCTCCGCGATCTCCCGATTCATTCAGAGGCGATCGAACGCCTCAAGCACGCCGCGCCGCACCTGGTCACGTCCTCCGGTGATCTGCTCATCGACAGCGATCAGGAACGCTCGCAAGGGCGCAATCGCGACGCCTGCTTCGAAAGGCTCCGCGAACTACTCATCGTGTCGATGAAGCGTCCCAAGATTCGTCGGGCGACCAAGCCCAGCCGGGGGTCGAAGGAACGCAGAATCGAAGGCAAGAAGCGCCGGGGCGAGATCAAGAAGAACCGTCGAGGCGGATTCGACTGACTCGGGCGCGAGGTTACGCCGCTCGCTCATCTTCGGGCTGCAAACCAAGCATTTTGAGGCGCTTGTACAGCGTCGTTCGATTGACGCCGAGTTGCTCGGCAGTCTTCTGGCGGTTCCAGTTGTTCGCCTTCAGCGCCCGCTGCAAGATCTGGCGTTCTGGCTCCTTGAGCGCCTCTTCCAGCGTCATCGGCGTCCACGGCTCTTCAGCGCCGCCCGACATTGCCAGCGGCTTGGCCTGCTCTTGACCGGTGACGTTGGATGGCAAATCTTCCAATACGATGGTCGCACGGCGGGACAAGACTGCCGCACGCTCAACCACATTCGCCAACTCACGCACGTTGCCCGGGAATGAATATCGCTGAATCGCCGCGATCGCTTCGGGGCTGAATCCCACCACCTGCTTGCCCAATTCCGCCGCGTGCTTCCGCAAGAAGTGCTCCGCCAACTGCGGAATATCACTCACACGATCGCGCAGCGGGGGCAATTCGATCTTCACGACGTTGATCCGGTAGTACAAGTCCTGCCGGAACCGACCATCGGCCACCAGCTGCTCCAGCGGCTGATTACTCGCGAGGATCACCCTTGCATCGACCTCGATCGTCTTGGTCGAACCCACCGGCTCAAACTTCCGCTCCTGCAGCACGCGCAGCAACTTCAACTGCATCCCCGGGCTCGCGCTGTTGATCTCGTCGAGAAAAAGAGTTCCGCCGTCCGCCGCCTGGAAGCGTCCGATCTTGTCGGCGTGCGCCCCGGTGAACGCGCCTTTCACATGGCCGAACAGTTCGCTTTCGAGCAACGTTTCAGGGATACTGCCGCAGGAAAGCTCGACAAACGGCCGCGCCGAGCGCGGGCTTGCCTTATGGATCGCGTGCGCGATCAGGCTCTTGCCCGTCCCCGATTCTCCCGTCATCAGCACCGTCGTGCGGCTGGGGGCAACCGCTTCGATCAGTTCGTAGATCTTCCGCATCCGATGATCCGCTCCGACAATCGTCTCCAGCCCGCGGCGACCGTCCAACTGCTTCCGCAGCGTGCGGTTTTCCTGGAGCAAGGCCCGCTGGCGCAGCGCCCGCTGCAGGCTGATCCGCAGTTCCGCGTCGACCACCGGTTTGATCAGGTAATCGCTGGCACCGATGCGCAGCGCTTCGACCGCCGATTCAATCGTCCCGTACCCCGTGAGCATGATGCACACCGCGCCGAATCGCTTCTTGACGATCTCGCGAAGCAGATCCATGCCTCCCATGCCGGGAAGCGATACATCGAGCAGCGCCAGCGAGAACGGGCGAGACTCGCCGTCCTCGCTCTTTTCCAGCGTGACCAGTGCTTCCTTTGCCGAGAGGCACGTCGCCGGCTCAAAGCCATCGCGTGCCAGAAAATCAGCCAGCGATTCCGCGACAATCGTGTCATCGTCCACGATCAGAATCCGGGGCTTTTCCGCACCGGACTCCGCATCAGCGAGGGTCGCAGGGGGATGGGGGTGGTGGGGGGTGGGGGTTGTCATGGTGTGCTCGACTACCCCTTAGGCGCGCTTGCGCTTGTTGTTGTCCCGTGACGCCTCGCGCTCGGAGACGATGATGGGAAATCGGAGCGTGAGCACCGCGCCCGGGCGCCGGTGATCCGACCGATCGTCGCGCGGAGAAATCTCCGCGTGTCCGCCCATCCGCTCAAGCAAACTGCGGCTGAGCGCGAGCCCGATGCCGCGCCCTTCTGATTTCGTCGTGTACCCCGCATCGAACAAACGCGACGAAGTTACGCCTCGCGGCATGCCCGCCCCGTCGTCGAGAATCTCGATACACGCCCACTGGACCGGCGCCTTTGTCTTTGTCCGCGGCCCCGTCTCTGCGCGGCAATGCACCGACACCGTTCCCCGCCCTCCCGCCGCTTCGATCGATTCGAGCGCGTTTTTTAGCGCGTTGAGCACCGCCGGATAGATCGGCCCTGACGGATTCATCCCGACCGCTTCTTCGATGTGTAGTTCGATCGTTGTCTGGTGCGCAGTGGCCGCGTGTCGCATCACGTCCGCCGCGTGCTCGATCGCTTCTGCCAGCGTCACCGCCGGCGTCGCGCCATCAAGCACGGAACCGATCGGGATGGCGCGCCCCTGCATGGCGGCATGTACCATGCCCGCCATTCGTTCGAGTGCCTTTGAGGCCGTCTCCAACTGCTTGCGAACCGACTCGATCTCCGCCAGCCCGATCGCGCCAACCGAACCGTCCAGAGTTCTTGCCGCAAGACTGACGCAGCGCAGTGAGCCATCCAGTAAATTGTCGAGTTCGTGCACCAGTTCCGACAGCCGGTCCACCTGCGACGAGGCGCTGTCCGGCCTTGTCACGCTTCGCGGCAGCCCGTCGCGGCCATTCCCGTTCGAAGAGTGTTCGTCACCATGCGGCTGATCGTGGAACGGCGGAATCTTGCCGGGAGTGTTCATGAAACGCAACATCGGGTGGCCCGGAGCGCCACTCAAGGGCGTGTTGCGTTTTTGCGACGCTTGATTGTGAACGGGAGTAGATTGGGACTGCCTTCTCGTGATGTCGCTGTCGCTCGGTGTTGCAGAATGCCACCGTCGCCGCAGTGACCGCGCAGATGGCTCCCAAAAACGATCCGGCCCCGGATTGCTCCAGGGCCAACAAAGGATCGCACAAACCCCCGGCTCTCCCCAACATCGCGGGATTTTGAGTCCCTTACCTTCACTCCCTCACGCAACTCCCGGCTAGGGCTCTCGCCTCGCCAGGAACTCCAGCGTTTCCACCGGCATGTTCATCTCCGCCGCGAGCGCCTGTTCCGCGGCACGCGGATTGGGGGTTCGCCCATCAGGACGCCGCGTCGGATGCTCTCCGTTCTTCTCTCCAGCGGGGATTTCGCTCTCTCGGGTCTCAACAGCCACCAGCCGCAAACGCGGCGGCGCGCCCGGCCCAAAACTCGATTTTCCTTGCCTTCCCATGGCCCGTGCTCCTCTCTGCAAATTCCTCGTCGCTCTCTCTCCCGGAACGAGCACGACACACCCTGCGATCGATGCAGCGATCGCGTCCGATTGATCTCGGATTACAAAACCTCTCTCGAGCGCTCCGAAACCTCTTCGTGCGCGCCCGCGCGCTCGAAGTCCCTCCTTGCTCCCTTTGGGGAGCGTGATCGAATATCTCAATCGTCCGTTTTTTCCGGCTCGCGCAACGAGAATATGCGGTTTTTTCAAATAAAATTAAACTTATGCGCGCCGCGTTGCGCCGCACGCGATCGAGCTCGGTTCTGGCCGCCCAATCTGCAATTCTTGCCGAACCGATCACAGAAGGTCTATCGCGGCGCGAGCCTGTCGTTCGCCTTTGCCAGGGTTTCCTGAATGAGCGAAGGAATCGGGCCGGTGATCTTTGCCGCAGCGTACGTTGCGGCCCACGCTTTCACGCGTACTACCTCATCTGAAAGCGCACGTCGTTCAACACGAGCGAGCGCCGAGCCGTCCGCGTCCACATCAGTCATGCAACGTGCCAGCCGCGCGGCCGATGCCATGGCGCGAAGATCCCTCAACCAGGGATCGGAATCGTCGATTCTGGTCCGCCAGAATTCTTCCGAAGTGGCGAGAATCCGTTCCGCCTGACTCGCCTGCCCGGATCGCATGTACCACATCGCCAGCGAAGGAATCATGAGTTGTGCCGTAACCGAGTCCGCGTTTCCGCTCGCCCGCAAGCGATCCCGCGCCCGCTCGAGCACATCAATGCGGCTTTTCCACACCTTGTCAAGCAGATCCGGCGTCTCAAGCAGCATCGGCCCGTGCACCCATTCAAGTACCCAGAGTGAGGTCAACACCTCAGCCTCGAGTCCGTTGTTCTTCGCGGCACTGAAGCCCATCAGCATGCGCGTGAGCTGATCGGCCGCCCTCTTCTTCCATTCCTGGGTCGCCTCGACCTTCGCGTGCTCGATCTGCGCCGCCTGCTCGCTCGCGCGAGCCGCAGCCCCCGCCCTTGCCGCATTGATCCACCCGATTCCGCCCGCAAGAGACAGGGCCCCGCACAAAAGCACCAAACTCACCACGACCGGGTGCCGCAAGACCAGCAGTCGGGCCCGGCCCATCGGGCCAGGGCGCTGCCAGTCGATCGGGCGATGCCGAAGCCATGATTCAAGATCCGCCGCGAGAAGATCGGCCGACTTGTAGCGATCGCCGGGCCGCAGCGCGATTGCCCGGAGAATGATTCGTTGAATCTGCGGACACACGCCCGCGCGTCGCAGGCTCTCCTCAGGCGAAGCTTCGAGTTCGCCGCCGGCCAGCGCCGCCATCGCGCTGATGGTCGAACCCCCGTGGGGAGAAGCGCCCACAAACGCCCAATAGAGCATCGCGCCCAGCGAATAGATGTCCGACATCGGGGCGTCCGCATCGGGATCGAGCCGGAACTGCTCGGGAGACATGAATGCCAGAGTGCCGCCCAACCGATCCGGAACTTCCTGGCGCTTGGCGTGATCAAGCCGGGGACGAGACGCTCCGAAATCGACAATCTTGATTTCTCCGGACTCACCGACCACAACATTCGCCGGCTTGAGATCCCGGTGCACCAGCCCGGCCGCATGAATAGCCGCGACAGCGGACGCGATGTCCCGCATGAGCGCGATCATTCGACGATGCCCCGCATTTCGTCCGGCGTGGGCAAGCCAGACATCGAGCGTCTCTCCGCGCACAAACTCCAGCACGATGAACATGCTCGAGCCGCGTCTGCCAGCATCCAACACACGCACCACACCCGGATGATCGATCGAGCGAGCCTTGCGTGCCTCCGCGATCGTGCGCTCAAAAAGAGTCGGATCGTCCGAATCGGGCTGGAACAGTTTGATCGCGACGCGGCTCGGACGTGCATCGGCGCTCAACAGCCGGTCTTCGGCCTCGTACACGGTGGAGCCGGCACCCTGTCCGATGATTCGCCGGGCGAAGTATCGAGGATCGCCATCTTCGAGTGACGGTCCAACGCGAAGCGATTCCGGACCCTCAACCTCGCCCGATTCCGTGAGCGGGCGAGCGTCGGAGGGGCCGACGAGGTGATCCAGACACAAAGAGAGTTCAATGGCGCCGGCCAGTTCGGGGTGCTTCCGCCGTTCCTGTTCCGCCCTTCGCAGTCGTTCTGAATCACTCACCCCTTGGCGCCCGATGCACACGCCGATCACCGCGTCGAGAACCAGTTCGCGCGACCGCAGGTTGGGAACGATTCGCAGGTAATCCGAGAGCGTCAGGTCCTCACCCAACACTCTTCGGTTACGTCCATCCTTGAAGATGGTCGCCGCGAGTTCGGAATCGGACGATCCGATCGGGCCAATCGATTCGGCAAGTGGCGGCAGCGATCTCACGTGTGCCGCGCCAGCCTTTGGAGCCTGCCCAGAATCCGGTGCCAGCGCATCCTGGCCGCGCTCTCTGTCATGCCCAGGGTCTCCCCGACAACCGCGTGCTCAGCGCCGAGCGCCCGCAGCCGAAAGATCTGGCCGTCTGTCGCGTCCAGTCTCGAAACCACCGACGCTCCTACCTGTTCTTGGGAGTGCGTCCGATCGATGCCGACCCCAGACTCGTGCCGGCCCCGGTACGCCAGGCGCTCTGCCTGCAATGACCTCGCATAGTCCGCCGCCGCACCACGCATGATTCTCCCGAGCATCTCCCCCGGCGATTCGGTGCCGCCCGCCGGGGCGCCATGTCCCAGAACGGCGTCCACGCGGCGAAACACGGTTGCAAAGAAATCGCTGGTGTCAAAAATCCCACGCGACGACGAGGCAAATTGCTCGCGGAATCTGGCCCTGATGAGCGGCTCGTACCTCCGCACGAACTCAGCCAGTGCCTCCCGATCCCCCGCTCGGACTCGCGCGATCAGCCGTGCTTCCAGCTCCATTTGATCTCCCGGCAGAATGGGATATCGGGGACCCGTCAGGTCCCTTGCAGAGGTCCGTCACAAACGCTATATTGGCCACCCGCGGAGCAAGGATCAGCGCTCCGCGTTTGAAGCCAAGGACACGGCGACTGTCAGCTCACGTGCGTCATAACGACCACGAGAGCCACCTTCTCTATCGGAGGAGCGCCGCCGTGCACAACAAAAATTCAGATTCCCCCGCCAGTTCCTCCCCGCGTCAGCGCCGACTCTTGAGCCTTTGGGCCTCCGCCTTCGTGCTCCTCAACTTCGTTTCGGTGGTGGCCCACACGTTCGGCGCGGCGTCCGCCGATCTTGAAGCCAAGGTCAACCAGTGCGGACCGATCTCCGACACGATCGAGTATCTGCTCTGGTTGCTTCGAAATCTCTGACCACCGCTCGTCCGTTCGTCCGTCGCGGGCCGCAAGGCGTGGCCAAGAGGTTACCAGTACCGCCCGTACCAACTGGACAGATGCGGCTTCAAGGCCCGGCGCTCTTGCGACACGCATGACTGCATCGCCAGGCGAGCCTTCATAGAGTCACCCATGACGACTCCTGCACCGAAGAAGAAACCGACGCCTCCCGGCAGGCCGCAAATCATCCCGATGACCGATGCTCTCAAGCAACCGGCTCCATGGGACAAGGGCGGCCCCAAGGGCACCAACAACACTGCCAAGGGTCAGGTTTCCGGCAAGGCCGGACCAATACCCCGAAAGGGCCTGTCCGGCGCCTGACGGCGGATTCGTCCCGGTGAAGGCCTATTGCACACCGACTGCCGCCGCATCGCGGTCGGAGAGCATCCCTCCGTCGGAGCGCTGCTTCACCGTGCCGTCGCGCTTCCACGAGCGTTCGCAGCGCGCTTCGCTCCGCAGGTCCTGAACGGTGGGGGCCGATGCGGCTTTGTCCAGTTTCACGCGGCTTACACCAAGCAAATCCGCCAAATCCGCCGCATCGAACGCAGCAAGCGCGCCGTCGGCGTCCGGCAGCGTGACACCCATGTCAAGCGGATTTTCGACGCCCAGTTCGGCCTTCGCCTTCTCCATCGCCATCGTCGCGGCACTCCGCGCCGAAAACACCTTGTACCAGTGCTCGTGCGCGTGCACTCTCACGGGCGGCAGATTCTCTTCCAGATGCACGCACACGTCGTCGCTCTTGGCTGCATGCAATGCGCGGAACGCCTCGTCCGCAGTGTGGCAGAGCATCGGCGCGAGCAGGCGGCAAAGCCCATCGGCGAGCGTGTAGATCGTCGCCTGCGTTTCACGCCGGCGAGGGGCGTCCTTGGCGTCGCAGTAGAGCCGGTCCTTGACCGCCGCGAGATAAAGCGAGGAAAGCGTGTCGTTGCAGAAGTCGAACAGTTTCAGGTGCGCTCCGCGGAAATCAAAGGCCTGATATGCCTCGATGACTTCTTTGGAGAGTTTGTCAAACTCGGCCAAGACCCACGCGTTGATCGAAGTGGGCTTGACGTTTCCAAGCGATTGCGAATTGTGCGTGTAATCGCTCAGATTGCTGAGCAGGAAGCGGAGCGTGTTGCGAACCTTGCGGTAACTCTCGCCCGCCGAACCAAAGAACTCCTTGTCCACTTTCACGTCGTTCTCGTAAGCGAGCGAACTGACCCACCAGCGCAGCACATCGACGCCGAATTCTTCAAAGAGGTTTTCGACCGTGTCGCCACTGCTTTTGCTGAGTTTGCGCCCGTCCTTGTCCACCATGAAGCCGTGCGTCAGCACGGTCTTGAATGGAGGTTGCCCCGTGACGCCGAGCCCGGTGAGCAACGAAACCTGGAACCAGCCCCGATGCTGGTCGGACCCCTCCAGATAGAGGTCGGCCGGATAGCCCAGCCCGCGCTGGCGGAGAACGGCGTTCCAGGATGAACCCGACTCGAACCAGACGTCGAGAATGTCGTTGCCCTTCTTGAGGCTCTTTCGATTCGCCTCCGACATTGTCGATCGCAAATCTGCGGGCAACTCCGCATCCTTCGTCTCGTCATACCCGGCGAGCAGTTCTTCGGGCGTCATCTGGAACCAGACGTCCGATCCTTTGGCGCGAACCACTGCCGCGACGGCGCGGGTGATGGTCGCGGTCATGATGCTCTTGCCGTCGGGTGTCGTAAAACTGGGGATTCCCAGCCCCCACGCGCGCTGGCGGCTGATGCACCAGTCCGGGCGCGATTCCAGCATACCCCGCATGCGGTTGCGCCCCCATTCGGGAACAAACGCAACGTCCTTTGCGGTCGCATCGAGCGACGACTGGCGCAGCGTCTCGGCTGGCGCGCCGGGGGATGCTTCGAACTTTCGCTCGACACCGACAAACCACTGCTCCGTACAACGAAAGATCACCGGCGTCTTGCTCCGCCAGTCGTGCGGGTAACTGTGCGTGAACTTGTGGCTGTAGAAAAGATGTCCGCTGTCGCGCAGGCGGTCGGCGATCTTCTGGTTCGCATCCCAGATTGATTGACCCCGCAGCCACTGAGGCACAGTCGGATCGTACTTGCCGTTATGCGTCACCGGGCAGTAGACCGGTAGCCCTTCGCGTTGCCCGGTCTGGAAGTCCTCCGCACCGTGGCCCGGCGCGGTATGTACAAGCCCCGTGCCGTCTTCGAGCGTGACGTACTCGGCGCCCATGACGGTGAAAACCGCATCTCGCTTCGCGCCCCGCAGATCAAACGCTTCGGACGCGACGCCCTCGTGCTTCGCCAGATCGACAAACGGGTGCCGATACCGAAGCCCGACCAGTTTCGTGCCCGGCGCTGTTGCCAGCACCGTCACGTCTTCGCTTTTCGCGGCCTTCGTCACTTTCTCAACCAGGTCTTTCGCCATCACCGTGACGTTTCCGTCCACGAAGACCAGCGCATACTCAAAGTCCGGATTCACCGCGATCGCGAGGTTCGCCGGCAGCGTCCACGGTGTCGTTGTCCAGATCGTGAAACTCGGGCGCTGCCCCGGCCGCTTGCCCGGCTCGGCTTTGGCCGATTCCTGATCGTCCGGGTCGTGGGGGGGCAGCCCGAATGCGTCGTAGACCGCTTCCGGGTCCGCCGCCTCAAAGTCCACATACACCGAGAGATCTTCCCGGTCCATGTACTCGAGTTCCGCTTCCGCGAGCGCCGTCTCGTTCGCGATCGACCAGTGCACCGGCTTGAGCGCGCGATAGACCAGTCCGTGCTCCAGCAGATCGGCCAGCACCTCCAGCACGCCGGCTTCGTACTCGGGCTTCATCGTCATGTACGGGTGCTCGTAATCCGCCAGCGTGAGCAAGCGAGTCATCTGCTGCGTGTGCAGTTTGTGATACTTCTCCGCGTGCTTCTGGCACTCGCGGCGCACCGCGATGCGCCGCTGATCATCCGTAAGCGTCAGCAACTTGTCGATCTTCTTTGACTCGACCAGTTCCGTCATTACCTTGTGCTCGATCGGAAGGCCGTGGCAATCCCATCCGGGCACATACGGGCAATCGAACCCCTGCATCGTGCGCGATCGCACGACAAGATCCTTCAGCACCTTGTTCATCAGGTGACCAAGGTGGATCGAGCCGTTCGCGTAGGGTGGGCCGTCGTGGAAGTTGTATTTCGGCTTCCCGGCGCGGCTCGCCCGCACCTTGTCGTACAACTTGATCTTCTCCCAGCGCTTCAACGTCGCCGGTTCATTCTGCACCAGATTCGCCTTCATCGGGAAAGCAGTCTGCGGCAGGTTCAGCGTCGCGCGATACCGGCTCTTCTCGCCCGCGTCAGGCTTCGCGCCAGCGGGCGGCTTCGAGGAGGATTCAGGATTGGCAGCAGAAGCAGGGTTCATGGAGTCTCTCGGGCCCGATTGGGCGTTTAGATCTGGCATTGATCGTAGATGGACGTACACACGCAAAGGCTTGTCGAGCCCCGGCGAGAGCATTGCAGCGTGGTGGGTACTTTGCCCGCGTCTCCGGGCCTTTCGGCGCCGGCACACGCACACCGCGGCCCTCAGCGGGGCCGGGTAATTCGAATCAACGGGGTGGGCAGCCGACGCTTCACAGGTGATTCTTGATCGCCCCGGCTCCAAAAGCAATCCGAGCCGCGCCGGCACGCGTGCGGGCCCAAAGCACTGCACATCCTGGCAATGCGGCTAGAGCGCCTCAAAGATCGTTTGAGTGCGGACCACCATGCCACCGGTGGCAAGCAGGTGGTAGCTCTGGGCGTGCAATTCTTTCCCGTAACGCTGCATGTCTACGGCGCTCAGACAGCGTCCCGTGTTGTCAGTCCATTCGTAGACCAGCGACTGCATCTCCTTGGCGTGGAGACGCATTTCTTCGAGCGTCGCATCGAATAGCGTTTCCGAAAGCGTCTCGGTCTGGATGCTGTGGATGTAGTGCACGCCGGCTGCCTCAAACGATTTTTCGTAATCGTGCTCGGCCGCACAAAGGAACGAGTGCAACACGCCGCCGTCTGGTGCCGTTTTTTCCTGGTCCAGCAGCAGTTCGCACAGGCAGCTTGTCCCGGACTGGAGCCGCAGCAGGTGCCCGCCGGGCATCATCCATGCTTCAAGTTCAAGTCCCGCATGCTTGAGCACCTTGCGGCCTTTGAGTTGAAACAGTTCGGGGTGAAGCGCCCTCCCGTAAATTGTGGTTTGAAAAGCCTGTAGGCCGTGGAGTTTGGGTTGAAAGTTCATCTGTGGTGCGCTTCCCATGGTCTCGAATCCCGGATTACTGTCACTCGTCCGACTGGGTCTTGCACGAAATAGAGCCGAACCGACCGATCTTTGGTATGAATCACGGGCTTATTCAGACTGTGTTAAGAATAGTCGGTCCCGCGAACCCCAAGCCTCTACATCTGGCGTCTCGCCGCCAACCGATACTAGATCTTGAGCGTCGTCCCGCGACGACTACGAACGAAACCCGCAACGATTAAGAGCATAAAGGCCGTGTCAAGCCCCTCTGGACAGAATTCTCGCTCGCTTGCGCAACTCCAGCGGCTGCCTGTCGATACGAAGGTCGCTTTGCTGGTGGAGGCATTGCCGGTTGCCGCTCCGTCCGAAGCGGCGCAACTGGGCTTCGCACTTGTGGAGTGCGCCGCAGAGTATTCGGTGAAGCCCGCCAGCGGTTCGCTTGTGCAGCGCGCGATTCGCGCTTTTTTTGATGCGATTTCCGCGAGCCGAAAGTCTGAAACCGAGGATGCTCTCGGTGCCGTCGTGCGATCTTGGGCTTTTTTGCCCACAGAAGTACGCACGTTGGCCTCAGCCGCTGGCAAAGGACGTTGGACTTCTGTCACAGGCACGCTTGCGACAGATCAGAATGCCTCCACTCGGCGCTCGGTGGCCGAGTTGGCCCGAGGAGCGGGCGATGCAAGTCTGGCGCCGATCGTCTGCGAATTGCTTGGAGATCAGGATCAGGAGGTCGCCTCGGCTGCCGAGGCCGCGATTTGCTTCTTGGCGCTTGTGGCGAGCGACCCATCTCTGGCGGCTTGGTCTGACCACGCAAACGTGGTGCAGCACGAGGAAGCAGGCCGCGTGCGCGCCCAATGGGCAGAAATAGATCGTGAACGCGTGCGCACAGAAGTGGCAGCAGCGGTTCGCGCCCTCTCAATCCACCGGCGCGAGGGGGTGCTCTGGGCGGCACTTTTGTTGCTGGAACCTTCCGTCATCCACGGTTTCGCAGGTGGCGGGCAGCTCGCACGTTGGATCAACGATCGCGAGCAGTCTTCGCACGCCTTCCTGAGGGGCCTGCTTCGCCGGGATACGTCGCCGTTATCCCGCTTGCGGGCATGGCAATGGCTGGGGACGACGGCGGTCTCTGGTGCCGCCGCGGATCGGGTTGTTGCCGCCCGCACGCTGGACGAGCATGAGGCGCTCCTCTCGTCCTGGCACTTGATGCACAATCCCTCCCGGCTCGCGAAACTGAGGCAGGCCGAACGAGGTGCCAAAGCGCCGGCCAAAGCCGGGCTGCTGCCGCCTCCCGAGATTGCAGAGCGGCTCTCGGTGGATGGTCGCGTCGGTCTGGCTTCACTCGCCCGAGGCCTGGGAGCCGCTCCTGGCGCACGGGATGGGGTGTGCGAGGCGCTCTTGAGCGATCGCGAGCCAGTGGTTCGTCTCGCGGCGACCGCTGCCTGTTCCAGCCGCATGCTCGGCGATTTTTGCTTTGATTCAGCCCCGGCGGTCGCCCGGTCGGCGGCCCTGCGGCTTTCTTTGGCGGCAATCCCCGATGCGTCGCTTTCACCCGGCTCCGAACGCGTGGAGCAGGAGCGGGCGAGGGTCCGCACGCTGCTTCGTTCGCCTCACGAGCAGGTGCGCAATCTCGCAGCATCGGATATGGAATTGTTGTGTGAATCGGGTGAAAGCGGCGCGGCTTCGCGCGTGGCGTTCCGGCGTGCGCTGGAAGCGGATCGACCCTGGGTGTTCGAGCGGCTTCGCGCGATGCTGGCGGAGAGTGAAGAAGCCAGGTCATTCGCGCTGCAGATGGCGCGAAAACTTGGGATCGTGATCGAACTGCGTGATCCTGTCCTCGCGGAAATCCGGCGGCTCATGCGTGAGCCCTCGCCGTCGCACGTGCCGGCGAGGAGTCTGGCGACAGCCGTCGCCGCGCTGCGGGAGATTCCCGGCCCGGAGCCGTTGCGCCTGCTACGCGAGTCGGCTTCGTCGTCCGATCAGCGTGTCCGGGCGAACGCTCTTGACGCGTTGGTGATCCGGGCGCGTGAGGGCATCGATGAAAACGCTCGTGATCTCACATCGAGGCTCCTGGAGTTCAAGGAAGACGCGTGGCATCGGGTGCGTGGTTCGGCGGTGCGCGGGCTGGAATTGCTCGGCGGCCCGGCTGGAGCAGCCGGGCCTGAGCATGAGACGGTGGTGGGCGAGCAGTTGCTGAAAATGCTCGAAGACTCGCGCCCGCTTCATCGGCTTGCCGGCGCGTGGGTGGCCGACCGCACGCTTCCGGGGGTGAGGGGGCGCTCGCTCCGGGAACTCAAGCTCTGGCCCGCCATGGTCGCCAAATTGCGTTCTCTCGCGCTCACAGATCTGGAATCACGTGTGCGGGTACGGTGTCGCCTTGCCCTCGCACGCGCCGGGGAGGCGCCGGTTCGAGGTGACGAGCGCAGCGCCCTGACCGGGAGTGCGGCATGAAGTTGTCCATGGCCTTTGCCGGTGTGGCGCAAATCGGCGGGTTGCAGGCCCTCGCACATTCATCGCCTCCGACTCTGATTGGTCTGCCGGAAGCCCCGGCAGCGGGCACGGCGACGGTTGATTTTGTCACTCCGCTTCTTTGGCTCGCGGCCGCGATCGCTGTTGCGGTCGTGTTGATTGTCGTGTGGCGGTGGTTTGTAACTCGTCGATCATGGTCGGCCGGTTCTTCGGCGGCATTGGGTGCGATGTGCCGCGGGCTGAGGCTGACGGCCTCGGAGCAGCGAACTCTGAAGGTGCTGGCGAAATCGCACGGCAACGCATCGGCCGTGACGCTGCTGCTGTGTCCGTCGGCGATTGATCACGCGGCGGCGCGAGCCGGCGGTGAGGTCGATCGCGACGCGATCAAGCGGCTGCGTCAAAAACTTGCCTGAATCAATGGGCTGGAATCGCGGATGGAGCGCCCAGCGGCGGCTCGCCCCTCAATCGCAACGCGATATCGAGCGCGATAGCCGGGTGCATGGTCACGGTGGTGTGCGCGAAGCGGCGCGTGCCGCGGACCCAAATTGGGTGGGATCCCGGCGGGCTGCAATTGGCGGCGCCGACGGTGATGTCATTCAGCGTTGCGTACGGCGTAAGTGAATAGTCGTCAGACTTGGCGTATTCATCGAGTTTGGCAAGAAACGGCGAGTTGGGCTGCATGTCGGTCGCGGCACGATCGACGTGGATCTTGAGCGCGAGGTTCGCGCCGCGATGGGGCGTCGCGATCGTATACAAATTGCGGATATCGACGCGCGGGATGCCCGCGGGCCGTGGGCGTGCCCGGGCCGCAGCAAGGCGTCCGACGATGCCTCCCATGCTGATGCCGACCGCATCAACCGCCAGTGTCGAATCGCCGGACGAATCCATTCCGAACTCGCGACCGATTTTTGTTGCGAGCCGATTTACCAATGGCTCGATGTCGCCATGCCAGGGATACGCGAACATTCGAAAATCTTCCATTCGGCCGCTGGTGAGGCGAGCGAGATTCGTCGCGAGTTGCCCGGCAAAAATCCCCGGCACTCGGTAGCCGCTGAAAACCATGACCGGGTGCGCAAGCGGCTTGGGGTTTGCGGCAAGTTCACGGGCTTTGGATTGGATCGTTTCGGTTGCGTGATTGAAAGCCAGATTCTCAGGACCGACGGTGAAACGGCACGGCCATGCGATCGGTCGGCCCATGAGATGGCATGCCGCGAGACGGAGCTTTTGGAATGGACCAGTCATCGGACCGGGAATTGTCTCGGAGCGGCGATGTCGGATGAGCGCGGCGGTCTGCGGGTGGGGCACACTCAATTGTTAGGAACGACTAACCGTTAGTTTCGCCGGCTGAGACTGAACCTGCTGCTTGCCGTGGATTTTTTCCGCGGCCATTTTCTCCCAGCCACTGCCCAGTTCGCCCATTGGGTCGGGCGGAACGATCGAGACCTTCTTGTCGCCGAGTTTGGCTTTGCCCTGCTGCACGAGTTCTTGGAAGCCAAGGCACTCTTTGAGCAGGCGATCGAGGATCTCTTCTTCGGGAACATTCGCCACGCGTTCGCCCTGGACGTAGATGATGCCGCGACGGTCGCCCGCAAACACGGCCACATCGGCGCCTTCGGCTTCGCCGGGACCGTTGACGATGCAGCCCATAACAGCGACTTTCATCGGGACGGTGACTTTGGCGGCCAGGGCTTTGCGGACATCCTGAATGAGCGTGAAGAGATCGACCTGGATTCTGCCGCAGGTGGGGCAGGCGATGAGGTCAACGCCGATGCGCTCGCGGAGGCCAAGGCAGTAGAGCAGTTCAAGCCCGTCCTGCACTTCATAGATCGGATCGTTGGCGTAGGAGATGCGGATGGTGTCGCCGATGCCGTTGATGAGCATGCCTCCGAGGGCGACGACGGAGCGGATGGTGCCGGTTTCCTTCGGTCCGGCGTGTGTCACGCCCAAATGGAGCGGGTGATCGAAGCGCTTGGAAATCTCGGTGTAGGCGTCGATGACGAGCGAAGCATCCATGGACTTGGCGCTGATGACGATGTCGTGGAAATCCTGCTCGTAGAAGATGTCGAGGTATTCCTCGAGTTTGGCGATCATGATCGCGAGCAAATAGCCGTGCTTGTGCTCGCCGAAGACCGCGCCCAGTTCTTTCTGGCGTTTCTGCTTGTCCTTGCGCTCGATGATCGAGCCTTCATTGACGCCGACGCGGATCGGTAGTTTCCTTGCCTTGCATGCTTGGATGACATCGACAACTTGCGCGCGGTCGGTGATGTTGCCGGGGTTGAGGCGGATCTTGTGGACGCCTGCCTCGACCGCTTCAAGGGCGCGCTGGAAATGGAAATGGACATCGGCGACGATCGGGACGTTGACCTGCGGGATGATCTCTTTGAGCGCGTCGGTATCTTTCTTTTCGGGCACGGCGACGCGGACGATGTCGGCGCCGGCGCTCGAGAGCTTCTGAATCTCGGCGACGCACTTGTCGATCTCGTGCGTGTAGCCGGAGGTCATGGTCTGGACGCTGACGGGCGCGATCGTGGTTGGGTTGCCGGCGCGATCGGGGAGGCCGCCGCCGATCCTGATAAAGCCGACGCGGGAGTCACCGATGGTCACCTGTCTGGTAGGGCGGCGTGAGTGCATGTGCAGAACTTTACGTTGGCCAAAGGCCTTTCGTTTGGCGGGAAACCGCTTCCGAACGAGCTTTTTAGGCGGGATCGGGAGTTGCGACCGCCGAAATGAAGCGACGACTCTCATCGATTGAACGGTGTGCCGCGTCGGGTTTCCGGGAGATCTTGTAATGGAGGCGCAACGCGGGGCGTCCCCAAACAGAAAGAGTGTGGTCGGTCCTTAGCTGGCCGTCAGCATCGACGAATACGTGAATTCGCTCACGCATGGCACGAATGAACTGCGCCCAGTGACGATTCTTTCGATCGCGAAGCAAAAAATAAAATCCTGCATCGCCAAATCGAGCACCCTCCGAAACGAGTTCGAACGAGCCGTCGGTCCGGACCGAGGGCAGCATTACCACAGTTGCGTTTCCTCGCGGAAGCGGGAAGATAATCTTTGCGGCGAGTTTCCCGCTGGGGATTCGCGTCACCATGTAGATTCCCGAATAGATCACACGACCGGTCGAAAGGAGCCTGCGAAACCAAACCGTGTAGCGCACGTTTCCGTCGGACTTGCTTCGCAATCGGACTATTTCGCTTGAAATACCCCTCGATGTGTCGAGGGGACGCAGCGGCAAATTCAGTTGATTCAGCCGGCGGCTGTAGAGCCGCTGAACGATTCCGGCGAAAGGCCGGAATAGAAGGCTCCACTCCGACCACACTTCCAGAGTGTGCTGCGATGTATGTTCATAAAAATCGCGGATTTGCGGGTGGAGCCGATCGACGTCGTCTTCCAGCAAATCACGCATGGAGGACATCAACCCTCCATCTTGCACATCGCGTTCGATCGTCAGAGACTCGCGGAGTGCAAGTCGCTCAAAGTAGTGATCTCCGATCTGGTCTGTCTCGCCGAAGGGTCCCAAAAGCCACGGTATTTCCGAAACCTCGACCCTGCGGCCGCACAACATCACCCATCGCTGGCTTAGCCAATCCTGCAGTGGTTGAGATGGATAATCGAACACCATTTGCAAAACGGTACGTCTGCACTTGCGGCCTGGAGCCAAGTGGAACTTCAGTGCAATTGGCGGAGCGGAGAAGGCGGTCGATCGCCCGGACTCAATTGGCGCTGCCAGAAGCCAACATCGCACCAGCGGCCGAGTTTCCAGCCTGCGTCACGCACGACGCCCGCAGCGACGAAACCCAGGCTCTCGTGCAGTCTCACGCTCGCGTCGTTGGGGAGTGCAATCCCCGCGACGACCGAGTGGAAGCCTTGTGATGCGAGGACTTCAAAGAGGTTGGTGTACAGCGCTCGGCCCACGCCCCGGCGGCGCGCCCAGTCCTCGACATAGACGCCGCATTCGGGAGTCCATTGGTAAGCCTCACGAGAACGCCAGGAATAGGCCTTGCAGTATCCGGCGAAGCGGCCCTCAATCTCGCAGATCAGAAATGGGTAGCGATTCCGGGTCGCTTTCCATTGCTCGCGCATTTCTTCTGCGCTTGATTCGACGGTGCCGAAGTGGATCGTGGTTTCGCGGATGAAGTGATTGGTGAGTCTTGCGATCGCCTCGAAATCGGAGTCTTTCGCGCTTCGAATGAGCATCGGTGGCGCTCCCGTCAGCGGAGAGGGGCGGAGGTGGTTTGAGAAGCAGGGCGGGAGGCGGGGCGGTGTGCCGCGGCGGTCAAACCCCGAAAGAATCCGGGGACGCGGTCATAACCGGCGTCACCGGGCTTGAGGCCGTCAACTTCGGGCGTGCGCCAAATGACCATCACCAGCCCCGCGCCGATAAGCACGATCGCCGTGAGCGCGATCCCTGCCTGCGTTCCAAGACCGTCGTGCCAGAGCGAGGGGCTCCGATCCTTGATCGTCGCGCCGACCAACTCACCGGCAAAGCTGGCGATGTAGGGGCCGATCGGCATGAACCCCAGCGAGATCATGTTGCAGACGGCCATGACGCGCCCGCGGAGCGAATCCTCAACAAGCAGTTGGAGCGCCGACATGGCGGAGTTGAACGACCACATCCAGAAGATGCCCACGAAGAACATGAAAGAGCCGGCGACCCAGACATTGGTGACGATCGAAAAGGCGAGGATAGAAATTCCGCCGAGAAAGACCGACATGGGGATGAAGTGATGCTTGGGGTACCAGGTCGGCACGTAGCGCATCGCCAGTCCGCCGATGACCGCGCCAACTCCCATCACGCCGGTGAGCAGGCCAAAGGTTTCTTCTTTCAGGTGATAGACCTGACTGACGAAGAGGGGCAGGAAGCGCAAAACCGGGGTGCCGAAGACAGAGAACACCATGAGCGCCAGGAGCGCGGCACGCGGGCCCCGGTTGGTAAACATGAACGCACAGGCGTGTTTGACATCTGTCATGATGACGGAAATGTCGCGGAGGCGCCCGCTCTGTGCCGGGGCGGGAGCATCCGGGGTGGTTGTCACGGCCACCATGACACCGATGTAACTGAGCGCGTTCACGAGAAAAAGCCACTCGCCTCCGAGCCACGCCAGAAGGCCGCCGGCGATCGCGGGGCCAATTGCGCGAGCCGTATTGAACGAGATGCCTTGCAGGGTGATCGCGCGTACGAGTTCATCGCGAGGCACCAGACGCGGGATCATCACCTGCCATGCAGGCTGGTTGAACGCGATGGTGACGCCTTGCAAAAGCGCCAGTGTCAAAAAGGAATACAGAAGGAAGCTGTTGGCGTGCTCGGAATCGCCAAGAAGAGACCGGGCGATCGGGACATGCCAGCGCACCACCACGAAGAACGCGAGCGCGATGAACATCATCGCAAGCTGAGTCGCCATGAGCAGTTTCTTGCGGTTCACCCGGTCGGCGACGATGCCGCCGAGCAGGCCGAGAAACAGCGTCGGAAGCAACTGCGCCGCCCCGAGCGTTGCGAGCCAGGTCGTGTCCCGGGTCTTGTCCGCGATGATCCACTGGGTGCCGATGAACTCGAACCAGTTTCCGACAAAGGATCCGAATGCCGCGAGCCAGAAAATGCGGAAGTGCCGGTGGCGCAGCACGTGGATCATGCTGCGCTCGTCAACGGCCGGGCGCCCGGAGTCCAGCGGCTTTTCGTTCAGGTCCGCGGCGCGGGCACGTGGCGACGAATCGACATCCGCGCCGGTCGCGACCTGATCGGGCGTGGGCTGCGGAGTCCCGAGATCGTCGAGAGTTACATCGCCGGTAACGGCGGGCTCGCCCGATCGAGCCCGCAGCAGATTGGAGTCAACAGCATCCATGAAAACCCGCAAAGGGAATGCGCGCCGAATCCCTTCGGCCGTCCCCGCAATCTTATGCGTCCGGCAGGCGCACGCCGGGCGGATTGCCGTAGCGGCACGCCCGCAGTCCGAAATACGTGGCCAATTCAAACCAGATCATCCCCGCGATGAAGCCCAACGGCGCCGCGACCAGGCGGATGCCAACGAGGTGCATCGAAATTGCACCCGGAAGCGCGTTTTCGAGGGCTTCGAACGCAAGCGGAAGCAACCGTGCCGCGAGGGCGGTTGCGATCCACGCGCCCGACGCGTGCGCTGTGCCCACAAGCGAAAGTACGGGATCGATGCGCCAGGAGCGCCTGCGGGAATAGAAATGGATTCCAACCCGCTCGATACGCGTGAGCGCGCTGAACAGCGTGAACCACAGAGCAAACACGATCGCGTACGAGGCGGGCCGCCAGGTGGGCCCCAGGAGCACCGCCGGGGTCGGAAAGGCGAAGACGGGCCAGAAACTGATCATCGCTGCGCTCATGGTGCCGGCGCTCTGCGCGGTCAGCAGGAGCGATGCGATAAGCATGTTGAGCGCAAGGAGCGGCCGCGATCCGCGCTCCACGATCGTCGCGCGTCTCAATTGGCGTCCGGGGGTGAATAAGCCCTGAATCGTGCTCGCAATCCAGGCGACCGGGAGGAGCAACGGGCGTCCGCTCCACGCACGCTGCCAAAGCGTGCCCGGCCGGCGAACCGGCAGAGAATCGGCAAGCGGCGCGCCGCACTCGGGGCAAACCGAATCGGCGGGAAGATTCGAGAGTTCGTATCCGCAGCGTTCGCAGAGCAGCGCTTCGGGTTGCGGTTGAGTCTGTGCCAGGCCAAATCCTATTGGGTGGTTTCGCGAACGGTTGGATCGAAGAAGCGGGCGGTGTCGGGGGCGTTCGCGTATCGGCACGCCTGCAAGCCCGTGAGCGCGATGCGGGCGACCAGAATCCCGCCGGCGCCGAAGATCAGGACGGGCAGAGGAAGGAGCCCGTACCGGCCGCCCGTGGTTGCCAGCCAACCCGACGCCTGTCCGAGAGCGCGTGCGGCGGAGGGATTCGCGGCAGCGGAGACAATGAGGGTCGCCACGAACCACGCAGTGAGCAAGGACCAGACAACCCCGGCGACGACGGTCCAGCCGATTGCGGCGTGCGCGGCAATGGATCGCGTCGTGCCCGGCGGCGGATTCCAGCCGCGGACTCGTCCATACGAGCGAAGCAAGAACCCGAGGATCAGACTGGCGGCGCACAAGCAAGCGGCGAGGACGAGAATCTGGATGAAAACGGCACCCACGATTTGCATCATCCGAGAAATGGTTCGTGCAAAGCGAAGTTGACGGACCGGGTCGGAAGTGAGAACTCCGCTCCAAGGTGACAAAAACGCCACCGCCGCGATCACCGACTGAAGCACCAGGAGTGACCATGCGTGGCGGCCGGTCGCCTCCATCGCGCGAAACAGCACGGCGGGGCGCGAAATGATCAGCCAAAGGGTGAGGGCGAACGCGCCGAGCCCCGGGCGCTGCTGCCACGGACTTCCGGGGCGGAGTGCAGGACCGCTTTTCCAGCTGGGTGTTCCACACTCGGGGCAGGAAGCGGCGGGCCCCGACGAGTCGAGAACAGATAGCAGTTCGTAGCCGCAGGTTTCGCACCGAGGTGCGGCGGAGGGGGCGCCAGAGTGAAGGGAAGGGGTACTCACGTGCTGCGGGTCTATTCGCAGCATACTCGTCGGCAGTTGAGATTCCGCTTATGAGACCTGCGGAATTGGTTCTCGGCATCAAGGGGAGCCAGGGGAAGGGCGATAAGCGGAGAGTGGCAAGTGGGGGCGAGCGTTGCCGGGATTCTTGTGGAGGCTGATATGAATGCCATCAATCGTCGTCAATTCGAGCGATTCGCCCTTGCGCCGATGTACACGCCGGTGTGCGTCCGCGAGATTGACGGAAATGGCCGACCGCTCGAGGGGCACGCGTACGACGTCTCGGAGGGGGGCGTTCGTTTCGAGCTCGACCAGGCGGTTCCAACCGGATCGCGTGTGACGATGCAGATCACGCTTCCTGCCGGGCAAGGACCGATCGACAGCGAATCGGGCTCGGAGCGAAGCGTTATTGTCTTCGGAAATGTCGTGTGGCTTGACGAGAGCGAGCCCGGACCGGTGCGCATGGCGCTGGCGATCACGAATTTTGCGCGATTGGGCGATCGCGAGCGATTGCTGAAGTCGCTTGGATCCGGGCGATATCTGCGGGCGGCCTGATTTCGGAAGGACTTTCCTTCTCGAAACCGGTTTGGTTCGAGCCGTGCGGGCTCGTACTGTTGCCCTGTGTTTGTCGATACCGCATTAATTACTGTCAAGGCCGGCGACGGCGGCAACGGGCATATCTCGTTCCGGCGCGAGAAATTCATTCCCAAGGGCGGGCCCAGCGGCGGTGATGCCGGCACCGGCGGGTCGGTGATCTTTGTCTGCGAGGAAGGGCTTTCGACGCTCTTTGATTTTCGATTTCAGCACCGCTTCGAGGCGGAGCCGGGGCAGAACGGGGCAGCGAAGCAGATGCACGGGGGTGACGGCAAGGACCTGATCCTGCGGGTGCCACCCGGGACGCTTGTATTCAACAACGACACGGGCGAACTGCTCCACGACATGCAGCGCGGCGAAACGGTGACGATCGCGAAGGGCGGCAAGGGCGGCTTCGGCAACGAGCACTTCAAGAGTTCGACGTACCAGACCCCCCGCGAGGCGACACCCGGTGAAAAGGGCGAGACCTTCAACCTGCGCCTGGAGTTGAAACTTATCGCGGATGTCGGGTTGTTGGGGAAGCCCAACGCCGGCAAATCGACGCTGCTCGCGGCGCTCACGCGGGCGAGCCCCAAGATTGCGGACTATCCGTTCACCACGCTCAGTCCGCAACTCGGGATCGCGGAGGTCGATGCACAAAGGCGGATTGTGCTCGCGGATATCCCGGGCCTGATCGAGGGCGCCTCGCAGGGCGCGGGGTTGGGCCTCGAGTTTCTGCGCCATGTGGAACGCACACGGGTGCTCGTTCATCTGGTGGAGGTCCAGCCTCAGGACGAATCCGACCCGGTCGAGAACTACCGGATGATCCGTGAGGAACTGCGGAAGCACTCGCAGGCGCTGTACGACAAGCGCGAACTGGTGGTGCTGAACAAGATCGATCTGATTCCCGACAAGGCGGAGCGTGAGAAGACGATCAAGAACATCTGCCGCGAACTGGAATTGCGGATGGATCGTGATGTCATTGCAATCTCGGGCGCGGCACGCACGAATCTGAACGCGCTTCTGGAGCGTTTGTGGAAAGAACTCAACCCGGCGGATGAAGTGGAGGGGTGGAAGACCCCGGTGTCGTCGGCGTAAGCAGAGCGAGCCATTCGGTGTTGCCGGTGCCCTTTGATTTGGAGCCGCTCTTTGCTCCGCCCAGCACCGGAGATTCGGTCATCGCCAAAACGGTCGCACCGAGTGCAGGCATGTCGCGGGCGACGCGATCAGCGATCTTAAGTGCCTGTGCTTTGTCAAGAATCACGCTCTCCCGGCGCGGGCCGTCTTGTTCGTAGTGGGGCTTGATGAGCGTGAGGACGCGTCCCCCGGGAGCGAGCCAACGCAGCGCGACCGGAACGAGGAGGCGTTGCCGGGTCCAGCCCAGATCAACGACGACGAGATCAGTATCCGGCGGCAGCGGCGGCGGAACGTGCAGCGCGTTGGATCGCTCTTTCACGATGACCTTTGGGTCTTGCCGGAGTTTCCACGCGAGTTGTCCGTAGCCGGTGTCGATCGCGACGACGGACCGAGCACCGTGCTGCAGGAGGCAATCGGTAAACCCGCCGGTGGAGCAGCCGAAGTCGGCGCAGCGGAGTCCCGCAACGCTCAGCGAGAACTCCCGCAACGCGTGTGCAAGTTTCAGTCCGCCTCGGCTGACATAGGGGCAGTCGGGTTCCACGCCTGATTGTTGGATGATGCGTCGGGCCGCTCAGATTATGGAAGGCACGCCGACGATCGAGATGCCGAGTTCGTCGGCAAGGTCGATCACGCGTTCCTTCTCGAGCATGATCACGTCGCCCGCAGCGAGTGCGAGGCAGCCGGCGCCGGCCGCGGCCATCTTTTCGATGGTGGTGGCGCCGATGGTGGGGACGTCGCTCCGACGATCGTGTCCGGCGCGGGCACCCTTGCAGAGGGTCCAGCCGCGGGCGCGGCAGAGGCGTGCCACGCGCTCGATCATGCGGTCGGTTCCTTCGACGGCTTCCACAGCGATGACGTCGCGTTCGCGGATCGCGACGGACTGACCGATGTCGAACCGGAGCAATTCGGACATCATGGGCCACACGAAGTCGATGTCGGCCCGTTGCTCGGCGGTGGGCTGCGTCCGGGTGAGCACGCCGATGTGGGCGAGCTCGTCCGGAATCGGCATGGTTGAGTCGAGGAGCGAGACTCCAAAGCGGTGAAGCTCGTCGGCGACGCCGCGAAGGATCATGTGCGACCGCTTGTCGTGGCGCAGCTTCTGGACCCACAGGCGCATGGTCCGGATGTCGGGCAGATTCCGGGCGAGGCGCCACGGATCGTGCATCAGCTTGGCCTTATCGACCCGGCCCACCATGATGGCGTGGCGGACACCCCAATCCCGCAGGATGCGTCCCCAACTGCCGAGGCGCAGAACCCCGACCTCGGCGAAGGTCTCGCACAGGCGGGGTAGCTGGGGGTCATATTGGCTTGCCAGCCCCAAACCGTGGACCCGGTGGCCCTGAGCCCGGAGCCCTTGCGCAATCTTCACCGGCAGCAGCCCGGCACCAGCAATGAGTCCGATGCCCGTCGGGGGTGCCGGAGGGTCGGGGAGGATCGTCAGGGAACTGGGGGATATGGCGAGCGACATGAAATCGGGAGTGGACACTTCCGAACAAGACTATTCGTCCGAGTCGAGGGCTGCGCGTGAATCGCGCAAACCAGGGACTGCGGAAGCGAACAAGTTACCGGGCACTATACCAGCGATACCGCCAGGAATCAAGTTCCCACGACTTTGTTTGCATTTTGTTGCGGTACGAGATTCTGACGATTTGTGCGCCCTGGTTTTCCGATACACGGCTGGTGGAGCCCAAATTCCTCGATATTCGCGACGGAGATACTGCACCCAAGTCGTCTTCGGGGCGGCCGTTTCTCCAGGTGCTTTTCCGGTGCGGACCGACTTACGTCCGTGTCTATCGAAATCGGGCTGGCGACGCGTACGAGGCGCGGTGTCCAAGATGCGGACGCTCCGTGACATTTCGAGTAGGTGCGGGCGGCAGCAGCTCGCGGGCATTTGAAGTGGAGTGCGGGAGATAGCACGCTAAACCGCGGCGGGATTCGGCCCCTTCGCACCGGCGGCGATCCAATCGCGACACACACTCAGGAATCGATGTCGCTCGATCGGCTTTTCGATCACGTCGTTGCAGCCGCTCTCCATAGCGCGGCGGCGCTGTTCTGTTAGAACGTTGGCGGTCAGCGCGACGATGGGACCGGTGTATCCGTTGGCCCGGATGGCGCGAGTCGTCTCGTAGCCGTCCTTGATGGGCATCTGCATGTCCATAAGGATCAGGTCGAAGGGCTGGCCTGCGCGGAGTTGTTCGAAACACTGATCAAAGGCGAGGCTGCCGTTGGTGACCGTCACTACTTCGGCACCGGCCTGGCGGAGCAGATGCACGATGAGGCGCTGATTGTCGGGGCCGTCTTCCGCCAGCAGAATCCGTCCCTGAATCCTGTTGGTCGATGGCAAGTCGGAGGAGGTGGCTTCGGGGATTCCGGCGCGCGAACCTTCCACGAGGCGGCAATTCAGTCGGACGACAAATTCCGAACCTGAACCGGGTGTGGACGTGGCCGAAATATCGCCTCCGAGCAGGCGCGCGAGGCGACGGCTGATGGCGAGCCCGAGCCCCGACCCCCCGAACTTGCGGGAAGTGGAAGGATCTGCCTGAGAGAAAGCCTGGAACAGGCCTGAAAGTTGATCCGCCGTGAGCCCGATTCCGCTGTCCTGGACTTTGAGAATGAGCACTCCGAGCGGACGGAGCATGGCGTCGGGTTCGTATTCAAGGTGTACGCGGACACGGCCCTGATCGGTGAATTTGATCGCGTTGCCGACGAGATTGATCGCGATCTGGCGAAGACGGGTCGGGTCGGTGACCACCGTGGGAGGGACGGATTCGGCGAAAGAAAACTCGAGCCCGATGCCCTTCTGGGCGGCGCGCCCGGTCATGAGGCTTGCGACGTCGTGGATGATCGTGGCGGGGGAGCATTCGATCCGTTCTACCGAGACGCGTCCCGCTTCAATCTTGGAGATATCAAGGATGTCGTTGATGACGCTGAGAAGATGCTCGGCGTTGCGGTGGATCGCGCGGACAAATTCGGCGCTGTTTTCGGGTGCGCCCTGGGCATCGGAGAGGAGATCTGCGAAGCCCAGGATCGAGGTCATCGGGGTGCGGATTTCGTGGCTCATGTTCGCCAGGAAATCAGACTTGGCGCGGTTGGCCTCGTCGGCGCGGCGGCGGAGTTCCTGAGCAACGATGGAGTCAAGCTCGGCCTGGCGCCGGAGGCGCTCGGATTCGGAGATCGCGGCGGCGAGATCGGCGTTTTTCCGCTGCAGTTCCTCGCTGCGATGTTCGAGCGAGGTTTTCGTGGCGGCAAGGTCGGTGAGGGCCGCTCGGACCGCTTCTTCTGACTTGCGTCGTTCGATCGCGATCGCGCAGAGTTTGGCTGCTTCGGAAATGAGGTGGAGTTCGGCTTCGTTGGGGGCGCCGGGCACGGAACCGTAAGTGGCGAAGGTTCCGAGTACTGTCGAGTCCGAGGCGAAAAAGGGTTCGGACCAGCACGAACGGAGATTCAACGCGCGAACGATCTCGCGAGGGGGTTCCCAGTTTGGATCGGTCAATAGATCGACCGAGATGACCCGTCGACGGTTGTGTACGGCGGCGCCGCAGCTTCCGACATTCGGTCCGGTTGGCAGGCCGTCGACTAGTGTGCGGTATTCCGCAGGCAATGAAGGGCCGGCGGCATCGCGCAAAACGAGCTTTCCGTCCCGTAACTCGGTCAGGAGGATGGAGGCCCGAGTCCCGGGACGCAGACCCTCGATCGAAAGGATCAGGCGATCAAAGATCTCCTGGAGCGAGGCGCCGCTCAAGAGCATTTCAAGAAAGCCGATTCGTTCGCGTTGCCATTCTTCGACAAAGACCTGCGAGGATGCGTCGCGGCTGGTCCACACCACCTGCTCGACGTCGCCGGACGCGTTTCGCACAGGCGAACCCCGAACGTCCAGCCAGATCAGTCGCCCGTCTTTTGTAATTGTCCGACACCGGGTATTGGCCCGATCCCCTTGCAGCGCCCGCCGCTGCGCTTGTTCGAACCGATCCGCATCGGCGGGGTGGAGAATGCTCGTCCACGAGGCTTGGCCGAGTTGGTCTGCATCCCAGCCGAGGACGCGTTCGGTCGACGGGCTGATGTACAGGGGGCGTCCATCGCGATCAGCGAGCGTGACGAGATCGTCGGTGGCTTCGGCGAGGAGGCGGTATCGATCTTCCGTAAGTTTTCTGGAGGTGATGTCCTGGAAAACGCCACGCAAGCCCGCGCAGCGTCCGTTTTCCATCACGCAGTTGCCGATGGTTCGTACCCAGAGGCGCCGACCCTTGGCGGTCACGAAGGGCAGTTCCGCTTCGTATCCCTCGCCGTGCTCGATCGCCCGTTCGACCAAGGAGCGGATCGTTTTTTCCGCGTCGTCCGGGTAAAACGACACAGCGGTGGACAAAGAGTTGGGCTCGAAGTCCGGGGGGACCTCGTGGATTTCTTTCACTTCTTTCGACCACTGCACCTTTCCGGTCATGGCGTCGAGCGACCAACTGCCGACTTTCGCGAGGCTCGACGCACACCGGATCAGCTCCTGCGCTTCGAGCAGGGGTGGATGAGCGTCGACGGTTGAGCGAACGGATCGAGCGCTGCATGCGGCGGGAGTGAGACCGGCAATTCGTTGGACGGTGCCAATTTCCCCTGGCGTCCAGGCACGGAGCCGCGTGTCGGCGACAAATACCGCGGCCACGCCGAAGCCTTCGATCCGGACGGGTACGCCGAGATAACTTCGGGCACCGACTTCGCCGGTGAGCCTTCGATCCGAAGCGCGGGAGCTGTTCAGCAGCGACGCTTCGGCAAGCACGCCGAAATGGTTGATGACTTCCGCGCAAAGGCTGCCAGCGCTTTCTCGCCACCCGCCTGACCACCCGGAAACCGGACCGGACCAGATTCGATCGCCGACTTGAAAGGAAATGCCGGAGATGGGAGAGCCGGTCGCGGCGCCGAGCGCGGCGATAATCGCCGCGAGGCTCGCGTTATCAGCCATCGCTTCGCACTCGCTGCCGAAGTTGTCCGGTGCGACTAGCTCGTTCATCCCACCATCCAACGGACGCTTCCCTCCCCACCTTGGATCGGATGCGGGCCGCATCCGGTTGACGAATTTGTCAACAACACAAGATAGCAAATCGCTTGCTTGCTTCGGGGCTCGGTTTCTTCAGGGAGCACGTCCGAGCGAGGCGAGGATTGCCGCGACCAGTTCCGGGGGCATCTTTCCGAGATGGGGGTTGGCTTTCGGGCAGCACGCTTCCTGAGCGAGCCGGACAGTTTGGCGATAGGTTTCGACGTAGTTGTGGCAGGAAGAACACCGGGTGAGGTGCTGCTCGAATCGGGCGCAAACCTGCGGATCGAGTTCCTTGTCCAGATAGGCCATGAGAAAGTCGCTGCAATCGCGGCAATTGATCGCGCCGCCGTCTTTCAGCCTCGCGATCAGTTCCCCAAATTCTCTTGGCACGCCAGCGGACAAGGGATTCTCCTGTCAGTTCGAACTGTCCCGGAAGGTGCTGTCGAGTAACTCGCGGAGCGCCTGACGGGCCCGGTGAAGCCGGATTTTGACGGCCGCCTCGGTCGTTTCCAACAACGCCGCCGTCTGGGCGGTGTCCAGTGCTTCGATATCGCGTAGTACCAGGACGATGCGGTAATGCTCCGGAAGTTTTGCGATTGCAGCGCGGATGCTCTCACGGGTTTCGGCCAGTTCGTCGCCCGTGGGGGATTGGCGCCAAGGGCTTGCCGCGTGGGCCGGATGGCCGTCGGCACCGAACGAAGGCAAAAGAGCATCGAGCGAAACCTCGTCCTGCCGTCGTTTTTTCCGCAGCCTCATAAGGCAGGCGTTCACCGTAATGCGGTGCAGCCACGTGGCAATCTGGGAATTCCCTTCGAATTTCGCGATGTTCCGAAACGCCGAAACGAAGGCGTCTTGCACAGCATCCTGCGACTCGTTCTCATCGACAAGGATTCGTCTCGCGACGGCCAGCATCCGCCCGCCCATTTCGCGAACCACCTGTTCGTAGGCGCCCGGATCCCCGGCCTTGAGTCGTGCCAGCAACGCCGATTCATCGGCGAGAGACTCGACGGGTGAAGCCGGTGGCATGGTGGAGGAGTTGAAAGGAACGGCGGTCAAGGTGTGCGCCGGCTGGGAAGCTCGCCCCGTGCAAAGGAAGAATTCTTACTTCTTTTCGTCCGGGGGCGTGTTGGGAGATTCAGTGGTGGGGGAGGTGGACTCGGTTTTCTGTTTGGCAAGAAGCGCTTTGACGTCGTCGGGCAGGTCAAACCGCTCGGCGGGAATCGGGACATCGAGTTCCGCCTTTTCAATTGTCGTCACCATCTCATTCTGCATCGCTTTCACGACAAACTTGAATGGGATCTTGACGCCGCTGACGTCGCGATAGTCAGAAAAAACCGTCTCGCTCTTGATTTCGCCCATTTGCGACATGGTGACTGTTCGCATCCCGACCATCAATCCGGTCTCCTTGTCGAAGAGCCGGGTTTCTTTGGTGCCGTCTTTGTTTTCCAGTTCGACGACATAGGCGGGCTTTCCGGAGACGTTTTCAACGCCGGTGGTTTTCAACGACTTGAAAGTATCTTCGTAGTCGTAGTCGGCATTGAACCGCATGCCGCGCAGAAAAGCTTCGCGTTCTGATCCGGTGAGGATGCGCGTTCCCATCATGACGTTGGATTCCCAGACGGTTTCTCCGTCCGAGCCTTGCTGAATTTTTCCGATCTGCGCGATCTCGGTCTCTGAGTAGGCCATGGCGGGCGGCATCTGGTAAATCTGGACGTGACCCTTCATCCCCATCGCGGGGACTTCCATATTCAAAGTGACCTTGCGCGACTTGATCTGTTTCAACCTATCCGTGCCGCCGATCGCGGCGAGATACGTGTCCATGATCGACTTGGCGTCGGGAAGGTTTTGAGCCACCTCGGGAGCAGGAGACGGGGCGCTAGTCGGTGCGGGGGCCGGAGGCTCCAGCATGGTGGAGGCGGTTGCGCCGCTCAGAATTGAGGCCGACACAGCGAACCCAAGGAAGAAGCGATTCATGGAAGGATTCCGGGTGGGATGAAGATGGACGGAGATTCGGTACGTTGATCTTTGGCGGAAAGATCGGCCGGGATTATCGGGATTGCGAGCGGATCCAGGAAATTGCTGCGTCAAGGACCGGATCCGCCCCTGCAAGCAGGGCGGCGCGGGTGATTGAAACCCGCTCATCGATCTCCACGCCTCGGGCTTCGAGCGCTTCGCCCTTGGCGCTGACGTAGTTTGCAAAGGCAAACTGGAGTCGATCGCCGCTGGGAAGCACCTCTACGGTGGAGGGCAGCGCGGCGCCCGGGGTCGGTGTGCCGAAGATGCGAGCACGCCCGATGTCCTGCATGCCGCCGGCGAAGATCTCGGAAGTGGAGGCCGACATTTCATCCACGAGAATGGCGAGCGGGCCGGTAAAAGGCGCGGGACGCGGATTGAGGACGAAATTGAGGCGGGAATCGCGAGTGATGAGCGTCCCGAGGCGTTGATCGGGCTTGTCGACAAACCAGCCTCCGAAACCCATGGCCAGCGCGCCGATGCCTCCGATGTTTCCGCGAAGATCAATGATGAAACCCCGGCAGCCGGAACACTCTTTGATCGCAGACTGCAACTCTCCCATCAGGCGCGGCGGATCAAACCATACGGAAAACCACATGTAGCCGATGTCCGGAGCGCAGGGGGTGCGATCGATTTCCAGAAACATGGTGGGGAGGTTGCCGAATTCAACGGGCGTGCCGCGCGGCGGCTCCAGGACCAAATGAACAGAGACCGGCTCGTCGTGCGCGTCGAGGAACTCCAGCGTGGAGGTCGAACCGCTCGGTCCGTGGAGGAGCGACCTGAGCGCGATGGAGATCATGAGGCCGCGATCGCGCGCATCGCCGTATGCCTTGGCGAGTTTCGCGAGGATGGGGGCGACCGGCTTGCCGTTGACCGATTGGAGCGCCCAGCCTGGCTTGACCCCGGCCCGCGATGCGGGAGATTTCGGTGCGACCCGCGTCACAACGGCCTGCCCCTCGATTTCTCGAAGATCGAACCCGGTTTCGCCGGACTGGTCGGAATCGGCGTTGCGGTTCCCGGCGGTTCGAGGATCGATGTCTTCGTATGCCTCGGCCGGTATGACGCCAAAGTGCGATTGATGGAGCGAAGCGATCAATTCTTTGGTTGCGGCCCGCGCCTCGCTCTCGGACTTGGCGTTCACGACCTTGGGACGGAGTTCGGCGTGCTTGGCGTCCCACTCGGCGCCGACCTTGGCAGGATCGAAGTGGCGCTCCTTTATCTTCATGTACGCGGCGTCGAACGACTCAACCTGTGCCGCCCGCTGCTGATCCGTAAATTCGGGCTGATTGGGCTTGGACGTGCAGGAGGCCATCGCGAGCAGAAAAATGACCGACGCCCGCGAAAGCGCAGAGAGCAGAGTTGATGCCAAAGAAGCGTCCTCCGGGTTCGAGCCATTTCCAAGGGCTCATACCAGAGTACGCTCAATCGGTTTCGGCATTTGATCTGGTTCGCCGACGCCCGGGACTCGCGGGTCAACCCGCCGGGAATCCACGGCACTTGGGGATGAGCACGCGGTCGATACGGCTCGCGCCTTCGGGCGTTTTCTCAACGATTTCATTGATGTATGCGTTAATCTCGCGGTTCATAGTCTCGAGACCGGGCTCTTTGAGCTGACTGTGCTGGGCGCGCCGGAAGATGTACGCGATTCCTTCCTTGATCTCAGCGGCGCGAGCCTGGAGCACTTCGGTCACCTTTTCTTCGTCGCGCTTCTTCACCTTCACGTAGACGGCGGCATCCCAGATCCACGCCTGGCCGCCCGTCATGTTCTGAAAGCGGTCTTCGACCAGCGGCAATTCAACCAGCGCGTCGAGCTTGGCTTCGTCTTCACCGTGCAGCTCGCCCGCCTTCGCCTCCGTGGGCTTGCGCATCGTCGATCCGACGATGAAGAACACGGCAGCGGCTTCCACCAGCATCAGAACGGCCACGATTGCGATCGTCTTGATCGGTAATCCGCCCTTGGCTGGCGGCTTTGCTGCCGCAGCGGATTTCGCATCATTGTCGTCGGCCATGACACCCTCCGGGCCCATTCCATCGGGCTCCAAACAGGGCTCATTTCGACCGCTTGGGCGTGGGACTCAAGGTCGACGCGCATTCGATGCGACTCTCCGGGACTTCACGGCCCGACAATCGATCGATCTGCCGTTCTCGGACGCTCAGGCGGCGCGGCGCAGCGCGGATTGTGCCTGGCCCATGCCGAGCACAAGCCGGGTCATTTCGCCGACTTCGTCCGGGCCGGCTCCGCCTCGGATCGCGGAAAGCCCAAAAATGAGCGCTTCGGTTTCGATGGTGCGCGCGGCGATTCCGTGTTCGGCGCTCTCACACGCCCAGCGAGCGAGCGAGGCGATCATGAGAAGCGAAAGGACAGCCAGGAAGGCCGTCCCCGCAATCCAGCTGCTGATCGGGGCAACGGCCCCGAGCACGCCAAGAAGATGAAGGATCAGAACCGCAAGGGGGAGAACCACGAGACCGGACGAGAACGATGCCAGAATGCGGAGCAAGCGCACGCGTCGATCGGTCATATGTAGTGCGAGGCGCTCGAGTTCGTGGGCGATGGCGGGAGGCTCGGCGCCTTCGGCGAGGAGATCGGCCCCACGGCGCAGCAGTCGCCAGGAACATTGATCGCCGGCGCGTCGGATGCCGCGGGAATCGCGAGCGCTGGCGAGGCTGGCGAGTTGCTCGAGGCGTGCGACGATTTCGGCGCGGGTGGGGTGCGCCACCAGTATGAACCGGGCGAGCGAATCGAGTTTCAAAAGCCGGACTGCGACGAGGGCAGAAAGCGAAGCGCCAGCGCAAGCGAGGAGCAGCCACGCAAGAGCCCCGGGAAACGACGGGTCCTGCAATGCGGCGAGAACGAGTGTGGCGAAAGAGGTGCTCATGGGGCCCTCGGCGTGTGATTCGGGGTCAGCGACCCAGAGAGAGGAGTTGCTGGAAAAGATCATCGGTGGTGCGGATGACCCGTGTGGAGGCGGAGTAGCCGGTTTGGGCCAGAATCAGCCCGAGGAATTCGGAGCCCAGATCGACATTTGACAGTTCGAGAGCTCCCCCAACGATTTTGCCGGTGCCGAGGTCGAGAGGGGAAGTGATACCGGCGGTGCCACTGTTGGGTCCGACGCGGAACAGGTTGCTTCCGAGATCGACAAGGCCTTCGGGATTCGAAAACTTTGCGAGCACGACCTGTCCGAGCGTGCGGGAAAGCCCGTTGGTGAAGGCTCCTGTGATCACGCCGTCGTCACCCACGCCGAAGCTCTGGAGTGTGCCGATCGCAGCGCCGTCGACCTGCTGGGCCTGAAGCGAGGAATTTCCGTTGGTGTTTGCGAATGCGGTGACCCCGCCCGATCCGCTTGTGAGCGCGATGTTGAAGTTGAGCGGCGTGATGGCGCCCGTGCCGGCACGGCTGACGGAGATGGCAAGAGGCGTGGTGGTCAGGAGAGCGCCGGATGTTCCGAAACTGACGACGCCGGAACCAAGACTGATGGAGCCGCTGTAGGGGTTTCCGGATTCGGCGTAGTAGCGCCAATTGGAACCGGTGCCGCCGGGAGTGGATTCGAGCGCGAACCCAACGTTGATGTTGACGGGTGTGCCGAGCGAGTCGTACGCCACGAAACTGGTGCGGACGCTTTCTCCATCCGCGGACGCGGCCTTGGTGGTGCTGAACAAACTGGACTGCACCTGGGCACCGCTGGCGTCGAGCAACTGCATGTTGCTCGGATTCAGCGTGATGTCGTTGAGCGTGCCGGTATTGCCGACGATGGTGACGACGCCGGTCGCCGGATCGAGCGTGACGCCGGTGGTCGCGCCGTCCGGGTTTGTCTGTCCGGGGACGATTCCGTATGCGTTCTGCAGGAAGTCCATCAGATCCTGCATGGTCGTTGTGCCGGTGATCGCGAGCGAGGCGTCGGGCAGGTTCTTGGCGTTGACGGAGGTGAGCCCCTTCTGCGCGCCGGTGAGGCGGAGCGTTTGTCCCGCCGCGAAGAGCGATGTGGTGGTGCCGGCGATAGCGGGATCATCAAGATCAACCAGGCGAGTTGAGGTTTCGACGACGTTCGCTCCGCTCGGGGCGGGGCTTGCACCGGTGACGACTCCGAGTCCGGCAGAAGCTGAACCCTGGAGGGCGACCGATGCGCCGTGCGTGGGAAGTGCGCCGTTCTTGTTGAGGTTGCCTTGCAGCGTCGCGAGCGTGGTGGGTTCGGCGATGGTGAGAGAGCCGAGTGGAATGGAAACAGGATTGATCGCGGACTTGTCGAGATTGAAGCGGGAGTCCACGCCATAGCCCATCAGCCTTTCGCCCGTGAGGGTGACCAGCTGGTTGCTGCTGTTGGGGCGGAAAGATCCGGCGCGGGTGTACACCTGTTCGCCCCCGGCGCGCTGCACAACAAAGAACCCTTCGCCTTCGATGGCAAGGTCGCGCGAGTCGCCGGTGGCATTGATCGCGCCGTTTCCGAAGTTTCGTTGCGTGCCCGAGGCCTGCACACCCATGCCGACCTGTCCGGGATTCGTGCCGCCCGAGTTCACCCCCGGCGCGCTGCCGATGCTGAAGGTGCGGCTGAACATCGAGCCGAACATCACGCGGTTGGACTTGTACGCCGTGGTGTTGACGTTCGAGATGTTGTTGCCGATCACGTCGATCAGGCGGGAGTTGGCGTTCAAACCGGACAGGCCGGTGAAGAGTGCGTTGGTCGAGGCCATGGGTGGTTCCTCTGGCGGGCCGCGGCGACTCCGCGCAGCGAATCCGAACGATCCAGTCTCCGGACACGAACTCCGTTCGCGTCAACACTCCGATCAGGGGCAGACAGAACGCAATCGGCGGACCAGCCGCTAGGCGGCGGCCTCGGAATCACCGCTCAGAATCTTGGCCAGATTGGGGTGGAATCCCGCGGCGGGCATGGGAGATTTTTGCGCGGATGCCGAGTGGTCGCCCGCGTGCACCACCGTGTCGATGCCCGACATTACGGAGGCTTTCTTGAGATCCACTTGTTCAAGGACTTGTCGGACGCCGACATCGACTTTCAGCGCCATTCCGTCGATCATGACCAGCGCGTGCTGGGCCCCGGCGGCTTCGGCCTGATCCATGGCGTTGCCAAGACGGGCCAACTGCTCGGGATTGAGTTCAACACCCGATTCGGCGCGAACGCTGACGCCTCTGCCGCTCAGCAGTTTCCCACTTGCCTTTCCCGCGAGGAGGTCGGCGAAGCTCTGTCCCTGGACGGAACCGGTTGCCGACTGACCGGACCGCCGTTCGACTCCCGGCGGCAGAATGGTGGACGAAAGCGATTGCAGCAGGTTGTTTGTGCCCATTACGAAAGCCCCAGAAGCTGCTTCTCTTCGTCGGAGAGTGATGAAGGATCGATGACGCCATCCATGTTGTCGATCAGGATGCTCTTGCCGTTGTGGAGATTCAGGAAGACACCGTCTTCGGTGCGCGAGACGGAGCCGACTTTGCCGATGGAGCGGGAATTGTCGGTCGATACACCCCCGACGATCTTGCCGATCATGTTGGAGGCGGACGCGAACTGGTTGTCGGAAACGAGCGAGCCGAGCTTGTCGGACAAATCGATGCTCGACTGAATGTCGCGGATCTGTGAGAGTTGCTGCAGGAGCGCGTTGGTGTCGCTGGGGGCCAGGGGATCCTGGTTGCTCAGTTCAGTGATGATGATCTTGGTGAAGTCCTCGCTGGAGAGCGAACTGAAACCCGAAGGCTTTGCGGTCGCAGTGCTGGCGGTCGAGTTGAGAACGGAAGATGCGGCGCTCATGTGTTGCTCCGGGCGGCGTGCGGCAAGGGATTTCGCAAGCGGCGTGCCGTTAGGCGAGGGCGTCGAGTTCCAGGTGTGCCTGCAGGTTCATCAGACGCGGATTCACGGTCAGCGAAATCTGCGCTTCCGAAGCGGGAAGTGACTGGTGAACCGTGTTGTCGAGGGTCGCGACGGAGGCCCAGGCCCGGGAGTGCTCCGGATTGCCTTGCTGCGGCTGCCCGCCTTGTCCTGAGGGATTTCCTCCCGTTGAGGATTGTTGTGGCGGCTGGTCGCTGGCTTCGCGGCCCGGATTCCCTCCGGATTGCGAACCGGTCTGGTTCGACCAGTCGGGAATCGACACGACTTCGATCTGTTGGGCGGTGAGTCCTCGGGACTGCAGGGCTTCACGCAGGGCACCCATGTTCTGCGAGAGCAGTTCTTTCGTTGCCTGGCTGGTGGCCTCGAATCGCGCGGAGATCGTCCCCTGGTCGAAGGTGAGATGGATCCGGACTTTCCCCAGCGTTTCTGGAGACATCCACAGCGTCACCTGAGGTGTGTTCTGCCGGAACGCGGCGGTCAGACCCCGGCCGATTTGTGTTTCCGCTGCCTTGATTTCGGTTTCGCTTAGCGGGATGGAACTGCCGGAGGCCGGCGGAGTCACCTTGAGTTTCAACACCACCGGTTGCTCGATCGGGTGAGAGCCTCCGACGCGTGGGGGCGCAACCTGATCGATCGGTGCGCCGCCCTGGCGAATGCCGCTTGCGCCGGATGCGGCCCCGACGGTGGCAATGGACGCGGATGCGGAGTTGGGAGTCTCAGCGGCCGCGATTCCCGTTCGCAAGGTTGCCCCAACTCCGGAAGAATTGACCGAACCGGTCTGGGGTGCCGGGCCAATGCTCTTGCTCGTGTTTTCACTTGCGCGAGTCGTGGCTTGGTTTGCAGATGATTGGGCCGCGGCCGAAACCTGAACGGAGGACTGAGTGGCAGCCTTCGATCCAACCGCAGAATCCTCCGCAGGCGCTGGCTGCTGCTGCGGCGCAATAAGCCTCAGCGGATCGGTTGGCTGACGTGACTTCTGCTCGGCTGCACCCGGTTTTGGTTGTCTTGCCGCGGCTTCTTCTTCCGCCGCGTTGGATTGTTCGTTCGATGTCGATGCGGTCGTCGCTGGTGACAAGCCATTGGTCGGCGGGGCGTTCTCGACGGTGTGCTGGACGCTGAAATCGTGCGAGGTCGTTGAAGGATGCGAACCCGGTTCGTCCCCGTCCGTCTGCACAGGACGATCGCTGTCTTCGATGGCGTCGGTGTTCGATTCCGGTCCTCGCGCGGATGCCGGACCAGGGCGGTCGGTGTCATTCCGGCGCGATTCATTCGTACGGAGTCGATCGGTACGGGAACTGACTTTGGTGGCGCTGCTGCTGTCGCTAAAGAGCCCGGCCGGCGTCGTCTGGCGCTTTGCCTCCGATTCGAGGGACTGCGCGAACGAATTTTCACTTTGGGCGAAAGGGGAGGTTCCTGCGCCGAGCAAGGCGATTGCTGCGCCCTGCGAGCTCGCACGCGCTTGGATTGCGCTGGCCGGAGTGGCCGTTCGGGCAAAAACCGAGTTCTGGTTGGTGGTCATTTCGCGGATACCTCCGGAGCGCGGAAAGAAATGCCGCGCGTCCGGAGTCGTTCCAGCAAGTCCGCTGCCAGTTTGGGGTCTTCCTGAATGAACTCGTTCATGATCTTGACCCGCGACCGGCTGTCCATCGAGTTCAGATAACTCACGACGAGGTCGATCCCCGAGGTGATCGTGGATGCCGAACCCGTCGGAGCGGGGGTCATCGCGATCATTTCGCGGAGGGCTTTCTTCGCCTGATCGGGCTTCAGGTCCTGGAGTGTCGTGAGCGTCTTTTTGAATTGGGCGGAGCCTTCCTGTTCGAGCACGCGCTTGCGCATTGCCTCGAAGGCTTCCTGATCCTGCATCAATTGGTCGCGTGAGCGGGCGATTTCTGCACTGTCGCGTGCCAGCGATGCGCGGAGCAATTCAACCTGCTTTTCAAGGCTGGCAAGTTGCTGGCGACGAACTTCTTCGCCTTGCGCGCTGAGTTCGAGCCGATCCGCGGCGTTTATCGGCGGGCGTAGCGCTTTGGCCGATTCTTCGGCGATGCGGGCTGTTTCGGCCGCTTTCGCCTGCGCCTCGTCGCTTCGTGCTTTTTCCTGGGTCAGCGTGGGCGCGAAGAGTTCACGCAGACGCTGCATGCGGTCACCGTTCAGCCTGCCGCTGGTCTGCAGCCAGCCCACCAAGCCCCCGAGAGCCAGGAGGTTGGCCACAGCGAGAATGGAGATGACCGTCCAGAGGCGCTTCACGCTTGCTCCTGCCTTGCCGCGAATCCCATCACGCTGATTTCGTCCAGCGTCGCCGCTTCTTTGCGGGCCTCGGAAGCGAGCCATGCCTCATATCGGCGCTCTTTGAGTTTTTCGACCGCTTTGCGGCTGGTCGCGGCGGCGAGGAGGTCGTTTCGAGCGATTACGAGCTTGCGATGCACGACGGCCAGCTGGTAGACCGTCTGCTGGGCCTTGGAAACAAAGTGCAACGACATGTTGGCCTGCATGCGCACGCCGGACGCATCGATGGAACCGCCCGGAGCAAGGGCCGATCGCAGATCCTGCTTTTCGGACAGGATCGACTGGTGGAAACCCCGCAGCCGGTCCTCAAGGTTCAGCCGGAAACGTTCGAGTTCGCCAAGCGCGAGTTGCTTCTGACGCTCGATTGCGAGTCTTTGCTTCAGCACGGCCTCGAGTTCGAAACGGAACTTCGCCAAAAGGAGTCCTTATGCGGCGCGGGTTCTCGATCGCGCCAGACGCAACGCCACCGCGTTCGCCTGCTCGGCGAGTTTGAGGAGCGAGGTCTTTGCCTGATCAAAGGTTGGGGCGTCGGACCCGTTCTGCCGGAGCAATTCGTTGATGGCGGGCTGCAATTCGATGGCCACGTCGGCGTCGGGGTTGGAACCCCGTGCGTAGGCGCCGATCTGGACGAGATCTTCGACTTCGCGATATACCGCCATGAGCCTGAGGATCTGACGGCGAGCGGCTTGATGCGCCGGATCGGTCACGTCGTCGGCGACGCGGCTTACAGAATCCAGCACGTCGATCGCGGGGTAGTGGGCCTTTTGGGCCAGTTTGCGAGAGAGGATGACGTGCCCGTCGAGAATACCCCGAGCGGCATCGGAGACCGGCTCGGTCATGTCATCGCCTTCGACAAGGATTGTGTAGAGGCCGGTGATCGAGCCGCCGGACTGGAGCGTACCGGCTCGTTCGAGCAGCCCCGCGAGCGCCGCGAAAACGCTGGGTGTGTACCCCTTGGTGGCGGGCGGTTCGCCAACGGACAGACCGATCTGACGCTGGGCGTGCGCGAAGCGCGTGATCGAGTCCATCATCAGCAGCACGTCTTTGCCGAGATCGCGGAAGAATTCGGCGACTGAACAGGCCAATCGAGCGGCACGCAATCGCAGCAGGGGCGACTCGTCCCCGGTGGCCACGACGACGACGCTGCGCTTCAGGCCCTCGGCGCCCAGCGCGTGCTCGATGAAGTCCTTGACTTCGCGACCGCGTTCGCCGATGAGTGCGATGACATTCACGTCGGCGGCCGTTCGCTTTGCGATCGTACCGAGCAGCGTGCTCTTTCCGACGCCGGGGCCGGCGAAGATGCCGAGTCGCTGCCCCCGGCCCAGCGTCGTCATCACATCCATCGCGCGGACCCCGGTGGCCAGTGCTCGATCGATTCTCTTGCGACGCATGGGCGAGACCGGCTCGGGGCTGAGCGGAATGGGGTGCGAATCGCGGATGGGTGCGCCACCGTCGATCGGCTTTGCCAAGCCATTGATGACACGTCCGAGCATGAAACGGCTGACGCCGACAGTGGGGGAGGATTGCTCTGCATGTACGCGGTCGCCCGCGCGGATTCCGCCCGTTTGCCCCAGGAGCATGATGACGGCGTGGTCCCGGTTGAATCCGACGACCTCGCCGGGCACGGGTTCGGCGCGCACGCCGGCGCTCGAGTGGATCGTGACCATGGCGCCGACGGGTACCGGAAAGTCTTCGACAAGGACCGACATGCCGCGCACCGATGAAACGCAGCCCTTGATCAGCAGAGGCTGCGTGCGGTGTACCGTGTCGATCGCGCTCGAGAGTGTCGTCACGGTTCCGCTCCGGCTTGGGCCGAAGGAAGAATCGCCTGGACGATCCGCTCGATCTGCACGCCGATGCGGGCGTCGATTTCACCGCCGGCCATCCGAAGGACGCACGAGCCGCGGCCCGCTTGCGGGTCTTCGACCACCTCGACGTGCGTCGCGTTCGCGCAGCGGGAGAGCAGCCCCGGGAGTGCCTTCTCCACCAGCGGGCGATCGTCCGGGTGCACCGCGAGGCGGACTCGTGAAGGGCGCACGATCATGCTCAGTGCGCTCTCCAATTGGGCAAGCACGGCTTCGGGTTTGAGTTCGATGTCGCGCTTCACGACAGCGCGACCGATTTCAACCGCCAGGCGGAGGACTTCTGTCCGTGCTTCGAGCAGCAGAGCGTCGCGCCCCTGCTCAAATTCGTTCAGCGTTGAGTTCCAGCCGGCGAGAAGCGTGTTGAGTTCAGAAGCGACCCGGGCGATTGCCTGGGCCCTGCCTTCCTCTTCACCCTTTGCCAGGCCGGCTTTGTATCCCTCGTCGTAACCCTGTGCGAGCCCGTGGGCCCGACCGTCGGAGATCAGCCGGTCACGCTCGGCGCGGGCATCGGCAAGCATGGTGCTTACCTGCTGCGCGGTCTGCTCCCGAAGTTGTGTTCCTTCGCGCACGAGATCGCCCAGGCGATAGACGATCGCGTCGGTGAGAGGGCTGGACTTGTCCGACTGACGAATGAGGGCCATGGATCAACCCGTGGGGGCTCCGGTTTCGGCTAGACGATCAATTCCGCGTCGCCGCCGCGGCCCTGGATGACCACTTCACCCGCTTCCTCGAGTCGACGGACAACGTCGACGATCCGCTGCTGGGCCGCCTCGACGTCGCTGACTTTGACCGGGCCCATGAACTGGATATCTTCGCGCACGAGTTGTGCCGCACGCTCGGACATGTTCTTGAAGATTTTGTCCTGCAGATCCTGGCTCGCGGTCTTGAGGGCCAGCGCAAGTTCGTCGTTCTCGACTTCCTTGAGCACGGCCTGGATGCCCTTGTCGTTCACCATCTTGATGTCCTCGAACACGAACATCAGGCGGCGGATCTGCTCGACGAGATCGGGATCTTCCGCTTCGAGACCTTCGAGAATGGCCTTCTCGGTGGCGCGGTCGGCCAGGTTGAGAATCTCGGACACCGTGGGTACGCCGCCGGCCTTCTCCATGCTCTGCACCAGCATGTTCGCGAGGCGACTCTCGAGACCCTTTTCAACCTCGCGGATCACTTCGGGGTTGGTCTGCTCCATGTTCGCGATGCGCTTGATCACCTCGATCTGCTTCTGCAAGGGAAGGCCACCCAGGATTTCCGCAGCCTTGTGGTGCGCGAGGTGGCAGACGATGAGCGCGATCGTCTGCGGGTGCTCATCCTGAATAAAGGTCAGCAGGTTTTCGCTCTCGGCGCGCTGAAGAAAGCTGAACGGGGTCTTCTGAACCTGCGTCTGAATCTGAGCGAGCACGCGTTCGGCCTGTTTGGGGTCGAGCGAATTCTGAAGCACGCTTTTGGCGTAGTCGAGATTGCCCTCGGTGGCGTACTGGCTGGCGATCGAGACGTTGTAGAACTCTTCGATGACCTGGTTCTGCAGACGCTTGGGGACGCGCCCGAGCGACGCAAGTTCTCTTGTGACTTCTTCAACGGTGTCGGATGCCATCGACTTGAGCACCGCCGCGGCCTGATCCGGCCCGAGCGCAAGCAACAGAACGGCAGCCTTCGTGACGCCTTCTACGTCCTCGATGCTGTCCGGCAGTTTTTCGTGCGGCTTACGCGGCATTTTCTTCACTCTTTCCTCAAGGCTCCGTTGCGATCCACCGGTTCAACAGTTTTGCCGCGCCTTCGGGGCTTCCCTTCACCCAGTCGGTCACCTGGTCGAGCATCTTCGTGTTACGGACTTCCGCGTCGTCTACTTCGATGCCCATCATCGGGGCGTCGCTTTCGTCGGCCTCGCCAATCAGGTCGTTCTTGGTGGCAAGCGCGGGTGGCAGTCCGACGATTTCCTCAGGCGAAGGAATCGTGGTTCCGACACCGGCTCGTTTGACCATGATCGCCATCATGCCCATGGCGAGTAGAGCCATTCCCCCGATCACGGCATTCTCGATCATCGCGGTGCTGAGGCCAAAGGGCAACGCGGAAGACCCGCCGGAACCTCCGGAGCCCGATGCCCCGGGGGCGCCGCCGGATCCGCCGCCGATGGACATCGCCACGACATCCAGCGGGATCATCGAAACACTGACCTGCGCCGTCAGCAACTTGTTCAGCTCTTCCGTGCTCAGGCCAGGATTGGCGGAAGCGATCATGGCCTTGACGTGCGGCAAGATGCTTTCGATGATCTTGGGGCGGATGTCCTTCTCAAACTTGGCGGTTAGCTGATCATCGGTGGGGCCAGCGTTTGCTTCGGCCCCGGCGGCCGTCGCTGTCGCGGCAGCCGGGGCGGGGATTTGCGATGCCACGAACGCGCGAGGAACATTGACGGACACGGCCACCATGGACGGGCGGCCCTTATTATCGATGATTAGATCCTGCACGCGTCCGGGGAAGTTCAGGAATTCGCTCTCGTCTTCCTTGGTGCTGTTTCCGGGCGCCGCCGCGGCAGCGCCCGAGTTGACATCCATCCCCACGTTGGAACGAATCCCGACCTCGCCCCCGGGCGCGGCGCCGGCCTGGGTCTGGGAACTGCCGCGCTCGCGCTTGATCAGCGAGATCGTCCCGCTGTCTTTGGGAAGAAACTCCTCGCGCGTGCGATTCAGGCGGGTGTTGTCGATCTGCGTTGTGACGGCGACCATGACCTCTGGGATATACGAAAGAAAATTTACAAGCTTCTCGCGGGTCGAATTCTCCCACTTTGTCACGTCTTCGAGGTAGGTCGATGCGGCCTGGTCTTCCATCGCCGTCGCGCGGCGCTGGCGACGCAGATTGCCGTCGATCACTCGGACGCTCTCGATCGTGAGCCCGGATTTGCTTCCGGCGATCAGTGCTGCGATCGCGTCCACCGTTGCCTGATCAAGGCCGTTCTTTCCTTGAGCGAAGACCGTGGCCGACGCCGTGGGCTTGCGCGTACCCGCGCCGAGCCCCTGCCTCTCGGGTGCATCGATGATGACCATCGCCGAGGCGATGCCGTTGAACTTTGAGATGACGGTGGAGAGTTCGTTCTGCAGCGCAAGGTTGTACGTTTGATCGTTCTGCTGGCGGGTCGAATACCACGTCTGGCGCTCCAACATTCCCTGGAAGAGCATCGACGTGTCCTGCGGCAGATTGCCCGCCTCTGCATAGCGAGAAAACAATGCGTGATGCTGGGCCGCCGGAACCCACGGGTGCGTTCCCTTCATCATCGGCGTCACGTCGTGGTTTCTCAGCCAATCCGCGGCCTTGGCCTGTTCGACATCGGTGGCGCGAGGCAGGAACTCCGTGTATTCCTGCTTCGCCGACCACGTCCAGACCAGCAGCAGCGACATCACCGCGATAACCGTGACCAGCGCAACCAGCAGCTTGTGGGTGAGCGTGAGCTGACCGAGGTACTTCTGGATCGTCGCGAGCGTGTTGCGAAACTGATCCACTTCCCGGGGCCTCCTGCCGGTTCGACGACGCATCCTGCGTCGCGGCAACGACCGATCGGTTGGACCGATGGGGCCGGTTGCGACCTGTCATTCGGCCGCACGAAGGGTGAGGCTTGAAAACCGGCGCATTCCCCGCGCTCCAATTGTGCGCGAGCCGTGCGCTGAATCTGCGCGTCGTTGCAACTGGGTGACGATCAGACCCTGGTCTGCTTCAATTCGTCGTAGGCTTCCATGACCCGGTTGCGAACGGCCTGGAGCATCCGGAAGGCGGAATCGGCCTGCTGCGTCGCGAGAATGACGCCTTCGAGATCATCACGCTTTCCAGTGGCGATGTCTTCCATCGACCGGTTGGCTTGCTGCTGCAACTCGTCCACCCGCTTGATGTTGTCGATCAGCGCGTCCTTGAACGAAGCACCGCCGGTGCCTCCAACCCCGCTCGCAGCGGAAGCTCCGCCCTGCAAGGAGGGCGGGCGGATTGGTTGAGAACCCGAAATGAAACCCAGCGGATCCGCCATCGCTTCGCCTCTTTTGCTCGTTGGGGTGGGCTCCTTCCCACCAACAACGAGTAGATCCTACCCGATCGACTCCGTCGTTCTGCTTCAGGGCGCATCCGCAAATGCCGCGCCAATCTGGAATGATTGCAGAGGGATCCTCTTGCACAGAATCGGACTGCTCAAGCCAGGAGCCGCAGCGCCTGAGCCATCATCTGCTTGGTGGTTTCGGCCGCGACGACGTTCGCTTCGTACGCACGGGACGCTTCCATGGCATTTAGTTGCTCGACCACCGGATTGATGTTTGGCTCGGGCACGTACCCGCGTTTTTCGCCGGTTTTTAGAGCGTACGGATTTGTGGGATCCCACCGATAGTTGAATTCGCCCTGATCCAGTTCGATTCCAGCGACATGCACGCCCAACAAGCGACCTTCCGGGCTGCTCGCTTGCGGATCCCCCGGTGCGAAAATGACCTTTCGGGCACGGTACGGATTGACGTTTCCTTTGTCGTCGAGAATGGTGGATCGATTGGCGATGTTGGCCGCAATCGAGGCCATGCGGGCCCGCTGGGCCATCATGCCGCTTGTTGAAATATCCAGTGCGCCGTACATCGATTGCTCCTGATTTGAACTTCCGACCGCAAACGGGTCGCCAACTTCTTGTCAGTCCACAAGCCAATCAGGGACGCTGCGCGATGGCAGACTTGATCAAATCAAAGCGGGTTCGCAGCAGGTCAACGCTCATCCTGTAGAACGCAGCGTTCTCGACCGAATCCTGCATCAACCGTTCCAGATCGCGGTTGTTCTTGTCGTGGAACAGGACGCCTCCTTGAGACGAATCCGTTGAGCGTTCCGGCCGCAGGGTCACAGTGCCGTCGGTGCCCACCTGGATCGAACCGGAATTGCCGAAGTTGAGAGGCCCGGATTCGCCGCCGGTCTGACGTCTCCGGTTTTCAACGGCCTCAGAGAGCGTCCGTCGGAAGTCGGCAACCGAGACATTCTGCTGGAGAAAGTTCGGTGTTTCGATATTGGCGATATTGTGCGCGATCAGTTTCTGACGCTCGCCAGCAAAGCGAAGAGCGGCAGATAGAGTGGGAATCGCGCCGGAATTGGTCAGGTCTGTAAGCAACGGTTTTTCTTGCCGCAAACTCTGCGCCAGGGAGTCTTCTTGCCTTCCTGCGTCCTGAATCCATCAGCCGCACGTTCAGAGCGTGGCTTCGACCAGGCGCAGTTCTTTCCACTTCTTGAGCTTCAGTCCAAGCGTCCGCACGCCAATCCCCAGGGCGCTCGCCGTGCGCTGGCGGTGGCCATTGAACTTGTGCAGCGCTTCGATAATCGCTTCGCGCTCGAGTTCTTCGAGCGTTCGGATGACGGACGAAAGTCCGCTGGAAGCCGTGGGCTTGCCCTCCACTTGAGCCGATGCGGCCGGATGGCCGTTCAGGTGCGGGGTGGGGGCGGCCGCGCCATTAAGATTTGTGAGCGGCGTGGCACGGACGGGTGTTGCGTTGAGCCAGGAGTGCAGCGATTCGGGGCCGACGGTCACCTGCTCGTCCGAGTCGGTGCGGCTCAGGAGCACCACAGCCCGCTCGCAGATGTTCTGCAATTCGCGAACGTTGCCGGGCCAGCTATACCCCTGAAGCAGTCGAATCGCTTCCGGGCTCAATTTCAGACACGTCCGGCCTTCGCGCTTGCACACCAGGGACACGAAGTGGTTCGCCAATGCACCGACGTCGCCGACTCGGTCGGCAAGTGTCGGAACATGAACGGGCAGAACGTTCAGTCGGAAGAACAGGTCCTGGCGGAATTCGCCTGCGGCCACGGCAGCGGTCATATCTCGGTTACTGGTCGCGATGACTCGAACATCAACGCCGATCGACAGGCTGCTGCCGACACGCTCGAAGTTTCGCTCCTGAAGCACCCGGAGCAATTTTGCCTGAATCCGCGGTGAAACCTCGGATATCTCATCCAGCAGGAGCGTGCCGCCGTCGGCGAGTTCGAAACGACCCTTGCGAAGCCTCTCTGCGCCCGTGAAAGCGCCCTTTTCGTGGCCGAAGAGTTCGCTCTCGAGCAGGCTCTCCGAAAGGGCGGCGCAATTCACAGCGAGGAAAGCCCCGTTCTTGCGGGGCGAAACCTCGTGGATCGCGCGGGCAACGACTTCCTTGCCCGACCCCGAAGGACCGGATATGAGAATCGTCCCCTGCGAGACGGCGATAGCGCGGATCTGATCACGCAGTTTGCGCATCGGTTCCGAATCGCCGACGAGGCGTGCGACGCCTTGCAGACCGGGGCCACCGACTCTGTCCGCGCCTTCGACGGCGGGTGAATTCTCGCTCAGGCCTGCCGCCGCCCGCAGGAGCTTGTTCTCCCGGAGCACCCGTCCGTGCTCCGCGGCACGCTTGATGGTGATGACCAGTTCGTCGCCCTCGAAGGGCTTGGTCAGGTAGTCAAACGCTCCCTGCTTGATCGCAGACACGGCGGTCTCGATCGTGCCGAATGCGGTCATGAGCACGACCGGGAGATCGTCGTCGATCTGGCGGATGCGCTCCAGGAGCTCGATGCCGGTCATGCCGGGCATCTTGAGATCCGTGACTACGACGTCCGGTCGCTTCGCCGCGATCTGCTGGACCGCCGAGGGGGCATCCGAGGCAGTCGTCACGGTGAATCCCGCACGCTCCAGCGTCCCGCCGACGCTCTCCCGCATGAGTTCTTTGTCGTCAACTACGAGCACACTGCGCATGCGCACGACTCCGTCGTACTCGCGGCCTTTCTTTCACGCAGCCCCGGATAGCCTCCGATCCGGTCCAACTGCGACAGCCACGAGCGGCAAATTCTGCTCGGTGTCACCCATCGGCTGTCCGGCTGCTCCCGCACGAGAACTTTCTGCGCGTCGGTTCAACCCGGGCTCGCCCGCGTCGCGGAATGGTGCGGCAATGCCGCTCGGGAACAGAAGTTCCACGGCGGCCCCCCCCCCTTTTCCATTGGATGCCACAACCCGTCCGCCGTGGGCATCCATGATCCGGTGAACGATCGCCAAGCCAAGGCCAGTGCCCGCCTTGCGCGTGGTGAAGAACGGGTTGAACATCCGCCGGAGCACCTCTTCGCTGAGGCCGGGGCCGGAATCGACCACCCGGATTCCTTGAACTCGCTCGCGTTTTCCTTGCGAATCCGCGATCGTGTGTCGGCGAACTTCGAGGGTCAGGATTTTTTTCGGAAGGTCGGATTCGACCATCGCTTCCATCGCGTTGCGGATGATGTTCGTTATCGCCTGGAGTGCCAGTGATGGGTCGAGCGGGATGGACGCGCCAGCCTTGTAGTCGTTCCGCACAATCTCGATCTTGTCCCAGCCTTCCATTCCGTCGTGCTGGCAGGCCGCGAGCGCCCGGTCGAGGATTTCGGAGACTGAAGAATCCTCTTTTTGAACGCGGAATTCGCGGGAGAACGTCAGAACATCGCCCACGACCGCGTTCAGCCCCTTCGCCGAAAGAATGATCTTTTCAGCGAGTTTCTGCTGAACAGGGCGCTCTGCCAGATCGTCCTTCAGCATCCTCGCGAAGAGCGAAATAGAACCCAGCGGGTTGCGAACCTCGTGCGCAATCCCCGCCGCCATTTCGCCGAGCGCCGCCAGCCGCTTGCTGCGTTCGAGTTGCTCGTTGGCTTCGGTCAGTTCTCGCGAAAGGCGAGAGACTTCACCCCGGAGTTGGTCGTGGGTTTCCTGAAGTCGCCCGGTGACCGCATTGAACGCGGACATGAGCTCCGCGAGTTCGCCCGTGGTCAACGAAGGGGACGTTGCAGGGGCTACCGAGGTTGTGTTATGGTGAGTTGACATGTTTCCTCGCGCTCCGCCGAGGTTGAGTGCCGATTCCTAGACGCTTTGATCCTGAAACCCGGGCCCGATGGGCTCGCGACCGCCCGAGTACGCCGCGGCCGCGGCGCGACCGGAGTTCATTCCCGCAAGCGTTCGAGCCAATTCATCGCGCTTCCGCGAGAGCATCGCACCGTGCTGGCGGTCGGTCTCCGCGATGGTGTGGGCCAAATCAGCGACGGCCCGCCGGCGCTGCTGGATCAGGCCCATTTGCGGGTCGTCGCGCAACATTGATTGGACCCCCTGGTCGATTTCGCGGCTGAGCGTGGTCGCTCTCGCCAGCACCTTGGAGCGCTGCTCCAAAACCGCCACGAGTTGCTCTGGCTCATCTTCTTCGATCACACGTCCCTGGGCGAGGCATAACTCTCCGACTTTCGCCAGAAGATCGTGCTGTTCGGCCAACATTTCGAGTACACGCCCACCGATGTCCGTCTGATTCATGTGGACCTCCGCAGGTCCTATTTCGTCACTCGGGGCGTTCGTGGTCCAGAGTCTCGCCCTGAGCCAGACGATCGGTGGCGTCCAGCCAGCGTTCCCAGTCTTCCTTGCCCATGGGCAGGTTCGGGTCGTTCCAGACTTCCGGGGGCAGGCCACGGTAAAACCGCTTGGCGCGTTCGTTGGCCGTCAGTGCAGCTTTCACGTCGCCACGCTGAAGATTGGCGTTGACGATCTGGATCATCGCAACGAGTGACGCCGGGTCGTTCGGATAGCGGTCCCGTGCGGCGGTGTAGGCGCGGATGGCGCCGTCGTAATCTCCGAGCGCGAAAGAGCAATCAGCAAGGTAGAAGAAGGCGTTTCGAAGGTAGGTTTCTTCGACAGCAGTGCGCTTTTCCTTGGGTTTGGCGTCGAGTGCGCGACGAACCTGATCGAATCCGGCTGCCGCCCGCTGGAGTCGCTCGGTTCTGGCGTTCTCGAGGTTTCGCCGCTCTTCATCGGGCATGCCCTCGGCCATGGATTTGTCGATGTTTGCCGCGGAGAGCCTGTAGCTGTCCGCCAGACGGAACTTGGCCAATTCCATTCCGCGTTCATCGGGGTACCGGCGGAGTAATTCGTCAATATTCTCGATGGCCCGCTCGGGTTCACCGTTGCGATAGAACATGGTCCCGAGTTCGGCGAGTGCGTCGCGAAAATCCGGCGAGTCCACGCCGACGACCGAGCCGCTGACCACCGCCTTGAGCATCTGCGTCGCCTTTGCGACCGACTCGGGTTGACCCGTCGCAAGATAGGTTTGGGCGAGCGGCACGTAACTGGCATCCGCAAACGGGCCGCTGCCGGGCTCGCCCGGAGCGCCGTCGCGGGAAGCGATCAAATCTTCATAAGTCTTGGCTGCCAGTTCGAGATCACCCCGTGACTGGTGGCAGCGCGCGAGGCGAAATTTGGCTTCGGCCATGCGGGGATCGGTGGGGAATTCGCCGGCAAACTGCTTGAAGAGCAGGATCGCCTTTTCCTGATCCCCGGCGCGATCGAAACTGTCGGCTGCGCTCCAGAGCGAATCGGCATAGCCCGGGCCGTTCTGCCCTGCGACGAGCGTGGCGTGCAGCCGGAGGGCATTGGCGGCGGCCAGAAAGTGCTCTCGTGCACGCTTGCGGGAGGTGGGATCGAGGTCGTCAATCGCGGCGGCGGACGAACCGCCGGTTGCCTCCGCGATGGTGTTCTCGGCGAGTTTTCGATTGGACTCGCCGATCGCTAGAACCACCTCGGCCGGAGCGCGGCCTTGTGGAAACAGCGATTCGGCAATCGAGGCAAATCGGATTGCGGTTCGGGCGTCACCCGCTTCAAACTTCGTGCGGTAACGGGCGATCGCGCTCGTGGCGACCCAATCGCGATCGACCGCGCTCACTATTCTCGAATCCCGGAACGTGTCGGCGAGTTTGGAATAGGCCTCGAGCGACGCCTCGGTTTCGTCCAGCGAAGCCAGGTTTTCTGCCAATCCGAGAAGGGCTTCGCGCTGGAATCGCTTGCTCCCGGGAGCATCAAGCACTTTCTGATACAGGTCCCGGGCGGCCTGAAAATCGCTCCGACTCTCGGCAACGCGGGCGAGATTCAGACGGATTTTGCTGGTAAGGGGTTCGCGTCCATCGGCCAGAGACTCGGCCCGGGTCAACCACTTTTCGGCCTCGGCGTGCTTGGAATCTTCGATGTAGCCCCAGCCGAGCAGCGCGAGCAATTCGGCGCGCTCCTCCGCGGCGCTCTCTTCGATGCGAGGCAGTTGCTGCAGCATTCCGCGTATCGCTTCTTCGCGATACCCGCCCAGCAGGCGAAGCTCCGCCTGCCTCGTCATCGCCCACACGCGATCCTTATCGCTCAGGGTCGGTTCGGAAAGGAGCCACGCGACCAGATCGGTCGCCGCGGCCTGGTCTGGGATGGGCTTGGCAAGAAGCCGCGTCGTGAGCGTGCGGATCAGCGCGATCCGGCGGGGCTGCTCTCCGCTGGGCAGCGTATCGATTCGCTTCTTGGCTTCGTCGAGCCGGTCGAGCGCCATAAGGCTGAGCGCGAAACGCTCGACATCCGCCGGCTCGAGTCGCTGCTTGAGTTCTTCGGCGCGAACGTAACTGCGTATCACGTTCTCGTAGTTCTCCGCGCGCTGGATTTTTCGCTGGACCGCCGCTTCGTAGATCGATCGCGCCGCGAGGAGGTAGTACCGTTTCTCGTCGCCGGAAGCCAGTTTGCCATTTTCGATTTGTGGCCAGACGTCTTCGTTGAGTATCTTCAGCGCGTCTTCAAATTTCTCCGCTTCGACGAGCTTGGTGGCTTCGTCGAGGCGAGGAAGGATGTCAACGGCGGGCCGTGCCAGGATGACAGCGCCGATTCCCAGCGCGAGCAAAGCACCGGAAACCACGAGAACCGGGAGTTGCCATGCATCGCGCCAGGTTGCCGGCGGCGGTTCGATCGCGGCCGGTGCTGGTGCGGGAGGATTCTGCTGCTGCTCAGTCACGACGCCTATCCAATAGAGGAAGGAGCGCGGCGGCGCGCCCCCGTTTAGAAACCGGCAACTTCTGCTCTATCGGGCCTTGGCGCGGGGTCGCTTCAGCCCGAAAACCGGCTTTTCGCACGCAAAGGAGCCTCGCCTGTCGACGCAAGACACGGCACCGATCCGCGGCCCCTTCTTGCGCGGCGGGGCCGAGATTTTACGAACGCTCGAATCGGCCCCGAGTGGGCGCCTGCCCGTGTCGGAGCACCACAACCTCCGTTTTTCGGTCGGCGGTTGGAAACACTCCCTCGGCTCGCTTTGCCGTAACGACAACGCCGTCGGGCCCGGAACGGGCGGTGAACTTTGTCAAGGCGAAGTCGCCCTTTTCAAACCCGTAGCCCTCGCCTGAATCCTCGTAGAGCTCGCCGACCGCTGATTGACTTTCGTCGAGCGCGACCACGAGCGTAAGTGGATCGACGGGTCGCTCGCCGTCGAACTGCATGACGGGTCCCAAGGGCACGATCCGGCCCGCGCGAACGAAGAGCTCGGGCAGGTCGTCGTCGAAAACCTTGCTCCCTTTCTCCGCCTCCGAACCCATCTCAAGCGGTTCGAATGCGAGCCACGCCGAATCACCAGCCGGCAGTTTGGCCGTTGCGGCGCCCGCGCCCGGCTCCCAGACGTTGCAGCGTGCAAGAACGGAGTCTCCGAGAAGAAACGCATCGTCCACGCTTCGTAGCGCCGGGTCAGACTTGTCGGCAAAGAACAATGGACGCGCAATCGGCAGCCCCGTCAGATGCGCTTCCCGGAAGAGCGTGTATAGGAAAGGCAGCATGCGTGCTCGGCGTTCGAGCGCCAGCCGGCAAGTTCGCTCGCACTTTGGCCCAAAACTCCACGGTTCGTGGTCCACGCTGTCGCGGACGCTGTGGCCACGGGCGAAAGGAAGAAGCGCGCCGATCCCCATCCAGCGGGCAAAGAGAGTCGCATCGGCCTTGTCAGCAAAGCCGCCGATGTCGGGACCGACAAACGGCTGGCCGCTCAGGCCCATGTTGAGCACCATTGGAATCGACCAGCGAAGGTGACGCCAGTTGCTCTTGTTGTCGCCGGTCCAGGTCGCGGCGTACCGGTGCCCGCCCAGAAAGTTTGAGCGAGTCAGGATGAACGGACGCTTTTCGGGGTTGGCCTTCTGAATGCCCTCCCGGCTGGCGCGAACCATTTGCATGCCGTAGATGTTTCGGTATCGCAGGTGGTTGCCGCGGCCGCCGAGGTTCTCGTCGGCCTCGTGCAGGTTGCTTTCGGGCATCTGCTTGTTGGGCACATCGAAAATCGCAGGCTCGTTCATGTCGTTCCAGACACCGTCAATCCCCGTTGCCATGTAGTCGGCGTAGAGAGATGCCCACCATTCGCGGGTGCGCTTTCTTGTGAAATCCGGAAACGAGCACGGGCCGGGCCAGACCTTGCCCACGTAGTCGTAACCCCATCGATTCTTCACGAAGTGGTCGCCGTGCTTGCCGGAGCGGTATGCCGGATAGTGCTCGTCGGTCATCAGGCCCGGGTCGATCATCCACACGCTTTTGAAGCCGATGGCGTGGAGATGGTCGTTCAGGTCGCGCGGATTCGGGAACTTTTCCGTGTCGAACGTAAAGCACCGAAAGCCGAACATGTAGTCGATGTCCATCCAGATCACGCCGCAGGGGATTTTCCTGCTTCGGAATCCTTCCGCGATCGTGCGGACCCGGGCATCGGTCTCGTAACTCCACCGACACTGCTGGTATTGCAAGGCCCAGCGTGGCGGCATCTGCATGCGGCCGACCTTCGATGCGAGTTGCCGGAGCACATCGGCGGCGTCGCATCCTTCTAGTATCACTACGCCCGGGCTCTGAGTGTCTCTCGTGGTGTACTTGGCCGCAAAGAAAATCCCGTCACGCAGGTCAACCGTGGCGCGGTGCGTTGTTTCGTAGATGACGCCGAAAGCCGTGCCGTCTTTGCGGACGGCGAGGACCCAAGGGTGGGCCTGATAGAGCGACGGCATGTGCTCTTCGTAGCCAAAGCAGTCGGTGGTCCAGATGTCGCGGCAGATCCCGCCTCGGTTCAGCCGCCCGGGTTGCTCACCCGTGCCGTACAGGTTGGTGCCGGGTTCGAAATCCACAATCGCGGCGTTCCATCCGCGTACTTGCGCGAACCGAACCGAGACCGCCGGGCGCGGGCGGTCGCGCCCTTCCGCGACGGGGGCGCGATCCTGAGGCATTTCGGTCGGCTGGTGGGTGTATGCGGGAAAAGGAGCCGGAGAAACAGACTGAAATTCAGGGTCTCGAAACCGAAAACCGCCCTCCTGGAGTCGGCGAGCAGTCCCGGCTCTCCAGTTGGCCACTTGGTCCCGGCGCGGGGCACGGGAAAAGGTGTAATCTGCAGGGGTTCGGATCATGGGAATTGAATGGAATAGATCGTGAAATCGGGGAGGAAGCGAATCGTCGACGGCGAGGGTAGGAGTCGCGAGGAAGTTGCGGACGGGGTGCAAGCCGGGGCGCATCCTTCCCAACAACCGGGACGCTGGCTCTCATCCCGGACGTGGGAGGACGATTTACGGAGGTTTCATGACAATGCGGGCTACATTCCGATTCGGTGTCGTCGCGCTCGGCGCGTTCGCGGCTTCCTTCTTGCCGGGGTGCATTATCGTGGCCAACGGTTCGAGCGATAGCCCTCGCTTCTCGGAGACGCGGACGATCCGCGTTCCGATTTCGCCCGGATCGGGGGTGGATGTCAACACCCGGAACGGAAGCGTGGAGATCGCGAACGGTGGCGGCGCCGAAGCAGTCGTCACCGCGACGTTGCATGCCCGAACTCAGGAGCGGCTGGACGAGACCCGCGTGATTGCAGATGCCGCGAGCGGGCGGCTGGGTGTTCGGGTGGAGTGGCCGGACAACCGGCCGCAGTCGGGAGAGGGTTGCAGTTTTCGGATCGAGTCTCCAAACCCGACGAATATCAACGCGAAGACATCGAACGGCCGGATCTCGGTTCGTGACGGGGCGGGGCACGCGGAACTCGATAGTTCAAACGGTTCGATCCGCGTACTTGGTCACAGCGGCGACGTGAACGCGACGACGTCGAACGGCCGGATCGAACTTCGCGATATCGCCGGTGCGGTGGACGCGATCTCGAGCAACGGTTCGATCGACCTCATTAATGTTGCCGGACGTGCGTTCGCGTCCACTTCCAATGCTTCGGCAACCGTTCATCTCGCGGACAGTTCAACCGGGCCCGTTCAGATTCGGTCCTCCAATGGCAGCATTGATTTGGCGATCGGCCGCGACTTCGCGGGAGATCTGAGGCTGGCGACTTCGAACGGCCGTATCCGTTTCGATTCCCCCGTCTTGGTGCAGGAAATGGAGTCAAGCAGGTCCGCGACGCTCCGGTTCGGCACCGGCGGGGGGGCTTCTTCGGCCATCACGTCGAACGGCTCGATCAGAATCACATCGCACGCTGCGGCCGAGACACTGTCTGCGGCCGATTCGCGGTAGAAATTGCTTGCGTCACGACGGATAACGGTTGCGGGGGAATCTCCGTTCTATATGAGGAGCATAAACATGCGCATCGGAATGCCGGCGGGGCTGGTTGCGGGTTCGATCGTCTTGGTTGCAAGCGCCCTGGGCGCCGAGACCATAAATGAAACACGCGAGATGACCGTCGCGACGGCGCCGGGTTTGGCGTTGACGGTGAAAACATCGAATGGCGGGATCCAGATCGTTCCGACCGATTCGAGTGAAATGCGGATCAAGGCCACCGTCTCCGCCAAGAGCAGGGAACGGCTCGAGGCGATCCGGATCTCGGCATCGAATGACGCAGTGAAAGGCAACGATGTTCATGTGGACTTCCCGCCATCGATCAAGGGCGAAGAAGAGGGTTGCTCGCTGGTGATTGAGGTTCCCCGGGCCAAAGAGGTGAGCCTGAATACCACGAACGGTGGGTTGTCGTTGAGCGGAACCGGCGGAAACGCCCGCTTGGAGACCAGCAATGGGGCCGTCAGCATCAAAGGGCACGACGGACCGGCGACGATTCATAGCTCGAACGGACCGGTGACAGTTTCTTCCATTTCGGGAAGGGCGACAATACACACCAGCAATGCGCCAGTGACTGTGAAGGGCGCGGCGCAGCCATTCGAGATCGAGACCAGCAACGGGCCGGTTCAAGTGAGCCTGGCAACCGGTTTTTCCGGGGTCGTTTCGATCGTCACCTCGAACGGCAAGATCTCTCTCCCGAAAGACGCAAAGGTCGATTCGGCGGCGTCAAACAAGAGTTCTGGCAGCGCCAGCGCAAAGGCCACGATTGGTTCTGGCGGGACGGATTCCAGCATCACGACGAGCAACGGACCTGTGGATCTCAAGAACAGTCCCCGGTAGGCCCCCGCGCACGCTTTGCGCAGCGGGCGCCGCCCACGCGCGTTTCGCGCAGAACCAGCATCTGAAAACTGTCGCAACATTCCCGTTGCGGCCGATTCACCAACGCGGCGCAGGATGTGCCGCGCCGTCGTCGCGCCGGTTGCGCACGGTCGAGAGAGGCCAGGATGGCCGAAGAAACACCCACACCAAACCAGCCCACTCCGGAATCGGCGTCAACTCCGCCGGATTCCAGCACCCCGCCCGTCTCGGAACAGGCCGAAGAGGCGCTCGACGCTGCGCAGGCCGCGGTGTCGTCGCTAGCCGGCGATGTCGGCACGCGAGGGCCAGGCGTCGTTTCCGGGGCCGCGGGAGGCGATGCAAAGCCGGTTGATCTTCCCGCGTTCAGTGGCGGCACAGGAAACGGAGCGCCCGCGAGCATCGACCTGCTGTCGGACGTTTCGCTGCAGGTCAAGATCGAACTTGGGCGCACGCGGATGCTCGTGGAGGACGTGCTGCGCCTGGCCGACGGCGCCGTGGTCGAACTCGACAAACTGGCGGGTGATCCGGTGGATATTTATGTGAACGAGCGGCACGTCGCGCGGGGTGAAGTGCTGGTGCTGAACGACAATTTCTGCGTCCGCATCAATGAGATTCTGGAATCTCCGCTGGATGCGAAGCAGCCGGTGAAGCAGGCGGGTTGATCGGTTCGGCGTGCGGAGCACGCTTTTTTCGACAGGAAGTCGCACCCGTGGGCCGTGCTCTTTTCCATCTCGTGCTGGGACTCGCGTTCTGCGTGGCGCGTCCGGTATGGGCGGAAATCGAAAACGGGCCGGAGACAACCGTCCCCTTGCCGGCATCGACGTCTGCGTGGTCACCGTTGCCTGCTCCGGTCCCCGAATCGGAATCAAGAGCACTCGGCGCGCCCGAGCGGCACATCGCGAAATCCCCCGTGCGCACAGTGCCGGCGGGAGAAACGCGAGCGGCGACGAGTTCGACCGTTTTTCAGGGTGTGGTCGGGCCTTTGGCCGTCGTGCTGGTACTCATTGCGATGCTCGCCGGGCTGGTAGTTCTGGTCGCGAGACTGCGGAGCCGCATGGGCGGCGGAGGAAGCCTTTCGCTCGGGTTTGGCGCGGGCGGACGCGCTCCGGCGGGCATTTTGGAGGTGCTGGGCCGATTTCCGCTGGCGCGCGGGCTGACGCTGGTGCTGCTGAAAGTCGATCGGCGGGTGCTCCTGCTCAGCCAGACGCGCCAGGGAAGGTTTGGCGGGCTTTCGCTCACTCCCATCTGCGAACTCGATTCACCCGAGGATGTCGCGTCGATCCTGCTCAAGGTGCGCGATGCCGACAGTGCATCTCTGACACATCGGTTCGCGTCGGTCTTTCGGTCGCTTGATCGAGAGGCCGCGGACAAGGTAGCAAACGCCGACAAAGTCATGACGACGATTGCGCCGGCGCAGAGCCTGCCCCGTCGTGCCAAGGGAGTGACGCACAAGCCGGCTTCGGCGAGCGCATCGGATTCGAGCACCGAACCGACGGGCGCCGAAACCGCGGCGTCGATTCGGCGAAGGCTCGACGCGCTCCGTGTCCCGGCCCTTCGTGAGACCCGGGGAGCCAGGTCATGAAGCACTTGGCTTTTGCTCTCGCAGTATGCGTAGTTTTCCTGGTCGGCGGGACAACCCTCGCTCAGCCGATCGGGCCTCCGCTGCCCGACCTGCGGAGCGGTTCGCCGACGATGCCCTACGCAACGGACGGATCCGCGCCACAATTGCTGCAGCAATTGGCCTTGATGGTTCCGGATTCGAAGAGCGCGGTCGGGATGAACCCCTTGGCGGTCATGGACGCCGCGGGGCGGGCGATGCCCGGCGGTGGGGGTGAGAGCCCGGGGTCCGCGCTCTCCGCGCCGGTCACGATCCTGCTTCTCCTGACGATCATCTCACTCGCGCCGGCGATTGTGCTGATGACGACGTGCTTCCCCCGCATCCTGATCGTGCTCGGGCTGCTGAAGCAGGCGATCGGCGCGCAGGGCGTTCCGCCGCCGCAGGTGATCACGGCACTGGCGCTGTTCATGACGATGATCGTGATGGCGCCGACTTATGACCGGGTGTACAAGGAAGCCATCGCTCCGTGGTCGAGCGGTGAAATCCGCGACATGGACACGCTCTGGCTGCGGGCGCGTCAACCGGTGCGCGATTTCATGTTCGATCAGATCGAAGCGACCGGAAACTGGAATTCGCTCTATATGGTGCTCGAGTATCGGGGCATCGACACTTCCGAGCCGGAGCGATTGACGCGTGCAGATGTCGACATGGTCTCGCTCATCCCGGCGTTCATGATCGGTGAACTCAAGGCGGCGTTCCTGCTCGGGTTTCGGATCTATCTGCCGTTCCTGGTGATCGACATGGTGATAAGCAGCCTGCTGATCTCGATGAGCATGATGATGCTGCCTCCGGTGCTCATCAGTCTGCCCTTTAAGTTGCTGCTGTTCGTGATGGTGGATGGGTGGCAGTTGGTTGTCGGCGGGCTGCTGCGGAGTTTCGTCGTTCCGGCGCACGCGGCAGTGGCTGCCGCCAGCAGCGTGACAGGCGGAGGTGGCGGATGATCGACGAATCCATGCTGGAAATGGTGCGTCAGAGCCTGGTGATCACGCTGAAGATCGCGGCGCCGGTGCTGCTCGCGGGGATCGTGATCGGCCTGTTTATCAGCCTCATTCAGGCCGTGACCTCGATTCAGGATCAGACGCTCTCGCTGGTGCCCAAAATTGTCGTGATGGTGATCGTCGCGGCGCTGCTGCTTCCCTGGATCCTGGGGCGACTCGCGGAGTATGCCGTGGAGATTTTTTCGTTTGCGGCGTAGTCGGTCGGATTTTGCATGTCGGAAATCGTCCTCACCAACCTCGTTCCGTTTATGCTCGTGGCGTTCCGCCTTGCCGGGCTGTTCATTGCAACGCCCCTGCTCTCGAGCACGATGGTGCCGCACCGGTTGAAACCGTTTCTCGTGCTGGCCCTTGCCGCGGCGGTGTATCCCCTCACTCCCGCGTGGGCCGCGCCCGCATCCTTGACGATCGTGTCGCTGGTCCCGATGATCGTGGGCGAGGCACTCATCGGGTTTGTGATCGGCCTGCTGGCGAGCCTGCCGCTGATCGCGGCTGAAACATGCGGGATCATCGTCGGGCAGCAGATGGGCTTTGGGTTGGCGAAGGTGTACAACCCCGAGTACGACGCAGAGACCGACGTGCTGGGACAGACGCTTTTCTTTGTCGTGTTCGGCGCGTTTCTGGCCATGGGTGGGCTGGAGAGTGTCTTCCGCTCGCTTGTTTCGACGTTTGATCGCGTCGGGCCGGGTGGGATCGGCATTTCCCAGGCTCCGGTCGAAACGCTGGTGGGGGTCGCGACCTCGGGGCTGGAACTTGCGATGCGCATGTCATTGCCTGTCGTCGCGGCGATTCTGCTGCTGGTCGTGGTGTTCGCCGTGATCTCCAAGACGATGCCGGCGATCAACATCATGAGTGTGGGATTCACTGTAAAGGTTCTCGCCGGCCTTGCCGTGTTGACGCTTGCCCTTCCCGCGATCGCACGCGTCGCCGGGGATGAAACGGGCGAGGTGCTGAGAGTCGTTGACGGCTGGGCGAAGTCTCTCGGAAAGCAGGGAGTCTGATGGCGGAGGAACTTGGCGAGAGAACGGAGGACCCGACCGGGAGACGCTACTCCGAAGCCCGGGAGAAGGGGCAGGTTGCCAAAAGCCAGGATCTTGCGGCTGCGATCGACTGGGCGGGCGTCCTGATCATGCTTCTGCTGCTCGGGAGCCTGCTCGTGAAGTCAATGGGCTCGGTCATGAGGCGTTCGCTCGAAGACGCGGGTGCACAAGGCAGCCTGGCGCTTGGCAACATGACATCCACGGTGCTCTACTCTGCGGGGCAATCGGCTATCGCGATTCTTCCGTTCTTTGTCGCATTCGTATTGATCTCGGTTGTGGCGCACTTCGCGCAGTACGGTGCGCTCTTCACCAGCCAGCCCATCGAACCGAACTTCGGTCGATTGAATCCGATCTCCGGCTTCGGCAAGATCTTCTCGGCCAAAGGCGCCGTCCGAACGGTGCTCAGCCTGCTCAAGGTGTTTCTGGTCTCGATCATTGCGTACGCCGTGATCTCTCCGGAGATGCCTTCCATTTTGCAGTTGCCTCAACTGCCCCTCATCGGCGGGCTTTACCAGGTGTGGACGATGATGCTGGCCCTCGCGGCATGGTTGATCGCCGTGCTCCTGGTGCTGGGACTCGCGGACTTTTTCTATCAAAAATGGATGCTCAAGCAGGACCTCAAGATGACCAAGCAGGAGGTCAAAGAAGAGCGCAAGAGCATGGACGGCGACCCGCAGGTGCGCGGGCGGCGATTGCAGATGATGCGTGCGATCGCGTTGCAACGGGTGAACCAAGCCGTGCCGCAGGCGGACGTGATCGTGACGAACCCGACGCACTTTTCGATCGCGATCAAATACGCCCAGGACGAGATGGCCGCACCGCGCGTGGTTGCCAAGGGGGCGGACTTCATGGCGATGAGAATCCGGCAACTCGCGATGATCAACAACGTTCCGATCGTCGAGCGACCCTCACTGGCGCGGGCGCTGTTCTATTCCATTGAGGTTGGGCAGGAAATACCGCAAGAGCACTACCAGGCCGTGGCCGAAGTGCTCGCTTATGTGTACCGATTGGAAGGGCGGGCGGCGTAGCGACTGACGCATGGCAATGGCAAAGGCACCTCCAAAACCCCGCCCCGCAGCGCCCGCCGCAAAGCCCGCGCTCGCGCCCTCGGGCCTTTCTTCGATGCCGGGCTGGATTCAGTTGATCCACAAGCATCGCGGACTGCTTGTGCCGATTTCATTCGTTGCGCTGCTCGCGGTGCTGCTCGTGCCGCTGCCGCCGGCGCTCATGGACGTTCTGATCTGCTTCAACATCAGCCTCGCGGTCATCGTGCTGCTGACGACGATCTCGATGAAGCAGCCGCTGGATTTCAGCGTCTTTCCGTCGCTGTTGCTCGCGACAACTCTGCTACGGCTCGTACTGAATATTGCGTCGACCCGGCTCATCCTCACTGCCAAGGCCGATTCGCCCGAAGCCGCGGCATCCGTGGCAGGGCACGTCATCATGGCGTTCGGCGAGTTTGTCGCCGGCGATGAACTCTTCGTGGGCGTCGTCATCTTTCTGATTCTGGTGATCGTGCAATGGGTCGTTATCACCAAAGGTGCCACGCGAATTTCCGAAGTCGCGGCACGCTTCACACTCGACGCGATGCCGGGCAAGCAGATGGCGATCGACAGCGACCTGAACGCCGGTCTGATCGATGAGCAGGAAGCTCGCCGCCGCCGCGAAAAAATTTCTTCCGAGGCGGACTTCTTTGGCGCCATGGACGGTGCCTCCAAGTTCGTGCGCGGCGACGCCATTGCCGGAATCATCATCACTGTCATCAACGTCGCCGGCGGGTTCGCTGTCGGCATGCTGATGCGAGGCTGGGATGCGGGCCAGACCGCGAGAGTCTTCACCAAACTGACCATCGGCGAAGGCCTGACGAGCCAGATTCCGTCTTTCATCATCGCGATCGCCTCGGCGCTGATCGTCACCCGGTCGGGAAGCAAGGAAGACCTGGGCGATCAGTTGACCGGCCAGGTCACGAGCCAGCCCAAGGGGCTGATCATCACCGCGGTCTTCCTGCTGCTGCTTTGCTTTACGCCCTTGCCCACCATTCCGCTGCTGGTGACATCGATCGGATTGGGGGGGCTCGCGTTCGCGATCTCGCGCACCTCGCGTGCGAAGTTGAACGCCGAGGCCGAAGCGGTGAAACAAGCCGAAGCGCCGCCTCCGCCTGCGGTCGAGCAACTGCTCAAGGTGGACACCCTCGAAATCGAGGTTGGATACGGGCTCGTTTCGCTCGTAGACACCAATCAGGGTGGCGACCTGCTCGAACGAATCTCGGCAACGCGTCGCCAACTCGCGGCAGAATTCGGCCTGGTCATGCCGCCGGTACGCATCCGCGACAACATGACGCTTCAGCCCACCGAGTATCGCATCAAGATCCGGAACAACCCGATCGCTATCGGGCAGACCCGGCCTGGAAAACTAATGGCGATGGATTCGGGCATCGCGAGCGGCCAGATCGGGGGCGACCCCACGAAAGAGCCGGCGTTCGGGCTGGACGCATGGTGGATCGACCCGTCCCTCCGCGCACGGGCCGAGACAATGAACTACACCGTGGTAGAGCCGACAGCGGTCATGGCGACGCACCTGACCGAAGTGGTGAAACGCCACGCCGACGAGCTCCTCACACGCGAAGAAGTAGGGAATCTGCTCGAGCAACTCAAGGAAAAGGCGCCCAAGCTGGTAGAGGAAGTCGTGCCGGGCATTCTGAAGCCGACCGAGCTGCAGAAGATCCTTCAGAATCTCCTGCGCGAGCGGGTTCCGATCCGCGATCTCGAAGCCATTCTCGAAGCCCTCGCCGAATGGGCTCCGAAGACCAAGGATCCGGAAGTGTTGACCGAATATGTGCGAAACGCCCTGCGTCGCAGCATCTGCGGGCAGTATTCGAGTTCACGCGATGGCGGCAAGCCCAAACTGGTCTGCGTCACCATCGATCCGAGCCTCGAAGACATCATCAACGGCTACATCGATCGCGCCCCGAGCGGCACCACGGTCAACATGCCCGCCCGGGTCGCGAATCTGATCGCCGAGCATGTCTCGCGTTCACTGCAGATTGTCCTCTCGGGGGGACACCCACCGGTGGTGGTGGCCTCGCCTCAGGTACGAGCGGTCGTGAGGCAGATTCTCGAGCCGCACATCGCGGGCGTTGCGGTGCTTGGCTACAACGAATTGGTCCCGTCGATGGAAGTGGAGAGCGTGGCGCTGGTCATGCCGCCCGACGCGCTGAGCCCCCAATCGAATTCTCCGGCCATGGCCGCCTGACGAAAAAATTGCGCAGGTCGGTTCAGACTCTGCGCTATTGCCGATCAACTTTGCGCCGGGCCCGCGCCGATAGAAGGGTACGTTTTCGTGCCCGAGGCTTGGCCGCTTCGGACACTCCCGCGTTCACTAGAGGCATGGAGGCCCTGGTCCGCGGCGGACGGGCGCTGAGCCACGGATGGCATCGATGCAGCTCAAGACGTTTCGTGGTAGTTCGATGGCCGACGCACTGGCCGAAGTGAAACGCGACCTCGGAACCGAGGCGGTGATTTTGCACGCAAGGACGATCCGGGTGGGAGGTGTGATCGGGTTCGGCGCAAAGAACCAGTACGAGATCACCGCTTCGTCTGGTGCGCCAAACTCCAATCTAAAGCAATCTCGGATTGCGACCGCGCCACGCCCGGCTGCCAAGCCGCAGGAGGCTGCGTCAGAAGCATTCGAGCCCGTCCAGTTTGCAAATCCGACAGCCACGACGATCGTCGCCCCGGCGCCCGACGCCAGTGCTCAGGCTGCTCAACCGGAACCGCCGGTCGTTCAGATTTCCGTGCCACGCCCGGCCGTCCGGACTGCCTCGGTCAAGCTTGCCACGCGGGCCAACCTCCGTCCCGCATCTGAGTGGGCAGCCAAGTCGGTCGACGAGGAACTCGCGTCGATCAAGCGGCTGGTCGGCCAGTTGCTCCAGGAACAGCGCCTGACCGCCGTGCGCGCTGGGGACAGCGGCATGATGGCTGGAATCGGGTTGTCCGATCCGCTCGCCAACGCGCTGATTCGGCTGACCGATCGCCAGGTCTCCAGTTCGCTTGCCTCCGAAATCATCGGGGAAATACGCGATGCGCTCGAGCCGAGCGAATTGGAGGACGACGCGGTTGTCCGCTCGTCGCTTCTGGGCCGCATCGCGGCACGCATCAAAGTCACCGGGGGTTTGACGGCCGCGAATCCGGCTGGCGGCACCCTCATCATCGGTGTTGTCGGACCGACCGGAGTCGGCAAGACGACGACGATCGCGAAGATGGCGGCAAACTACAAACTCCGTCACAACAAGCGAGTTGGGCTGATCACCTGCGATACCTATCGAATCGCGGCTGTGGATCAACTGAGGACCTACGCAAACATCATCGGCCTGCCGTTGAAGGTCGCGTTGACGCCAATGGAGGTCACCTCGGCACGGTCGCAGTTGGCTGATTGCGATGTGCTCCTGGTCGATACGCCCGGGCGAGCACCCTCCGACCAGAGGCGCCTTGATGAGTTGAGGCGCTTCATTGACGCTGCGGGCCCCGCGGAGACCCATCTCGCCCTCGCGGCGTGCGCCTCCGAAAGCGTGATGCGATCCGCCGCCCGCGCCTTTGGCCAACTCGGGCCCGACCGGGTCCTGCTGACAAAGGTCGACGAGACCGACACGCTCGGCCCAGCGTTTAATGTGCTCTCGGAATTGAACTTGCCGCTCGCCTGCGTGACCACCGGCCAAGAAGTTCCCGACGACTTGGAAGGCGCAAGCGCCGAGCGATTCGCGCGCTGGGTACTGGAGCATCCGGGGCATACGACGGCGGCGGCCGGCGCATGACCGTATTTCAAAGTCCAGCCCCGACCTCGGCCGAGCCCGGCGATCAGGCTTCACGCCTGCGTGCATTGTTTGAGCCAAGCGGGTCCTTGCAATCGAACAGCCCGGTCCGGTCTGCACCCGTCGTGGCGATCACCTCGGGGAAAGGCGGCGTTGGGAAGACGAATCTGGCAGTAAACCTGGCGACGGTGCTGGCTGCACGCCATCGATTGACCCTGGTGGACGCCGACCTTGGGATGGCCAACGCGGACATTCTGTGCGGGGTCACTCCGTCGGTTCGATTGCAGCACGCGCTACCGCTTTCCGACGGTTCCTTGCATGGCCGGACCGGGGCGCACCCGTCGGCCGGGGCCAGTCTGGCGTCCATCGGCATCAAGACGCCGTTGGGGTTCACACTGGTTCCCGGCGCGGTCGGAGTTGCCCGTATGGCGGATCTGAATTCTGCCGAGCAACGTCAACTGATTCGTGGGCTCACGGCTTTGGAAGCCCGCAGCGACCTCGTCCTGCTCGACACCGGCGCCGGGATCTCTCCCGGCGTTTTGGGGTTCCTGGGAGTCGCGGATCTGGTCCTGGTAGTGGTCACGCCGGAACCAACGTCGATCGCGGATGCGTATGCGCTGATCAAGTGCTTTTCGCATCGGGCGGAGGAGCTTCCGCCCCGTGAGCGGGCCGGCCGCGGGGCGACCAGAGTCGCGATGGTGGTGAATCAGTGTCGAGGCAAAAACGAGGCGGAGTCGGTTCACCGTCGCATCCTGGGAGTATGCGACCGCTTCCTAAACATCCATATTCCGTTGGCGGGCTGGATTGAGCGGGATGCCAGGCTCGGGGACGCCGTGATGGCCCGGTCGCCTGTCGTGCGGTACGCCCCCGCAAGCGTGGCAGCAACCGGGCTTCGGAATCTCGCGTCTGTTCTCGAAAAGGAATGGCTTTCGGGCCGCGACGGTCGAACGGGTGAAGCGTCGGGTCGGTTTGATGCCCTGCGGCGGATGTGGCGACTGCGGGCTGATTGAACGGCAAGCGGCCAATCCGCCGATGCAGGACGGCGCGCACAAGTGATTTGTTGCGCGGAAGTTGCGCATGTCAGCGAGGAGGCCGGCCGGAGTGAGCAGCTCGAAGAGATCACCGCGAATCATCGCATCGGCGCTCGGTTGCGCAGCGTTCGCCATTGCTTGTGTATCGGGATTGGCGGCACACAACCCATCGAATGTCGTGCTCACGCGAGCGCTCTGGGCGCTGGCGGTTTGCTACGTCGCCGGGCTGATTCTGGGATCGATTGGCGATGTGATCATCGCCCAGCACATCGCGCTTTACGCGAAGAAAAATCCCATTCCCGAAATGAAACCGCTGCCCCAGGAACCGTTCATAGTGGCGGAATTGGCGGAAGATCAGCCGGGCGCTGGACTTGTGCCGAATGATGCGGGGCTCTCCAAAGTTCCCCAAATTACCCAAACAGCGCAGCCCGCGCCGGCCACACGAAAAGCCGCGTAAATTTTCTCTGCCCCCCTTGCGGAGCGCGCGTCGGCTTGTATACTCCGCTGCACGTCGAGCAAGGATCGCTCGGCGCGGGTGAGTTTCCGAGGCGTTCGCTTCGGGGCTCAGGCGGGCGCGGCGCGGGCTACGCACGTTTGGACGAAATGTCGGTGGTCAAGGAGCGACCATGTCAGCACTGAAATCCTCAGTCCGGGGCGGACCGCGTGGACGTTTTGTCGTCCAGCATGCAGAGCCGTCGAATCTTCCGACGCCGTTCGACAAGCTGCCAATCAACGACGTCTGGAAAAAGTATAAAAAGGACCCGAATCACGCCATCCGGAACTTCCTGATGGAGCGATTCCTGCACTTGGTGCGGTTCAATGCCGAGCGCATTCATGCCCGGTTGCCGGACGAAGTGAACATTGAAGACTTGATGTCGGCCGGCCTTTTCGGGCTCATGGACGCGATCGATTCGTTTGATCTTGAACGCAAGGTCAAGTTCGAGACGTTCAGCGCCAACCGAATTCGCGGCGCGATCCTCGACGAACTCCGCTCGATGGACTGGGTGCCGCGTCTCGTGCGACATCGCACCGCCAAGTTCGAACAGGCCAGGCAGCAGATCGAGATGGAGCTCGGCCGTCCGGCGACAGACCTGGAGGTTGGCAATCGCCTCGGGATCCAGGGCGAAGAATTCGACAAGGTGAAACGTGACAGCAGTGCGGTGGGCACCCGATCGCTCAACCAGCGTGCTTTCCAGTCCGACGGCGGACGCGACGTCCGCGAGATCGATGTCGTCAAGGACGATTCTCAGGTCAACCCGCTGGGAGACCTCCAGCGCCGCGACTTGAAAGAGCTGATCACCAAGGGCCTCAGCCGTGCTGAGCGCCTGATCGTCATCCTCTACTACTACGAGGGCATGACGATGAAGGAAATCGGTGCCACGCTGGATCTTTCCGAGTCGCGCGTCAGCCAAATGCACAGCTCGATCCTCGCCCGCTTGAAGGCCCAGTTGCAGCACCGTTTGAAAGAAATCGAAGAAGAATGACCCTTCGAATTGGTCGCTCCAAGGCACGCCCGGCTTCCGGGCGTGCTTTTATTTGCGAGTGTCCGGTCTGGAACCCACCAAAGTCTGTATCGCGCTGGGCTCGAACATTGAGCCTCGCGAGGTGCACTTGCGCGCCGCAATCGAGGGGCTGGACAAGGGTCTGCTCCCCCGCGGCAGAGTGCTGGCGGTCAGTGGGATGCACGAAACCCAGGCCGAGGTTCTTCCAGGTCAGGTACCGGGACCGCAGTATCTCAACGGGGCATGCGTGGTCGAGACAATACTGGCCCCTCAGGCGTTGCTCGCCCTTTGTCTGGACTTGGAACGCTCGCGAGGGCGGGATCGGCGATCCGAAGGGCGGTGGGGGGCTCGCACGCTCGACCTGGACGTACTGCTTTTCGGCGGGCGCGAGATTCATGAGCCGGGCTTGGACGTGCCGCACCCTCGGATGCTCGAACGTCTCTTTGTGTTGGTGCCGCTGGCGGAAATCGCGGGCGACTGGATCGTTCCGGGCACGGCGCGAAGCGTCCGGGCGCATCTGGAAGCACTGCGTTCGAGGCGGTGATCATTTTCAAAACTGATTCGATCAGACGTAGACGGCCGCGAGATGCCCGCCGCGGCTGCGTGTCGCGAGCATGTAGACCTGCAAATTCCGGCCTGGGCAGGCGGTTTGCCCGAGTTCCTGATGCGTGTAGACGCGAGAATTCGGAATCTTGTGTCGCTGCATGAGCGAGGCGACAAAAGCGTCGAGCGCCGCCGTCTGCTGCGGCGTTGGGCGCTGTACCTCGAAGTTCCCCATGCACATCACGCCGATGTTGTGCTCGTTCTTGTCCTTGACGTGCGCGCCCTGATATCCGAGCGGACGGGCCTCCCACACGCGACCCGAAGGATCGATGACGTAGTGGTATCCGATGTCTGCCCAACCCTCGCGCAGATGGCTCTGTCGAACAGAATTGAGCCTTACGACGGAGTCGCGCTGGGTTCGAATGTTCTGCGAGGGAATGGCGTCGTGGTGGACGGTGATCTTGTTGACGCCGTTCATCGGATTGGCGAGCGAACGGATGACGCCGGCATTGGTCCACGCCGAACGGGGCATGACGTTGGTCGGCAGTCCGTAGCTTGCGGAAGTCGGCGAATTGACCGGCGGAGCGGATGTACGCCCGGACGTCGCGGGCAATGCCGAAAGCGTTGGATTGCGCTCGTCCGGCCAGACCGGGCTTGGCAATTCACTCGATGCCGTCGCCGGAGGGCCCGATTGGCACGACGCGAGCACAAGGGCCGCGCCCGCAAGCAAACCGCCGGCAAGCACATCGCGCCTGCCGAGGGATCCCTGCGGCAATGAGACATCCGGATGGCGCTTTTCGGAATCGTGACTCATGACAAAGCCCTCTCCGGAATCGGTCGGCGATTCGGCAATGGTAACACCACTGTTTCGGTCCATAACCGGGCCGGACCGCAAATTCCGGCGGACAGAAGCCGAATTCCTGTTCGCGCGGTTTGATTGTCCACGGCTTTTGCGAACTTCCGGCGTGCGGGCGCTTGGTCGGGGTTTCCCAGACCCTGTTTGTCCAAAGAGAATCCGCTTGTCGGGCCGCATTTGCACCAGTCGGGTCACCCCGATCGGTGACGCACTCGCGACACGTCGTAAGCTCCTTGATGACAGGCGCCAGCATTCTTCGAAGCCCTTGGTCGCGAGACTGTGGTTCTGGCAGGCAGGAGTGCCCAGGGATTCTCAGCCACGGCAAAACCAAGTCGGCTTTCATTCTGCTATACATCTGGGTTCGCTCGCTCGGCAGCGGCGCGTCCATTTCGCCAAGTCCCACTGGCAGCTCGGTTAGTCCGAAGCGGTCCGACCGCATTCGATTCCGAAACACCAGTCGACCTTGGGCACCTCGAAGTCTACGAAAGGCACATGTTGCGCAACGGTTCGGATCCCGTAGGAATCAGTGGCAAGGACGAAGCATTGCACCCGCCGGCACACCGTGGCGTTCCTTGGGGTGATCGAGCTTCGCGAGCGCGTTTGCATAGAGTACGGTAACCGGAAAATTCCCTGCACGGTTTCACGGGCCGTTCCGCTGGGGAGCGGGAATAGGTCAGCAGGGGTGAGCACCTCCGGAAGGAATGCGGCGCGGGGTGAGGGTGCTGTCAGAGTGGGCTCGGGGTGAAGAAAGGAGAATTGCCGATGAGAGTGCTCGTCATCGAAGACAATCCGAAGATGGCAAGAGGAATCAGTACCGGGCTCGACGAGGCCGGCTTTGCCACAGAAGTCTCGCACAGCGGTGCGGAAGGCGAGGATTTGGCGGCGGGCGAACCCTTTGATGCCATCGTGCTCGACCTGATGCTTCCGGACCGCGACGGTGTGGATGTTTGCCGGAACCTTCGCCGCAGAAAGATTGCTACGCCGATTCTGATGCTGACAGCGCTATCGGCGACGGAAGACAAGGTGCAGGGGCTGGACGCGGGCGCGGACGACTACCTCACCAAGCCGTTCAAATTTGAGGAATTGGTGGCTCGACTCCGGGCGTTGCTCCGACGTGGCCAGGCGACCGAAGGAAAGACGCTTCGTTGCGATGACCTGGAACTAGACCTTTATTCCCGGCGCGCGATGCGGGCGGGTGAGAGTTGGGACCTTCCTTCCCGAGAGTTCACCCTGCTCGAGTACCTGATGCGGAACCAGAACCGTGTATTGAGCCGGGTTCAGATCGGCGAGCACGTCTGGGAATTGAACTTCGAGCCCACCAGCAACGTCATCGACGTGTACATCTCCACGCTGCGGAAGAAGATCGATCGGCCCGGGCTGAGGCCGTTGATCCATACGATCAAGAATGCCGGATACCGATTCGGGATCATGGACTAGATCCATGCCGCGGCCGCTCAATCCTGCCGACGCGACGAACCCCGCGATCGCGCCTCGCCCGGCCCGGCCTTCCCGCCCCATACCTCCAAAGCGCCGGTCGCGGCCGGACGCCTTGCGCGAGGTGCAGAACCTGCGACAGCTCCCGCTCCGCATCCGCCTGATGCTCTGGATGCTGGCGATTTTTCTGATCGTGCAGTTGTCAATCGCGTTTGTTTTCAGGCTGTACCTGGCGCAATCGATCGAGGGCTATTTCTCCGATCGGGCGGTCGAAAGAGTGGACGCGATCGCCGATTCGATCCGGCCGCAATTGCCGACGATCACGGACGACAAGCTGGTACAACTCGTCGAAACGCGATGGTTTCTGCGACCCGACGAGACAGTCAAAATCGATGTGCTCGATGAACAGGGCAAGTCGGTCGCGACCAATGCCCGCCCGGGGATCGCGCTCGATGCCGCGCTCCTGGGACTTGCCTCCACTTCGCACGATCCAGTGAGCGCGCGCAGCCGTTCGCGCCGGACCGATCGCCAGGCAGTCCCCGATCGGGTGTCGGTGGTTCGAGAGACGCTCCCGGACGGTCGGTCGTTTCTTGTCGTGCTGACAACAGCCGATTCGGACGCGGTGCAGATGCAGGATCTCACATCGCGGATGATCATCGCCACGATTCCTGTAGGGATTCTGCCGATCGCGCTGAGTGCGTACCTGATCGCCGGGTTTGCGGTGCGTCCGCTGGCCGATATCCGGGAATTGGCGCAGCGGCTCTCGCCCGAATCGATCGACCAGTCGATTGAAAACGCGCCGGCGGCGTCGGAAGTGTCGGACGTGCGCAAGGAGCTCGAACTCGCCCGCCAGCGCATCGAGGCTGGGTTCGAAGCCCAGGAACGGTTCATGTCCAACGTCTCGCACGAACTCAAGACGCCTATCGCGGTGGTGCTGACCGGAGCCCAGGCGCTCAAGTCCGACGACGCGTCCAGGCCGGTAAAAGAGTTCTTGCGCAGCATGGCCGAGGAACTCGAAAAACTCGCCCGCACCGTGGACAATTTTCTGCTGCTCACGCGTGTCCGCCACAACAAGGGGGTGATCCCGGCGATCGAATCGTGTACGATTCGCGACGTGCTCGTGGAGTCGTACGCCGGGTGCATATCGATGGCGGCGTTGCACAAAGTTCGCCTCGGGCTGCGCGTGCCCGAGGGCGACGAGAGCGACGCCGCTATCGAGGGTAATTCCGACCTGCTGCGGATCATCTTCGACAACCTGATCCGCAACGCGATCCGGTTCAGCCCGGATGGCGAGATTGTGGAAATCGAGGCCACGGCCGGTCCTCGGGATATCACCGTGGTGGTGCGGGACTGCGGACCGGGAATTCCGCCCGCGCTGCTTTCCAAGGTCTTCGATCGCTTCGCGCAGGCCAAAGACGAGGAACGCCGGGGCCGCGGCCACGGCTTGGGATTGGAAATTGCTTTGGGCATCGCAGAACTGCATCGCGGTTCCATCACGGTGGCGAACCGAGACCCTCGGGGCTGCGAGTTCACCGTGGTGCTTCCTCGAGCCCAGAGCACGGATTCGGCACCGGAAGCACAACAAGTTGATTCCGGACCGGAGCCCCAAGCTTCCGACGGGAGCGATGACTGAACTCAGGCGGGCACGACCGGGGGCGCGAGAAGCACCAGCCCGGTCACGATTGACCTGCCCGACGGCGACGCCGAAGGTGATTCAATCCGGCCGCGAATGACGAGTGTCATTTCGCGCCCGCGGATGCATGCGCGAGGAATCTCAAGTGAGAACTCCTGTCCGGGATTTACGCTGTTTCGCGCGGCCGCTCGGAGACGTTCACAGTCGGTGAAGTCTAACAACCCCGTCCACGACCGCGCCGACTCAGCAGCTTCCTCCGGAACGCCCAACAGTTCTTTCAGTCCAACTTCCCAGAAAATATCGCTGTTTTCCAAGTCCCAACTGCATGCCGCCGCCGCGGATGATTGGAGCGCTCGGCGCACCCTTCGGTCGCGCACTGTCAGGTGGGTCGCCCGCTGCTCCAACTGGTCCCGCTGCTCCACAAAGTGTGCCTCCGCACGCCGGTGGTTTGCCGCATCCTCGGCCGATTTGCGGTACGAGCCGGAGGAGCGATCAAACCCGATAAAGTTGGGAAATATGCGTGCAACGGCAAAGACCGCGATGAGGGCGATAGAGGCGGCGGCGACCTTGACGACCAGCAGCAATCGAAACACTGGATAGTAAAACATCACTCCGCCCATCAGCCGGGTGAAGCCCGCCGCGAACACGAACAGCCAGAGGAGCCAGATCGTCTTGCGATGGGGCAAGTCGCGATGCCGGTAGAGAAAGACCATGAGCAGGCCGCAAAGCACCGTATAGGCAAAGAAAACCGCGAGATCGGATGCGAGGTGAAACCAGCCGATCGGTCCCGACAACGCCCCACTTCCTCGGGCGGTTGGGGGTTCTGTCGGGTCGAAAAGGCGAAGGAAAAAGTCGCTCATTCGGGGTGGAATCCGGTTGCAATAGCCTCGGGCTCATCTGGTTTTCACGGGCACTTTATCACGAGACTCGATTCGGATCGGTATCTTTAGACGGTGCTTATTGCCGGTGTCGTCGGTTGCCAGCCGCGATTGAGGTGTTGATCATGGCGGTCGTTTCGCTGCTTTTCCTCGGAGTCGCCACGGTTTGCGGCGTGCTGGCCTTCGGCGACACCGGAACGAGCAGTGTCTGGATCCATATCGGCTTCATTGTGGGCGTCGTCGGATTTGTTTCTCTGACGGTCGCCTGGCTCGCTCGTTGGGCGTCCAGTACGCTCGACGATTTGCCGGGCGAAAAGAGTCACGGATCGCGCTAGGAAGCCATTGCGGATTGGGCTTCGTAGCAGCGTTCTCCGGCCCGCTCTTGGTTCAGTCGGGCTTGGGCGCAAGTCCCACTTACGCCATCCGAAGGCTTGGCACAGGCAGTCCGTCCGCCTCGGTTTCCACCGGCTTGTGCGAGCCCGCAAGCAGCGTATAGATGCACGGCACGACAAACAGCGTGAACACCGTGCTGATCGTCATCCCTGTGACCAGCACGATTCCGATGCTGTTCCGGGCCTCCGCACCCGCGCCCGAGACCAGAACGAGCGGGAAGTGTCCAAATACGGTGGCGGCGGACGTCATCAGAATCGGCCGCAGCCGAGTCGCCGCAGCCTGCACAGCGGCCTCGTACTTCGAGGCTCCGGTCGACTGAACATGGTTGGCAAACTCCACGATCAGGATCCCGTTCTTCGCGACCAATCCGACCAGGGTGATCAGGCCGACCTGCGAATAGATATTGATCGTCGTGAAGCCAAGGAACGTGAAGATCAACGCGCCGGTTAAAGCCAACGGTACCGAGCCCAGCAGCACGATGAACGGGTCACGGAAACTTCCGAACTGTGCCGCGAGCACAAGGTAGATAAGCCCGATCGCCAGGCCAAGCGTTGAAGCCAGCGAAGCGCCCTCGGTCTTGATCTGCCGGCTCTCTCCGGCGTAGTCGAGCGCATAACCGGAAGGAAGGATGTTCTTGGCCGCGGCTTCGAGCGCCGCAAGAGCCTCTGCCTTCGTGACTCCGTTTGCGACAACACCATACACCTTGAAACTGTTGCGCTGCTGGAACCGGGTCAGCGTGCGCGGCGCTGCAGTTGTCTCGAGCTTGACAAATGACGAGACCGACACCTGTCCGCCGTCGCCGGCTCGCACTTTCAGATTGAGAACGGACTCGGGTGTTGTCCGGGCCGAATCTTCCACCTGCGGGATGACCTTGTAGCTGCGACCTTCGTGATTGAACCGATTGGTGTATCCACCAGAGAGCAGGACCGAAAGATCCCGACCAACACTCGCGAGATCGAGTCCGATGTCCGCGACCTTGTCGCGATCGATGATGATCTTTGTTTGGGGAAGGTCCACCTTCAGGTCGCTGTCGGCGTACAGAAATTTTCCGCTTCCAAACGCGGCACCAACAAGCATGCCCGCGTACTTCTCCATGTCCTGGGCTTCCTGGGTACTGGTCACCATCATTTCGACGTCGAACTGTCCGGCTCCCGGCAGCGGCGGCGGAAGTGCGGGGATGGCGCGAACTCCGCTGATCGCCATCAGTTTCGGAAAGACTTCATTGCGCATTTCGGTCGTGGACTGGTCGCGTTTGCTCCAATCTACGGCCTTGATGCCGCCGAATCCAAAGGTCGGCGACTGCATGACCTGGAAGAGGAATTCCTTGTTCTTCAGACCCATGAAAGCTTCGCCGACCTGGTCGAAGTACTTGAGCGAGTAGTCGAGCGAAGCATCCGGCGCCGCCTGGACGATCGTGAAGACGATCCCTTCATCTTCTGTCGGAGCGAGCTCCGAACGCGACAAGGCGTAGAGCGGATATCCCGCGGCGGTGATCAGCACCGCCGCGATCACGACCGCCCAGCGCATCTGCAGCACAAAACCGAGCGCTTTTTCATACACACGGCGGATCGCATCGAACTGATGATTGACGAAGCGCTGGAAACGCCCCTCTTTCGCGCCGGAGGGCACCATCCAGGCGCTCATGATGGGTGAGAGTGTGACGGCGACGATGCCCGAGATGACCACCGCCGCGGCAAGCGTGAACGCAAACTCGCGGAAGAGCATGCCCGTCAGGCCGCCCTGGAACCCGATGGGTGCGTATACCGTCGCGAGCGTGATCGTCATCGCCACGATCGGACCGAAGAGTTCTCGTGCTCCGAGCGTCGCCGCCTGCATCGGTGTCTTGCCCTCGCGCACGTGACGTTCGACATTCTCGACGACGACGATCGCGTCGTCGACGACCAGGCCGACGGCGAGCACAATCGCGAGAATTGTCAGCAGGTTCAGCGAGAAGCCCATCGCGAGGATCGCCAGGCACGCGCCGACCAGCGAAATCGGCATCGCGACCATCGGCACCAGAACCGTGCGGAGAGAGCCCATGAAGAGGAACACCACCAGACCCACGATCAGGATCGTCTCGATCAGGGTGTGGATGATCTCCTTGATCGCGTTCTCCATGTAATACGTGCCGTCGTACGCCAGCGTCATCGTGACCCCGGGCGCGAGTTTCGGCTGCATTTCTGCCAGCTTTTCTTTCAAGACCTTCGCAACATCGAGTTCGTTTGCGCTCGGAAGGGGCCAGACACTGAACCAGATCGCGGGTTCGCGATTGAAGCCCGCGCGACCCGTTGCTTCTTCACTGCCGAGTTCCACGCGCGCGACGTCGGCCAGCCGGACCACCGTACCGTCGCGCTCGCGCACGATCAATTGCCGGAATTCGTCCGCCGTTCGCAGGTCCGTGTCGGTCATCAGATCGACCTGCACCTCCTTGCCCTTGGTGCGTCCGACCGTCGCAAGGAAGTTGTTGCGAACCAGCGCCGCCTGCACCTCTCCGGGTGTGATGTCGAGCGCATCGAGTTTGTCCGAGTCGAGCCATATCCGCATCGCCAGAGGCAGCGGCCCCTCAAGGCCGACGCGCTGCACGCCCGGAAGCGACTGGAGTTCGGGCTGTAGTTCACGAGCCATGTAGTCGTTCAGTTGCGACAGGCTCATGTTCTTTGTCGTCATGCTGATGTAGAAGGTTGCGTAGGGCTTGTCGGTCCGCTGGATATCGATGACGGGCGATTCGACCGCCGCCGGGAGTTCGCTGCGTACCTGGTTGAGACGCGCCGAAATCTCCGCAAGCGCCGCGTTGCTGGAGTGATTGAGGCGCAGGCGAACCGTCACGGTGCTGATGCCCGCCGTGCTCGACGACTCGATGTAGTCGATGCCGTCGATCGCCGATACGGCCTTCTCGATCGGCGTTGTCACGAACCCACGAACGGTTTCGGCGCTCGCGCCGATGTACGCCGTGTTGATGATGATCGCGCTGGATTCGAGGCGCGGATACTGCCGAACCGGCAAATTGAAGATTGCCTTCCAGCCGAGCCCCAGGATGATCAAATTGATCACTAGAGCCAGCACCGGCTTCTTGATAAAAATGTCCGTGAACGATTTCATTCGTGGCTCGAGTGATTGATTTGCGGAAGAGGAAGCCGATGACCGTGAGGCACTATGGAGCACGCCGGGGCCGACTGGTTAGTGTTTCTCGCTGACTTCGGTGATATTGGCAGGGGTGGAAGCCGTTGAGGGCGCGCCCGGCGACGGCACCACGGCCACCATGGCGCCGTCCCGCAGTTTGAACGAGCCGCCGGAGACAATCTTGTCACCGGCATGGAGACCGCTCAATATCACGACTCGGTCTCCCAAATTCGCACCGAGCTGAACCATTTGCTGGTGCACGGTCATCGGCGGGGGCCCCGGCATCGGAGGCGCTCCAGGGGGTAGGGGCGGCATCTTGCTCGGGTCCATCGGGGAGAGCACGTACACATGATCTCCGAACGCGGCGCGACGCACCGCAGTCGCGGGGACGACAATCGAATCGACCGGAGGCGCCACGGGAACCTCTACATCGATAAACATGCCGGGCTTGAGCTTGTACCCGGGGTTGGGAACGCTCGAACGTACCCGGACGTTGCGGGTGACCGGATTCACGGTGGCATCGATCGAAACAACGGTGATCTTCGCATCATCGGTGCCGAGCAACTTGGACTTCGCCGAGACGACCATGCCCGGCGACACGCGCTGCGCATACTCCTGGGGCACTGCGAAGTCGAGATAAATGTCGTCGGTCAATTCGGTGAGATCGACTATTTTCGTTCCTTCGGCAAGATACTGGCCGGGATGAACGGTGCGCATGCCGACCCGCGCCCTGAACGGAGCGGCGAGCGTTTTTTTCGCGATAATGGTCTCGATCTGCTGAACGCGCGCCGCCGCCTGATCGCGCTCGGCCTTCGCTTTTGCAAGCGATGATTCGGCGCGTTGCCGCGATGCTTCGGCACGTTCTACTTCGCTTGTCGCCTTGTCCACATCGGATTCGGACACGGAGCTTGCCGTCGCGGCGCTCTTGTAGCGCTTCAGCGTCGAGTGCGCGAGGTCTGCCACAGACTTGGCCATAGTGATGTCCGCTTCCGCGACTTCGATTCCGGATCGCGCAAGACGCTCGCTCGCCTTTGCCGCGGCGAGATCCGCTTCTTCCGTGGACGTGTCGAGTTTGACCAGCACCTGGCCCGGCTCGACCGTGTCGCCCGAATTGAAGTTGACCTCCTTGACAACGCCGACGATCTCGTTCGCGAGGTTGACACTCCGAACCGCGATCACGGTCCCGACCAGCCGAGAGCGGGGCTGCCATGGAATCAACTGGGCTTCCACCATCTCCACGGCCTCGGGCATCGCGAAGCCACCCATGCCCTGCGCCGCATGCATCTGCCGGTATTTCCACAACCCCAGCCCGCCGCCGATCAGGCCAAGCGTTGCGAGCAGTCCTAATCCGGCGATCAATGGTTTGACTTGCATGACGACCTTCTTTTCACGCTCATCTTGACGTCAGGACCATGCGGATGCTCGTCTTCCGACGGATGGCGGAGAAAACATTAGTCCTCAATAGTTGAAGTTGTCAAGTGATTCGGATATGATGTTTTCGATGGGTGTTTGCAGAATCCCAAAGCCCAAGGATCCGGTCGCCGCGGCACGCGCGGAAGTGGTGGAATTGCTCTTCTCGTACGTCGAGCGACTTCGATCTCACTTCGAGTCTGTGGCCGTTGCGCACGATCTCACCGCGATGCAGGCCAAGGTGCTGATGTTTCTGGGCGATGATGAGCCGATGAGGTGCGTTGCCGACAACCTGGGGTGCGACCCTTCCAATATCACCGGGGTCGTGGATCGCCTGCAGGATCGCGGCCTGCTGACTCGTTCTGAAGATCCGCAAGATCGTCGCGTCAAAATCCTACACGCGACTCCGGCCGGCAAGCGCCTCCGCGAGACGATCGGCATGGAACTGTTTCGCGATGTCCCGGGGATGAGCACTCTTTCACCCTCGCGGGTGGCCGAATTGCGAAGTCTGCTCTCGAGCCTGTGCGCAGATTCAGCAGAGAAGCAGTCTATCGGAGGTTGAGAAGCGAGAGAATCGCAGGCGCACCGCACCAGGTTGCGACGCTTATCGAGCAAAGGCCCTCTCATCGGGAGCGAGCGGCGATTTCTCCGCGTCAACCCGTTGCTGGCCCTGCACGTGGACGGGAAAGGGCAATCCAAAGCCCAGATTTTCCGAAACACTTCCGTCATCCCAAGTCGTGCTTTCACGGCGGTCTTGCCCTGAGGGGTACAACAATGGTTTGCGGTGGGGACGGGCACTCCAACGGATGTCCGATCCGTCGTTTCTCGCAACCGGACGGCACCTCGACCGGAATGTTTGCAGCCAAGTCTCCGATTCGCGCACCTGATTCCGTCACACTCAAGGAGATCTCCATGAATTTCTGGAAGCCGATCGTGTCCACTCTGGCGCTTTCAATGGTTGTTGCCGTTCCGCTCATGGCGCAGCCGGGCGGCTCCGCTCCCGCCCCTGCCGCGAAACCCGCGGCCAAGCCGGCACCGCGCGTGAGCCCGGGCGAGGTGACCAGCACCGTCATTGACGGCAATCGGGTGACGCTGGTCTACAGCCGCCCGTACACCAAGGACCCCAAGACCGGCGCGGCGCGCAAGATCTGGGGAGGCTTGGTGCCTTACGACCAGGTCTGGCGTGTGGGCGCCAATGAGGCGACCTTGCTCATTACGCAGCAACCGATCGAGATCGGTGGCGCCACTGTCCCCGCCGGCGCCTATTCACTCTTCATGCTTCCGGTCGAGAACGGCACTTCGAAGCTCATCGTCAACAAGCAAATCGGTCAATGGGGAAGCCAGTACGACGAGAAGCAGGATCTCGCCCGCGTTGATCTCAAGCAGGCGGCAACTCCCGAATCCGTCGATCAGTTCACGATGGGAGTTGCGAAGGAGGCTTCTGGCGGCGGCGTGTTGACTCTTGCTTGGGAAAACCTGCAATTCTCCGTGCCGTACACGGTGAAGAAGTAATTTCGAAGCGTCGTCTTTGATTCTCCCAGAGCAGCGCAGCCCGCGCCGGCGATTGATCCGCGCGGATTCAGCAATGAAAACACCGCTTCAATCGCCGACGTGGCTGCTTTGTTGTCTGTCGTTGCTGCTGGCAACGGGCGTGGCGATGGGCGCCGCGCCCGTTGCAGCGGACTCGTCCCGTGGCGCGGCAATCAAACAGGATCTCATCGCGTTCCAGCAGTGCGCCGGGATTCTGTATGTCGCGGCGCATCCGGACGATGAGAACACCCAGCTCATCACCTATTTCTCGCGGGGCCGCGGATATCGAACCGCGTACCTTTCGGTCACTCGCGGGGATGGCGGCCAGAATGTTCTGGGGGGAGAATTTGGCGACGACCTCGGAGTCATCCGATCTCAGGAACTTCTTGCGGCGCGAAGAGTAGATGGCGGCCGCCAGTTTTTCACGCGCGCGATTGACTTTGGTTTTTCGAAGGACCCACAAGAGACGCTCCGCATCTGGGATCGTCAGGCGGTCTTGGGCGACATGGTGCGGATCATCCGGGAATTCCGGCCCGATGTAATCGTTACGCGATTCTCGCCCGAGCCAAGCCGCACCCACGGCCACCACACCGCTTCCGCGATGCTCGCGGTCGAAGCATTCAAACTGGCGGGCGATCCGAGCGCGTTTCCCGAACAGCTCACCGATCTCAAGCCCTGGCGGCCAAAGCGCATCGTGCAGAACGGGCGCGCGGGTCGGGGCGGGGGAGCGGACGACGCATCATCGCCCGGCTCGATCAGTTTCGACATCAGCGGCATCGATCCGGTCTCCGGATTCTCGTTCGATGAGATCGCGGCCAAGAGCCGCTCCATGCATCAATCTCAAGGCTTCGCGAGCTTTGCGGGTTTCGGCAATCGTGGACTTACTCCAAGATCGGAATCCTTTCAGCCGCTCGGGGGCGAGCCGGCATCAAAGGATCTATTCGATGGAATCGACACTTCCTGGGCGCGTTTCGATGGGGGCGCGGAAGTCGCGAAAGACATTGTCGAAGCGATCGCTCACTTCAACGCCGAAGATCCAGGTGCGAGTGTTCCCGCTTTGCTTAAGATGCGAAGCAGGGTCGGTTCAATTGCCTCCGACCCGGTCGTGAAAGAGAAACGGGCGCAACTCGAACGAATCATCGCGGCGTGCGCCGGCCTCGAAGTTCAAACGCAAATCGCGGATCCCGAGGTCTGCCCCGGGGAATCCATAAATCTGCGGTTCGCTGCGGTCGCCCGCGGCAGGATTCCGGTGCGATGGACTGCCGTTCGAATTCCCGCGACCGGGCAGGAAGAAAAGCAAGGCGTTGATCTGTCGAGCAACGAGTTCAGGACCGGATCTGCAACATTGGTAATTCCGGAAAGTACTCCGCTGACCCAACCATACTGGCTGCGCGAGAGTGCAGCTTCCGGAATCGCGCAGGTGTCGGATCCGAGGCTGATCGGGCTTCCCGAGAATCCGCCGGTACTCCCGGTCGAGTACATCTTTGAAATTGATGGTCAGACTTTGATCGTTCCCGATTCCCCGGCTCGCTATGAGACGGTGAAAGACGGCGAGCAAACTCGCGAAGACCTGGTGGTCATTCCGCAGGTGTCGCTCTCTTTCACATCCAACGTTCGCCTTTTTGCACCCGCCTCGCGGCGCAGCGTGGAAGTGGAAGTAGTTGCGGCACGACCGAATGTGAGCGGTTCGTTGTCGCTGCAGGTTCCGGCGGGGTGGAGCGCGTCGCCCGCTTCGCAACCTTTCACCATTGGCGTGGCTGGCGAGCGTAAGTCGTACTCGTTCACGGTTCAGGCACCGTCTTCGAGCGTGCCCGTGGACATCGGTGCGAGTGCGCAGATTGACAGTCGTACCTGCAACACGCGTCGAATCGATATCCGTTACGGTCACATCCAGCGTCAAGTTTTGCAGCCACCGGCTCGGTTGCGTGCGGTCTGCCTCGATCTGAAGACCCGGGGACACCGGATCGGATATCTGCCGGGCGCGGGCGACAGTGTCGCGGACTGTCTGGAGCAAATGGGCTTTGAGGTCACAAAGCTCTCGAGCCAGGACCTTGCTCCTGCAAAGCTGCAAGGTCTTGATGCAATCGTCGTCGGAGTTCGCGCGTTCAACGTTCGGAAGGACCTTGCTGCCGGCTTGCCAGCGATCTTTGCGTTCGCTGAGTCCGGCGGCACCGTTGTTGTTCAGTACAACAGGCCGGATGCGAACCAGTCGACCAGTATGGCACCTTATGAACTGATGATCTCTTCGGATCGGGTCACCGACGAGACCGCATCGATCACATTCCTTCTTCCCGAACACCCGGTGCTGAACACTCCCAACAAGATCACCGCACGGGATTTTGATGGCTGGGTGCAGGAGCGGGGTATCTACTTCCCGAACCAATGGGACGATCACTTTGTGCCGGTGATTGCGTGCTCCGACCCCGGCGAGCAGCCGCTGAAGGGCGCGCTGCTGGTTGCTCCGTACGGCAAAGGAAGGTTTGTTTACACGGGGCTCGCCTGGTTCCGCCAACTTCCCGCCGGCGTTCCGGGCGCGTATCGGCTCTTCGCCAATCTGGTGGCACCAAGCGAATGAGCACGCCTTCGAATGAAAACCAGGTGGGCGCGACGCAGGACGATTCCGCGACCGGGCTGCCGCTCTTTCGAAACTGGCGCGCGGTCTATCTGTTTGTGACTGCGTGCTTCGCGCTCTGGGTCGTGCTTTTGGCTCTTTTGCCGCGGGTGTTTGCTTGAACGCCCTTGATTACGCCGTGCTGCTGATCTCGCTCCTGAGCATCGCGGCATACGGCGTTTGGCAAACCCGGGGAAAGCGCAGCCTCACAACCTACCTCAAGGGCAGCGGCAATTCGTCGTGGATTGTTATTGGAATTTCCGTCATGGCGACGCAGGCAAGCGCCGTCACTTTTCTATCGACTCCGGGTCAGGGCTTCGAGAGTGGGCTCGGGTTTGTGCAGAACTACTTCGGCGCGCCCTTCGCCCTGATCATCATCGCGGCGATCTTTCTGCCGCTGTTTCGCAGATTGAATGTGTACACCGCGTATGAGTTTCTCGGCAAGCGATTTGATGCAAAGACGCGGCTGCTCGGCGCAGGGCTCTTTTTGTTACAGAGGGGCCTCGGCGCAGGAATCACGATTTACGCGCCCGCCATCGTGCTGTCGACCGTTTTCGGATGGCCTCTCGACTTCACGATCATCGCGAGCGGGCTGGTCGTAATCGTCTACACCGTCGCGGGGGGCAGCGACGCGGTCAGCCTGACGCAGAAGTACCAGATCGCGGTGATCTTCGCGGGAATGATCGCGGCGTTTGTCGTTCTGATCTGGAAATTGCCGCGCGATCTTGGGCTGGCCGATGCGATGACTGTCGCGGGGGGCCTGAACCGGCTGAACGCCGTGGACTTTTCGCCGAACCTGAGCAGCCGTTACACCTTCTGGTCCGGCACCATCGGCGGATTGTTTCTCGCGCTCTCGTACTTCGGGACCGATCAGTCGCAGGTGCAGCGGTACCTTTCGTCGGGTTCGCTGCGCGAGAGCCGGCTCGGGTTGATGTTCAACGCGATCTTCAAGATTCCGATGCAGTTCGGAATCCTGCTGCTGGGCACGATGATGTTCGTGTTCTACCAGTTCGAGCAGCCGCCCGTCTATTTCAATCAGGCCGCATGGACGGAGCGGGCCGCGAGCGGCGATGCCGGTGAATTCCGGAGAATCGAGTCCGAGTTCGCCGGCGTGCACGCCAGGAAGCGGGAGCAGATCGATCGATGGATTCGGGCGAAGCGCGACGGAGATTCACGAGAGGCCGATCGGGCACGCTCCCTCGCGCAGCAGTTGCAGCAGCAGAGCGAAGAGATCCGGAATCAAGCGAAGGCGATGATCCCACAAGCGAACCCATCCGGAGACGAGGCGGGGCGAGCCAAACCTGTCAGCGATGCAGACTACGTATTCATCACTTTCATTCTCGGCTATCTGCCGCACGGGTTAATCGGCCTGTTGGTCGCGGCGTTCTTTGCCGCAACGCTGTCTTCAAAGTCCGCGGAACTGAACGCCCTGGCATCGACCACCACGATCGATGTCTACCGGAATCTGATCTCTCGGCGCGGGAGCGATTCGCAATACGTTTTCGCCTCTCGGGCTTTCACCGTGCTCTGGGGCGCGATTGCGATCAGTTTCGCGCTCTTCGCCCGGCTTGCCGAGAATCTGATCCAGGCGCTCAATATCATCGGCTCGGTTTTCTACGGACCCGTGCTGGCGCTCTTTCTGGTCGCGTTTTTTCTGAAGTGGATCGGGGGGACGGCGATCTTCTGGGCCGCGATCGCCGCTCAATTGCTTGTGATCGCGCTGTATTTCACCCTCGACATCAGCTATCTCTGGTACAACTTCATCGGACCGGGCGCGTGCATTCTTCTGGCGATCGCGATTCAGAGCGTGCTGCCCCGCGAGACCAAACCCGCGAACTCTCAGACGGCATGAGCAACGCACCAGTCATTTGCTTCGGCCAGCAACCGTGCGGATTCTTCCCGCGCCGTTTTCTCGTCGCCAAGGTGCGCACCGCGAGAAAACTCCAATCGAAAATCGGAGGCGAGATCGTCTTCTTCTATCACGACAGCGACCACGATCCGCGCGAGACCCAGACCACGCTCCGCCACCATAAATCCGACGAGCCGACGACACTCAACTTTGAATTCGAAAACAAGATTCAGCGGAAGTACTCTCCGCTCTACCTGAAGCGAGTCGTCTCGGATTGGCACGCAAAGACGCTGCGACAACTTCCCTCGTTCGATGCCAAGGTCTGGCTTGAAGAGTTTCGCACGCTGCCGCTCACGAACATCGCCGACTATTGCCTGGAAATGTACCAGCGCATGGGGTTGCTTGAGGGAGTGCGTGTTGCGCGCTCGAGCGATCCGGTCTTTCGACGCAGCGCATGCGAGATTCCCGAGTACTACGTGGATGTCCCTTACGAGGGGGAGGTCGTCCGGGCCCGAGCGGTGACAGCGAGCGGACAGACCGGTGGGGGAGTCTCGCTGGAACTGCATCAGGGTGGCGACAGTTTTCTAAAGATTCCCACACCCGCATCGATCGCCAAAGAACAAATCAGCCCCGCGCGAGATACCCGTCTTGTTTGGATGAACTCCGTGCTCCGCTGCACCCACTACGTTTGCGGTGCCGGAGAGCAGGCATATCTTCGCAGGGAGGACGCGCCGGAAGTCACATTCGTCAATCGGGAGCCGATCGATCGATCCGATGAAGCCTTCACCGACAAATCCGTCTGAACTTGCGCCTCTCGTCGCCTTCGGCGCCCACCCCGACGATGTCGAATTCGCGTGCGGAGGGGTGCTCGCGCTCGAGGCCCGCGCCGGACGTCCGGTGCACATCGTCGTCTGCTCGCGGGGCGAATGCGCGACCCGCGGCACCCCGGAGCAGCGAACCGCCGAAGCGCAAGAGGGTGCAAGAATCCTTGGCGCAACTCTCGAGTTTCTCGAACTAGACGGGGATGCACATCTCGAGTGCCGGGTGGCACATGCAGTGAAGATCGCGAAGGTTCTGCGGGCTGTCAAACCCGCAATCGTCCTGGCGCCGAGCGTCGTCCCTGATCAGCATCCGGACCACGCCACGCTTGGCGAACTCGTGCGTCAATCAACCCGCCTAGCCCGCTACGGAGGTATGGCCGAATTGAAAGAGCTTCAGCCGCACACGATCTCGCAATTCTTGTTCTACGCAATCTCACCAAGCGCCGAACCCATCGGAGCCGGGCGCGTGCTGGTCGATGTGTCCGGAGTGCTCGAAATCTGGACGCGTGCCATGAACGCGCACGCTTCACAAACCGCTCATCTCAACTACGTCGAACTGCAACTCACCCGCGCTCGGATGCTGGGCCTCACAGCCGGCGTCGGTCACGCCATCCCACTCTTTGCAAACGATGCCGTTGTCGTCAATTCACTTCAGCCTGTCTCGCGCGGCGCCCGGGCTTTCTGACATGCTGGCAACATTCAAATGCCGCGTCGGAATCACCTGCTACCCCTCGGTCGGAGGTAGCGGCATCCTCGCAACGTCTCTCGGCGAAGAGCTCGCCTCCCGCGGCCACGAAGTTCATTTCATCAGTTACGAGCGTCCGTTCCGTCTGAAACTTCCGACCGAGCGAATCCATTTTCACCCGGTCGTCATCAACGACTACGGACTCTTCAAGTACCCGGACTACACGCTTCCGCTTTCGGTCAAAATGGCCGAAGTCAGTGCGGCACACAGCCTCGATATTCTCCATGTGCACTACGCCGTGCCGCACGCCACCGCCGCGATCCTCGCCCGCTCGATGCTCCCCGCCGCGTCCCGACCGAAAGTGGTCACAACGCTCCACGGCACCGACACCACGCTTCTCGGCAAAGACCGCGGCTACGCACCGGCCATTGCCCACGCTCTCGATTCCTCCGACGCTGTCACCGCTGTATCGGGCTTTCTGGCCGACGAAACCCGACGCCTGCTCGGTGTCGATCGCTCAATCGACGTCATCCCGAATTTCTTTATCCCCAGCAAGCCGAATCGAACGCGCGACCAGGTGCGCGTTGAACTTGGAGTCGCTCCCGAGCAGGCCTTGCTCCTGCACAGTTCCAATCTTCGGCCGGGCAAGCGCCCGGATCTGTTGCTCGAAGCCGTTGCGCGAATTCGACCGCGCGACTCGTTCAAACTCCTTGTGCTCGCGGGTGAGAGTTTCGAGCCCTACTACCCGATCGCACGCCGCCTGGGCCTTGAAACCGAGCTCATCGTGCGCGACCGCGTTTTCGACATCGAAGAGTTCATGCAGGCCGCGGATATCTCGCTCATCACCTCCGAGTCCGAGAGTTTCTGCCTCAGCATCCTCGAAGCCATGTGGTTCGCTTGCCCGAGCGTGAGCACTCGAGTCGGCGGCATCCCCGAAGTCGTCACCGACGGTGAGACCGGGCTTCTGGTTCCCTTTGGCGATACCGACGCATTCGTCCGCGCGATCGAAAGTCTTCTCAAAAATCCTGAGCGCCGCGCGGTGCTCGGCAGGGCGGCGCAGCGTTTGGCCCAGGCAAAGTTCTCCGCCGATGCGGTCGTGCCGATGTACGAAGATCTCTATCGAAAATTGCTCAACGCCCCGCCCCGCCCATAGGCGGCAACCGACCGTCAGCAGAAATCGAGCCCTCGAACGCCCGAAAGTCGCGGCATCCCAGCCAGTCACACGCGGGTATTCGCGTGCCGGCCGAAAAAGTGACCCCGATGGGATTCGAACCCATGTCCCCACCGTGAAAGGGTGGTGTCCTAGACCAGGCTAGACGACGGGGCC
>JAHBXG010000060.1 GCA_019636565.1 Phycisphaeraceae bacterium
GGACGGTCGCGCCGACGTCATCAATTACGTCCGCAAGAAGTACGGCCACGTCGCCCAGATCATCACCTTCGGGACGATGAAGGCCCGTGCCGCCGTGCGCGATGTGGGGCGAGCCTTCAGCCTGCCCCTCTCCGAAGTCGACAAGATCGCCAAACTCATCCCCGAGCAGCTCAACATCACCATCGAAGACGCCCTCGAGAAAGAGCCCGACCTCCGCAAGCTCTACGAGAACGACCAGCGCATCGCCCGCCTGCTCGACAACGCCCGCACCCTCGAAGGCCAGGCCCGTCACGCCAGCGTTCACGCCGCGGGCGTCATCGTCTCCACCCGGCCCCTCAACGAGATCGTTCCTCTCTATAAGCAGCCCCAGGCCGAAGAGCACGAAATCGTCACGCAGTGGGACGGCCCCACCTGCGAGAAGATGGGCCTGCTCAAGATGGACTTCCTTGGTCTGCGCACGATCTCCATCGTTGCGCGAGCGCAGATGCTGATTCGCGAGGCGCTCGATGAAGCCGCCGTCTACGCAGCCGTCGGGCGCAAACCCGGCGACGGCGGCCCACACCCCCTCGACCTCGATCGACTCAACTTCGACGATCAAACCGTCTTCGAACTCTTCCGCCGGGGCGAAACCACCGGCGTCTTCCAGTTTGAATCTCCGGGCATGCGCCGCCTGCTCGTCGAGATGAAGCCCGACCGCCTCGAAGATCTCATTGCCGCCAACGCCCTCTTCCGCCCCGGCCCGATGGACCTCATCCCCGATTACAACCGCCGCAAGCACGGAACGGAAACCGTGCCGAAGGTGCACGAGATCGTCGATCGCTACACCGCCGAGACCTACGGCGTCATGGTCTACCAGGAGCAGGTCATGCAGATCGTGCACGGCCTGGGCGGCATCAAGCTCCGCGACGCTTACACGCTCATCAAGAACATCAGCAAAAAGAAGCACGACAAGATCGACAAAGAACGCCCCAAGTTCATCGAGGGCGCCCAAAGCCAGGGCCTCAGCAAGCAGCAGGCGCAGGATCTCTTCGATCTCATCCTGAAGTTCGCCGGCTACGGCTTCAACAAGTCCCACTCGACCGGCTACGCCATCGTCGCCTACCAAACCGCCTACCTCAAGACCTACTTCCCCAATCAGTACATGGCCGCGTTCCTCACCTTCGAAAGCCAGGCCCAAAAAGCCAGCGACTGGATCTCGTACCTCGAAGACTGCAAGAAGTGCCGCTTCATCGAGCCCACCGGCGACCCCAAGACCATCGGCAAGACCATCAAGACCGGCGTCGAAGTCCGGCCGCCCGACATCAACCTCTCCAACTCCGACTTCGCCGTCGTCTTCCTCCCCGGCGAAGAAAAGACCGCCCACGCCGGTCACGTCCGCTTCGGCCTCAAGGCCATCAAGGGCACCGGCGACAAGGCCATCGAGAAGATCATCGCGGAAAGGGGCGGAGGGGCAAAGGGACAAAGTGGCAAAGGGAAGGAAACGGGGAAGGGCAATTTCGCGTCTTCTTCCTCTGCCCCTTTGCCCCTTTGCCCCTCTGCCCCTTCTTTCTTCTCCTCCCTCTTCGATTTCTGCGAACGCATCCCCCAGGGAACCATCACCAAGTCCGCCATCGAAGCCCTCATCAAGTGCGGCGCGTTCGACAGCGTGCACGGACGCGACAACCGCGCCGCCATGGTCGCCACCATCGAACAGGCCATCAACGCCGGCCAGAAGATCGCCGCCGATCGCGCCGCCGGCCAGGGCGCGCTCTTCGGGTTCGGCGGCTCCGAACCGCCGGCTTCAGCCGGCACCCCCACTCCCACCTCTCCCACCGTCACTCTCGCCCGCGCCGATAAATGGATCGAGAGCGAAACGCTCCGCTTCGAAAAAGACATCCTGGGCTTCTTCGTCAGCAGCCACCCGATGGACGCGTGGAAGCGCTGGTCAAGCGTCTTCACCACCGGCCCCATCACCGCCGTCAAGGCCGCTCAGCAGGATGCCCGCGTCATCCTCGCCGGAATCGTCCAGGGCATCCGCACGCTCATCGTCAAGTCCGGGCGCAGCGCGGGCCAGAAGATGGCCGTCATCACCATCGAAGACCAGTCCGGCACGCTCGATTGCGTCGCCTTCTCCGATTGCTACCAGCGCTTCAGCCACCTCATCGAGACCGACAAGATCATCTTCGTCCTCGGCCGCGCCGATCTTTCGCGGGGCGAGCCGCAGCTCCTCGTCGATCGTCTCGTCCCCATCGAGGGCGTTCCCCTCAGCCCCGGCCGCCTTCAGGTCCTCATCGACGAACGCAAACTCAACGGCTCGAGCATGAGCGCCGTCGAATCGCTCGCAACCGTCCTCAAGTCGCACGCAACCACTCCCGAATCCCGCGGCAACAACGGCTCCCATTCCCGCGCCAGCGACGGAGAACTCGAGGCCGTCCTCGCCCGCCACGCCCTCACGCCCTTCCCCGTCGAACTCGCCATCGGCACGATGACCCACACCGCCATCCTCACCGCCCCCGGCCTGCGCGTCGGCCTCAAGCCCCAACTCCTCGCCGACATCGAATCCGCCCTCGGCCCCGCCTCCGCCCGCATCGTCGGAGGCGTCTCCGTCGAACTCAACGAGAAGAAGCCGTGGGAAAAGAAGTTCGCGAAGAACAACTCGGACGATTAAGTCCTCCCCAAAAAATCAATCCCCGGCAACCCCGCTCTCTAGGCCGGCAACGAATCATCCGTACCGAATCGCGCCAAAGGCTTACACAACGAGCCCGCGGCGCAGCGAAGCGCGCCGCGGCACGACTCCCGCAACCAACGTTTCATGCCCGCCAGCAAAGCAGTTGCCGCCTTTCAGGGCGAAGCCCTGATCGTGAGTACTCAGCGGGATCCGAAATGAGTGTGCGCCTCGGAGGCCCCAACGGGGCCGCGGCTTATCGCCACGGGTGGAGTGCAGCCCGGTGACAGCCGGGCGAGCGCAACCCGTGGAACAAAAAGATATTTCGCCAACCTGCCCCGGACGGTCAGAGGAACCGGCATCACGCGCGGCGAAAGACGGTTGACGTTGACGAGATGGATCTCGACATGCACCTTGATCCGTAAGCGATGAAGTTGCCGGAAGGCGAAGGCAGCGCCGGCAGCCGAAGCCCGTTTCCAAGAGCCGAGGTTGAGGAACGAAATCTTCCTGTTTCGCCAGGCAAACCGGAATGCTGTGAATCAATATGAAGGCAGCACTCATCAATTCGCCATCCCAACCACTGCACGAGGCTGCCTTGCGGGCCGTAGCAAAAGAGCTTGCCGGATATTGCATTTCGCCCGAGTTCTTGTAACCTGAATCGTTCACGACCAACGGCCGGTTCCGCGACAACGGCCGCGCCGGGCGAGAAGCATGGGGGACATGATGTACGGCACGCATCGTAGAGGAATTGACAACCAAGCGGGCATCGGGAGCCCGGGCGCAGACATTCCGCCCGCCCGGCGGGCTCGGACCGGGTGTACGAGATCGACCGGTCGGACGGCCTTCGCAGTGGGCATGGCAGCCTTCATCATGGCGTTCGCGGCACCAGCCCGGGCGTTCGAAGTCAAGTACCACGAATCGATCACCAAGGAAGCCCTGCGTGGCATTCGGGTGACCATATCGGGTCATGAATACGGGTTCTCCGAGAAGGCTTTGCTGGAGATCTGCGAGCACAACATTGCAACCGACGACAGATTTCCACCGCGCGCCGCGCTTTTCCATCCGGAATGGCACTTCACCAATGAGCAGTTTGAAGCATCCTCTTTGTGGTTGATCCAAGCCAAGAACTCGGCACTGGCCGATTTACGGGGATACCCGGCACCCATGGCGTCGCAAGCACGCCAGAGAATCGGTCGAGCGCTGCACACGGTGCAGGACTTTTATTCGCACTCCAACTGGGTGGATGCAGGAGGGGGAGGCAATCTTTTTGACGCATTGGGTCGGGAGATCGTGCCGAATCCGCCTGAGAGCTTGCGCCCTTGCCCCGACAATCGCGATCAACTTGGCGGTGACGGGAAGCGATTCCTTACCTCGGCGTACTTCGTCGGAACCTGCGGCTGCGGCGGAGTCGGTCCAGGCAAGTGCTATCACGGAAACTACGGAAATTTAGCTTGCATTGGTACGTGCCTCGACGATGGACAAAACGGAATCAATAAGGACATCGAGGGTCGGGATTCCTTTTGGATAGCATACTTCTCTGCCGTAGCCGCAACCGAGGACTACATCCGTCAAATCATCGAGCCGCTCGAAAAGGCGAACGATGAGCGGGCCCTTGCCGCGCTCCTGGGTGTTGTGGGAGTTGGGTTTGCCATTGACATCAGCACGAGCATGAATGATGCGTTGCCCGGTGTCAAGAGGACCGCCGTTTCCATGGCAGAGAATGGAGAGCTTCAGATTGCGGGCAAAGCGAACGTCTTCGTGCTGGCCGCGTTTGATGGCGCTTCCGTCGAGATCGCCACGACGGACAATGTAAGCGAATTTGCAGCGCGTGTGGCGCTGTTGGTCGCTCGCGATAAGAACGCCACATGCGAGGAAAACTCTTTCGCCGCTCGGCTTGCGGCAATCGCCAACCTCCCGCCCGACTCAGAACTCTTTCTATGGACGGATGCACCCCCCAGCGATTCGTCGCTCAGCGCTCGGGTCGACGCAGCCGCGCGCGCGAAGCACATCAGAATCACCAGGTTTGAGGAGAACAACTGTGGCCTTGCCGGGGCGGCACGCGATTCCGGTGGGTCTGAACCTGCCGCGCTCTCTTCGTCGAGCGAAGGAGAGTTGGATTCCTCGGAGCTTTCGGTGCCTGCCGGCGTGTCCGGATTCGACGCCGCAACCGGCGGAATTGTTTTGGGTCTGTCACGAAGTGCGGACGCGGACTACTCCTCGCTGGTTCTGCCCGCCGCAATTGGGCGTACGCAGGTCGTGTTGTCCAAAGCGCTTTCCAAGCCTTCGGCGCGATCCGGACACGCGATGGCGTACGATGCGACCCGTGGTGTCATGGTGCTTTTTGGGGGTTCACTTTCCGCAAACGGCGATAGCCGCGAAACCTGGGAATGGAACGGCGCGTCGTGGACCTTGCGTGCGACCACGGGACCCTTGGCGCTGAATGGCCATGCGATGGCGTACGACTCGACCCGCGGCGTCACGGTGCTCTTCGGGGGGCGCACCACAACGGGTGCCTACAACGGCGAAACATGGGAATGGAACGGCACTTCGTGGACCCTGCGTGCGGCCACGGGACCAACCGCTCGATCCCGCCATGCGATGGTGTGGGACGCCGCCCGCGGCGTCATCGTACTCTTTGGCGGTGAAATGTCTGGGAACATTGTTGCCAGCGATACGTGGGAGTGGGACGGCACGTCGTGGACGCAACGAGCGAGCACTGGCCCCTCATCTCGAATCCGGCCCGCGATGGCGTACGACTCGGTTCGCGGCGTCACAGTGCTTTTCGGGGGATATTCGTCGGGCGCTTACAACGACGAAACTTGGGAATGGAACGGCTCATCGTGGTCCCAGCGGGAGGTTGCAGGACCTTCCGCTCGCGAAGGCCACGCGATGGCGTTTGATACGGCCCGTGGCGTCGCGGTGCTATTCGGGGGGACGATTGTTGGCTCGTCACCCAATGGCGAAACATGGGAATGGAACGGCGAATCATGGACCCGGAGTGCAACCACGGGACCCTCGCCGAGAAGCAGTCTTGCGGCGGCGTACGACGAGGCCCGAGATGCAACAATGCTCTTCGGGGGTTTCGCGTTTGGGAACGATAACGACGAAGCTTGGGAATGGAACGGCACGTCGTGGGATGCTCAGCCGACGGCGAGAATTCAGGACATTCCAATCGATGCGACAAGTTCGCTTCAGCTTCGTGTTGCCTTTGGCGCTCCAAACTTATTTGACCCGTCGGGGGCGATGGTGACCGCCGAGACTCCCGGCGTCATCGTGGAGACATTCGGCGCTTCAACGATCTACACAGTTTTCTCGCCAACTCCGGGATCATGGTCACTTCTCGGCAATGAGCCGACGTCCGTGCAGATTGTCGTCGATTCCGAAATCTCGTTCGCGGACGCGGGCTTCGTGACTGACAACTCGGCTGCGCCAGAAGGTGTTCATGGCGGGTTCGCACCGATTGCGGACATGCCACTTGACGGCGAAAGTCAGGTTCTGAGAGCCACACTACTTGGCGACGTTGCTTCTGTTGAATTCTCTATTGTTGACGAATCCGGCGGACTGATCGCGCCATTGAATCTGGTCAGAAACTATCCGCGGGCTGTGGCTGACGATTTTCTAGGCGTGGTGGTGCCACCCTCTCAGCCCTTCCGCGTTGTGGCAACAGGTGTGAGCGCGAGCGGCAGCGTGTTTCGGCGAGAGTTCGGTACGCTCTTCCGGGCAGTTCCATTTCGCGTTGTAGCGGTCGGGCAATCGCCCGCGCCCGCACCGTGTGGTGGCCAGAGCACCTACGAGTTCTCTATCGAAAACAAGGGCCCATCGCGCACGTTCACAATCGCCGCTATTGGTGCCCTCGGAAATTTGGTCAACGCGACTCCCGCAAGCGTAACCGTGCCCGCGAACACCACCAAGACGGTTATCGTCTCTGATCCAACGCCTTGGTACAACCTTCTGTCCACGAATGGTGGAGAAGTACGGCTCGTTGTTTCAACCACCTCCAACCCCAGTCTCTCAAATAGCGCAACGTTGGAAGCAGGCATTGGTTCAACAAGTTTGGGCTGCCTCCGCGGTATACCCGTCGGCGCAAGCATCGCCTTTGGCGGGTCTACGGGAACATACAGCGGGGAAACTTGGGGTTGGGACGGAACGGGGTGGACCAAGCGAGCGACTACTGGACCCTTGGCGAGATATCTTCACGCAGTGGCGTTCGATTCAGCCCGTGGCGTCACGGTACTTTTCGGGGGCGACACTGAAACGGCGCCTTACAACGGCGAAACTTGGGAATGGAACGGAAAATCATGGACGCAGCGTGCAACCACAGGGCCCGCCGCACGCTACGGCCACGCAATGGCATTTGATGCAGCACGCCGGGTTGCCACGCTCTTTGGCGGGTACACATCAAGCGGCTACAACGGCCAAACTTGGACTTGGAACGGAGCGTTTTGGACACTACGTTCAGGCACGGGGCCAACCGCCCGCTACGGCCACGCAATGGCCTACGACACGAAACGCGGCGTCATTACGCTCTTCGGCGGATACACCGGGGCAAACAGCAGCGAGACCTGGGAATGGAACGGGACGTCTTGGACCAAGCTCGCGGCCACAGGTCCCTCGGCGCGACGCTACCACGCGATGGCTTACGATTCGACTCGTGGCGTCACCGTACTCTTCGGGGGAATTGCGGGAACGTATGACCGCCAAACCTGGGAATGGAACGGCACATCGTGGACCCTTCGAGCAACCACGGGACCCGCCGCGCTTTACGGACACACCATGGCGTACGACTCGGCCCGTGGCGTCACGGTGCTCTTCGGTGGGTTTACGGGTTCGTCTTATAGCAGCCAAACTTGGGAATGGAACGGCTCATCGTGGTCCCAGCGTGTAACTACTGGTCCATCGGCGCGGTACGGCCACGCGATGGCATACGACCCATTTCACACGGCGCCGATTGTTTCGGTTCGGCTTCCCAACGTTCGTGTAGGCAATACTGTTGATCTCGACGACAATGCGGCGCTCGCCAATCTGACGCTCGAAGACGACACGGGTGCGATCACGGTTTCCGGCAACAATACCTTAATCCAAAGCATCCTCGACGCAGCAACGGACGGCAACGTGCTGTCGTTCATAAGCGGAACAGTGGACGAATCAAACGGCTTGCGCCAACTTGTGGATGTAACTGCGGTGGTGCCGGCGAATTACTCCGAGCCCGTTCAGGTGCGCAGTGTGATCCCCGCCGATTTTGCTGACAGTTCCTCGACTGCGGAAGAGTTGGAGAGCCACGTAGTCGCCATTGACAACTACACGTTTGCCCAGACCGGAGCGTTCGCCGTGGGCAACTATTCCAACGGGGGCGTAACGGTGCGTGTTTCAACCGCAGCGCTCGCGGCAGTATTCAATTCTCAGTTCGGAACAATCCCCACGGGGGTACCCCTACGAATCGCGGGCGTATTCAGTCAGAATGACCCCACCTACCCGTTCGATGGCGGCTATCAACTTCTCGCAACAAGTATGATGATCCCCTGCCCGGCGGACATGAATGCCGACGGCCTTGTGGACGACTCGGACTTCATCATCTTCGTCGTCGCATACAACATCCTCGACTGTGCCGATCCGACAATGACGGCGGAATGTCCGGCCGACCTAAACGGCGACGGATTTGTCGACGACGCTGACTTCAGCATATTCGTCGTCGCTTACAACGAACTTCTGTGCCCCTGATCAGCTCCGGGAGTAAAAAGTTCGTCCAGAGCGCAGCCCCAACGAGAGGGTATCTGTGTACGCGTTAGACCCACCGGAGGCAGGAGTCGATCTGTCTTGTACGCGCTGCCCCAAGAGTGCCGCGCAACCACAGATCACGAGCCCGCAGCCACTTCACTCCCCCTCTCCACCCGTCGCCATCCGCCCCCACATCTCCCCGTCCCGCTCGCGTCCCATCGCCTCGTACACCGTGGAAAGCCGGTCCGCCGCCGCACGCGCCTCGCCCGCTTCCCCTCGCTCGCTCAGGATCTCGTACGCCTCCACCAGCGGCACCTCCGCTTCGGGCGCCCGGTCCATCGCGATCAGGCACGCGCCCCAGTCCGAAAGCGCTGCGCCCAGCCTCGCATGTCCCGCCGGCAGCGACGCCCGCATCGCCTCCACGCTCCGCGCGAGCAACGGCTCGGCTCGCTCGTTCTCGTGCAGCCCCACCAGCGTCGTCGCCAGCGCCGACATCACGTCCGCCGCCGCCGGCGCATCCCACGGCATCTCTTCCAGCGCATCATCCAGCGCGCATTCCAGAATGTCCGCCGCCAGTTCCGCCCGCCCGGTCTCGCGATACAGCGCCGCAAGGTTCACCGTGCACCGCAGCGTGCCCGGGTGCGCCGGCCCGTACACGCGCTTGCAGCGCATCAGCGTGTCGATATACAAAGGCTCCGCCTCCGAATACCGCCCCAGTTTCGCGCAGAGAAACGCGAGGTTGTGCGCCGTGACCAGAATGTCCGGATGATCCGGGCCGGATCGCTCGCGCTCGATCTCCAGCACCTTCCGATACATCGGCTCCGCCTCTTCGCGCCGGCCCAGTTTCTCGAGCGCCGCCGCCACGTTGTGAAGCGAGACCAGCGTGGCCGGGTGCTCCTCTCCAAAGGTTGCCCTCTTCTCGGCCAGCACCTTGCGATACAGCCTCTCGGCCTCCGCCGCGTCGCCAAACTCAAACGCAAGATCGCCCCGCACCTGCATCCCGAAGATCGCCAGCGAATCCCGATCAGGAAGCGCCGCCCGGCGCTTGTCAAACTCATCCAGCAGCGCGCCCGCCGACGCCGTATCGCCAAATGCCTTTGCCGCCAGACCGGCCCGCAGCACCAGCAGTTCGAGCGCCGCACGCGACGACCGCCCGGGACCGGCTTCCGCATGGAGCGAAGCCCGGTCGAAAACTTCCTTCGCTTCCTCAAACTTCCCCTGGTCGCGCAGTATCTTCCCAAGGTCCGTCCACGCCGCCAGTGTCAGTTCATGCCCCGGGCCCAGTTGCGCCTCGAACGACTCGGCCGCCCGCCGAATCAGGGGCTCCCCCTCCGCGAACCGGCCGATCGCGTGGTACACGTTGCCGATGTTGTTTCGGATCGCCGCCCCGGTTGCCGGCTCCTTCGCGAACCTTTCCGGAAGGCTCCGCGCCGCTTCATCCAGGGCCTCGGCCACCGTCACCTCACGCCCCTCCGCGCTCGGAACGATCGCCGCCAGCACATCGTTATTGAAAAAATCCGTCACCGCCTGCGAGATCGCCGCCTGCCGCTCCGCCTCCACCCGCCCGGCCTCCGCTTTCTTCGCCTCGATCCGCGCCGAGCGCAAACCGAGTCCAAGGCCCAGCACACCCAGGCACAGCGAAAGAACAATGAGCGAGCCGCCCGCGACAGCCAGACGGTTCCGCCTCGCAAACCGCGACAATTGATCGAGCGCGCTGTGCGGCCGCGCCGAGATCGTGCGATTGTCAAGGTGCCGCCGGATATCGTCGGCCAAAGCCGCGGCAGTCTGATATCGCTTGTGCTTGTCCGGGTCCATCGCCGTCATCACGATGACCTCGACATCGCCCCGCAACTCGGCGTCGAGCGAGCCGACACGCACCGGTTTGAAAGCGCTCAGTTTCTGCACCGCGGCAAACACGCTCATCCCGCCCACATCGCACGGCAGTGCGCCGGTCAGCAACTCGTACAGCACCACGCCCAGTCCGTACACATCGCTGCGGATATCAACCGCATCGTGCTCGCCCGCCAGTTGCTCCGGGCTCATATACGCAAGCGTTCCCACCAGTTGCCCGTGCTGCGTCGCATCGGCAAAGCCGGGCACGCCGTGGTCGGTCGCTCTCGCCACGCCAAAGTCCAGAACCTTTGGTCGCCCGTGACGCTCAGAGCCATCGGTCACAACCAGAATATTGGAAGGCTTCAGATCGCGGTGGATGACGCCGCGGGCATGCGCGTGCTGCACCGCATCGCACACCCGCGCGAATAGCGCGAGGCGCTCCCGCACGCTCGGTCGCTCCTGTTCCGCCCATCGGTCGAGCGGCAGCCCCTGCACAAGTTCCATCGCGAAGTACGGGCGCGGGTGATTCACCGTGCCCACCACGCCCGCTTCATAGATGGATGCGATACCCGGATGCTGAAGTCGGCCGAGCGCATCGGCTTCAAATTCAAACCGCCGCACCAGTTCCGGCGTGCTCAGGCCCGATCGGAGCACCTTGAGCGCAACCGAGCGGCGCGGATGCAATTGCTCCGCCTCAAACACCACCGCCATCCCTCCGGCGCCGAGTTCGCGGGTCACCCTGAATCCCGGCACCTCAATCGCTTCCGTCGCCTCATCCGCGATCAGCGTCGCCAGCGCCCCCGGACCCGCGCCCGCTATTTGCAGCGGTTCCGCTGCTTCGATCTTGAGAAGTTCCAGCGCCTCGGCGCGCAGCGACGCATCCTCCGGCGCGAGCTCGAGCAGCCGCGCCTCCCATGCCTCCCTCGGAGAATCGCACACCGCCTCAAAGAGCCGCTCCACCTCGTGGAACCGTTCAGCGTTGGTCCTTTGCTTTTCCACCGCTGTCTCCTTTGCCAGTATCCTCCGATCCGCGCGAGGCCTGCTCGATTTCCCGCGCCAGCCACGCCTTCGCGAATCGCCAGTCGCGCGCCGCCGTGGCCCGCGAGATCCCGAGCACTTCCGCGGCCTGCGGCTCTTCAAGCCCGCCAAAGAACCGCAGTTCCACCAGCCTCGCTTTCCGATCATCCACTTCGGCCAAGCGCGCCAGCGACGTATCCAGCAACTCAATATCGACGCCCATCTCTTCCGGCGGGTGAACGCCCGGCGCGCGAGACTCCCGCAACATGACGCGTCGTGCGCCGCCGCCGCGCTTCATGCGTTTGCGCGCACGGGCGTGATCAACGAGAATCCGCCGCATCAACGTGGCGGCAAGCGCGAAAAACGCCGCGCGATCCTCCGCATCCACCTTCTGCTGATCAATCAGCCGCAGATACGCCTCGTGAACCAGCGCGGTCGGCTGGAGCGAATGGTCCGGCCTCTCGTCGATCAGGAGCGACCCGGCCAAGGCCCGCAATTGTTCGTAAAGCATTGGGGTGAGCGCGTCCGCAGCATGGCCGTCCCCACGCGTGAGGCGGGCCAAAAGCGTCGTGGCGACTGCGAGCCCATCCGTCAAACGCTCACCCCCGGGGAAAAAAGAGCCGGAATTGAACGGTGCCCTGCCGGCTCATTAAAGGGGGGAAATCTGAAGATTTCCCGGGGTTTGCGTGAAGCGCGCCGCTCGCCCGCATCGCGTAGTTGGGTGCCGCGGGCGTGGGAGTTTCCCTTGGCCTTGCTCGGCGCAAAGAAAAAGGAGATCGATCATGCGCATTCGCGGATTCTGCACCCTCGCACCACTCTTGAGTTCGCTCGCCCTCACGGGGCACGCGCTCGCCACAACCGTCGTCCCCGGCGATGTTGTTGTCGACCCGAACGGTTTGCTCATCATCTCGGACAACACGACGTACACCGGTTCGCTCACGATCGGCGAAGGCGCGCTGGTGGTCGTTGGCCCCGGCTGGAAGATCACCATCGGCGCGGGCGCCGCCCTCAATGTTAACGGCACCGAAACCGATCCGGTCCAGTTCTTCGCCGTGAACGACTCGTGGCAAGGGCTCGATCTATTGAGCGGTTCCACGTCAACGCTCTCGCACGCGATCCTGACCGACTTTCGCCAGACCGCGATCGTGGCCACCGGCGCAACGCTCGAGATGACCAACTGCACGATCCAGGACGCGACCGACTCCGTCATTCCCGCCACCACCCGAACCGTGATCTCCGGCTACGGCGGCGCCGACATTTCGCTCAACGCGTGCACGATCGGACCAATCAAGTCCGCCAGCGGAATCAACGCCTCCAGCAGCGGCGGTTCCGGAACCTCCGCCTACAACCTGTGGGCCATCTACACAGACGGCGCCGACAAACTCACAATCACCAACTCACTCTTCACCGGCCTCCAAGCCGGCACCGGCGGAAGCGGTCGCCAAGGAACCACCGGAAGCCAAGGCGCCACCGGCAGTAATTCTGCAATCGGGACAGGTGGAACAGGAGGCCAAGGAGGCGAAGGTGGCCCAGGTGGAAATGGAGCGCAGGGCGGCTCGCTCTACCTCATCGAGACCCGCAACACCGGCGAATCGTTCATCGCCCAAAACCTCTTCGAATCCACAAGCGCCGGCCGCGGCGGGGCTGGAGGCAAAGGTGGCACCGGCGGGAAAGGAGGTACCGGAGGCAAAGGCGGCCAGGGCGTGATCGGTAACGGAGGCAGAGGGGGGACGGGCGGAAAAGGGGGGACTGGCGGCAAGGGTGGGAACGGGGGGGGCTCCGGCAACTTGTGGGCGTTCATTGTGAGAGACCCGGGCACCAGCCCGAAGATGGTGAACAACACGTTTGCGAATCTGGTGTCGGCCGCCGGTGGTGCAGCGGGTTCTGCGGGTTCTGGTGGTGCAGGTGGGGATGGTGGTCCGGGGGGGAACGCGGGGATTGGCGGTAGCACAGGTCCGACGGGGTCTACAGGGTCAACTGGGAGCAGTGGGTCTTCGGGCTCGGGCGGAAGCCATGGCTCGGCGAATGGCCCCTACTCGCAGGGGCAGGATCTGTCGGGGTTTTCGGCGATGGCCAACAACAACATCCTCTACTTCGGTGGGCCCGGCACGCGGACTGGGTTTCGGTCCAGCGATCTGGGCATCATCGATATCACTGCCAACACGGTGTTCCAGGCTTCGACGATCTCGAGCGGGCCGGTGATCGGGGGGCTGACGATTGTGACTGGGAACCCGATGTTTGTTGATCCGGGCGCGGGGGACTATCGGTTGCTGGCGGGTTCACCCTCGGTTGATGCGGGTGACAACTCGGCGGCGCCGGTGTCGCTGGGTGGGGATTTTGACGGGCTGCCGCGGATTGTGGATGACCCGGACACGGTGGATACGGGATACGGCACTGCCCCGTATGTTGACCATGGGGCGTTCGAGCGTCAGCCCGAGGCTGCGCCGTGCCCGGCGGATTTGAACGGCGATCAGTTGGTGGACGATTCTGACTTCATCATCTTTGTCTCCGCGTACAACATCCTGGATTGCGCCGATCCGTCGATGCCGGAGGGTTGCCCGGCCGACCTGAACGGCGACGGGCTGGTGGAAGACACAGACTTCACGATCTTTGTTGTTGCGTACAACGAACTGATTTGTCCGTAACGACGAGGGAATGATGGGTTCAGAGAGCGGGCCGAACAGGCCCGCACTTTTCTTTTTGCACGCATGAATGCGGCGAGCAGATAGATCTGGCTATTGAGGCTTCGCGTTTCCTGCGGATTCCCAGCGGGTCTTGAGGGCGTGCTCTACTTTCAGCAGATCGAGCACCTTGCCGACGGTGAAGTCGACGACTTCTTCGACGGTCTTGGGCAGAAGATAGAAGCCGGGGTTGGGCGAGCAGATGGTGGCGCCGGCGAGCGCGAGCGATTCCATGTTGCGAATGTCGATGAGATTCAGCGGCATCTCGCGGTGGCAGACGATGAGGGGGCGGCGCTCTTTCAGGGTCACCATGGCGGCGCGGCAGAGCAGGTTGCTGCCCGAGCCGGTCGCCATCGAGCCGAGGGAGGCGCTCGAGCAGGGGATGACCACCATTCCGTCGTGGAGGAAACTGCCCGAGGCGATGACGGCGCCCACATCCTTATTTGGATGGATGATCAGCCGCGACGAAAGGCCGGCCAATTCCGCGCGAGAAGCGGCCTTTGCGAGTTTGGGGCAGAGCGAGGCCACATCGAGCGACTTGATGCCGGATTCATCGAAAAGCAGCCGCTTGCCGTAGTCGCTGACGACAAGATGGATCTCGTGACCCTGGGAGAGGAGGATTTCGAGCAAACGCTGCGCATACCACGCTCCGGATGCACCGGAGATGCCCACGACGAAGCGCCGAGCGGGCGCGGGGTTGGGTGCGGGGGCGACGGTTGAGGCGCGACGGGAACGGCTTGGCACAGTCGATCTTTCGCCTGAATTGCCACGGGCGATTCGCGGCTTGACCTCTTTCCCGGAAGAACCCACTATTCCCGGCCGGTGAGCGTCCGTTGGACTCTCGCTTGGATGCCCAACGGACCGAAGGAAGACGCTATGAACCCCACGTTTTTGCGCCTCTCGACTCTTCTCACGCTTGCCGGAACCATCGCGCTGGCATCGTGCGCGCGGGAATACGCCAACTACCCCCCCATTACCGGCGACGAGTTCGCGATCAAGAACGTGAACAACAGCATCAATATGAAGAACGCGATCGCTTCGGCATTGCGGTGGACGGCGATGCGGTATCCGCCCCCGGGCGGGGCATCGGCTCCGTTTGCGATTAACCTGCTGGCGGGATCGAACGAAGAGACGTATCAGCGGGTGGCGGCGATGGTGGGCGAGGGCGCGCAGCCGATCAGCGAGGCGAACGCGAAGACGCTGCCGATCTATCACGTCACGCGGGTCTGGCTGCGGGGCGAGATCGCGCGAATCGATATCGTGCGGCCGGTGTTCGAGATCGCGGACAAGCCGGGCGGCGGGCCGGTGTATCGCGGCGTCGAGGTGCGCCTGGCTGGCGGGTGGCAGCCGTGGCACGTGACGGGATCAACCGAATACGAGATCGGCGTGCTGGAGCCGCCGGTGCTTCACATCCCGGGACAGGCGGCGGATGCGCCGCTGCCCTCGAACACTGTGGACGACGAGTTGCCGATGCATCCTGTGCAGAATTCGGCGCAGCAGGCGCCGGTTCAGCAGGTGGAGGAGTCGGAGGACAAGTAGCCTCGTTACGATGGGGGCATGGCGAGGACGCTCAAAAAGCGGCGGCGTGGCGGCACGGCTTCGTGGTCGAGCAAAGACCTGATCGGGCTGCAGGGCGTGGAGCCGGCGCAGATTCGTGCGCTCTTGGGGATGTCGCGCCGGTACGTTGACGTGACGACGGATGTGGACAGTTCGCCGCTGAAGGGAACGACGATCGCCAATTTGTTCTTTGAGGATTCGACGCGGACGCGGACGAGTTTTACCAATGCGGCGCACCGGCTGCGGGCGCACGTGTCGAACCTGCTGGGCGCGTTTTCGAGCGTGACCAAGGGCGAGACGCTGATCGACACGGCGCGGAATGTCGAGGCGATGGGCGTGCATGCGCTGGTGATCCGCGCCAAGCAGGCGGGCGCGGCAGCGCTGATCGCGCAGCACGTTGCGTGCCCGGTGATCAACGCTGGAGACGGGAAGCACGAGCATCCGACGCAGGGACTGCTTGATATCTACACGCTGGCGGAGGCGAACGGGCGCCTGAGCGACTTCAACATGAAGGGGCTGACGGTCGCGATCGTGGGCGATGTGGTCTCGTCGCGGGTGGCGCGATCGAACATCGCGGGGCTGACGGCGCTTGGCGCGAAGGTGGTGTGCGTGGGGCCTGCGGGGCTTGCGCCCAAGAGCATGGAATCGCTGGGGACGGGGGTTTCGGTGACGCACGATCTGGACGAGGTGCTGCCCAAGGCCGATGCGGTGATGATGCTGCGGGTGCAGTTTGAGCGGCATGATGGTTCGGGTGCGGGCGCGGACCCGGCGGGCAAGAGCACATCGGCGATCGCCTCGGTGCGTGAGTATCGATCGCTGTTCGGGATGACGGCGGAGCGTGCCGCACGCCTGAAGCGCGGGGCGGTGGTGATGCACCCGGGGCCGATCAACCGGGGGATTGAACTGGACCCGGAAGTGGCGGACGGCGAGCACTCGGTGATTCTGCGGCAGGTACGCGTCGGGGTCGGCGTGCGGATGGCCGTGCTGGAAGCGTGTGCCGCGGCGGGGAGGCGGACGGATGAAGTTGTCGGCGGGAGCGCGGGGCGGCGTGTGCGTGGGGGTGTAGGTGGGCGTGTGGGTGGGCGTGTGGGTGGGCGCGCGGCATAAACTCGCGACCGATGCCGCCAGCCAGTAATCATCGCCTTGTGACCGACACCGACGACGGGATGGTCGTCATCATGTCGGGGCCATCCGGGGTCGGCAAGACCACGATCACGCGCGGCATCGAGCGATCGATTCCGGATGCGGTCTTCTCGGTCTCGTGGACGACGCGGCCATCTTCGGGCATCGATGTCGAGGGTGTGGACTACCACTTCGCGACGGACGACGAATTCGAGGCGATGAAGGACAAGGGCGAATTTCTCGAGACGGCGGGCGTGTACGGCAAGAAGTACGGCACGCCGAAGGGATGGGTGTTCGAGCAACTGAAACGCGGGCGGCTGGTGATTCTCGAGATCGATGTGGTGGGCGCGGTGAACGTCAAAAAGCACATTCCCGACGCGTACGCGATCTTCGTGCTGCCGCCGAACGAGGAGAGCCTGCTCGAGCGACTGCGGGGCCGACGGCGTGAAGAAGAATCGGCGATTCAGAAGCGATTTGCGCAGGCGAAGGCGGAGATTTCGCACGCGCAGACGTGCGGGGTGTATGACTTGTTTCTGGTGAACGAGCACCTGGATGATGCGCTGGGGAAGGCGATCAAGGCGATCGGGATGGAGCGGGAGCGGAG
>JAHBXG010000061.1 GCA_019636565.1 Phycisphaeraceae bacterium
AAAAACCGGCCTGCGCAAGCACGCACCCTGGATGATGACTGTCGCCGTCATTCTCATGCTCCTGGCGATGGTCGCGTACGTCATGTCCGACAATGAAATCCTGCCCCCGGGTGCCAATACCGCCCAGCCCGGCGTGCCCGAAGCACCCTGAGCGCGGCCAATTGAAATCGCGTGGGGTCGGTCCCGCAGAAGAGAATGCGATGACCCGCACGACCTTCCTCCCCAATGCAGAACGACGGAAGGCGGACCGCCAACTCTGGTTTGGCGGGGCCTTTGTATTGTGCTGGAGCATTCTCGTTCTTGGATTCGATGGCTTATTCGCCTGGACCGCGTTTAGGCAAATCCGCACTGAACAGACTTGGCAGCAAACAACGGCCACAATCACGGCGAGTAGCGTCGTCACCGACAGGGGTTCCAAAGGAAGCAAGACTTATTTCCCGCGCATTGCATACGCCTACACCGTGGGAGATACGACGCACACCGGAAAGACTATCCAAATCGGCGGCGCCATTAGCTCCGGGATCAAGGCAGCCGAACGAACAGTTCGCGATTTTCCCGTCGGATCGATCCGTCCGGTGTTCGTTGACCCCGCGAATCCCGCGAACAGCGCGCTGCGCGTCGGGCTGCAGCCGAGCACGCTCATGATGCTCGCGATTTCGCTTCCGTTCAACGCGATCATGATCGGGGCCTTCGCCTTCCTGGTTCGCGTCAGGAGATTCGCTCGGGATCCGATGGCCGACTGGGTCCGGCGAGACGATGTAAGCGTCGCGGTGCTGAGATTGGCTCAGTGGTCCCCGATGACCGCGGCGTGCCTGACGATGGTGGTGATTTCCTTTGTCGGGCTCATGGGTGTGATGGTTCTCTATCAGGGTGATCCGCCGCTGGTTGCGTCCGCAGCGGTCATCGGAGCGTCGCTTGGAGGGTTCGTGCTCTCCTACTTCGTGAAAATGCTGATGGATTCATCCGGTCGGCGCGATGTCTTGTTCGACCGCACATTGAAGCGCATCTCTCTGCCGCGGCGTTCGGGAGAGATAGAGGAAGCGAGCCTCCGTTTCGATCAGCTCGCCGTTTCGATCGGGCCCGACAGCAACCGGGTAATCAACAATCAGCCGGCGTGGAAGCTTGTATTGGGTGATCAGAACGAAACGGGATTGTTCACATTGTGCTGGCTGAGCAGACAGGATGCCCGCCGCATCGCCGACTGGATCGCACGAGAGTGCGGCGTCAGCGTTCGGGTCGTCGGGCGTGACGAGGACGAGGAAGAAGATTCCGACGCGGAATCGCTCACTTCGAGACCAAAGTCTTGAACCCGCCGTAGCACATCTTCTTCGGGTCGAAGGGCATTTTCTTCATGTTCATCGCGCTCGTGAGGCGCGGGTCCTTCATGACCGCGGCATTCACCTTGTTGCGGTGCGCCTTCGACTTGAAAACGATCCACGAAAACGCGACTGTTTCAGATGGCTTTGTCTTGAGCAACTTGGGAAACGGGATTCCCCATTTCGCCTTCAACTCGTCACCCACGCACTCGCGATAATCGAGCGCGCCATGATCCATCCAGACTTTGCATCCAAGCGCGGCCATCTTCTTGTACGCCGCGACGCTCTTCTTCGGAATCGGAATCAAATAGCCGTCAACGTAGCTCATGGGTGCTCCTTGCGTGAGGGATCGAACCTGCGTGCCGTTCGGGAGCGTAGCCGATTGGGCAGCCCTTGCGCAGCACCCGGATTTCGATGCGGATGCGGCCGCGAGCGGTTCGAACCCGGCGCCGCGCGGATCGCAGACACCGACTCCGTCCGAACACTTCCTGGCGAGCGGGTGCCGGATTGCAGCATTCATTCGTGCGCGATGGTGTGAAGCGACATTTGCGTCTCGATAACTCGGTTTCGATGCGCAAACACCGCGTTCTTTCGCGTCAGAGTCGTCGTCTGCCTCCGCAGGAGAGGCAGCCCGGGACGCGCAGGAGCCGCGAATCCGTGGCGGCGCGTTTCGTAAAGACTTGTAACAAAAGCGATTGCAGCGCGGTTGCCGCGAATGGACCTGATTCCGATCACGCGAACGCACAAACCCAAGAGTGCCTGGTGACATTTCATCCAAATTCGGTATCGTGTGCACATGCAATCTGAAAATGCAGACTCGGTAGCAGCACCCGGGAGTGCCGCCGTCGATGGTTTCTTTTCGTACCTCGGGAGACTGTTCGACGAACACGGCTTTATGCCCCGCTGGCAGTGCGGCGATTGGTCCCTTTCGCTCGGTTGGCTTCACATCACTTCCGATTTTTTGATCTTCCTCGCCTACGCATGCATCCCGATTTCGCTGATGTTCTTCGTGCTGCGTCGCCGCGATATCGCACTGCGCGGCACGGTCTGGTTGTTCGTCGCGTTCATCCTGTCGTGCGGGTTGACGCATCTGACGGATGCGTCAATGTTCTACCACCCCGCGTATCGGTTTCTCGGGCTGATGAAGGCGATCACCGCGATTGTCTCGCTCGCCACCGTCGTCGCGATATTTCGCGTGATGCCCGTCGCCCTTTCGCTCCCCGGAATCGCCGAAGCCCACAAGTTGGCCCAGAAGGAAATCGAGCGCTGCCGCAAAGTTGAGATTGAACTGGTGCGCACCCGCGACGAACTGGAATCGCGCGGCGCTCTCCTGACGGGCCGGCTGCACAAGGCGAGCCAGGCGCTGTCCAGCTCGGATTCGGCGCTCGTGCACTGGGAAGTCGAGAACGGATCAATCCTGTGGGAAGCCGGCCTCGCCGAACTCTTCTCGGTCACCGGAAGAGAAGTTGCCTCTCCCGCATCCTGGGCGGAGGTCTTGGAAGCGCACGAGGTGGAAGCGCTGAGGGCGGCCGCAAGTGCCGCGCTTCAGCAAGGGCGGGCGTTTCTGCTGCGGTTTCCCCGTACCGATACCGGAGAACACAAACGGATACTGGAGATTCGCGCCAAGCCCGACCGGGGAGACCCCGACCGCAAAATTATGATCGGCACGCTCACCTGGCACGCTGTCGAGGGCTAGCGACTCACTCTGCGATCATGATGCTCGCCGGAGTCCCGCCCGCGGAATTCGGGGCGATCCACACCGTCAATTCGGCCGGCTCTACCGCGTGTTTCATATCGATGTTCCAGAACGCAAGCTGTTCCTTGCCGATTTCGAAAGTAACAGTGCGCGACTCGTCCGGCTTGAGCGCAAACTTCTCGAATCCCTTGAGCTCGCGAATCGGTCGGGCCACACTCGTGCCGCGTTGCCGGATGTAGAGCTGAGCGATCTCTGTTCCCGGGCGCTTGCCGCTGTTCGTGACAGTTGCTTCGATCTTAATCTTCCCGCCCTTTTCGAGTTCGCCGACGCTGAGCGTCTTGGATGCCGAACTGATTGCAGTGGGGGAGTATTCAAAGTTTGCATAGCTCAAGCCCCAGCCAAATGGAAACAACGGCGAATTCTGCTCGTCGAGATAGCGCGACTGATAGCGGAACCCCGTGTCTTTCTCGCTGTCATCCTCGCCGGGGATCGGCCGCCCGGTCTTGAAGTGGTTGTAGTAGATCGGCACCTGCCCGACCGAACGCGGAAACGTCACGGTGAGTTTGCCGGATGGATCGGCCTCACCGAAGATCACACGCGCGAGCGCCGGCCCCGCCTGCACGCCCGGGTGCCACGCCTGAATGATCGCCGGAACATGTTCCGCTTCCCACGCCAGCGTCAGGGGCCGGCCGCTGAACACCACCAGCACAACAGGCTTCCCGGTCGCGACCACTGCCTGGAGCAGCGCGAGCTGATTGCCGGGCAGTCCGAGTCGCGTGCGCGATGCCGCTTCGCCCGACATGCGCCGATGTTCTCCCATGGCCATGACCACGACGTCCGCCTTCTTCGCGGCGTTCACCGCTTCTGCGAAGCCCGTTTCGACCGAACTTAACACGTCCGTTCCCTTCACGTAGATGAGGTTGTCCTTCAACTTGCCCGCAAGCGCGCTGCGCAGGGTGACCACATCTTTCTTGTCCCCCTTGCACGCCCACTCGCCGAGCATGTCATCCGCGTTGTCGGCAAGCGGGCCGATCAGCGCGACTGTCTTGCCTTCGGCCAAGGGCAGCAGCGGCCCGGACGTGATCGGCGCCGCGCGGTCATTCTTCAGAAGCACAAAGGACTCTTCCGCCGCTTTCCGCGCCAATTCAACGTGATCCGCGCGCAGCAGCACCGAGTCGCTCAGCGCCTCGTCCGTGTAGGGATGTTCAAAGAGCCCAAGAGCGAACTTCGTCCGGAGCACCCGGCGCACCGACTCATCAATTGCTTGTTCTGGAAGTCTGCCGCTTCCCACCAATCCCGGCAAGTGGGTTGCATACAAGTTTGCCTGCATGTCCATATCCACGCCCGCGGTAAACCCCTTGTACGCCGCGGTCTTCCCGTCCAGCGCGATCCCGTGCGGAATCAGTTCCGCGATCGAGGTCCAGTCGCTCACCACAAAGCCCTTGTAGCCCCATTCCTCGCGTAGAACAGTTGTCAAAGTGAAGTGATTCGCCGATGTCGGAACGCCGCTCAGCGAGTTGAATGCGCTCATGAATGTGCCCGCGCCCGCGTCCGCCGCGGCCTTGAACGGTGGGAGATAGACATCCCGCAGCATCCGCTCCGACATGTCCACCGAGTTGTAATCGCGCCCGCCCTCCGCGCCGCCATACGCCACATAGTGCTTCGCGCACGCCAGCAACGAAGTCGGATCGGACAGGTCCTTGCCCTGAAACCCGCGCACGTATGCCGCGGCAAACACCTCGCCCAGGTACGTGTCCTCGCCGCTCCCTTCCATGACCCGCCCCCAGCGCGGATCGCGCGCGATGTCCACCATCGGTGCAAACGTCCAGCGGATTCCTTCAGAGGTCGCTTCAACCGCCGCCACACGCGAGGTCTCTTCGATCAGCGCCGGGTCCCACGTCGCCGCGAGCCCCAGAGGCACCGGAAACGTCGTGCGATAACCGTGAATCACGTCGAGGCCCATCAGGAGCGGGATCTTGAGGCGAGACTTCTCGACCGCGATGCGCTGCATGGCATTGACTTCTTTCGCGCCCGTCGCATTTAGAATCGAGCCGATGCCGCCGTGTGCGAGCAGTTCGTTCTGATCGACCTGCACGTTCTCCGGACCGGTCGCGCGCCCGTTGGAAAACTGAACCAGTTGGCCGACCTTCTCTTCAAGCGTCATCTGCTTGAGGAGTGCGTCCACGCGGTCATCAAACTTCGTGAGCGCCCCGGCTTCCGATTGATTCGCGTGGCCTATTTGGCCGATCGCCGGGATTCCGGCCGCGAAAGCGAGCGCAATGAGTCCGATGCGATGCAGAGTGTGCTTCATGGTTTTCCAGTTTGGCCGTTGTTCCCGTGGACGCGCCGCGGGCATCTGCGCCCGCGCCGCAATTCGAGCCATGACGGTAGACCGCGGCACGCGCAGCGCGTTACATGATGGGCTTCTGGTCATGTAACGCTCCGGGGTTCAGAACTACCGCGCACACGCAGCCGACCCACCAGAATCCCAAAAACAAACCGGGCCCCGCATCGCGGAGCCCGATCGAGTTTGCATTGAACGACAACGTCTTACTTCGTCGCTTTGACCTGCTTGTGGGCTTCGCCCGCCTTCAGCCACACCGGGCGCTCAGCTTTCTCGTCGGTCGGGTCGACGTGCACCTTGCGGCCGCTGAACACCACCGTGCCCGCAGCGAGCGAGAACAACGTGTTGTCCGTTCCGATCCCGACGTTGAAGCCGGGCTTGAACGGGGTGCCGACCTGACGCACGATGATCGACCCCGGCTTGGCGATTTCGCCGCCGAAGAGCTTCACACCCAGAAATTGCGGATTGGAGTCGCGACCGTTCTTGGTCGAACCCTGTCCCTTTTTATGTGCCATAGCTGAAGAACCTCGCTGAAAATCCCCGAAAAGCCTCGGACTAAAGCCGTCCGGGCAGGGCCAAGATGATAGGCCTGAAAACCCCAAAAGCCACGCCCGGCCAAGAGGGCAATTTGCCGGCGGAAATGGCTCACCCGGGCCGCTCGTACCGACCAGAGCCTTCGGCCGCTCCGCGAATCTGCCTCTGTTCGGCTCGCTTACCTCATCACCCAGCGCTGCTCGAACAGCGGCAAGGGTTCATTCACCCGTCCTGTCACGTCGCCCGGCAGTTTGTATTCGAGGCTCAGCGTTTTACGGAGCAGTTCTCTGTGAACCTTGCCGGTCTTGGGGTCCGTCACCTCGTAGGGGGCTGTCTCGCCGGAAAACCCGGTGGCGTAAATCGTGATATCGCGGGCCGAGATGTCCACATCCGAGAAAACGACGACACCCTCCCGCCCGTTCTCTTCGCCCTGCAGCAGCGTCCCGAGGATCGAAATCTGATCTTCCGCAAGCGGGTTATCCACCTCGGCCATGATTTTCTTGAGCACCGAGTGCGGCACGTCACGCCCGGAGCGGACAATGTCGCCGTTTTCTGTCGTCAGTTCGAAAAGCGGCGCGAGCAAAAGGTCTTCCCTGGTGTTGTTCACGACGCGGTACGTCAGAAAGAAATAACCCCGAAGTTGACCATCGGGCGTTTCGAATTTCGTGAAACGCAGGTCCCCAGGCCGCACATCAAACTGCCAGCGCTGCGGCACCGGATTCGGCTCCGGGGCCATCGCGCCCGCCCCGACGGTCAGGGCGCCGAGGAATAGCACACACGCGATCGGGGTCCGGAAGTAATGCGTCATGGCGGTCCAGTTCATGGCTGATCTTTCGCTCACTTTCGTATCGGGTCTGTTCGCGGAGACCGGGCGGGACGTTCCTTCGACTTTCCCCCGATTCTGCGATCCGGCGTTCTTCCGGGCGGGGTTTTCAAGGCAGAGAGGCTAGTCTACTTGCGGCTTCGCTTCCGTCAAACTTCGCGTTCGAGCCGTCTCCTACCCGATTTTTCTGACTCCCCTCCCCGATCGGCATGACTCGCTCCGCACCCAACCCGCCCGCCAAACAAGGGCCGTCACCCGAGTTTTCAATTGTTCGGGTCGGAGAGGAGTTGCTGCTCGCCGCCGCCCAGCGCCTCGTCAGCCAATCGCTGAAAGACCGGATTTCGGCCGCCAGGCGGTTGATTGCCAGTGCCCCGGAGCACGGGATCGACCTCTCGTACATCTGGGCGAGTATCGAGCCAACGGAACTCGGCAAGAGACCCGCGGCAGTGCGTCAAGCCTGCCTCGCCGTGCCCGGCTCCGGACGCACCGCGATGATCTTCATGTCGGAGCCAAGCCCGAATGCCGACGGTGCGGGCGCGCCCGCTCATGTTCTGGAAACCGCACGCGAAGAACGAATCGCACTGCTCAACGCCATCGCCGCGCACTTTTCCCAAAGCCCCGGCGAGCCCGTGCGAGTGCTCCAGGCGCTCCCGGAACCCGGAGACGCCTGGGCCGAAACTGCTTTTCGGGGTGCCGGATTTTTGTGTGTGGGCGATCTGGAGTACCGACGGAAGGCCCTGTCACCCGCGGAACACAAGCCCACTTCAAAGCGAATCGATTGGCCCGCAGGCATTCGCGTCGTGCCCATCGCCTCGCTGCCGCAGGAGGAGCGAGATCCGCTGCTGCTGCGTGTGCTCGAGGAAACGTACGTCGATACCCGCGATTGCCCCGAACTGTGCGGCGTACGCGCAACGAGCGACATTCTCGCCAGCCACTACGCCACCGGCGTCTTCGATCCCGCGCTGTGGTTCATCGTTTTCGTGCAAGATGCGAAAGCAAAGGAAGTTGCGGCGGGTTGCATGTTGCTCAACCGGGTTCCCGAACAACGAGCCCTCGAACTGGTGTACGTCGGGCTTTCCAAGCCGGCCCGCGGGCGTGGGATCGGCGCGAAACTCATGGAACTCGCAATGCTGCGGGCCGCCGAGCCACGCATCGACGCCATCACGTGCGCCGTCGACTGCCGAAACGAGCCGGCGCTGCGGATGTACGAGCGATTCGCGTTTGGAGCACTTGGCCGGCGTCGGGCCTTTGTTCGACGCGTGGGCGGGATGTCCTCGGGCTGATCGGCGCGATTCGCGCGTTCTGCGACAGAAACCCGGCGATCCCACAAGCGCGTTCGTTGCGCCGACGCGCGCAAACGGTTGCCCGCGAGTTTGTTGCGTTCAATCGACAGATGTTGTCCACAGAGTTTCCGCATCGCGTGCGATCGCGTGGAGAAGTATTTTTAGATCTCGCTAAGCACTGGTTTTTCCGCTCGCTGCGCTCCGCGCTCTGCCGGAAGTGCGCTCCGCCCAGTTGTTCGCGGACGGCATCGCCACTAGATTTCACCCTGCGGTCACGGACTCGACCGACTCGAGATCTTCCGGGATCAGCCGGCGCCAGTGGCGCACGCTGCCCTGCATCGTGATAAGTGTTTCGGCGCTCGATTCCGGGCCCGGACATCTCATCGCGCCGCTGAACTCGAGGTGGGCATGGACGGCAACTGGTAGTTGGTGGCAGATCGGACGCTCTGAACAGGCGCGCGGCAAGGACCAGGACGGTCACGGACGGACCTTGCCGCATGCCATGGACAGTTCGGGGCTCCGATCCGCCTTTTGCGTGTCGTCCAGCGTGGGCGAGAGAGCGGAATTCTCGTGGCGACAAAGAGCATTCTCAGCACGGCCGATCGGCGTGAATCCGGAACAAACCATGAATCCAGCACTCTTTCAAACTCGGGCTCTCCGATTACTCCCCGCCTGATCGCCGCGTTTGCCCGCGAAGGCTCCAGCGAGCGCGCCGAGCGCTACCTGCGCCAGGCCAGCGACGTCCGCCTGAAAGGCGACGTGCTCGAAGTCGTCGCTCCGTCGTCCTTTGTGGCCGATCTCATTTCCCGGCGCATCGGGAATGAATTGTGCCGCGTCGCGAGCCAGACCCTGCTCGAAGGGCGCAAGGCCGAACTGCAATTCCGAATCGCGGAGCCGGTCGCGTCGCTCGAGAGCCAACTCGAGGTTCGTCAGCCCATCGAGTCGGCCCGCTCCCGCGTTGCGCCCGCCCCGCAGCCCTCTCCCTCTCGCCACCGCCTCACGGACTATGTCGTCGGTGTGTCCAACCGCCTCGCGCACGCCGCGGCCGTTCGCATCGCTGAAGAAGAAAACGTCGCGTCGCTCAGCCCGCTCTTCATCCATTCCGCGTGCGGCATGGGCAAGACCCACCTCCTCCACGGCATCACCTCCCGCTTTCAGGAATTGCACCCCGGCGCCAAGGTGCGCTGCGTCAGCGCAGAGGCTTTTACCAACGAGTTCATCACCTCGCTCCGCGCCGGCGCGATCGAAGGATTTCGGCGCACCCACCGGCGCCTTGCGCTGCTCTGTATCGACGATGTACATTTCCTCGCCAACAAGGAAGCAACCCAGACCGAATTGCTGCACACGCTCGACGCCGTTGGCTTCGATCGCGCCCGCATCGTGCTCGCCTCCGACGAACACCCGCGCGACATCCGCAAACTCTCCAGCGGCCTGGCCTCGAGGTTCATGTCCGGCGCGGTCCTCCGCATCGAAGAGCCCGATTCGGCGCTCCGCTTCGATTTGGCGACAATTCTCTCCGCTCGAAAGGGGCTGGGTCTCGACGAATCCGGCGCTCGCGCCCTCGCCTCCGCCAATTGGAAATCCGTTCGTGAACTCGAAGGTCTTTTCATGCAACTCATGGCGGTGTCCCGGCTCATGCCCGAGTTCGCCGCTTCCGGCCGGCTCGATGCCGCCTCCGTGAGGCGAGCCCTCGATATCTCCGGCACGCGGTCCAGTTCGCAGCCCGCCTTCGGCGCCTCGCTCCGGCCCCGCCGCCCCGTTCCGATCGCCATCATCCAGTCCGAGATCGCCCGCCGTCTCCGCGTCGAGCACTCCGACATGGCCGGCAAGGGTCGCCACCCGCGCGTGGTGCTCGCCCGCTCCATCGTCGTGCACCTCGCACGCCGCCTGACGACACTCAGTTTCCCCGAGATCGCTCGCGCGATGAACCGACCGAACCACTCCTCCGTGATCACCGCTCACAATCGCCTGCTGATGCAACTCAAGGATCGTGTCGGTCTCGCCGCCGCGTCCGCCGTCGGGCTGATCGCGAACGCTCCAAACCCCGACGACCCCGGCCGCTCCCGTCTCCTCGCCGAGATGAAAGTCGAGATCGGTCCAGACCTCGCCGGCCTCACGCTGGCCGAACTCTGCGAGAGCATCGAGCAGGAAGTTATCCGTCTCGCCGATTCCGTCTGAGCATCGCAAACACGCGCGGCGGCGGCATTCCTGCCGCGCTTCTCCCTTCTCTTTCTCTTTTTCTCGGGCACCGGCTTTCCGGCCGGTGCCTTTGTTTCTCGCCCGTTCCAAAACCCTTCTACGCTCCCGGCGCTTCCCGGTATTCCAAATCCGCGCACCGGCCGATATTCCCACCCATGTCCCACGCCCACGCCGAGATCCCCCTCTCCCGCCCCGACATCACACAGATGGAAGAGGATCTCGTCCTGCAAGCCCTCCGCTCCGGTCGTCTCTCGATCGGCCCGATGGTCGAGCAATTCGAACACGAACTCGCCGCCAAGGTCGGCACACGCCACGCAGTCGCCGTCAACAGCGGCACCAGCGGCCTCCACCTCATCATGCGGGCTCTCAACATCGGCCCCGGCGACGAAGTCATCACCACGCCCTTCAGTTTCGTCGCCTCGAGCAACGCCATCTTGTTCGTCGGCGCAACTCCCGTCTTCGTTGACATCTGCCCCAAGACCCTGAACATGGACCCGGCGCAGGTCGAGAAAAAAATCGGCCCTCGCACCAAGGCCATCCTCGCCGTCGAAACCTTCGGCAACCCCGCGTACATGGATCAGTACGCCCAGATTGCCGCGAAGTACGAGATCCCCCTGATCGAAGATTCCTGCGAGGCCCTCGGCGCTATGCACAAGGGCCGAAACGCCGGCACCTTTGGACGAGTGGGCGTCTTCGGCTTTTACCCCAACAAGCAGATCACCACCGGCGAGGGCGGCATGATCGTCACCGACGACGCCCGCGTCGCCGAACTCTGCCGCTCGATGCGCAACCAGGGCCGCCCGCTCGGCCACGCCATGGGTGGCGGCACCGCTTCTGGCTCATGGCTCAAGCACGAGCGCCTCGGGTACAACTACCGCATGAGCGAGATAAACGCCGCCCTCGGCCTCGCCCAGATCCGCCGGCTCGACGAGATCCTGAGAAAACGCACCGAAGTCGCCGAGTTCTACATCGAGCGCCTCGCCGGCAACAAGCACCTGACGCTTCCGACCATCGACGCCGCAAGCGTCATGAGCTGGTTCATCTTCGTCGTGCGTCTCTCCACCAGTTACACCGCCGTCGAGCGTGACCGCATCATCAAGGGCCTCCGCAACCACGAGGTCGGAGCGGGCGACTACTTCCCCTGCATCCACCTCCAGCCCTTCTACCGCGAGCAGTTCGGCTTCGAGCCCGGCATGTTCCCCATCGCCGAGAGCGTCAGCCACCGCACCATCGCCATCCCCTTCTACAACAGCCTCACCCGGCGGGAAACCGATCTGGTCGCCCAGACGCTGGATGTCATGCTCAGCCGCGAAAACCTGATGCGCTGACCTCCCGGGTCGGTGCAGATTTCGGCCAGAATCCCGCCTAGTATCCTGACCCCACCCGAGCCCCTCCGGCCCGGTTTCCGGGGTTCTCTTTGAGGTATTTCCCATGGCCAGGCAGTGCGATTTCACCGGCAAGAAGATCAGCAAGGGCAACAAGCGGGCATGGCGCGGCCAGGCCGTTTCCAAGGGCGGCTTCGGTCTGAAGCCCACCGGCATCACCCGGCGCAACTTCAAGCCCAATCTGCAGGACATCGTCGCCGTCATCGACGGCCAGAACGTCCGCGTCGTCGCCTCGACCAAGGCCATCCGCACCGGCATGGTCACCAAGGCCCTCAAGCGCAAGTACGGTTACACCCGCCAGCAGAAAGCCGCCGCGGCCCAGTAATCCCAATCCCCTGATTTCACCGCAAGGCTCCAAACCGGAGCCTTGTTTGTTTTTGCCATCGCGTTCGGTGACGCGCCTTTCCGATGCTGTTCTTCCCCACCCCGTTCTCACGCGAATGATGTGTGGACGCGTCGGATACGCTTCAGATCGTGCCGGTCGCTCCATCGCGCCAAGCCAGAACTCGATCCCGCTCTTCTCTTTCTCTGTGCCTCTGTGGTGAACCCGTCTTCCCCATGAAGTGCGACAACTGCGACAAAGAAGCGACCGTCCACGACACCGTCCTCCGCGAAGGTGCGTGGGTCGAGGTTCACTGCTGCGAGGCCTGCGCCGCGAAGTTGGGCCTTTCCGGTCCCGGACCCACGCTGAACGAACTGCTGACCAATTTCGTGATGCCTCAACTCACCGGCGAAAAAGCCCGGCCCAGGGTCGCCAAGACCAAATCGCCCACCTGCACCAACTGCGGCTTTAGTTTCGAGCAATTCCGCCAGGCGGGCCTCCTCGGATGTCCCGATTGCTACGTCGCCTTTGAATCGCTACTTCTTCCGCTTCTCGAGCGTGCCCACGAGGGCGCCGCCCAGCACATCGGCAAAATTCCTCGCCGCCTGGCCGAGTCCGGACCCGCCAAGTCCGAACTCGAAACCGCACGCCTGCTTGCCGCAAAGCGTGAGCAACTCGAACGCGAGCGGGTCCTCCGCCGCCAATTGGAAGACGCCGTCAAGACCGAGCAATACGAACTCGCCGCGAAACTTCGCGATCAACTCCAGCACCTCTCCCAGTCGTCCCCATCCAAAGCCGGCTCATCGAAAACCGACACATGACCCAGCGAGGCGAAAATCCCAAAGGCAAAAAGCCTTCCCCCGAGGATGCCGGGAACGGCGGCAGCGCCGGCGCAAGCGCGGGCGCCGGACTCGGTGGCATCGCCACCGCCGAATGGCTCACCAACACCGGCGATGCGAGCGATGTTGTTCTCTCATCCCGCGTGCGATTGGCACGCAACCTCGCCGGGCACGTCTTTGTTCACCGGGCCAGCAAGGAAGACCGCGAACGCGCCCTGCAAACCTGCCGCGATTGGATCCTCGCCGCCAACGTTTGCGATCGCATCATGTGGGTTGATCTTCATGAATCCCCACCGATCGAACGCAACTTGCTCGTCGAGCGGCACCTCATCTCCAAGCAGCACGCCAAGGGCAAGCCGGCTACCAGCGGGGGAAATGCTGGTGCGAGTGGGGGTACGGGTGCGGGTGGGGGGGTAGCCATGCCCGCGGCCGAGGAACCCCGCGCCGTCGCCGTTTCCATTCCCGATGAACGTCTGTCCATCATGGTGAACGAGGAAGACCACATCCGCGTGCAGATGCTCCGCGCCGGTCTTTCGCTCGCCGACTGCTGGCGCGTCGCCAGCGATATCGATGACAAACTCGAGTCCGGCCTCGACTACGCCTTCAGCAAGAAACTCGGCTATCTCACCGCCTGCCCGACCAACGTCGGCACCGGCATGCGCATGAGCGTCATGCTCCACCTGCCCGCGCTCAAGGTCACCGGCGAAATCGAGAAAGTCAAACGCGCCGCCACCGACATGAACCTCGCCGTCCGCGGCTTCTACGGCGAGGGCAGCGACGCCGTCGGCGATCTCTACCAGATCTCCAACCAGACCACCCTCGGCAAGCCCGAAGGCGCCGTGCTCGCCGATCTCCAGGATTCGATCATTCCGGAAGTCATCCGGTACGAGCGTCACGCCCGAAACACCCTCCTCTCCAAACGCCGCGCCGCCCTTGAGGATCAGGTGTTCCGCGCCCTTGGCGCGCTCACGCACGCACGCCTCATCGCCGCGGACGAGTCGATGCAACTCCTCAGCCTCGTTCGTTTGGGTGTCGTGCTCGGTCTTATCCCCGATCTTTCTGTGCAGACCGTGAACATGCTCTTCCTGCTCGTTCAGCCCGCGCACCTCCAGCGAGTGCTCGGCAAAGAACTCGACCAGGAACACCGCCGCACCGGCCGCGCCGCCATGATCCGCGAGCGCCTGAAGTAGCGCACTTTTCGGCTTTGAGCCAGCAAGGGCTCCGCGAATCGCTGCATTAGGCGGTTGTTGTCAGTTCGAACACGCGCTTCAATCTTTTTCCGCGTCGGCGAACCGAGTGAAAACCGATATGCATCGAGCAGACTTTCCCACTTTCCTTCCAATCCCTTTGCCAGGTGATCTCGCCTTGAAAGCGATTGACGTAGCGAAAGCCGAGCTTCGCGAGAGTCCGAGTGCTGGAAAGCCGGAGAATCTCAGCAATCACGCCACGCAGAGGCGCCGGCATGCTCGGATCGAATCGTTTCTGGAAAACAATGTTCATCATGTCGGTGGTGAGCAACTTCGGGTCGTACGCGATGTTGCAATAGTGCGTACTTCCGACGCTGGTCCCGTACCACGCGAATTTGCTGAGTGTTGACCGCGGCTTGAAATGTTCGGCGCGACCCCATGCCTTTTCCATTTCCCGCACGGATACACCGGGGATTCCCGGCGGAATGCGACCGGTGATCAAGAATTCCCGCAATTCCGAACTCATTCTCACGCCGTCGAGCATATTCCGTGAGAAACCCAGGCGATTTGTTTCGGAGTCGGCGTTCGGCGCGCCGCCATGATCCGCGAGCGATTGACCAAGTAAGCGATATCAGTTCACCGCAGAGGCACAGAGCAAGAACGGATTGGCAAAGCCAATTCCCTTCTTGCCTTGCTTTCTTGACTCCAATCCCAACCGCTTCTGTCTTGTATTCTCCGTGCCTCTGCGCCTCTGTGGTGAGCCTTCTCATGCCTGCCAAGCCGCCCAAATTCCCCTGGCCCCCAAACCCGACCGATCTCACCGCCCCCGCCGAAAAACTCTCCGAAGGCGCAGTCCATCTCCTCACACACTCGGCCGACAATCTCGACCTCGACGTCCTCACCGACGAACCCTCCGACGAAATTGCCGGCGATTTCGATGAGGATCTCGCATCGCCCTCCACTCCCCATGGCGCCTCCCGCTTCTTCCACGCCCTCGAACTCCAATTCCTCGGCCGCACCTCCGCTCCCTGGCACATCCGCGCCGCGCACTGGCACCCGGACGAACCCGGCAACTACTGCCCCCGCTGCGGCATCACCTGCCGCCCCTTCGAACTCGACACTCTCACCGACCCCGCCTCTTGCGTTCGCTGCCGCGACAAGCGCCCCGCGTGGGATCGCTTCATCCGCCTCGGCTCGTATCAGGGTGTACTCGCCCGCTCGATCCGAGAACTGAAGTTCTCGCGCTTCCGCGCGCTGGGCGAAAGCATCGGTCGCGTGCTGGGCGAGAGCATCCGCAAAGAAGTCGAACTCCGCGAGATCCATCCGCGCCGCGTCATCCTCATCCCAATGCCGATGACTCCATGGCGCAGGCTCGCTCGCGGGATCGATCACTCCCTCGTCCTCACCCGCGGCACGCGCCGCTCCTCCGGCTTCCCGATCCAAAAACTCCTCGCCCGACGCCACCGTCCAAGCCAAGTTTCTTTGCCCGTCAGCGAGCGCCGCCGCAATGTTTCGGGCGCGTTCTTCTGCCGCCGATCGGTGCTCCGAATCCCGCCCGACGCCGTATTGGTCGTCGTGGATGACGTCCGCACCACCGGCGCGACCATGACCGAGGCCTGCCGCACCCTTCGGGCGGCCCTCAAACAGCGATCCACCACCCCGAACTCAATCCAAACTGACTCCCGAACCCAAATCTGGGCGGCAACAGCGGGGGTGGCCCCCCTCCCCGGCGAGGGAGAAGCCGAGAAGCAGGGTTGAACTCGTGTCGCGCAAGCCGCTGTCCGGAATGATTTTACAGCAATTTCGCGAGAGAGATTCCTCCCTGCGCTTGACCCGGCGTGGTGGGCGCTTAAACTCACCCCCTGCCGAGAAATCGACAGGCCCACCCGGCTCGAAGGAGTCGGGCGGATATCTCTGACAATTGAACAGTTGGGGACCGCGCGAGAATGTGCGGCACGAACAACCGGATCACTCCGGGATGGCTCTGGCTTGAGCCTGTTCGTGTCGAACAATCGCCCGATCGGCGTGACACACGCCGGTACGGGTAAGCCCGCCGAAATTCACAGTTCGGCGTTCATTCTCGTAGTGGTTGAAAAGAGAAGGTGAAAACCTATCGATTCACGAGTTTGAAAAGAAACGCTGGATGATCTCCAGCGTGTTCCGGACATCTTGAGACGCAAGTCGCAGGATGGCCGGGACGAAGACCGCCCCCGAGCAAGTCGCAAGGCTTGAGCGGGGGTACTGGTTCAAACGCCCTTCTTTTGAAATTCTCTGGTCAGTCTCACAAGGGTCACACCGAGTGGGCTGGCTGGATCAAAGAAAATCAAGTGAAGAGTTTGATCCTGGCTCAGATTGAATGCTGGCGGCATGGCTAAAACATGCAAGTCGAACGAACCCGCAAGGGTGAGTGGCGAAAGGGTTAGTAATACGTTCGAATGTACCCCGAGGTGGAGGATAGCGGGAAGAAATTTCCGGTAATACTCCATAATGTCTTAGGACCAAAGTTTTGGCGCCTTGGGAGCAGCGATCGTCCTATCAGGTAGTTGGCGGGGTAAAAGCCCACCAAGCCTTAGACGGGTAGCGGGTGTGAGAGCACGGCCCGCAACATCGGAACTGAGACACTGTCCGGACTCCTACGGGAGGCTGCAGTAACGAATCTTCCGCAATGGGCGAAAGCCTGACGGAGCAATGCCGCGTGCGGGATGAAGCGCCTTCGCCGTGTAAACCGCTGTCAGGGGGCAGAAACAATGATCGCCCCCAGAGGAAGTGGCGACTAACTCTGTGCCAGCAGTCGCGGTAATACAGAGGCCACAAGCGTTAGTCGGAATCACTGGGCTTAAAGGGTGCGTAGGCGGCTCGCATAGTGCTTTGTGAAATCCCTCGGCTCAACCGTGGAACAGCAGGGCATACTGGCGAGCTTGAGGCAGGTAGGGGTCGATGGAACTGTAGGTGGAGCGGTGAAATGCGTAGATATCTACAGGAACGCCGATGGTGAAGACGAGCGACTGGGCCAGACCTGACGCTGAGGCA
>JAHBXG010000062.1 GCA_019636565.1 Phycisphaeraceae bacterium
GGCGCGGAAGCAGCGTGCGGCGGCAGCGCCGGTGCAGATGACGCTGTTTGTGCTCTTGCCGAAAACGAGCCCGCATCCCCCGGTGGCCATCACGACGGCGTCGGCGCGGAAGGAGCGGATCTGCATGGTCCGCATGTCCTGGGCGACGATGCCCACGCAGCGACCGTCGTGCAGGATGGGCCAGAGGAACTCCCAGAATTCGTACTTGGTGACCTTGCCTTCGGATTCGTAGCGCCGGACCTGTTCGTCGAGGGCGTAGATCAGTTGCTGGCCGGTGGTCGCGCCGGAGAAATGGGTGCGCTTGAAGAGCGATCCGCCGAAGAGGCGAAGGTCGCGATTGCCTTCACCAGTGCGGTTGAACGGGACGCCCATGCGATCGAGCAGATCGATGATGCGGGGCGCCCAGTTGGCCATCTCGAGCACGGGGTGCTGATCGGCGAGGAAGTCGCCTCCGTAGATGGTTTCGTCGAAGTGTTCGTATTCGGAGTAGCCCTGCTGGCGCGCGACTTCGTTGCACGCGTTGATGCCGCCTTGCGCACAGACCGAGTGCGATCGCTTCACGGGCACAACGGAGAAGAGATCGACGGGCGTGCCGGCCTCGGCGATGCGCGCGGCGGCAGAGAGCCCGGCCAACCCACCTCCAACGACGATGACGCGGTGCTCGGACAAAGTGACCTTTCTATTGATGAGGCTCGTTTCGTGGCGCGAGTTCCGCCAGTCCGGAGGCATCGTGCCTTCCACCAATTCGCTGTTCCATCTCCCGTAGTTTCGCCGGGTCGGCGGTCGCGAATGTAAAGATGGAAACCCAGCCCATGATCATCAGCATTGCGCCCAGCCCCGCGCACGCGTATCCCCAGCGACGCTGGGCTGGAACCGAGATCGTCAATCCCCATGTAATCGCGGCGGTCCAGAGCCCGTTGGCGAAGTGGAAGACCAGCAGAGTGACGCCGAGAAAATACGCGATCGAGACGGCGAGCCCGGCGGTGGTGATGCCCGACGTGCCACCCCGCAGGACCAGAGCGAGCGTGGATGCGGCGTACTCATGCGACCAGACCGTGCCGCCGGGGATCAGGAAGGTCCAACCCCAGCGGAGGGTGGCGACGTGGTAGAAAATGAAGAGAATGCCGAGGTAGCCGCTGATGCGCTGGAGGCGGTAGCGACGGTTGGCCTGATAGGCGTACCGGTGGGTGTTGGACGAACCGCTGAAGGCGTAGTAGAAGCCGAGTATGGAGTGGAACGCGATTGCTCCCCAGAGGGCGATCTCAATCAGAACGAGATTGGGAACCTGCGTGTTGATCCAGCGGACCTCGCGCCAGAAGTACTCGCCTCCCCGGACCCACCAGGGCGCGACCGCTGCGGCTTCGCCCCCTTCACGGAGCACCAGCGCGCCCCACGCGGCGGACGAATTCGTCAACAGGTGATTGATCAGGAAAACGCCGATGGGCAGAATGCCCGAGAGCGAATGGAGCCTGCGGAGCAGGAAATAGTGCCGTTCGAAGAAACCGGTGGGTTTGGCTGGCGCGACGTTGGTCACGAAGTGGATCCCGGAGGCGCCGGAAAGTGCGCGGGAACGCGCGAAAACGCGGCGAATCGCATCGTAGCGGCGCAGAGGCGGTCATCCACTTTTTGCGAGTGGATCAGGGCGGTAAAGGCACATTGCCCGCGGCGCCGACAATACCGGACGGTGCTCCACCACCGATGCCGGGTGTGCCGGGTTTGATCTTGCCTTCGGCGATGGCCTTGTTGACGTAATTGGAAACTTCCACGTACTCCATCCGGAGTTCGTGCAGGGCACGACCGAGGAGTTTGGATTCAGATTCGGAGAGATTGCCCTTGGTTTTCTCTTCGAGCGCCGAGAGCATGTCGATGTGGAGCTTGGCGTACTCGGGCGCGACAATCGCACGCCCGGACTGCGGGTCCGGAACGGCTCCGAGGTACATGAGCGTCTGGCTCACCAGCAGCGAGATCAGGTCCTGGATGCCAATCGGACCTTCCTCGCGAGGGGCACCCGCCGGGCCTGCATCGGTCTTTGCCTGTTGCTGGGCCTTCTTGGCCGACTCGGCCGCGACCAGTTTTTCCTTTTCGGCCTGAGCCTGACTCTTCCAATCGGTATCAATGATAATCTTTGGAGCATCGCCACCCGGGCCGCCACCGGAACCCGGACTCGATCCTCCACCCAGACCCGAAGGGCTTGCATTCGACATGAGTACCTCGCGTGATCGCGCCACAACTTCTGCGGAATCGCGGATCTGTCGGAATGCTAAGGCGATGATCGGCGCGGTTCTTGTTTTGGTCTGGGTTTCGGGCTGTTCTTCTCAATCTGCTGTGACCGGCGCGACGCGCCCCGCGACGACTGCGATAACGGCATCGCAGTTCCGGGCGCCGGCGGCTGCCGCGGGTCCGCAGCCAGCGGAAAAGTCGGAGCAGGTTGAAGACCAGCCGGAAATCGCCTCGACCCGGCCGCTCCGGACGGGCCCTTTTTCCGCGAGCGAGGGGCTGCTCGATGTGGCGGTCGAATCGGGCGAGCCGGCCCTCGGAGCCCGGATACCCGATCCGGTCGGGCCTCCGGTGTTCGTGGATGCAAAGGTCGGCGACGTCAACAACCGTGCGATCTATGCCTCGGCATTCCTGAACGACATGATCGATCGGCTTCGGGCCAAGTACGAAGAGATGTACAAGGCCAACCCGCGGCTGGCGAAAGCGGCCTGGCGCCAGTTCGCGCGGGAACAGATCCAGCAGAAACTCGACGGCATCATCGAGGACGAGGTACTCCGGGCGGAGGCGCTCAATCAGTTGCAGCCGGAGCAAAAGGCGGGCTTCTTCAACTGGCTGCAGGCGGTGCGTAGCGAAGTGGTCGCGGAAAACCGCGGTATCGAAGCCGCGGCGAACGAGAACCTGTCGGCGCAGAACGGCACTTCGCTCGACCAAACAATGAAAAACCGCGAACAGCAGGAGTTGATCAAGTTTGTGCTTCAAACTCGTATCTACAACCGCGCCAACGTGAGTTGGCGAGATATCCAGATCGCCTACGAAAAGAACTTCGATCTTTTCAATCCGCCCCCCATCGCTTCGTTCCTGATCTTTACGGTCCCTGAAAAAGACACCAAAGAGATTGATCGGGTACGCGCTCAACTAGAGGCGGGTGTCGATTTCGATGAGATCGCAAATGAGAAGTCGCAGTTTGTTGACGAAAAGGACCGGCTGCTGGACCGCCCGTTCGAGGGCGAGTATTCCAAAGCGGACTTGCTCGGGCCCAAAGAACTGAACGAGGAAGTGCGCAAGCTCACCCCCGGACGCTGGGTTGGCCCGATCGCGTTCAGGAGTTCGGCCTACTGGATAAAGCTCGAACGCATCTGGAAAGTCTCGGAAGACCTTTACGATGCCCAGTTGTTTCTGGAATCACGACTGGCGCAGACCAAGAACGACTACGAAAAATACAAGTTTGTCGATCGTCTCAAGAAGCGAGCGAGTTTTACGGACGTTGACGTCATGACCTCGAGGCTGCTGGCCCTGGCAGAAGACAAAGTGTTCGGAATCAACTCCACGTCTCGATGAGATCGGGGCTTGAGGTGCGCGATGACCCGATGGTGGCGGGCGATCACACGGTTTCTGGGCAGAGTCGATTATGACAGCGCGTTCGTCGGCCGGCGCGGGGAGGCCGCGACGGCGCGGTACGTGCGGCGCCGGGGCCTGCGCGTGCTCGACCGGAACGTGCGGCTCTCGCGGGGCGAGATTGATCTGGTGTGCGAGCCGGACGACGAATCGATGCTGATTCTGGTCGAGGTCAAAGCGCGGGCGGTCAAAGACGGGTGGGACGCGCCGTATCTTCCGCCGGAAGAGGCGGTCGATCGGGAGAAGCGCGAGAGGCTCGTGGAGCTCGCGCTCGAACTCCGGCGTCGGCACCGAAGACTCAATCGGCCGGTCCGGATCGATGTCGCGGGCGTGGACCTTTTTGAGCCCGGGACGTGGCGCGAGCGGGTGAGGCTGCGATACTTTGAGGGGGAAGTGAAGATGTGAGGGGAGATCGCGCGTTGGGCACGCCGGCGGAGGCGCGGTATCGGGGCGAAAGCGGACCGCGGCAAAACCCAGAGATGGGTCATGAGAACGGCCGCATGAAATACCGGTTCGCGCGCGGCGCGTTGGACCGCGATAGTGCTCTCTGCGACCGTGCTGGTGGGCGCGGTTTGGATGTGGAAGATCGCCTGGCGGTCACCTCCCAACTACGTGCCCCGAGAAGGGATTCGCATGCGCGCTCCGCTCATGAGCGACGCGGAGTATGAGCGGGTGCTCGGATCCCACGCTCGACCGTTCGTGTATGAGTTGCTGGTGGGGCGCGGTGCGACGCTTGTGTATGGCGCAACGCACACCAAAGACCCGAGCGATCCTCAGATTGCGGACCTGAGGCGGTGCTTTCTGGAGTTCGAGCCGACGGTGGTGCTTGTCGAGGGACGACCGGGCTCGCCGGTTGCCGGAATCGGCGACCCGGTGAAGCGGTTTGGTGAATCGGGGCTTGCGGTCTCGCTGGCGCGGACGCGAGGCATTCCGTATTGGTCGTGGGAGCCTTCGAGTGAAGAAGAAACGCGCGCGATGCTCGGGGTGTTTCCCAAGGAGAGGGTTGCGCTCTTCTACATTCTGCGGCCGTACGTGAGCGACCTGCGGCACGGGAAGCCTGCGGACCCGACGGCGGCGCTCGAACGCACTCGTGCACAGAGGGTGCGGTGGCCGGGACTGGATGGGTCGTACGCGAGCGTCGCCGAGATTGACGCGGTCTGGGCGAGGGATTTCCGGGGATTGCCCGACTGGCGAGACACGAGCGACGAGTTTGGGTGGCCGGGGTACTTGTCGGAAGTTTCGCTGCGCAGCCGCGACCTGCGCACCGAGAACATGGCGCGAAGCGTGCTGGAACTGTGCGCGAGAGGCGAGCGCGTGCTGGTGGTGTGCGGATCGAGCCATGCGGTGAGGGCCCGATCATCGATCGATGGAGATCGGTAGCGCCGGAGTCGGCGCTATTCGGACGCGACCGTTGCACGACGGAGCGCGCCGCGGAAGCGTGCCTCGGCTTCGGTCTCCTTCAACCGGCCCGAATCGGGATGAAGCGGCAGGATCAGACAGAACATTGAGCCCCGTCCCACGTCGCTCACAACCTGGATCTCGGCTTGGAGAACCCCGGCGAGTTCCCGGCAGATCGCAAGTCCCAAGCCCGTTCCGCTGTGCTCGCGTGCGTGGCCACCGGATAACTGCTGGAACTTGTCGAAAATGCGGGCCTGATCCTCGGGAGCGATGCCCGGACCGTTGTCGATCACGCTGACGCGAACCCGATCGGAATGCGAGGCATCTGATTCGGGCTCCGACCCGACGAGCCTCTCGGCGCGGAGCGTGATCTCTCCCTTGTGTCCGCCCGGCGCCCCCGCCGGCCCGGGCGTGAACTTGACGGCATTGGAAAGAAAGTTGAAGATGATCTGGCGGAACTTCTTGACGTCGGTTTCGACGAGAGGAAGATCGGGCGCGATCTCCAGCGTGACTTTGACGTCTTTCTGCGAGGCCAGCGGGAAAATGAGACCGGCGAGCGCCTCGCAGGTTGTCTGCAGGTTTATCTTCTCGATACGGAGCTCGTAGCGGCCCGCTTCGATTTTGGCCATTTCCAGCAGCCCGTTGATCATTTCGAGCAGATCACGCGCGGCATTCAGGATGTTCTCCAGAAAGCGGATCCGCTTGGTGAGGCGTGTGGAGTCGTCGCCCGCGGCGAGTTCGGCGTGAGATACTTCGATGAGCAAATCGGCGAATCCGATGATGGCGTTGAGAGGGGTGCGCAATTCGTGGCTGACGTTCGCCAGAAAATCGCCCTTGAGCTTGGCGGCTTCGTAGAGCGCCGAGTTTGACTGGGTGAGTTCGTCCAGCTTGAGATTCATCGCGGCGTTCAGCGAGCGCAGTTCGACCTGGCGGTTCTCCAGATCGTGCAGCATCAGGTTGAACGTGTCGGCCAGTTCCTCGAATTCGTCTCCGGTGGTGATTTCCGAACGGATGGTCAGGTCGCCCTCGCGTACACGCTCGGCGGTGTTCTTGAGCGTGCGGACCGGCTGCAGAATGAGGTGGTGCGTGATGAGGTAGAACATCAGCACGGCAAACGCGGAAACGAACAGGCCCGCCGAAAACAGATAGGCGGTGTTGATGAGCAGCAGACGGATCGGTTCGCGGCTGTTGCGATCGAGCAGCACGAGGCCGATGAGTTTGGACGAGCCTTCGACATCGGCGCGGACCGCCTTTGCGTACCGGTACACGCGCTCCGTGCCCGACCAGCGTGCCTGCTGGTAGTCCTCCCGCGCGGGATCGGACTGAAGAGCGGCGATGGCACGGGCCACGAACCGATCGTCCGCTGCGATCGTTCCGGCCTCGGTCAGCCCGATCCGCCGGGCGGGGACGCCGGCGTAGCCCTCCGTGCCGGGGCGCGGGTCCAGGTCGTTCGCGACGTAGCGCGGGGGCTGGCGGGGGCGCGACGACAGCACCGACGCGTCGAACAGCCCGTAGGAAACCGCCTTGATCTGGCGTTCCGCCTGCTCCCAGTTGTCCACCATCTGGCGCGAGAGTTCGAGCTGCCCCTCGTCCACCAGCGAGTTCATCCGAAAGAACGGGAACATAAGCGCGGCGAGAACGATCGCCGCGACGGCACCGCCAAAGAGGAGAAGGCACTTGTTGGCGAGCGAGATGCCGCGGAACACGGGGCAAGTCTAAACACTCCGGACGGGTAGACGCTTCGAAACGCATAACGTTGTCCGATGACCTCCAAACGCGTGTACATCGAGACTTTCGGCTGCCAGATGAACGAGCTCGACTCGGAGCTGGTTTCCGGGCAGTTGCGCGCGCTGGGCTACCGATTCACGCCCGATCCGGCATCGGCCGAGGTCGTTCTGTATAACACCTGTTCCGTGCGGGAACTGGCCGAACAGAAGGTCTGGTCGCGGCTGGGCGAGATGACGCTTCGCAAAAAAAAGGACCCTTCGCTCGTGGTCGGGGTGCTCGGGTGTCTCGCGGAGCGGGACGGAGAGGCTTTGATCCGGCGCATGCCGGTCGTCGATGTACTTGTGGGACCGGCGGAGCTCGACAAACTGCCATCGCTGCTCGACAACGCGGTGCGGACCAACAAGTCACTCGCGGCCAACCCGGCCATCGATGCGAACACGCCCGGTGAGAACCGGGTGGTCTCGGCGCGCCAAATCGCGCTGCAAGGCAGTTCTTCGCGACGGAGCGGAACGCTCGCGGCGGCGGAGGATTCGCTCGAGATGCTCGACCTCTCGAGGTCCGTGTCGCCGATCGACTCCGGTGCCTCGAACAGCCGCAGCGCTTATGTTCGCATCACCCGGGGCTGCAACAAGTTCTGCACCTACTGCGTTGTGCCGTTTACCCGGGGTGCGGAAATCCATCGGCCGCCCGAGCACATTCTTGACGAGTGCAAGCGCCTCGCCGATGCGGGTGTCATCGAGATCACGCTGCTGGGGCAGACGGTCAATCACTATCGCTTCGAACACGGCGCGGCGGTGACGGTGAACGGAATGGTGCAGCCCCAAAAGGGCCGGAGTTTTACCGGCGGGCATCGACGCGACCCGTTCGCGGGCGATTCGACCACGACCTTTGCGGACCTGCTCGCCGAGATTCACGAGAAGATCCCCGCGATCAAGCGGCTGCGATTTGTGACAAGTTACCCGCGCGACTTTGGCGACGACGTGCTGGAGGTGATGCGCGACCATCCGAGGATCTGCCGCTATCTGCATGCGCCCGCGCAGTCGGGCTCGGACCGCATTTTGAAACTCATGAACCGGGGCTACACGGTTTCGGAATACCTCGAATTTGTGGATCGGGCCCGTTCCTTTCTGCACGAGCCGGAGAAGGGGCGTCCGCTCGGCCTTTCAGGCGATTTCATTGTGGGCTTCCCGACGGAAACGCAGGACGATTTCTTCGCAACGATGCGGCTGCTTGAACGCGCGCGATACAAGAACAGTTTCATTTTCAAGTATTCACCCAGGCCCGGGACGGTCGCGATCGACAAATTGACCGACGATGTTGCGGAGAGCGAGAAACGCCGACGCAATTCCGAACTGCTCGCGTTGCAGAATCGCGTGGGCGAAGAGGTGGCGCGCGAGAGCGTCGGACAGGTGCTGGAGGTGTTCGTCGAAGGCCCGAGCCAGCGTGAGGAAAAAAGGCGTCGGCGTGCGGAAATGCCGCGCAACCTCGTTTCTCTGACCGTCGGCGGGCGGGGCAACGAGGACTCTTCCCTGTGCGATAGTTCGAACGGCATCACGCCAGGTGGACCGGGTGAGGATGAACACAAACGCGACGAGGCGGCTGCAAAGGTCGCTGCGCAGTACGGCGGACGAACCGATACCGATCTCATCGTGCTCTTTGATCTCCCGGCGCAATCGGGCGATCCATCCGGACATTTCTTGAATGTTCGAATCGATAGCGTGCGAGGACTCTCGCTGTTCGGCACCGTGGTCTAAGAGCGATTCAAGCGGACGCAAGCGGAGCGAACGCAAGCGGCCCATCGCGGCACCGCTGCTTTTCTCTCCGTTGTGGGCGCGCCGGTGTTCTGCCTTTCGAACGCGAAATTTCTATTCGGATTGGAAGATCGCGGAGAACAGCGCGGAACCGGTCGGGACGCGTGCTGCACGCATTCCGCCCGGTATTTGCGCCCACTACCTCATACTGCTTGGTGGCTCTCCACCGGAGCAAGTCAATTCTCGTCGTACGCGAGTTTGTCAGCCTGCCGCGGCCTTGATGGCCTGGCCGTGATGGCCTTCCCGCAGGTCCGGGCCCGATCCCATGAAATTCGACAGGTTTTCAAGGTAGAAGCTCCATCCACCGTGGTGCTTCGCGGCCCAATCGCGACCCTCTGCGTCTGTCGGCCAGCCGGAATGAACCAGCTTGACCATGGTGCCGTCGCGCTCGGGCGTGAGCGTGATTGTGACAACCGTGCTCTGAAGATCGCCAAGGCCGAGCGCTTGCGATGGATCGCCTTTCCATTCAAAGACGACTTTGCGGTCCGGAACGAGTTCGAGATACCGCCCGAAGCGATCGTGGTCGCGTGCGGGTTCGTTCTTCGAACGCCATCGCATCTTGTACGCGCCGCCGACACGCGGGTCGGTCTGAACGTCGGAGAACAGCCACTGTTCCATTTCGGACGCGACTGTGAGCGCGCGGTAGAGCCGCGCGGGACTCGCCTGAATGAATCGTTCGACGGTAACTTTCGAGGTGTCGGCATGCGCGTTCTGCTTCTCGCTCATGATCATCATTCCTTTCGAGTTGGGGACTGCGGAGGACGAGTTGGATGCGTGGGTTGACCGGTACCGGTCACATGCGCAGCCAGCGAATCGAGTTTGCTTTCCCAGAACGCGCGATAGTGCTCGATCCAGGCGTTGGCCGCATGAAGCGCAGCGCCCTCCAACGAGAGGATGCGTTGTCTGCCGCGCTTTTCGCGCCGCACGATGCCGGCGCGTTCGAGAACAGCGATGTGCTTGGTGACGCCCTGGAGCGACATGTGCAGAGGGCGGGTGAGATCGCTGGGGGTGCAGGGGGAGGAAGAGCGTTCGGCGAGGCGCCGGATGATCCAGCGGCGTCCGGGGTCGGAAAGAGCCTCAAAAACGTGGGAGAGGCGGCGTTCGGCGAAGTCAACCATAAGGTTGAGTATAAAACGCCGCTTTCAATAGTCAACTGATCGGTTGAGCTTTTTACGAAATCGGCCCGCGTTCGTCGCTGTGGGCATCCGGAACGGTCGAGTCGGAAAAATCGGAACTTTTTTGCCTGCTTTGGTGGCATCGAGTGATTCCTGAGGCATGTTCGAGTTAGAGCGACTGCAATGCGCGGTCGCGGGGTGTCGGGTCGCATTGGCGCGATGTTGGCGCATGCGATCTGTTCACGGTTTAAGGGAAGAGAGGTTCGCTGTGAAGAACGTATTGAAGATTTCGGCTGCTATGGCGGCGTTTGCGCTCGCGGGTGCGGCGCAGGCCGACTTGGCTTTCTCGTTCGCTGACCCGGGCTTGGGCATCCGCCCAGTGACCAACGTCGCCAATGGCGGCGGTGCGGGCATCGGACTCATCTCGTACAACATGGCCGTGCCGATCTCGTTCATTGTGGACGGATCGTCTGAGCCGGTTGGCTTCCAGAACACGTTTGCTGGCGCGCACCTTGAGCTGAATCTGATGATCAGCCCGGCGACGACCGTCGGCGGCGTGACCACCGCGAACGTTGCCGGTTACTTCATTGTGACCGACTCGGGTGGCGGCATGATCCTGCGTGGCGATTCGCAGTCCGGTTCCTTCGTCCGCATCGGCGGTACGAACTCGATCCTGTTCTCGGATCAGACCGGCTTCTCGTACACCTTCGGTGCGTCGTTGCTCGCGCTGCTGGCCCCCGGCCGCGCCGCCGCGAACCCGCAGGAAGCGGTGTTCACGCTGACCAACATCCTCACCGCTGGCGGCCTGCCGCTGTTCGATCCGATCACCAAGGCTTTCAACGACTTCTCGGCGAACAGCTCGTTCACCGGTAACACGGCGACGGTTCCTTCGCCGGGCTCGCTGGCTCTGATGGGCTTGGGTGGCTTGATCGCCGCTCGTCGCCGTCGCGCCTGATTTGCTCGACGCTGTGGTGTAATAACAGCGTTCCGAAACTTCCGACGAGCCGCCCGCACCCCGGGCGGCTCGTTTTGCTTTTTGAACTGCACGAGGTAAACCGGGCGATGGCGGGATTTCGCTTGGGCGCAGAAGCGTGCGTGGCTGGCGGCACGGCACGACCGCTATTCACAGTCCGTGATGCTCCGCCTCGGTGAGCCGGGGCCAACTCAGTTCTTCTCTTCGTCGAATCGCTCTCGGGCGCGGCGTTTAGCCGCCAGAAGCGAATCGCCGTCGGGCAGGGAAGGTTGGCCAGGGGCGGCTTGTGTTGGCGTGTCTGCCCTGGCGGCCGCGGCGATGCGCTGGGCACGTCTCCGGTCGCGAGCGGCGGAGGCAAGTCGGGATGCATCTTCCGACGACAACTGCACCCCCTCATAGCCGGCATCGGGCTCAAGGGCGGATTCAAGCGACTTCAGTTTGGACAGGTCGGTCGCGCTCGAGCTCGATTGGGCTTGGCGTGCATGATCGATGAACCAGCGATCCCAGGCGATCCGCCGGACGGCAACATCGAGCAAAAAAAGAGCGGGAATCCACAGGATCAGCACCGGCCAAACGGGTGTGTCGGAGCGCCGCGGCGGAATCGAACCGCGATCAAAGAGGGAAGCCGGATGCACATCATCGAGCAATCGGGCTTGCGACCCGGCAATTCCGGCAAGGCCTCCGAGCCAATCGTCGTTGGAGGAGAGGTCGCGCCATTCGCGGCCCGCAAAGAGAGACGCGCCCGTGATCACCGGGGACGCTGCCTGGTTTGCGTCTTGCGGCACGACTGGTCGCACCACTGCGATGTAGGCGCCCTCCGCGGCGATCCGCGTGCGGGCCTCAAACACCCCCGGAGCAATCTCGGTGAGGCGAAGGGGTATTTGCATGCCGTTGGGAGTGAAGACCGTTGCGGAAAGCGTGTTCGCCCCGTCGGAAACACCCGAATGGCGTTCGGCGTGGATCACGAGTTCGTCGGCGTTGATTTCGGCGCGTGCTGAATACTGGCTCGCCGATCGGCTGCGGCCGATCGACCTTGCCAGTTGGGTCCACATTCGACGGTAACCGGGCCACTCGATCCAGCGTGCCGCCCATCGACCGGCGTCCGACGTGAAGGCGGCGACCTGACCGAGTTCCACACGCCAATGGCTGAGCACCGGTTCGCCCGTGGGCGTGACGATTGCGTTCACGACGGTGGGATCGGGACGGGGCTGTGTCAGGCAGAGCCCCAAAAGTTCCGGAGGGGCACCCAATCCGAGAGTCGCCGGTGAGCCGGAAGGCAATATGACTGGCAGGAACGGCTCTTCACGAATCAGGGGTGAGCGGATCACTTTGACCGCTCGCATGAAGACGCGAGGAAGCACCGCCGGGTTGACCACCTGATAAAACTTCCCGTCGCCAAGACGCGAGATTTCTTCGAGGCTGGAAACATCCGCGTCGTCGCCGATGGCGATGCTGGAAACGCGGATGTCCCGTTTCGACAGAGTGCGGGCGATGTCGGGGAGGCTGTCGCGATCCTGCGAGACGCCGTCGGTCAGGATGATGATGTTCTTGTTCTTTGCCTTGACGTTTTCGAGTTGCTTGCCGGCCTCGATGAGCGCCGGTGCGAGGTTGGTTCCGCCTCCGGGATAGATCGACAGAATCGCCCCGGCTGTCGATGCGGGATCGCCGTTGGGAGACAGCGGCTGCACCACATCAAAGCTGTTGTTGAACGCGATCACGCCCACCAGATCCCGCCGATCGAGCGCCCCCAGGGCCATGGCCGCGGCCTGATTGGCAATCTCCTGCTGGCTGCGGGAAGAGCCCATGACCGAACGACGCATCGACCCCGAGTTGTCCAGCACGAAGACAACTGCCGCTTCGGGCTCGACAAGACGTTCGGGCAGGTCGAGGAGAACCGGCAGCACGGGTTCGAGCGGAGTATTGCGCCACCCGCCTGCGCCGAACGAGTTGGGCCCCCCCACCATGATCAGGCCGATCCCCATGTCCCGCACGGCGCCGGCAAGAAGCCGCTGCGTCTGCTCGGACAGCTCTTCCGCGCCAACGTCCTGGAGGATGATCAGGTCGTAGTTCTGCAATGTGAGCGGGTCGGACGGGATCAATCGCGCCGCGAGGACTTCGACTTTCAGCCCGTCTTCCTCCAGAGTCTGGGCGAGCGGTGAGGGTTCCGAGCCATCGGCGGTTCCTTCCACGATCAGCACAGAGCCGGCGCCCGGCGTCAATGTGAAGGCGGTCGCGGAGTTGTTCTCTGCCAGCGTGTCGCCCACCGGCTTGCCGTCTTCTCCGGTCGCGGGCTCGAAGACAGCGCGGAATCGGTGCACTCGCCCCGCGCCCATCGGCACCTCAATGGTGCGGACATTCTCGCCCTGTTCCAGTTCGACGCGCTCGGCATGGAGTTGCTGCTCCCTCGCGTCGGACGAAAGGATGCGGACCGTGCCGACCGCCTTGCCGGTGCTGAAGAGCGTGACACGCAACCGGACGCTCGAATCAGCAGGAGCCTGCGCGGGCGCATCAACGCTCGCGATATAGACCTCGCTCTCGAGGCGGTACTTGAGCGGCACAACCTCCACCGGCACCGGGCGCGCGGCGGAAGCAAAGGCCGTGGCCGCGTGCTCGGCGTCGCCCCGAGTCTGGTTTCCGTCGGAGAAAAGCACAATCCGACCCGCCGCATCCGGCGGAATCACGGCATGCGCGAGCCGGAGCGCGGACTCGATATCGGTTCCTTCGGCCCCGGGCGGCTCGAACGAGAAATCGTTGAGGCGGGCGGAAGTCGGCGCGACAGCGGTGACGGCGCGCCCGTCGAAGACGACTATTCCCAGCAGGTCATCAGGACCGCGCGAAGCGGTCGATCGCTTCAGGTATTCGGCGATGTGCGCGGAAAAGTCCAGCCCGGAGAGCGCGCCGAATCGGCGCACCGATTCGGATGCATCGATCACGGCGATGGCCGCGAGCTTGTCACTCGTTCGGACGATCCCCACCCCGGCGATGCAGGCGCCGATGAGCAGGACCAGCAGAAAGCGAACCAACGCAGACACCGTGCGTCGAGCGGGACTCATCACGCCGAATGCCCGAGAGAACGCGGCCATCGCCAGCGCCCCGCACACAAAGAGCGCGAGGAGCCAGGGACGCTCCACCGACATCGCAACAAGATCCAGCCATCGGTCGTACACCGAACCGAGCGTGGCTTGTAGGTCTGGTCCGTCGATCACTTCTCCGCTCCCGAGCCTTGCGCCGACTCGGCGTAGCGCTTGAACACCCGCCTGACCAGATCGGAGTATTGCGGCGGAATTGCTTGCTGCTCAATCGCCTGCCGGGCGCTCTCGCTTGCGCGTCGGATCGGCTCCTGCGGGATCGCGCCGGCAGGCGCCGTTCCGCCGGGCTTGGGCTCGCTGAGCCATTCGGCGATTGTGCGTTCCGCCGGGCGGGAGGTGTCCAGCGGCTTCGACGCGGGATCCGGCCTTGCATCGAATGTCTGCGTTGGCCCGCGCCAAGGAGCGGGAGCATCCGCCGGATTCGCCCGCTCCGAAGCAGCGAGCCGCTTTGCGAGGTCTTGAAGCCGGGCGCGTTCTTCCGGCGAAGCGTTCTCCAGCAACTGCTCTGCACGATCGCGCATGCCTCGGGCGGTCTCTCGCTGTTGTTGCGAGCGCTCCCGCTTCTGCGCGAGGTCTCGAAGTTCCTGCGCCAACTTCTGGGCGCCGCTTCCCGGTTGACCAGGCTCGGACCGAGGAGCCTGCTTGTCCCCCTCGCCCGGGCTCTGCGATGGCTGCCGATCCGGCGAGGACCGGCCCTGCGACAGCTGATCCGGACCGGTGGGTTCGGAGCGACCCGGATTCTGCTTGTCGTCGCCTGTGCCCGATTGACTTGGCTGTGGCTGCGGCTTTCCGGCCCCATCGGGGCGCTGGCTTCCCGACTGCGGAGACTGCCGATTGCCCGGTTGCTCTTGTCGGCGTTCCGCGCTCTTGGATTCTCGCCCCGGTTCACCCGACGCGCCCTGCCGCTGCTCTTGCTGCTGACCCGAAGGCTGCTGCGGTGATTTTTCGCCGCCCGGCCGTTGCCCCGGCTGCTCTCCTGGTTTGGGCTGATCCGAAGGCTTCGGTTGCTCGCCTTGTGTTGGTTGATCGCCCTGCTTGGGTTGATCGCCCTGCTTGGGTTGATCGCCCTGACGCGATTGACCGGTCGGCTGGTTTTCCGGCTGTTTCTCGGTCCCATCCTGCGGCTTGGGCCTAGTTTCACCGGAGGGCTTCGAGGATTCGGGCGCGGCTTTCGGGGGCTGACTTGGCTGCGGTTGGCTTGGCTGCGGTTGGCTTGGCTGTGGTTGGCTCGGCTGCGATTGATTCGGTTGCGATTGGCCAGATTGCTTCGGCTGTTCCGACTCGGACGGCTTGGAGTCGTTTGAGTCCGCTTTCTTCGGGGATCTTTCTTGCCCTTGATCGCCCTTGGACTCGTTCTCGCTGGGGTTCGGAAGCGGCGCATCAGGTGGTGGCTTGCGAAGATCTTCGGCGGCCTGTTCCGCCGCATCCCGAAGCCGACCGGACTCAGTTTTTGGTTGCTCACCCGCGGGCGCGTCGGGCTTTGAAGTCGTCTCCGACGAGGGCGTCTGCGCGCCGGACCGCGGATCGGATTGGAGATTTTCCGCGATCCGCTCCAGTGCCTGCGCGGCGTTCTCGCGTTCATCCTGCTTGCTGCTTTGCGCGAGGCGGTCGAGTTCTGCCGCGGCGGCCTCCAAGTCGCCTTGGCGCAATGCTTCCGAAAACCGAGCGACATTTTGCGTGGGCGACTGCCTCGCCCTCGATGCGGCACGGGCCAGCGCTCGCCTGGCTTCCTCAACTGTCGCTTCGCTCTGGCGTGCCTTTGTCTCGGTCGCTTCAGCGTGTTTGCTCAATTCCTCGGCGGTTCGAACGCGGGCGTCGTGGGCCGTCAGCCGGCCCGCCGCGAGTTCTTCTTCGATTCCCGCAAGACTTTGATCGAGTCGATTTGCCACCTCATCCGGCGTTTGCGGCTTTGGGGCATCCTCAATCGCCTTCGCGATCGCCCGAATTTCGGAAGCTGCCTCTTGTGACTCCTGGGCTCGCTTCTTCGCCAGTGTTTGGGCGCGCATGGAACGATCAGGAACCCAGATGGAGCAGGCAACCGCGAGAGCCGCAATGGCGGGCCACACATACCAGGCGGACCCGACGCGCAGGCTCACCGCGCGATCGGCTCGGGCCGATTCTGCCACGCTCTCGGCGCGGGAAACCAGTTCCGCCACAAAGGGTCGCTCGTCATCCCGGTGAGCGGCTTGCAGTTCCAATGCCGATCCGAGCGTGTTGTGGAGTCCCAGGGAGCGATCGAGTTCACGGGCGGCCCGTTCTCGCGACCACACGCCCCGGCCGGCGACTATGGCCGCAGTGACGACTGCACCGATTGCGAGCGCCGAAAAACCCCACCACGGAACTGCGGGAATCCACGCACACTTTGCCGCGAGCACCAGCGCGCACGAAAGAACCGCGGCCGCGATCGCCAAGACCCCGAGCCAGAACAGGAATTCGACGACAAGGCGACGCCGGGAAACGCGGGCAGCGCTTCTCAGTGTCTTGTCCAACGCGAAGGCGGATTCGCGAGGTTGCATGTCGCAAGATGGTACGAACGAAAGCGGTCGAAGGGTCGCCGCATCGAACGAATGGTCCTATCACGCTCGCCCGCCAAAGGGACTACCTTGTTGTCCTTGGCCGACGCACCGCTTTCCATTCACGCCGCACTCGCCGACCTGACGCGCGGGCGGAGCCTCTCCGCTGCCGCGGCAGAAGAGATTTTTGAGCAGTTGCTGTTGGGCAATTTCGATGCGGGGCAAATCGGCAGCCTTCTATCCCTCATCGAGGCCAAGGGCACGAGCGCGGATGAACTTGTCGGGGCTGCCACCTCGATGCGCCGGCACGT
>JAHBXG010000063.1 GCA_019636565.1 Phycisphaeraceae bacterium
TTTGGCGACGGGCAATACGAATGGTGGGAGTGGTGGGCCCGCCGCCGGTGGTGGTCGTTGAGTTCCCCGCGAACCGACATGGCCCAATCCAGTTCGGTGGCAACTTGCTTTCCGGCGGCGCGACGTTTGCCCTTGCGGGTTTACGGCGCACCGCCTTGAAATGCCTCCGTTCGCTCTCGCGCTCGGCGGCATGACGTAGAACTCTTTGAGTGCGCCGAACGAGGCAGCCTTGCCAGATTGTCCGTCGCGTTGGGGTGGTGGGCTGGGTGAGAAGCACTTCTCCGGGCGCATCATGCATCCGTTGTCGTGCTTCGGGCGATCGGCGCGTCCATGCGCCGCGGGGCAAATCCCTTTGCAATCCCCCGCGCCGGGCAATCCCGGCGCACTCATCGAGAATCGATTCACTTGTCATGGAGACACTGAACGCAAGTCTCTTGGTGCCAGCGGTCTACGGATATCTCCGCGAACCGCGGGCCAAACTTTCCGGTCCAACTCGGCCGGAGCCCTTTCAGGCCCGCGGCGGATTGATTCGTGCCTGTTCAGGCAATGGTCAGGCGGTTCGTCCCCAGCCGACGCGACCTTCTTCGCGTCCGTATTCGCCGCAGGCGCGTTGCGAAGGCTGCACACGGACCTCGATGCATTTCATTTCTTCCCACCGTCCAAATTGGTCGGCCGCGTGAACTTTTCCGCGAGCCTGGGCATCATCTGGAACCGCTCCTTCGAATTCGGCTTCCATGCGTCTCGTCCTCTCACTTCGAGGCGATCCCTCGCCCCGATCACCACGACCTCGTTCGGCAGCCCAACCAGCTCCAAGTGCTGTTTGGGCAACGAGAGCCGTCCGGCAGAGTCGGGTTCGACCCGTTCTGCCAGCGAGAAAAACTCCGCTTCCAACTGGGCCTGATCCGTTGGGGGCATCAAGGTCTCGCGGCCGGCGTGTTGCAGGTTCGCGATCCTCTCGAAGCCACCTTCGGGGTAGAGCCTCAGCAGCATCCCCTCCGGCCAAGGCACACAAATCCAGGCTTTGCCATCGATCCCCTCGTTCCACTGCGACCGGTACTTCGCCGGAATGGCCAGACGCTGCTTCGCGTCGATGGTCAGTTCCGACGAACCGATGAAGAGCACTGGAACCCCCGGTCGATAGCACTGGAATCATCCCTTAGCCCGGAAAATCGCGGCGTCCCGCACGACGCGACCCGACTTGGGAAAGATACCCACTTCTCGACACTTTGCAACACATTCCCCCACGAAGTGGACGAGATGTGTATAACTTTTGCGCGTCTGTGCGACTTGTGGATAATCTGTCGTTTTGCGCAACGTCTGCGCGGCTGGCTATTGGATATATCCATGTGTGCACTGGTGTTACGTTCCAGAAGAGCCGACGTGGGAGGCGTGGTTGAGTACCTGCCACTGCCCGATTCTCGTCGGTCGGAGGCGCTCTCCGTCCTCTCGCTTCTCCCGGCTGGCGCCTTCGTCATCGCCGCGGGGTTCGAGGGGAAGCGCGCCGGAGTGGTCGCGCGCAGCGTGGCAATCGTTGCGGATGAGCCGCTGATGGTGGGAATTTCGATCCGGCGGGGTCATTGGATCGAGCCGCTCATTCGCGACAGCCGGGCGTTTTCGGTCAGTGTGCTGGATTCCGCGGACGTGCTGTCGCCCCGCAAGTTTGCGGACGACGCCCACCGAGACGACGATCCGTTCGACTGCATCGCCTGGGAGACGCTCCAGAGTCAGGCACCGGTCCTCAGGCGTTCGCTCGCGGCGATTGACTGCGAAGTGGTGCGGCGCCTGGATCTTGAAGCGGATTGCGCCCTCATCATCGGGCGCGTGCTCGACGCCAAAGTCTTCTCGGGCGTCGGCGGCAAGTAGTGGCTTTGCCGCCCCGATTTCAACTTCACGGCTAAGCGCTAACGTCGAGCGAGCGACCGATCGCGACCCCGGTTGCCGCGGCGTTGCGATCGCCGGGCTGGGTGTGCATCGAGAGCGTGCCACGTGAGGTGTAAGTCGCGGGCACTGCCTGGGGAGAGCGGACCGACTGGTGCTTTTCGATAGCGGGCAGATCGACCGCGCCGGCCGCGAGACGCTCGATGCTCTTGGTCAGTTTTTCGGGGCGGGAAATTGCGACCTGATCGGAGACTTGCGAGGCACGCGAGATTGTGCCCGCGATGCTTTCGGGCTTTGGCGTGGGCTTGGAAGGTGCGCCGTACGTCTGCGAGAGGCGGAGGGATGCGCTGGTGTTGATTGTGTCCATGCGTGTGCGTACTGCGGAGCAAGGGCGGGGGGGGGCGGGGCAAATCTATCCGGTTGGAGCGACTCACGTCGGCGTTGAAGGATCGCGAGGATGAAGAAAACCATCGGTGGCGCAAGCGATGCGCAGCGCGACGCGCAAAAACGAAGCACGCTCCATTGCGGGAGCGTGCGGTGCGGGCCGTTTCTGACGCGGCCCGGATTCGTTTACGAAGTTACTTTGTGCTCTTGACAAGGTCGGCGACGGCCTTGCCATTGTCGTCGGCCCGGCGGAGCGCCCAGTCCAGGGCGGTCGACCCGTACTTGTCCTTGATTCCGGTCTTGCAGTCACTGGCGAGCAGGACTTTGACCTTTTCGATGTCGCCTCGGTCGCACGCGATCATGAGCGGCGTGAGGCCGTCGGCGGACTGAGCATTGACGTTGCCGCCTCGCTTGACGAGCATGACGATGACGCCTGCGGGCACATCGCTGTCGGCGGCCATATGCATAGGGCTCTTGCCTTCGAGATCGGTGTCGTTGGGATTGGCGCCGGCGGCGAGGAGAATCTCGACCTTGTCTGCGTTGCCGGCGCGGAGCGCGGTCATCAGAGCGGTCTGGCCCCACTTGTTCTTGGCGTTGATGTCCGCCCCCGACTTCACCAGTCTGTTCACGCTGTCCGGGTCGCCGCGGCCTGCGGCCATCATGAGAGCGGTCCAGTTGGCTTCGTCCCGCACGTTCTTTTCGGCACCGGCGTCGAGCAGCTTTTGCACCGTGCCCGGCGAGCCCCAGCCCGCGGCCCAGATCAGCGCCGTTCGCCCATCGCGGCTTCGCGCATCAAGCATGGGCTTGGCGTCGATGATCGTTTGCGCGGCCTTTTCCTGCCCCGAGACGATGGCGCTCATGAGCGGAGTCATGCCGCGCTGCCAAAGGGGACCCGATTCGATGACGACATCGAGGCGGGCACCGTTCCGGATTTGCGCGGCGAGCGCTTCGACATCGCCTCGCTCCGCCATTTCGTGCAGAGACGCGCCCTGCACGCCGGCTGAAGCGACCGTTGGCCCGACGTCGGTGGGCAGTTGGTGGACGTAGTAATACAGAACGCCGCCAGCCGCGGCGAGCGCGAGCACCGTCACGATGAAAGAAACCGGCTTCCGTTCCGACATCGATACCTCCCGGCGCCGTTGATCCGGCGACCCGCTGGCCACAGCCTATCACACCGCTCAATCCTTCTCTTCCTGGGGCTTAAAGGCCGCCACGACGGCCGCCTGGACCTGCGGGGGGGTCTGCTCGTCGTGGCTGTAGTCCATGGAGAAGCTGCCGGCACCGCCGGTCATGCTCTTGAGTTCGTTGGCGTAGTTCGCGAGTTCGCCAAGGGGGGCGACCGCGCGGACGAGACAGGTATCGCCGGTCTGAATCTGAGAATCCTGGACGCGACCCCGCTTCGTCGACAGGTGTCCGGCGATATCACCCATGTAGCGACTGGGGGCCGTGACCTCGACCATGACGTAGGGCTCGAGCAGTTTGGGCTTGGCTTTGGCGACGGCCTCGATGAAGGCCTTTTTGCCGGCAGTGATGAAAGCGATTTCTTTGCTGTCGACGTCGTGGTACTTGCCGTCGTAGAGGGCGACGCGGATGCCCTGCATGGGGTACCCAGCGAAGGCACCGCTGTCGATGATCTGCTTCACGCCCTTTTCGACGGCGGGCCAGTATTGACGGGGCACAGTGCCTCCCACGACCTCGCTGGCGAACTCAAAGCCGGTGGGGTGGTCGGCAGGAAGAGGTTCGATTCGGAGATAGACCTCGCCGAACTGACCGGAGCCGCCGGTCTGCTTGCGATGCCGGTGGTGGCCGTCGGCTTTGCTTGTGATGGTTTCCTTGTACGCGACCTTGGGCGGGCTGGTGACGAGTTCGATGTTTGCCTGTTTCTTGAACTTCTCGATGACGATGCGGAGGTGCAGTTCGCCCAGGCCCCGCATAACGGTCTGGTTGGTGGCGGAGATGCGCTCGATCTTGAGGCTGGGGTCTTCTGCCATCATCTTGTGCGAGGCAGTGGAGAACTTGGTTTCGTCGGCGAGGTTTTTGAGTTGGATGGCAAGACCATAAAGGGGTTTGGGGAGCGGGAGCGGGCGGAGGTGCACGGTGCTCGCTTCGGGCGACTCGTGCAGAATGCCGTTGAAGTGGAGTTCATCGACCTTGCTGATCGCGGCGATCTCGCCCGGACCGACTTCGGAGACTTCGACGTGTTCCTTGCCCTGGAGTTTGAACAAGTGGCCTACGCGGAAGGGCTTGGAATTGTCGTCGATGTAGAGTTCCTGCTTGTGCTTGATCGTGCCCGAATGGACACGGAAGATGCCGAGTTTTCCGACGAACGCATCGGTCATCACCTTGAAGACGTGTGCGATGACTTTGCTTTGCGGGTCGGGCTTGGGGAGGTAGTCCTCCTCGATCGCTTTGCCTTCGGCATCGACACCTTTGCGAATCTCGAGTTCGGGCGGGCTGACTTCGAGCGGGCTCGGGCACAGGCTCGAGAAAACGTGCAGCAGGTCGTCCACGCCCGCGCCGGTCTTCGCGGAGCAGAAGCAGATGGGGACGAGGTGGGCTTCACCGAGCGCCTTTTCGAAGGCCGCGTGGAGTTTCGCAGGGTCGAAGCCCGCGCCTTCACCCTTCTCCAAGTACTCCATAGTGAGTTCGTCATCGACCTCGATCACCTGCTCGACGATCGCCTTGTGGGCGGCGTGCACGGATGAGAAATCGGTCTGATCCCCGGCGCTGTCGTGGCCGTCGTGCTCGAAGACGTTGATGACTTTCTTGCCTTTGAGCGTGGGGAGGTTAATGGGGAGACAGATCGCACCGAAAGTTTCGCGGATGTTCTCGACGAGACTCTCAAGGCCGTCGGCGTTCTCTTCCATCTTGTTGATGATGATCATCCGGGGGATCTTGCGGTCCGCAGCAACCGTCATCAGACGGCGCGCCACCGAATCAATCCCTTTGTGCGCATCGATCACGACCGCGACGGTCTCGACCGCCGGGAAGCACGCGATCGCGTGACCGATGAAATCGACGAGGCCGGGCGTATCGATCAGATGCACCTCGTGGCCTTCGTAGTCGAAGTGAACGAAGGAGGGCTGAAGCGAATGCTTGTGATGCTTTTCTTCGTCGGAGAAATCGCTGACGGTGTTCCCCTCTTCCACCGTGCCCGCCCGCTTGATCGACCCGGCGCTGTATAGAAGCCTTTCGGTCAACGTCGTCTTCCCCGCTCCGCCCGAACCGACGAGGCAGATGTTCCTCACGTCGGCGACGGAGCGGGAACCTTGGGATCCCGAGGTGTGGCTTTGGGTTTGGGTGGTCATTGGTGCTTTCCTCCGTAAGTGGTTGAACTCGGGGACGCTTTCGACCGGTGATGTCTGCTCGGGAGGGGTGCCCATCGGGGTGTCCTGGGGCTCGGCCTTCCGGCGCTCCAGTCTAAACCATCCGGGGCGAAGGTCAAAGGCGAATGTTTTTTGTGGGGACTGCCGGTGAGGATGAACAGCGGGAAACCGGGCTGCGTTGTATCTTGTCAAGTCAATGAGCATCGAAAGTGCGAAGGTGGCGGTGTGTCCGGAGTGCGGGACGTACTCCGCGACCGCTCGCGTCAAAGACGACGGTTTCTTTGCAGCATGGTGGTTCGTACCTACGTCTATTTCCGCAGTGTGTCTAGTACTCGCGTTATTTGTCGCATGCACAAGCGGGCATCGATCCGTGGCCAGTGCCGGGCAGTCATCGGCGACCCGGCTGCTGGGCGCGCCACGCATAGAGAAGCAGAGGATCGTTCAGGGCGTGACTCTCGCTGACTTGCGGCTCATCGCGGAAGGCGCTAAACCGGCACCGTTTGTCCCGAGCGATCTCCGTCTCAATGGCGATCGAAGGTTTCGCATGGATGCGGTGGAAGCCCCGCTTGTCGTGACCGCGATCGATCAAATCGCCGGAACGATTAGTTCCGAAGTCCATTTCGGGTGGCCCGCGCCCTGGTTGGTCTGGCGGACAGATCGGACGGCGCCCGATCTGTCCAAAGCGCCGACCGGCCTGACGAAAAATCCCAAGCCAAGCCAATTTCATTGGTTGTGGTTCATGACGACATGGTCGTCGTTTCCCTCTACGGAGGTGACATCGTCGGTGCTCTTGCTGTACCTCCCCTTTCTCATTCCGGCGCTGCTCGCGTTTGTACTGCTCGGTTGCATCCGATTCGCATGGCATCGGTTGCGAGACGGTCGACCCCTGCCGATCGGGGCCCCAACGCTTTGGCTGCTTCTCGCCCTGCCACTGTGGCTCTGGCCCGGTGGAGTGACCGACCTTGCGTCTTGCGTGGCCGGCCCATCGACCGGATTGACCTCGCTGGTCGCATCTGACATTTACGTGACACTGGATACACCAGAAGAATCGCGCAGAATTGCTGGCGAGTTTGTGCGTTCGCTGGACGCCGCTCGCGCCAGTAACCCTGAGGCGTTTATTGGCTTTGGGTATTCCGATTTCGTGACCAGTGCCGGCGCTCCTGCGGGAAGTAGGTTGTCTTTTAGTGTGGATGAGTACGCGGCCGGAATCATTCAGCTCTTTCGGGTGTGGCGTGTGGACGGGAATGCACCGATTCAGCCCGGCCGGTTCGTAAACTTCGGTCCGATGGACGAGGTGTATGTCCGAACGCAATCGGCGAACGGCGTCGGGACCGTGATCATCTCTGTGATGTCGATTCTCATGCTGCTCGCACTGTGCATGATGCCGTTCATGGTCGTTCGCCTTTGGCGCATGTCTCGCGCCGAACGGCTCAACCGTCGCCACGGCATGTTGAGCTGCCTCCACTGCGGCTACGACCTTCGCATTCCCGCATCCCCCGCGCAGTAGCCGCTCTTTCCTACCCTTCCCTCCCATGTCTTCAAGCGCTTCCCCCCTCGTCACCCGCTTCGCACCTTCACCCACCGGCCACCTCCACATCGGCGGCGCTCGATCGGCCCTCTTCTGCTGGGCCTTCGCTAAGAAGAACGGCGGCCGCTTCATGCTCCGAATCGAGGACACCGATGCCGCACGCAGCAGCCTCGAGTCCGCCCGCGGCATCATCGAAGATCTGCACTGGCTTGGGATCGTCAACGACCTCGGCCCGTTCATCGCCGCGGACGGCTCGGTCGGACAGCACGATTGGGAAGCAAGCAGCGGCCACCCGCCCGTCGGCGAGTATTTCCAGGCCAAACGCGTTCCGATCTACAACAAGTATCTCGAACAACTCGTGAAATCCGGCCGTGCCTACCCGGCCTTTGAGAGCAACGAAGAGATCGATGCCCAGCGCAAGGTCGCGGTGGCAGCGAAGCAGACCTATCGCTACCCGCGTCCGTCGGAGATCGAGTTCGGCAAGTTCAACGCGGCGCTCGAGGCGCGCTGGAAGCGGGCGCAGGCGGGCGAGCGTCACGTGATGCGATTTGCCGCGCCGAACGAAGAGATCGTGGTGCACGATGAAGTGCTGGGTGATGTGAAGTACGCGCCGGGCGAGATGGATGACTTCGTCATCCGCAAGGCCGACGGCTTCCCGATTTATCACTTCGCCGTCGTCATTGACGACGAGACGATGGGCGTCACTCACGTGATGCGGGCGCAGGAGCACCTGAACAACACGCCCCGCCACGTCGCCCTCCAGAAGGCGCTCGGGTTCCGCACTCCCAGTTACGCGCATATGCCGCTGATTGTCAACATGGACAACAGCAAGATGAGCAAACGCGACAAGGCGAAGTTCGCCCGCAAAGCGGCGAAGGACGCGATCGCGAAGGACAAAGCGATTACCGCCACCTCGCTCTCTGCCTCGACCGGGCAGGACGAGAAACTCATTGCGCAGTTCCTGAGTGCCGACAACGACAGCCTGGAAATCGCCCAAGCACTCGCGAAGCACTTCAAGGTTCCGCTCCCCGAAATCGAAGTCTGGGATTTCCGCCAGAACGGGTACCTGCCCGAGGCGATCACCAACTTCGTCTCGCTTCTCGGCTGGAATCCCGGCCTGAAGACTCCCGATGGCAAAGACCTCGAAAAATTCGACATGCAGTTCCTCGCATCGCATTTTGGGATCGATCGCATCGGCAAGACCAGTTCCAAGTTCGACCGCGCCAAACTCCTCGCCTTCAACGCCGACGCGATCAACGCGCTCCCCGACGAGATCTTCGTTTCGCGCTGGCGCACCTGGTGCGAAGAGTTCGAGCCCGAGTTTGCGAAGGCAGTTGGCCCATCTGCCGATCGCTGGCTCGTACTTGCCCGCGCCGTCAAGCCCCGAGCCAAAACCCTTCGCGACGGAGTCAAATCTTCCGCGTTCCTCGTCCGGCCCGATTCCGCCACCGATTTTGATCCTGCCGCGGCAGAGAAAAACCTTCTTGCCTCCGACCGGGCGGGCCTCAAACTTCTCCGCACCATCCGCGACCGCTTCGATTCGGTCACGGATGCGGAATGGACCCCTGAACTGCTGCATTCGCTCATCGAACAGGCGGGCCAACAAGCCGGGACGGGGATGGGCCCGGTTTCGCAGGCGATCCGGATCGCGATTGCCGGCGCCGCCGTCAGCCCGCCGCTGGGCGAAACGCTCGCGGTCTTGGGAAAGCGTTCGGCTCTCGTCAGGATCGACGCGTGTTTGGCGGAGTTCGGCAGCGCTTCCTGACGCAATCCTTTCGATTCTTTGCAACAAGTGGGTCGATCTTCCCTCTAAAGAACGCCGTAGTTCAATAGCGGTGCGAGCGCGCTGTGCTCGATTCAAGTTCTGGGGTCGGGCCGCGGGCGGCCATTTTTCAGGAGCATCGAATGTGCGGGATTTCAAAATCGTCGATGGTGCTGGTTGGCGTCGGCGCGATCGCGGCCGCTCTGGCTCTCTCGCCGGTGGCGACCTCCAGCGCCTGGGCTGGTGAAAAGTCCGGCGCAAAGCCCGGTTCGCCCGCGAAATCCTCCAAACTGGTGGCCGGTGCGAAGGCGCCCGAATTCAACCCGACGAACTGGGTCAAGGGCGATCCGGTCAAGTCGTTCGAGTCTGGCAAGGTATACGTCGTGGAATTCTGGGCGACGTGGTGCCCGCCGTGCCGCGAGAGCATCCCCCATCTGACGTCGATGCAGAAGAAGTTCAAGGACGACGCCACGATCATCGGCATGGCAAGTTACGAGCGTCCGAGCAAGGGCGGTGGTGATGATCGTCTCGCCAAAGTCGAGAAGTTTGTGAAGGATCAGGGCGACAAGATGAACTACACCGTTGCCTTCGAAAAGGACGGCAAGGTGGGCGAACTGTGGATGGAAGCGGCCAAGCAGGAGGGCATCCCGGCCGCGTTCGTGGTGGGGGGCGATGGCAAAATCGCCTGGATCGGTTCACCGCTCGATAAGACGATGGAGAAGAAGATCGAGGCTGCCATCAAGGCCGCCAAGCCGGCGAAGAAGCCCGGCGACAAGCCGAGCGATTCCGAGAAGCGCTGAGCGAATCCGCCAGTCCGAATTCCCAACGCCCCAATCAGGGGCGTTTTTATTGCGGCTCACGATGTCCGCATTTTCTCCTTTCCACGCGCTGCCGTGCTCTCGCCGGGCGTGCGCGCTCCCCTGCTCCCGCGTGCCCATGGTTTGAAGTGACCCCGGAACCCGGTGTTGATTTCTGCGCGAAAGCGCGGATAACCAACGTGATTCGCGCAGTCTCTGCACGTTGGAATTCCGTGCAAAATACTGAACGCGAAGTTGATTCAAGTTGGCACAAAACGGCCGATCTTCCTGCCCGATATCCAACATCGGGAAACGCCGCGCTGCCGAGTGTGCCGCCGACCAAGCCCCGGGGTGCAGAACCATGAATATTCGCTTCGCGATCGTCTCCGCCGGTCTCGCCGTTGCCTGCTGCGCCACGCTGACGACCAGTCAGGCCATTGCCAATGGTGCCGAGAATGCCGAAGCGGCGCCGGCGCTCACGGTTGGATCGATGGCGCCGCGTATCTCGGTTGATCGCTGGCTGAAAGGCGCGCCGGTCTACACCTATGAGCGAGGCCGGGTCTATGTCGTCGAATTCTGGGCCACCTGGTGCACGCCGTGTGTCGCCAGCATCCCGCATCTGACCGAATTGCAGCAGAAGTATCCAAACATTCAGGTCATCGGCGTGACCGCATCGGAGCAACCGACCCGTGCCAACCTGGACGATCGCCTGACGAAGGCCGAAGCGTTTGTCGCCCAGCAAGGCACGAAGATGAACTACACCGTCGCCTACGAAGGCAATGGATTCATGTGGTCAAACTGGATGGTTCCCGCGCAGCGAGGCGGAATTCCCTGCACCTTTATTGTCGGTCCCGAGGGTCGCATCGAGTGGATCGGGCATCCACTCACGGACGATTTCGATCGGGCGCTGGAATCAACGATCAATCAATCCAGTGTTCGGCGGGATTCGTCCAACTGGCAGACCATTTCGATCAAGCCGCAGCGGGCGACCATTCCCGCACCGGGAACACCGACGACTTCGTCCACCCCCGGGACCACCGACCGGATCACCTCGTCGCAGCCGGCAAGGGTCGCACCCGCCTCGACGCGACTCCCGTCCAAGGCGCCCCAGCCGAAAAAGATCGCCACCGTGCCGGTGCGCGATGACTCGACCCGGTAGATCAACAATCAGGCGTGTCCAATCGCCAGCCTGACGCCGTCCGGGTTCTCGACCGCTTCGATTGCTACGAACTCTGCGTTCAATCGCCGCGCCATGTCGCCCCGTTTCTCCGTGCCGTTCACGGGAATCACCCGATCCGCCTCCGGGAAGACTTCTGCGGCACCGCCGCGCTGAGCAGGTACTGGCTCGAGGATGCCTTGCGCCTGGGAGAAAAAGGTCGGGCGCTCGCGGTTGACCTGGATCCGGTCTGCATCGAACGCGCCGGCCCACCAACGCCCGGCGCGCTCGAACTCGTCGTTGCAGACTGCCGGAGCGATGATGCAGGAGATACCACTCGGCGGGAGCCCGCCGATATCGTGTTTGTCGGCAATTTCTCCATCGGGTACCTGCACTCGCGGGCGGAGCTGATGCGATATCTGCGAGCCTCGCGCGAGAGACTTGTTGCGGGCGGCCGCGGCGGGATTTTCGTCTGCGATACGTATGGCGGCACCTCGGCCTACAAACTCGGCTCGCTCACCCGGAAACACCCGTCGCCCACCGGCGAGATCGTTCATTATCACTGGGCGCACGAGGCGGCCGACCCGCTCACCGGGATGGTGACCAACTCGATTTCGTTCAGGGTGGAGCGTGCCGGGGAGATTGTGCAGGAACTGCCCAGAGCGTTCGTTTACAACTGGCGGCTGTGGCCGCTGGCGGAATTGCGCGAAGCGATGATCGAGGTCGGCTTCGGGTCCACCCAGGTCTACACCGATTGCAACGTCGCGCCGGATGAAATGCCGGTGCCGGTCGGGGGAGCCGCGGAACTGAAAGACGACTGGATCGTCCTCATCGTCGCACGCGTCTAAGGCTCTCTTCCTAACCGAGGGGGCTGGGGGAAATGCGGGAAGGGCGCAATCGCGCCGCCCGATCAGACAAACTGATGTCCCGCGGCAATCAAAGTTGTCTTCGCCCTCTCCAGATCGCCCTCTCGCACCAACAAATAGTCCGTATCAAAGCTCGCGATCGGGGCGATGCTCAACCCTGCCTCCGCCAGCGGCACGACCAAACTGGCGATGATCCCCACCTGATTGAAATCAAGCGTCGCATCGATCCCCAGGATCTTCCACGGACCTTCTTTCTTCACGCCGCCAGGCACGTTCTTGTCCGGGCACACCACGCATGATTCCGACCTGGTGCGCATGTGCAGGCTGAAGGTGTCATTCTCCGCCCAAGCCGGTGCGGCAGCGCCCGGCTCCAGCCGCGCGTATGCGAATACACCCGGCAATACCCGTAAACGCAGCTTGTGGATGGGAATCGGCATCGGCTGAGCGTACGAAGGCGGTCCATCGCCTTGGGAACACTTCCGAAAGCGGCGGTTTTCGCGCGCTCCCGATCGTAGAATCCCGCCCTTATGACCGGCCCGACCAACACCAATCTCCCTTCGTCCAAACCCGCGCCGGATGCCGCGCCCGCTGCTTCCTCTCCCGAGGAGCGTTCTCTCAACTTTCTCGAACAAATCATCGAGGCCGACAACGCCAGCAAGAAGTGGGGGACGTGGGGCAGCAAGGAAATCGACCGCGCCGATGTGCCGCAGGTGCACACACGCTTTCCGCCCGAGCCCAACGGCTACCTGCACGTGGGTCACGCCAAGAGCATCTGCCTGAACTCCGGCCTTGCGAAGAAGTACGGGGGCAAATTCAATCTTCGTTTCGACGACACCAACCCCGCGAAAGAAGAGCAGGAGTATGTCGACTCGATCATCCGCGATGTGAAGTGGCTCGGAGGCGACTTCGACACCGGTCCCAATGCCGGTGGGTTGTACTTCGCGAGCAACTACTTCGAGCAGATGTACGCGTTCACCGAGGAACTCATCAAAAAGGGCAGGGCGTACATCTGCCAGTTGTCCGGCGATGAGGTTTCCGCCCGCCGCGGCACGCCGACGGTGCCCGCCACCAGCCCGTATCGCGATCGCCCGGTTGAAGAGAGCCTGAAACTGCTGGAAGAGATGCGTGACGGCAAGCACCCGAACGGCGCGATGACCGTGCGCGCGAGGATCGATCTCGCGTCGCCCAATTTCAATCTCCGCGATCCGGTGATGTACCGCATCATCCACGAGCATCACCACAACACCGGCGACAAGTGGTCGATGTACCCGATGTACGACTGGGCGCACGGGCTCGAAGATTCGCTCGAGGGAATCACGCACAGCATCTGCACGCTCGAGTTCGAGAACCACCGTCCGCTCTACGACTGGTTCATCGACGCGATCAACGACGGGCGCGGCCCCGGCAGCGAGTGGGGCATGCCCATCCACCATCCGCAGCAGATCGAGTTCGCGAAGTTGCGTCCGACCTACACGGTCATGAGCAAGCGCAACCTGCTCAAAATGGTGGAGGAAAAGACGGTGTCGGGGTGGGACGACCCCCGCATGCCGACGATCAGCGCGATGCGCCGGCGGGGGTTTCCGCCGGAGGCGCTCCGCAATTTCGTGACCGATGTCGGCGTCACCAAGGTCGAAAGCTACATCGATATCGGGCGGCTCGAAAACGCCGTGCGCGACGTGCTGAATAAGACGACGCCGCGGACGATGGCGGTCTTGAAGCCGCTCAAGGTGACGATCGAAAACTGGCCGGAAGACAAGGTCGACGAACTCGATTTCGTGATCAACCCCGAGGACGAAGGCGCGGGCAAACGCAAGGTTCCGTTTTCGAAGGTGATCTACATCGAGCAGGACGACTTCATGGAGAACCCGCCCAAGAAGTTCTTCCGGCTCGCGCCGGGGGCTGAGGTCCGCCTGCGCTGGGCTTACTTCATCACCTGCACGGGCGTCGAAAAAGACGCGTCGGGGAGCATCACCGGCATCCGCGCGACGTACGACCCGCAAACCCGTGGCGGCGATGCCCCGGTCGGGCCGGACGGCAAGCCGACCAAGAAGGTGAAAGGCACGATTCACTGGATCAGCGCGCAGCACGCGGTACCCGCGGAAGTGCGGCTCTTCGATCGGCTCTTCACCGCAGAGGTTCCCGGCGAGAAGACGGGAAACTACCTCGACGATCTCAACCCGAATTCACTCGAGGTCGTGCAGGCGCTCGTCGAGCCCTGGCTCGCCGCGAACGCGAAGTACAACAGCGAAACGCTCGAAGGCACACGCTTCCAGTTCGAGCGGCTGGGCTATTTCAACGTGGATAAGGATTCGGCGCCGGGCAAACTCGTATTCAACCGAACGGTGACGCTGAAGGACAGCTGGGCGAAGGAAGCCAAGCCGACATCCTGAGCGCACTCGCTATCCGAGCACCGCGATCTTCAACTTCCTTGCAGCGGTCGCGAGCTGCTTGTCCATCGTCGCCAGCGGCAGGCGCCGCCGCGCTGCAAGATCGAGGTATGCAGCGTCGTAACTGGTCAACCCGTGCGCGCGGCAGAGTGACAACAGCGGGCCGAACGCCCGGCTCGCGAATTCATGATCGACATCAATGTCGAGCGCAGACAACATCTTCAGAAATTTGTCTGATTGTGCCGGCGTGCTCCGCTTGCGCTTTTCCGCCATCGCGAGCGCGTTCGCAATTTCGAGCATCCACAAGCCCGGAACAACTGCCGCTTCTTCTTGCAATCGAGAGAGCAATTCACCAGTTTCCGGCGTCGCTTCTTCGTCGAAGAGCCAAGTAAGAGTCGTCGAACAATCGAGAACAAACGCGGCGCTCACCGGCGCCCCTCCGCGATGAGGTCTTTGATCCGCAGTCCGCGAAGCTTCATTCCCTTCGCGAGTTTGCGCATGCCCTCGATCGCCGCCCGCTTTTTGGCGGCAGAACTGCGCCGAACCGGAACCATCTTGGCGACCGGCGCTCCGTGTCGAGTGATGGTCACTTCTTCTCCGTTTTCCACCCTCTCAAGAAGGTCGGAGAAGTGGGTCTTGGCGTCGTACGCTCCGATCCGGTTGTCCTTGAATTCGGCCATTCCCAAGTATATCGACTAGTCGGACACTAGTCTAAACGGAAAACTGCGGTCGATTTGGACTTCCAACCGCTTGCCCCTGAAATGCGCGAAACGCTGCCCCGTGCGATAGACTCACCGCATGACTGCACGATGCCTTCTCGCGGCTGCACTCGTGTTGCTCGCTCCGGTCGCCAAGGCTCAGCCCGAATCCGACATCCTCATCCAGCGCGTCGGCGCTCTTCGCCACGACGATCTGCCCGACATGCTCAAGCTCGGCGTAATCCGCGTGCTTGTGAGCCCGACGCGCACCGACTTTTTCGTCGATCAGGGCCGGTGCCTCGGTTTCACGCACGATCTGATGACCGCCTATCGCGATGATCTCGTCAAGAGCCTCGGCGATCACGACCGCAAGCTCACGCTCGTCTTTGTTCCGGTCGCCTTCGATGATCTGATCCCGGCGCTTCTTGAAGGAAAAGGCGACATCATCGCGTCGAACTTCACAATCACGCCGGAGCGTGCTGAGAAAGTTGTATTCTCCGATCCGTACATCTCGGATGTCCACGAAGTCGTCGTCAGCGGCCCGCGCAGCCCCGAAATCTCATCGATCAATGATCTCGCCGGCCAGGAATTGCTTCTCGTCGAAGGGTCAAGCTACGAAGCGCACGCAAAGGCCTTGTCCGCGCGGCTTGTGAAAGAAGGAAGGAAGCCAATACGCATCCACACGCCCGAGCGCCCCCTCGAAACCGAGGACATTCTCGAACTCGTCTCCGCCGGTTCCGTTCCGTTCACCGCCTGCGATCGGCATATCGCGGATCTGTGGGCAAAGGTCCTGCCGAATCTCACCGTGCACGATGACGTCTTCCTCTCGAGCGGCAACAACATCGCATTCGCCGTTCGCCCGGATAGCAGCAAGCTGCTCGAAAGCCTCAACCACTTCGTTGCCGATCACAAAAAGGGCACGCTGCTCGGCAACATCCTGTTCAAACGCTACTTCGTCAATACCAAGTGGTGCAAGGATGCGCTCCGTCCGGTTGATCGCGCCCGCATCGAACGCCTGACCGCCGACTTCAAAAAATTCGCGGAGAAGTATCAATTTGATTGGCTGCTCATGGCCGCGCAGGGATATCAGGAGTCGCAGCTCGATCAGGACAAGCGCAGCAGCGCCGGCGCGATCGGGATCATGCAGCTTCTCCCGAGCACCGGCAAACAAATGGGCTGCGGCAGTATCGAAACTGCCGCCAACAACATCCATGCCGGCATCAAGTACATGGCGTGGCTCCGCGAAAATTACTTCAGCGACGACGATCTCGCGCCGGGCCCGCGCGTGGATTTCACGCTCGCGGCATACAACGCCGGGCCCGGGCGTATCCGCCAGCTCCGCGAAAGAGCCAGGGCCGCCGGGCTCAACCCCAATCTCTGGTTCGACAACGTCGAGCAGATCGCGATGCAGGAAATCGGCATCGAGACCGTGCGCTACGTCCGCAACATTAACAAGTACTACGTCGCCTATTCCTCGATGCTCGCGCTCCGCGAAGAGCAGGAAAAATAGCTGCAATTATCATCCATCGGCATCCGGCATCCGGCATCCGG
>JAHBXG010000064.1 GCA_019636565.1 Phycisphaeraceae bacterium
GTTGCGAAAAAACGGGGGGGCTCTATAGAGGGGGCGCGGAGCGCCAATGGCCCGAAATAACCGTAACTGGGGTCTGGGCGAAATCGCGCGCAAGTGATTGCGCGGCGGCGAGATTGATTGTATTTTGCGAAATGGAAAGTGGGGGTGCGTTGTCGCACACCTTTGGCTCCAAAGAGCAGTAACTACACGATTGGTACAGGGGCGATCTCGGATTTCCACATAGCGGAACGAAGAACTTGGTGCGCTGCAATGGCACGAACGTCCGCCCGTTTCACGGGCGGGATGGATGGTGCGCGCGTTTGCCAGATGCTGCGCATCTGGCAACGTCCGAGTGCCCATTTCATGGGCGGAGGATTTGGAAGGAGAAGCGCGAATGCAGAGGCGCGAGAGGCGCGAATGAAATTTGTTCGAGCGGGTGGCGCGCGGATGCGGGCACTGTCGGTCGCGTGGGTTCGAGCGTGTTTGTCTCAGGCGTCGCGTGTTGTGGCCGAAGAGGTGTCGCCGCTTCGCGGCTTTGTTGATTCATTTCGCGTTCCCTGCGGCTCGCGCCGCAGGCTCCAGGCTGTCGCGGCTTTGCAGCGAAAAGGCAATAAACGCCAGGCTTGAAATGAACCCGCTCTAGTTACCTGGCGATGCGAGATTGATCAGCACGGCGCGGAGGCCTTCGACGACCCGGGCCATCGAGTCGTAGTTCAGGGTGTCGGGAGTGTCTTTTACGCTGTGGTAGTTGGGGTTTCGGAAGTTTGCGGTGTCGGTGACCATGAGGGCGTGGTAGCCCTCTTTGCCGAAGCCGAAGTGATCGGAGCGGCTGACATCGCGGATGAAGTTCGGGAGTGCGGCGCCTTCGCTGGGGAATTGTGCGCCGGCGCGGAAGGCGCGGACGCATTGCTTCACGAGGGCGCGATTGTCGTAGTTGGAGACGAAGGCGATGAAGTTGCCGGTGGTGGGGTAGAAGCTGGAAAGCGGGGCGGGATATTTTTGGGAGTTGGATGCGTCGGTGAAGTAGCCGAGCATTTCGAGGCTGAGCATGGCGGTGATGTTGTCGCCTGCTGCGCGGGCCTTTTTGGCGTAGATCCAGCTGCCCATTTCGGATGTGCCGCCGGTGGGGAGTTCTTCGTTGGGGAAGAGGACGAATTTGATGGTTCGGGGCTGAGGATTGTCTTTGAACGAGCGGGCGAGGGCGAGGATGGCGGCGCAGCCGCTGGCGTTGTCGTCGGCTCCCGGGGAACGCTGGGTTGTGTCGTAGTGCGCGCCGATCACGACGATTTCGTTCGGGTGTGATGTGCCTTTGAGCGTGGCTTCGAGGTTTGGAGTGAGACTGCCTTTGGTGGGGAACGAGTGTTCGTTGACTTCGTAACCGGCGGCGGTGAGTTGCTCTTTCAGATAGAGCGCGGACTCGGCGAGTTCCTTGGGGTGATAGATGCTGCGTTTGCCGATTGTCGCGGCGAGGTGGGTGACGGTGGTGCGGAGGTCGGTTGCGAGTGCCTTTTGAGATTCGGTGAGTGGGGGAAGCGGGCCGGCGAATGTGCTGCCGGGCATGGCGATCATCGCGAAGTAGAAGTAGCCGGCGGCGATGATGAGGAAGAGCGTGAGGGAAGCGCCGACGAAGGCGAGGAGTCGAGAATAGCGGCGGATGCGAGGAGAGGGCATTTGGGGAGAGTACATTCTGTTTATTGCGAGAGCGCACAAGCGATGCAAGTGCGCCTTTGCATCGGGTTGAGGGTGCGCGGGCAACTGAGTGTCGCCGCTTCGCGGCTGGAACAAGTCGGCTTGCCCTTACCTGCGGCTCACGCCGCAGGCTCCAGGCTGTCGCCGCTTTGCAGCGAAATGCAGGGACTTCGTGCGAAACACCGAAGCCGTACAAAGCGAACCCACCCCAACCCCCTCCCTCGGGGAGGGGGCTTTGGAATGAGAGGATGCATGCGTGCGATCGAATGGTGATTGCTGCGAGAACGGCTCCCTTCCCCAAACCCCTTCCCTCAGGGAAGGGGCTTCAGAAAGAAAAACCCCGCGATACGCGCGGGGTTTGAAGGTGATCGAGTTTGGAATAGATTCTTACGGGAAGATGCCGCGGGCGGCGTAGGCCTGGTTGAGGCGTTCGCAGGCGGCGATGTATGCGGCGGAGCGGAGATCGCAGTTGTATTTGCGGCGTGCGTCGCGGGTTTTTGACGCGGCCTTGACCATGTGCTTGTTGAGTTCGCGATCGACGTGTTCGAGGTCCCACATCTGGTAGGTCTTGTTCTGGACCCATTCGAAGTAGGAGACGGTGACGCCACCGGCGTTGCAGAGGATGGCGGGGAGGACTTCGATGCCGCGCTCGGTGAGGATGCGTTCTCCACCGGGCGTGGTGGGGGCGTTTGCGCCTTCGGCGATTACGATCGCGTTGATCAGTTTCGCCTCGGACTCCTGAATCATCTGTTCCAGGGCAGCGGGAATGAAGACCTCGACCTTGGTCTTGTAGAACTCTTCCTTGCTGACGGCGGTTGCCTTGGTGTAGCCGCCGACGCCGCCTTTTTGCTGCACGTATGTGGCGAGATCGTGGGCGTCGATGCCTTTCTCGTTGACAAGGAAGCCGGTGTGATCGGCGACGGCGATCATCTTGGCGCCCTTGTCCTGGAAGATCTTGCCGGACCAGGATCCGACGTTGCCGAAGCCCAGCACGCTGAAGGTGCACTGCTCGGGCTTGAGTCCGAGTTCGGGGAGCATCTCGATGAGGGTGTCGACGACGCCCTGACCGGTGGCTTTTTCGCGCCCGAGAGAGCCGCCGTATTCGATGGGCTTGCCGGTGATGACGGCGGACGGATCTTTGCCGCCCACATCGGCGAGGAATGAATAGGTGTCGGCGATCCAGGCCATGTGCTGCGCGTTGGAGCCGACGTCGGGGGCGGGGATGTCGTAATCGGGTCCGATGCCGTGGGCGATGGCGGTGGTGAAGCGGCGGACGATGCGTTCCATCTCGGCGTTGGAGTGCTTGCGCGGATCAACCTTGACGCCGCCTTTGCCTCCACCGAAGGGAACGCCGACGAGGGAGCACTTCATGGTCATGAGGAAGGCGAGCGACTTGACGTCGTCGAGGTGGACGTCCTGATGGAAGCGGAGGCCGCCCTTGTAGGGGCCGAGCGCGTTGTTGTGCTGAACGCGGTAGCCCTTGAAGAGGCGGTAGTGACCGTCGTCCATCTTCACGGGGAAGTGGACCATGATCTCGGTCTTGGGCTGGGCGAGGATGATCTGAACGCGGTGGGGGAGGCCCATGAGTTCGGACGCGTAGAGCATCGCGCCGACGGTCTGGCGGTAGAGGTTGTGCGGATCGGTGGGGAAGCCAAGCTCTTCGAAGATGGGCGAGTTGTAACTCGCGGGTGGAACGTTCTTCGGTTTTTGCATCGGGGTCGGGGGCTTGGCGAGGGTGGTCATGGATGTGTCCGCGAGAATGATTTGGCGGATGAGGCGATCGGCAGAACGGGCTGACTGATTGCCCAGAGCCGACCCCACGGCGTCCGCTTGGCCGGGCCTAAATGATAGATGCGAGGGAGTGTGATAGTCGAACACGCCCGCCGTGCTGCGGGGCCGGTCAATTGGGCATCTTTCACGCGGTGAAAACGCTTCCGGACCGGTTGGGGGCGGACCGGAGCCTTTGATTCGTGATGATTCTCTACCTCGCGGCAGACCTGATTTGGGCAAGCAAGATCAAGGCCACGGCCGATTCGCTCGGACTTGCGTGTCGCCCGGTTCGGAACATGGAGATGCTGGAGGCGAGGCTTGCGGACAGCGACGTGAAGGCGCTGATTGTGGATCTCGATGTGGCGGAGATGGCGATGGAAATGGTGGGAAGAGTGAAAGGACAGCGGAGCAAAGGGGCAGAGGGGCAAAGGGATGTTCGGGTGCTGGCGTTTGGGCCTCACGTGGCGCGGGATGCGCTTGCGGCGGCTCAGGCGGCGGGAGCGGATGAAGTGATGACGCGAGGGGGGTTTGATCACAACATGGATCAGGTGCTGCTGAGGCTGGCGGGAGTGGGTGCTTGAGCAAGAGCCTGCGAAGTCCGCTTGATCGGGCGGCGCCGATGCTCTTTCTCGCGATCGGCGGGATCATCGCGCTTGGCATCGTGGTGGTCAATCGGTACAAGGACACCGAAGCAGCGGTCTGGTCGATTCTGGGCATCGCGGTGCTGGCAGCGGGCGTCTACTGGGGGCTGACGAGGTACAGCCCGATCATCCATCGGCGGGTGTGCAAGCGATGCGGCGCGACAGCCTCGGCGGATCGGCCCAGGTGCGTGAAGTGCGGCGCGGAAATCAACTGGCGGACGGTGCGGTCGATTCCGAACGTGCCGGAGTCGCCGATCCCGTGCCTGCGAGCGGCGGCCAAGGGTTGGAACCCGTGGTTCATTCTCGTTCCCGCTTCGCTGTTTCTCTTTGTGCTGCTGATCTGGACTCCGTTGATCTTCGTTGCGCTTGGTGCGACGGTGTTTCTCAGTCTGCCGTTTGCGGGCTTCGTCAACCGGCGCAGGATTGTGAGGCTCATCGAGAGGCTTGAGATTTCCGATGGGCGTCTGTGCAGCGTCTGCATGTATCCCCGCGATGACCGAGGCGACCGATGTCCGGAGTGCGGGCTGCGGGAGACCGAAGAACAGTTGCAGGCGCAGTGGGAGAGGTCGGGGCTTTGGGAGAGGCGAGTTGACTCAAGCGGGTCGGTGGCGGCGGCTCGCGAGGTGCGGGTACCGGAGCCGGTGCGATGATGCCGCGGTATCCGGCGAATTCGACTTCGCGACGCAGGTGGATTCTTGCTTACCCGCTTTTGAATCTGGCAGTCCTGTTAAGCTTCGGGATTCGGCCACTCCCTTGGTTTGAGATCGGCGTGCTTTCGATGTTGTTTGTGCTTTTCGTGGTCGCGGAATTCGTGCTGATGCCTCGAATGAGTCTGCCGCCTTCGCGATGGTGTTCGAGGTGCGATGCTCGATCACCCGAAAAATGCCGCGAATGTGTGGGATGCGGGCGCGAGTTTCTTTCGGACAAGCCGGTGCTGTATCCCATCGATGCGAGCATGCTGTCGGCAACGAAGAAAGCGGGATGGTTTGCGGTTGCGATCATGGCCGGGATGACGATTCCGGTCTTCCTTCTTTGGTTTGCGTTTCCGCGATTCGGTGGGCAGATGGTTGTCATGACCGTGTTTTTCTTCATGATGTTTTACGGACACGAGATTGCGAAGTGGGTGGTGCTGCGCCGCATTGTCCGGCAGCTTTGGCACCACGAAGGGGCGGTCTGCACACGCTGCGTTTACCCCATCGGCGAATCGATGGTGATGTGCCCTGAGTGCGGAAAAGTTGAAAACGCCGAGAGAGCGCGGCGGGATTGGCTCGCGACGGGTCTCTGGCTTCCGGAATCGCTTGTCACGCCAGCGTCGGCTGCCACTTCTTCGCCAGCCAACCCATGACCGCTCCGAAAATGAGATGCGCGGTGAGCGTCACGATGACGAACGTGGTGGTCAGGTGGATCCCGAAGAACTGGGTGTAGGGGCTGAAGAGCATTCCGGCTTCGAGGCCGGTTGCCATGACGATGCCGGCGACGATGGTGAAGACCATGCCGCGGCGGGAGGTATCGCCGATGAGCGCGATGAACATGATGCCGAAGGTCATGCCGTTGGAGAAGTGATACGCCCAGCCGAGAAGATGGGTGCCGAGCGTGTAGTGGGGCTGTTCGAGTTGCTGGCCGAGCAGCATGGCGCCGAAACGCGGGAAGACCTTGAAGAGGTTCATCTGCGGGACGAGGGGCTCAAGACCCCAGGCTTTGGAGAACACGAAGGGGAGACGGAAGATGTCGTACGCGATCGCGGCGATGAGGCCGGCGGCGGCGCCGATGACGAGGGCGCGTGCGAGCGAACCGGGATGAGGCGGGACGGCCTTCATCAGGGATGCACTGGCTGCAGAGGAGGCGGTGGTGGTTCGCCATTGATGCCGGTCGATCAGCCCGAGCACGACGAGAGCGATCGAAGCGGGCGCCATGATCCAGAGCGCGAAGTTTCGCATCGACAGGATGCCGTAGAAATCAGAAAGCAGGCACCAGATGGAGGTTGCGGAGAGAAGGAAGACGAGCGCGCGGCCCGGCGGGGTCCATCGGAAAATGTTCGGGAGCGTGCCTTGCAGGTGGGGGGCCATGCGAAAGAATGTACCGGACAGGCGGTGCTTTGTTCGGCCGGTGGCGGCTTGGCAGGAGCGGGGATCGAAGTTGAGCGGGGGTCAGGCGAGATACGGAGAGAGATGACGAGTGCCTAGTATTTGGTCTTCGGTTGGTCAACCGGAGACGTGCCGCCGCGGGTGTTCGCGGCAGCCGGAAAGTTCAGCAGGACGCCGAACCCCCATCGCCCCCGTTCCTCTCCACGAGAGGGGGCAGACCAAGGTCCGCAGGCTCGCCATGGCGGGCTTCCCGGGCTGCGGTTTTGGTGCCGACGCGTGCGAGTGACCAACGCAGCGTGTTGCGCCCGAGGAACCAAGAGAAAAACATGATTGATGAAAACCTGATCGCATCGCTCAAAGTGGCTGATTCGGAAGCGGAAGCGTTGTTCCGCGAGGCGTACGGCGCGAAGGCGCCGGTGGGCCAGACCGGCTACATGGACTCGTTCCTGAGCGACCAGATCGAAGGCCTGACGGCGGGCAAGTTGATCAAGGGCAAGGTCATCGGCTTTGCCGGTGATGACGTCGTGATCGAAGTGGGCCTGAAAAGCGAAGGTCTTGTTCCGAAGATTGAATTCGAGAACCTCGAGACGCTCAAGATCGGCGACACCTTCGAGGTGCTGCTTGAGAATCTTGAGGGCGAGGGCGGACTGATCGAACTGAGCAAGCGCAAGGCCGATCGGATGATGGCCTGGCAGAAGCTGCTCGACACGACCAAGGAAGGTGATGTTGTTGAAGGTCTGGTGACGCGCAAGATCAAGGGCGGCTTGCTCGTTGATATCGGCGGCGTGAACGTGTTCCTTCCGGCGTCGCAGGTTGATGTGCGCCGTCCGGGCGATGTTGGCGACTACATCGGCCGCAAGGTTCGTGCGAGCATCCTCAAGATTGATACCGAGCGCCGCAACATCGTGATCAGCCGGCGAAAACTGATCGAAGAAGAGCGCGACCAGGCGAAGAAGCGCCTGATGGACACGCTGAAGGAAGGCGACATCATCACCGGCGAGGTCAAGAACATCGCCGATTTCGGTGCGTTTGTGGACCTTGGCGGCATCGACGGTCTGCTGCATATCACCGACATGTCGTGGGGCCGGATCAACCACCCGAGCGAGATGGTGAAGGTGGGCCAGAAGGTCGAAGTGAAGATTCTCAACATCGACCGCGAGAAGGAGAAGATCGCGCTTGGCATGAAGCAGCGCGAGGCCTCGCCGTGGGAAGAGATCGAGAAGAAGTACCCGGTCAACAGCCGCATCAAGGGTGCGGTGGTCAACCTCATGTCGTACGGCGCGTTCGTGCGGCTGGAGGACGGCATCGAAGGCCTTGTCCACATCAGCGAGATGTCGTGGACGCGTCGGATCAATCATCCGAGCGAGATCGTGGCCCCGAACCAGGAAGTTGAAGTTGTCGTCCTTGAGATCAACAAGGACAAGCAGGAAATCAGCCTCGGCATGAAGCAGACCGAGGTGAACCCCTGGGAGCTCGTCGGCGAGAAATATCCGGCGGGCACGATCATCGAGGGCAAGGTGCGGAACCTGGCCAACTACGGCGCGTTCGTGGAGATCGAGCCGGGTATCGACGGCCTGCTGCACATCAGCGACATGTCGTGGACCAAGAAGGTCACGCACCCGAACGAAGTGCTCAAGAAGGGCGACACGGTCAAGTGCGTGGTGCTCGAAGTCGACCGCGAGAAGCAGCGCGTGGGCCTTGGCATGAAGCAGCTCACCGAAGATCCGTGGCTCACGGCTATTCCGGAGCATTACAAGCCGGGCATGGTCGTGCGAGGCAAGGTCACGAAGATCACCAATTTCGGTGTGTTCGTTGAACTCGAGTCGGACCTCGAGGGTCTGCTCCACATCAGCGAACTTGCCGACCACAAGGTCGAGAATCCGCAGGATGTGGTCAAGGCCGGAGACGAGGTGGATGTGAAGATCCTCCGCGTCGACAAGGCCGACCGCAAGATCGGCCTCTCGCTGAAGCGCGCCCAGTGGGGCGATGCCACCGGCGGCGGCACGGAAGAAGAGGGTACGAAGAAGGCCAGCAAGAAGGATTCTCCGACCCGCGGCGGCATGGACAGCCACGACGCCATGGGCACGGACAAGATCAAGTTCCAGTGATTTGGTCAGTCGCTGCTCGGTAACGAGTCCAAAAACCTCAAGCCCCGGTCGTCAGACCGGGGCTTTTCACTTTGTCGCACATTGAAAAAGGCGGCAACACAAAGCGTGCGACGGAGGTAAAGTCACGGTGCGGCGCGAAGCGCTCTACACCGCAACGAGCGGGCGGAACTGAGGGGCATGTCTGGGCCGGAGCGGTCCAGATTCGGGGATTCGATCGGCTGGCCGGGGGCGGGGCTGGGGGCGGCAACCGACCCGAAGGGCGGTTCAGCACATCGCCAGGAAGCTCAGAATGAACAGAATCGAGATCTTGCGGCGGCTGTCAGTCATGGAAAGAAGCGATTTCATGTCTTGGTTTTCCTACTCGTTTTTGGATGTGCGGGCCGCATTGTCGCGGCTCGTGGTGAATTTGATGCAACAGGTGTGCCGGAATCGCCTTTTGGCGACCGCGCCCCGTCTCGCTCCGAACGAGGCCGTTTTTTTCGGAACCAAGGGGTTCTCGGTCCCCGAGCGTGTCGTCCCGTGGCATCTGTGCAACGCCAACTGTCCTCCGTGCGCGACGGCGCGCGGCCGCGTCTTTGGTTCGCTGCTGGGGTTTTTGGCGATGCTTGCGTCCGCCGCGGCACAGGACACGATTCCGAAACACCCCGATGGCGAAGAGCGGCATGTCGCGGCGATCACTCAGGATCTGCTCCGCACGCCCGAGCCGAAATTGATGATGGAGGCCTTTGGGGTCCTCCGTGATTGGATCGATACTTGGTCTGTCGCTGCAAGCCCCGATGCCACCAAACTGGGGAACTCCACCGGCGTGATTTGTCTCACCCTGCGATACGGCGGACGCATCATCGGGCGCAGCGTGCAGGTCGGAGGCCCTGACGCGCTCGAACGTGCCGCGCGAGATGCAATGCGCGACGCCGGTCGCTTTTTTGGCGAAAAGGGGAAACCCGAGAACGCGTCACGGATCACCATATCGCTTGAAGCCTCGGGCGCCCTGATCCCGTATCAGCCCTCAAGTTACGACGATACCGATCTTGAGATTCCGGCCGGTATCGACGGTGTCGGCGCCCGCGTGGGCGAGGGGGAACACCAGAAACTGCGTGTGGCGTTTCCCTCGATGATGCTGACGTTCGGATACGGCGCTGATCGTTCTGTCGGTTCCGGCGGGCAATCTCCGGGCGACGCACTTGCATCGTGCGCCGCAAACGTGCTCGAGGACCCGACCGTGGGTATCCGGGGCGATGTCGCGAGCGATCCCGAGAAACTGATGCGAGATCGCAAAGTGACGTTCTATCGCTTTGAGGTCTCGCATCTTGCCCAGATCTCTCCTGTGGAAGCACCCCAGTTTCTTTACCGAAATGGGAAAGTGGTTCAGGAGCGCGACGTGCACGTCGCGGCGATGAAGACCTGGGCGGACGGATTAACTGCGCATCTCCTGTCGCGCATCGCGATACACGAGAATGGCGCGCTCGTCAGCGGTCTGTATTCGCCCGTTTCAGGAGCTTGCATTCCGCGTGCCGAGATCGCGGAAGAATCCCTGATTGCGCTCGCGCTGGCCCGGGCGGCCGATAGCGGCGTCCTGACCGCCGATGCCGCAGCCCGTGCCCGCGATGCCGCCCGTGCTGTCGTCCGCGACCTTTCCGCCAGAGACGACGAAAAACGCAGGATCGAGCGGTCTCCGATCGCTTCCGCGGCGTTCATGCTCACGCTGCAGTTGCTCGCCCTTGATGCGCCAGAGGCTCAGCCGGCCCTGCTTGCCGCTCGCAAAGAAGTGCGAGAGATCCTGGAAGGCCCTGTTCGATCGCCCTCGGTTTCCTCGCTTGCGGCGTGGGCCGCATCGGGAGCCGAGCCAAGAGCGGAGATGACGGAGCTCTCCGGCAGGGCTGTCGCTGCCGTGTTCCGAGCCGCGCCGGTCGAGAAACTCGCCACCGCGATGCCGTGGATCATCATGGCCGCTCGCGCTACCGAACCCTCGGGAGAGATTGCGTCAACTGTCGTGCTTGATCAATGGCGCGATCTGGTGTTCAAGTTTGTCATGCGGCCTCAGGACGCGGGTGCCGATGGGGAAGATCTTGTTGGTGGGATCGTGTTCACCGGATCGCGTGCACCCCTTCCGTCGGCTCAAAGCCTTCGGGTGATTGCCGGCCTGGCCGCGATGCTGAACGACGATCGCCTGACCCCGCCGGATAAGCGCCCCCAGGAGATCGCCCGACTGGTGCCTTGTCTGCGGTTTGTCCGTCAATTGATGGGTGATGAGTACAACGGCACGATGTTCGTCGATCCGCTTCGATCCGAATGGGGTGTTCGCAACTCGATGTGGGATCAGCGCATGAGCGGCGAAGCCGGGGCCCTGGCGCTCATCACACTGTGCGAGGCGGTCGAAGGTGCCCAGCGGAGCCGGTGAACCCTGCGATCGGATGCATGCGTTTCTCGCGGGCATGAAAACTTGAAAAATGAATTCCGGCAGTTATCTGTAAAAGCCTGAAATTCAAGGGGTTTTTCGCCCCCTCCGCGCAGGAAAACTGCCGGAATTTCGACTAGAATAGCCGCTGGTTCGGACCCGCCTTTTTCGGCGGGTTTTTCGGACGATGGCGGCCCGGGCTTTGCCCTTCGCCCGCGCTTCTCGGAGGTATGGATGACCGACGATCTGAATGCAACACGCGGCCCCGATGGAGATTTGCCGGGGAGTGGCGGGGGTGTGGTTGCGGACGACGGCGCTGGAACACCCGGCGGGCGGGTGCTCGATCTTGATATCCAACGCGAACTGCAGGATTCCTACCTGACGTACGCGATGAGCACCATCATGGACCGGGCATTGCCCGATGTTCGTGACGGGCTCAAGCCTTCGCAGCGGCGGATCCTGGTCGCGATGAACGACCTGAAACTGCGCCCTGGCCGCAAGCACCTCAAGTGCGCCAAGATCGCCGGCAACACGTCGGGCGATTACCACCCGCACGGCGAAGCGGTTGTTTACCCGACGCTTGTCGGCATGGCCCAGAAGTGGCGGATGCGAGTTCCGCTCATCGATCCGCAGGGCAACTTTGGCTCCATCAACGGTGATCCGCCGGCGGCCATGCGATACACCGAAGCGCGCATGATGCACGCGGCGGTCGACATGCTCGCTGACATCGACTACGACACAGTTGATTTTCAGCCCAACTACGACGATCGCCTGCTTGAGCCCAAGGTGCTTCCCGGGAAGTTCCCGCAGCTGCTCATCAACGGCGGCATCGGGATCGCCGTCGGCATGGCAACCAGCCTGCCACCCCAGAACCCGCTCGAGGTTTTCGACTCCATCATCCGCGTACTGGAGAATCCGCAGATCACGCTGCTGGAGATCATGCAGGACGTCACCGACGCCTCGGGCAAGGTGATCCGCGCGGGCATGAAAGGCCCGGACTTCCCGACCGGCGGCTCGATCCTCGGCCGTCGCGGAATCATGGAGGCCTACGCCACCGGGCGGGGACGCATCACCGTGCGGGGTACCTGCCGGATTGAAACGCTGGGAGGCGAGGGCGCCAAGAGCGAGCGACACCAGATCGTCATCGATGAGATTCCGTACAACAGTTCGCAGGAACTGCTGCTGAAGAAGATCGTGGACGCGGTGGAAGAAGACCGCATTCCCGACGTGTCGGACGTTCGAGACGAATCGGGCCGCGAAGCGGCGACCCGCATCGTCATCGAGTTGAAACGAGGTGCCGATCCGCGCGTGGTCGAGAAGCAGTTGTACGAGTTCACGAGCCTGCAGGACACGTTCAGCATCATGAATATCGCTCTGGTGAACCGCCAGCCGCGCACGCTGGGCCTGCGCGAACTGCTTGATCTTTACATCGAGCACCGTCGCGACGTGATCCGCCGACGTACGAACTTCCTGCTCCGTCAGGCCAAGAAGAAGGCCCACGAGTTGGAAGGCTTGATCTACGCGGTCTGCGATATCGATGAGGTGATCCGGATCATCCGAGCCAGCCGGACGCGGGAAGAAGCCATCCAGAAGTTGATGGAACGGCGCTTCCAGATTCCGGCGACGCATCCCTACGCCCCCAAGCTTCCCGAGCGTCTGAAGCGGATGCTCAACGCGGCCGAGACGGCGGGTGGCGTGCTGCTCTCCCGCGTTCAGGCGGAAGCAATCGGTGCGTTGCGGCTCATTCAGTTGGTCGGACTTGAGATCGAAAAGCTCGTGAACGAGTACAACCAGCTCGTGAAGGAAATCGAAGAATACGAATCAATCCTGGCCAGCGAGACCAAAGTCCGAGCCATGATCAAGGACGACTGCGAGGAGATGCGGGCCCGCTATGGGCTCGGCAAACTCGCCGAACGGCGAACGACCATCGACGACACGGAAGTCGATATCACGATCGCCGAGCTCATCCCGAAAGAGGATGTCGCTGTCACCATCAGTCACCAGGGCTACGTGAAGCGGGTTCCGCTGGATACCTATCGAACGCAGGGGCGGGGCGGCAAGGGCATCCGTGCGGGCGATGCGAAGGACGAAGACTTCATCGAGCACGTCTTCGTTGCCGGAACGCACGACGATCTGCTGTGCTTCACCAACACGGGGCGCATCTTCAAAATGAAGGTGTACGAAGTGCCCGAGATGACGCGTACCAGCAAGGGCCGCGCGATCATCAACCTGCTTGAACTTCGGGAAGGCGAAAAGACCCGCGCGTATCTCGCGATCAAGGATTTCGAATCCGGCAGCCACTTCCTCACGTTCTGCTCCAAGGGCGGCATCGTGAAGCGCACCGCGCTCAAGGACTACCAGAACGTCAACCGTTCGGGGATCATCGCCGTCGGCCTGAAGGAAGGCGATTCTCTGCTCGACGTTGTGCTCACCGGCGGCACCGACGACATCATGCTCGTCACCGCTTCCGGCATGGCGATCCGTTTCGCGGAGGAAGACGCCAGGCTCATGGGCCGCTCCGCAGCCGGCGTGAAGGGCATCGAACTGGATGAGACCGACGAAGTCGTGGGCGTGGTCCAGATTCCCATGGCCAAGGACGCCGATGGCGATTCCATCACGGTTGATCCTTCGATCTCGCTTCTCACCATTTCCGAGAATGGATACGGCAAAAGGACGCTGGTCGATGAATACCGCGTCCAGCCTGAAGAAGGAAAGGCCCGCAGCCAGTCGCGTGGCGGCAAGGGGCGTGCCGACATCAAGGCCACCGAGCGCAACGGACGTTCGGTCTCGGCGCTGGGAATCAAGGACGGCGACGATGTCGTTGTGGTCTCGAAGGGCGGCCAGCTTGTTCGGGTAAAGGCTGGCACGATCAGCCAGATCGGCCGCGGCACGCAAGGCGTCCGCGTTGTCAGCCTTCACGAGGGCGACAAGGTGATTTCTGCCGCGCGCATCGACGAGAGCATTGCCGGTGATGCCGCGTCGGAGGGCGAGGCAGCACCACCTGACTCCGCGACCGACACCCCATCCGACACCCCACCCGACGCCCCAACGCCGTAGCGAGGGGAAGCCTCCCGTCTGGTACTCTTAACTCCGGCCTGAACAGCCCGGAGAATCTGCTAAATGGATTTTGAAAGGCTTCTCAGTCGGGCAATCGAAACCGGGGCCTCCGATGTGCATCTGCAATCCGATGCGCCGCCCATGCTTCGCCTGGGCAACAGCATTCGCCATGTCGAGGGTCCTCCGCTCACCGAGCAGGAGATGGAGTCGTTTCTCGGCTCCATCGTGCCGCGCCACCTTGCCGAGGATATTGCCGGGTCCGCGACGCGAGGGCTCGATTTTTCGTACGCGATGCCCGCCGGATCGCGCTTCCGATGCAGCGCTTTTCGAACCCGAGGTCGATTCGGGATCACCATGCGCGTCATCCGCACGACGATTCCTTCCATCGACGCCCTGAAGTTGCCGAAGGTCGTTCACGATATCGCGCTCTCGCGTCGAGGCCTGACACTTGTCACCGGGACGACCGGGAGCGGCAAGAGCACAACGCTTGCGGCGATGATCGATCTGATCAACGAGAGTTTCCGCACCAAGATCATCACGGTCGAAGACCCGATCGAGTACCTCCACACGAACAAGAAGGCCCTGGTCACGCAGATCGAGGTGGGTTCCGATACCACCTCATTCGATCAGGCCCTGCGTCAGGCGCTCCGGCAGGACCCGGATGTCATTCTCGTGGGCGAATTGCGCGACGTCGAAACACTCCGGACGGCTCTGCGTGCCGCCGATACCGGCCACCAGGTTTTCTCCACCGTTCACAGCGCCAACGCCCCGCAGACCATCGAGCGCATTATCGCGATGTTCCCGGTGAACGAGCACAAGCTCCTGCTCGCCCAACTCGCAAACTCGATTGAAGCCATCATCTCGCAGCGTCTGATCACGACGCGTGATGAGAAGCGCCGTCCGGCGATCGAGATATTGCGGGGCGGACCGGTCACCGCCAAGTACATCCTGGAAGGAAAGATCTCTGAACTGGCCAACTACCTGCAGATGGGAGAGGCGGGAATGCAGAGTTTCGACCAGCATATTCTGACCATGCATGCCGCTGAAGAAATCAGCGGCACCGAAGCGATGCGATTTGCGTCCAACCCTGAAGCGATGGCTATGGGGCTGCGGGGTATCAAACGCACCGCCGGCATCGCCTGAATCCGCTACCACCGTCCCCTGAGCCTTGAGGAGCCGTATGCCTGATTCGCCGCTGACACAGACCCAGAAACTCCCGGGCGTGGTCGTCGTTCGCGTCACCGCCGAAAAAATCGACGAAACGAATCTTTCTTCGCTCCGGAGCGCGGTGGCGATGGCGGGGGAGCAATCGCCCGGAGACGCGGTGGCGATCGACATGTCGAATGTCACGTTCATGCCCAGCGTCTCGCTCGGCGGCCTGATTCAACTCAGCCAGCTCTTCAAGGCCCGCAAGCAGCGGTTTTTTCTTGCCGGGCTGCAGCCATCGGTGCGGGAGATGCTGGTTTTGACGAGGCTCGACCGGATCTTTGAGCTGCGCGCCGATCTCTCCGAATTCGAGAGCGGTTCCCCCAAAGCGTGATGGCAGGCCGTGCGCTGGCCCCGATGGAGGCTTTGCTAGAATCCCCATATGTCCAGCGACTGGTCCGATTCGATCGTCATCGCCGATCTGGCCGATGAGCCCGTCCTCTCTGAGGAACTCTCATCGATCGGAGACCGCTTGAGTGCCAAGGGGGCCGTGGTTCCCAGTGTCGTGCTCAACTTTGCGAACGTCACTTACGTGAACAGTTCGAATCTGGCGTCCCTGCTCAAGATCCGCAAATTGCTGGCGGAGAAAAAGCGTGGTCTCCGCCTTTGCTCACTCTCCGAGGACGTTCAGTCGGTCATGTCGGTCACCGGCCTCGACAAGATTTTCCGCTTCGCTCCTGACCCCATGACGGCCCTCGCGTCACTCCAGATCGAAGATTCGAACCGCGCGGGCGAGTGAACTGCAGCCGCCGATTACCCGCGGAGCTATACAGCACGCCTGGAGTCTCGAAAAGGCAGGGAGAAAGTTGTTTCATTCTGTTGTTTCCCGTTGATTCTGTTTCAGTGCCTTCGAGTCTCCGTGCCTTGAGCCTTTGTGGTGAAGTGTCTTTTGCGGAACGAATTCTGTGACGGAAGCAAACGGCCACATCCCGACCTCATCCGCCGGCATCCCTCCGCCGATTGCCGAGCTGCGCGCGCTCAAAAAGATCTACTACAAGCCCGACGGCAGCATCATGGTCGAAGCGCTCCGCGGCATCGATGTCACCATCCGCCGGGGCGAATACGTTGCCGTCATGGGCG
>JAHBXG010000065.1 GCA_019636565.1 Phycisphaeraceae bacterium
GCGAGCCGAGCATGCCGAGAGGCAATGCCCGGCGTGCGCAAAGCCCATCGGTGAAGAGGATGTGGTGTGCGGAGGATGTGGCTTTGACTACCGAATCGGGTATTCGCCAAAGTCGATCGAAGCCCAAACAACGGTGAGCACATCGAAGCGATTGTGCGGCAAGTGCGGCTACGACTGCACCGGGCTCCGGAATGCGACCAAGTGCCCGGAGTGCGGCACCGGGCTCAGTTTCAGTGTCAGCCGAGTGAGGTTCAAGGAGGAGGCACTGCGGGAACGGACGGCCTCGAAGGTGGTGCACAAGTACTTTGTGCCGCTGTTGGCGACGGCGATCGCGATCGGGCTGTACATGGCGTTCATGTGGGCGACAAGCCAGACCGACCTGATCTGGCTGGGGCTGACGAAAATGGGAGTGCGCTACTTTTCGCTCTGCTTCGTGACGGCGATGAGCATGCTGCTATGGCTTGAGGTGGAGTTGCCTTGGCCGCAGTTGCTGCTGCGGCTTCTCGTGGTCGCATCGTGCGGCTATCTGGCGGAGCAGGTGTTTGTGGACGCCTCCAACGTGTTCATCGCGTACCCGTTCGTGACGATCGCGATTATCGCGCTGTTGTTTCGAAACTTCGAATTGGAAGTAACGGACGCGGGGATTCTGGCCATGATCAATTGGCCGGTCGTCTTCCTGTGCCTGATGGCATTCCCGCCCCAATTGAGGTTCAAATGAGGCAGAGAAGTTGGTAACATAGTTGCATGAGTCTGCACAGGAAGTTCGAGCCGAGGCTGAATACTCCCGCCAAGCCGCAGCCCTTGCCGCTTGCGCAGGAGCCAGAGGAGACCGCGACGGAATGCCCGGCGTGCAGCGTGGCCATCCGCCCGGGTGCGGTGCTTTGCGTGAATTGTGGTGCGAGGCTGGGGCGGATTGAGACGGTCGTACCGCCGGGACTGAAGACGCGCGCGCCGTGCCCGGGGTGTGGTTATGACCTTTCAGGGGTGAGCGGCACCAAGTGCCCGGAGTGCGGGGGGCATGCGCCGTTTGCCGCCGCTCCGCTGGAGGTGATGACGGAGGCAGAAGAGTGGATGGCAGGTCGCGTTTTGTGGGAGACGTGCCGCAACGCGGTCTGGGCGGGCGGCGCGGGGCTGGCGGTGATGCTGATTCTTGCGGGCGTGTGGTATGGGCCGCAGGGCATTCAGTTCTGGCTGGCGGCTGTGATTCCGACGTGGATTGTCGCGTCGATCGGGTATCTGGTGCTGGGTGCAATCCTTCGATTTCTGGACACGACGATTCCGATTGCGCTTTTGCAAGTGCTTGGCGTGACGCTGGTCGGGCTCGCGATAACCGAACTGGTATTTCCGTACAGCAGCGGAAGGATTTACAGCACGCGTACGTGGTTGCTTGTGCCGGTGATGGTGACCGGCGCGACCATGCTGTGCATGGACGACGATGACCGGTGGGATTGCTTCTTTGCGAGCCTGCCGATCATGGCGGCCTGTGTGGCAGTGCCTGCGGTGCTGCTCGCGATCGTCGGGTGACGCAGGCGCCGAAAGATGGCGGCGCAATGAATGGAGCGGTGGCTATAACGCCCGCTCTCTGAGCGAGATCGCTTTGCCCTTCGATTGGCGAATTACGCGAAACGGCTTAGGCGTTGTGGCTTTCGATGAACCAGATGTACTTGTCGAGTTCGCCGGTCAGCCGAGTGAAGAGGTCGCAGGTGACGGCATCACCGATCTTATTGCTCTGGTCGATTGCATCGCGATAGCCTGTCGCCAGCGACGAGAGTGAAGCGGCGAGCGCCTCGACGTGTTTGTGTTCGTTCGCGATGCCGTGCGGGTAGGCCTTGAGCGTGGAGTTCTTGGCGGTGTCGCGCGCGGTGCCGCTGGGGGAGCCGCCGAGGGTTGCGAGGCGTTCGGCGATGGCATCGGCACTCTCGGCGACGGCGTCGGCCACCTTGTCGAACAGCTCATGAATCGCGATGAATCCAGGTCCGCGCACATTCCAGTGGGCCTGTTTGGCGTGGCTGTACGCGTCGAGCGAATCGGCGAGGCGGGCCTGAAGCAGGTCGATCGAGTCCGACTTAATCTTTTTGGAGAGTGTGTTGTGCGTCTTCATGACCGACGGTACGCAGGGAACCGGAGGGTCCGGAAGGTCCACCTTCAATCGCGGTACAGGCCCTGCGTTCGGATATATTGCAGCACGGCAGGGTCGAGACTCGCCGCGAGTTCCTGCTCGGAAACGGGGCTGGCGACGGCCAGCAGGTCGCGAAGCAGCGTCGAACTGATCGGGGAAAGCGGAGTCGGAACGACCGATGCCGACCAGGTGGCCATTTCCTGATCGTTCCAGAATTCAGCGGCGCGAAGCGAGTTCAGGAGCGTGGCCGAGTCGGCACCGCGGAGCATGACCAGGGGCGGAGCGAACGAAAGGATGGCTCGTGGTTCACGCCATTTGTGAAATGTCGCCGCTTGATCGGCGCCGATGAGGAGTCGGAGTTGAGTGTCGGGCGCGATGACGGTACGGAGACGCCTCAGTGTGTCGATGGTGTAACTGGGCGAGTTGGTTGCCGAGGCACGATCGATCTCATCGGTCCAGATCGATGCGTTGGGCACCTCGCGCAGGGCGAGTTTCAACATTGCAACACGGTCTTGGTCGCTGGCGCGGGGAGAATCTGCTTTGAACGGACTACGGGCCGCGGGAATGTAGAGCAGGTGCGCATCGGGAATGTTCGCGCCGACTCGCGCCGCCTGCGGGAGCGCGACGTGCGCGAGATGAACAGGGTCGAACGTGCCGCCGACCAGAATGATCCGGCGGCAATCAGCGGGAAGTGAGAGCGCGGCCACGCGGGATGCTAGAGGGGGAGATCGCGATGCGGATCAGTTCGCCGAATCGGGATCGGGCGTATCTGCCAGAATTGCGGAATCGGGCACGAAACCGCTGGCGACGTCCCGCATTTCTTCGAGTCGGATCTTGGGAAACTGGCGGGCGAGTTCGGCTCGGGAAAGACGCGTTGCCAGCGGCGCGCCGGCCCGGTCGAAGACGCTGTAAACGCGCTTGCCGGCTCGCACGCTGATGCGGACGATCGATTCGCGTCCGACGAGCGTGACCAGCGGGGTGACGCCGAATTCGCGTGCGAGGGAGGGAAGCGTTTCCACGCCGAGACTCGGCGATTCGGACGCGCTGGCGGTACGTGCGGAAAGCGAGCGGCCGAGTATGACCGTGGCGAGAAATGCTCCGGCCAGCGCGGCAGTGGCGATATGGCGGCGCCAAGGGAGGATTGTGCGCATGCCCCGCATATCGGCCGGGCGGAGGGGTGGGTGAAGTGGGGGTCGGGAGAAGAGGACAAGCGGATTCACCAATCGGCAGGGCGGCAGATTGGAATGTGAACCTGGATTTGTGCCCCGGTTGTTCCGCTCTCCCCAACCCGATTCATGAGATATGAGTCCCGGAAGCCTCACCCCGGAACCTGACAGTCCCTCTTCGCGGTTTGCCGAAACGCGGCGGCGGAATGCAGGGGCATTTGCAGTTCGTGCCCGGACAGGCGATAGTGGGGGCATGCACAAGGCTTTGATCCCGTTGGTTGGATTGGCGGCGTTTGTCACGTGGGGCTGTGCTTCAAGCCCGCCCCGTGCGAATCGCATGCCCGCATCGGCATCGACGAGCGCCGCGGCACGCGCGGATGAGCAGTTTGTGTACTTCCACTTCAATCCGGGAGACGACAAGAAAACGATACAGGACAGCGACGAGACCGTGGCGCTGCTGCTCGATTCGGACGGCAACCCTGCGACGGGGTATCAGAGGCCCGAGAAACCGTTCGCGGGGATTGGCGCCGATCTCGAGGTTCAGTTTTCCCCGCAGAATCCGAAGGGAGGAGCGCCCGGTCACGGCGTTGCGTTTTTCCGGCTCGACAAATCGGGAGCGCGCTCGGAATTGAAGCGAGAGGATTCTGATTTCATGTTCGCGCCGACGTACGCCTCGCAGTGGTACGACGCGCGGATGTCGCGGTTCTTTTCATCGGCGTCGGGGCTTCCGACAGCGGGCATGGGCTCGCGCGGCAAGGGCCGCGGAGCGTTTGTGATCTATGACCAGCGCGGGCGGATTGTCGGGTACAGCGATCCGTTCGAGATCGAATTCCCGTCGATCGCCGGCGGCCCAAAGTTGTCGAACGATGGAATCCCCGCAAAGTCGCCGAGCGCGATCCGGGTGATGGCATGGAACGTTTGGGGCAAGTTGCAGGATTCGCCGGAAAAATTCTGCGCGGTAATCCGCGCGATCAACCCGGACGTGATCATGCTGTCGGAGTGGAAGGGTGACGCCTCGGCACTCGAGCAGACGCTGAACAAGCACATGCCGGGCGAAATCGGTGCGATGGTTGCTTGGAACGCGGCGGTCGGTCCGGACGTCGCGGTCGCGTCGAAATTCCCGTTGCGATTGGCGGGACCGAACAATCTGGAAATGCATTGGAACGGAGAGAGGCGGACGATTCGCTTTGTGAGCGCCGCGGTCCAGACACCGATCGGGCCGGCACTGATCGGTGCGATGCATCTGAAATGTTGCGGGGCAATCGGGTCGAACGAAGACGCATTACGGGTTGCGGAGGCGGACGTGATCAATCAGGCCATGAAGCAGATCAGCAGGGCGGATGCCGCGGATATCCGGGTGCTTGGCGGCGACCTGAACCTGGTAGGCAGCCGCGTTCCGCTGGATGTCCTGCGGCTGGACATCGATGCGGACGGGAGCGATCTGGCCATCGCGGACGCGATTGTGCTGGGCGATGATTGGCTGTACACATGGCGCGACTGGAACAGCGGGTTTTCGCCGGGCAGGCTCGATTGGCTGACGTACAGCGATGCGAGCGCGCAGGCGGCGCGGCAGTTTGTGTTCGATCCGGCGCGGCTGAGTGATTCGGCCCTGGCGAAGATCGGGCTGAAGCGCGCGGATGCGCAGCCGAGCGATCACTTGCCGGTGGTTATTGATCTAGTGCCGATTGCGAAGTGAAGAGAAGATTCACCACAGAGGCACAGAGGCACAGAGAAAGACGAATGGCATTTGGATGGCGGGGCGGGTGATCGATCGACAAAGAGTGCACGGGCGCGATTTGTCTCGAGCCACTCTTGCCCAAACCTTGTTTTGATTTCTCTGCGCCCCTGGGGTGACCTGCCTTTGCCTTCACGCTACAGGTAACCCTCGTCGCGGAGCGCCTGGATGATCTGATTCACGATCGGCCCTGAGACCTTGCCGCCGCTGCCGGCGTATTCCATGACAACGCTGATGACGTACTTGGGTCGCTCGTTGGGCTTTCCAACGAGCACGACGAACCAGGAATGGTCGCCGGAGCGGACGACGTCGTTGGGGCCGGGGCCGATTCCGTCGTCTTCGGCGCTGTCGCCGTACTTCAAGTCGGGCGCTGCGGCGGTGCCGGTCTTGCCGAGTACACGCACGCCGGGGATGTTGAAGATCGGGTCGTGCACGCCGTCGATCGAGAGGTGATTCCCGGTGCCCAAGTCGTCGCCGACGGAAGCGGCAAGGCCTTCCATTGCGTCCTGCACCGCCCACGACGGAAGCCCGAGTTCGATGGGCTGGCCGCGTGGCGCATCGGCGATGATGCGAGGCGTGACGCGCACGCCCGAGCGTGCGAGCGTGGCGTACGCGTCGGCGGCGTGGAGCGGGGTCCACGTCACGGGCCCTTGGCCGATTCCCATCTGGATCGCCTCGCCCATCGAGAGATCACGCTTGTTGCCGTAGACCTGAAGCGAACCGGGGTATTCGGAACCGATTCCAAGGTTCCACGATTGAGTTACACCGAATTCGCGGAACACATCCGAGATAGCCTCCGGCCCGAGTCTCTTGCCCAGAGTGAAGAAGAAGATGTTGCACGAAACCTTGATGCCCTCAGCGGCGCTCAGCGCGTGGCCGAGCTGCTGGGTGTGCGTCTGATCGAATCGTTTGTAGATCCAGCACCGGAGCATGTTCGGCTCGTTGGGGAGCAGGTGCCCCGTGCACTCGATGGTCTGACCCTGGAGAAAATTGCCGCGCTGGGCAGCGCCGGTGAGGATGAGCGGCTTGACGATCGAGCCCGGCGGATAGGGCTTGGCGATGGCGCGATTCAAGAAGGGGACGTTGATCTTGTCGTCGAAGACCTGTTCCGGGTTCTCCTTGATCACACGCCGCGACACTTCCGGCATGGAGACCATCGCGAGAATGTCGCCGGTGTCGATCTCGAGCACCACTGCGGCACCGGCGAGCGGAGTGCCGATGGGCATTGTCGGATTCGGCGTCCCGTGCCAATCCTCCACAACGGCAAGGCCCGCGGCGGGCGACATGATCGCCTGCACGCGTGCCTGCAACATGCCGTCGATGGTCAGCGGAATCGTGCTGCCGACAGAAGCGGGGAGCATTTCGATCTCATCGGGTTGAGCAATTCGGTCGAGGTGCTGGGTGCGCAGGCCCCGCAGACCGCGGAGCCGATGCTCCATGGTGGCTTCGATTCCGGAACTGCCGACGCGATCGTGCTCGCGGTATTCCCCTCGGTCGACGCCGCCGCTGGTCAGAACGCGCGAAGCGAACGCGGGGTCGTTGGCGATCTGGATATTTCGGCGTTCCTGATCCTCCCGGAAGACGCGGCTGCGCATCCACCCCAGGATGTGCCCGGCAACGCCCTCGACCGGGACTTCGATCGTGGTGTCGGAGCGCATCGGCAGCGGGAACCGGGCGCGGTCCAGCGTGATCGTCATCGAATCAAGCGGGTATTCGCGGTCGCCGGTGTCGATGACGCGAACGCCCGGAAGGCGATCGATCAGAAGTTTGTCGGGGTCGGCGAGCGGCTCAAGAAGGTCGGAAGCGCCCGCGAGTTCGGCTTTTCCGTCGGTGAGCAATTGCAATTCAAACGCGGTGGCGTCGGAGATTCGCCTGAGGACCGAGACGGGTCGCTGTTGCTCGGCAATCGGCTTCGCCGCGGCGATCTCGATCTTGTGTAATTCATCTTTCGTCAGAACCCGGTCGGGAGCACCATCGGCGGACTTCACGGCATCGTGAATCATGGCCTGCCGGCGACGGTCGCGGATGGAGTCGTAGAGATTGTCAACGGCGCCAACGGCGTCCCGTGCGAGCAAATCGAGTTTGGCCCGGTCGATGGCGGCGGAGCGAGCGAGGTCGGCCATGCCGCGTTCGACCCGAGCGTCGAGCAGAACGGTGAGTCTCTCGATGAGCGACTTTCGCTCGTCCGGCCCGAGTTCGTTCCACTGCACGCGGTTGCTGCGCGCCAGCTCCTCGGCCTTCTTCGCGGCCCAAGTGCCCTTCAGAACGTCGTAGTCGATCGCAACGTCGTAGCTCGGGCGATCCTGCGCAAGTATGCGGCCTTTCCGATCGGTGATGTTGCCCCGAACAGACGGAGTCCATTGGCGTGTCACGAGGCGAGATTCGGCGGCTCGAAGCAGTTCTTCGTGCCGCGTGGTGGTGAGCCGGGCGGTCTGGAGCAGGGGGAAAGCAAGCCCTGCCACAACCAGGCTCATGATGATCAAGAGCCGGCGATGGAACATCCGGGGGATGAGATTGGAAATGCCCAAGGTAGCCAGTGCCCGTACGCCGCAAAGTGTGTTAAAGGTCGATGATAAGGATCGGCAGGAGCAGGTCCTTGGCAAGAGGTTCACGGCATCCGAAGATTGCAAAAAAAGCCCCCGGCGAGATACCGGGGGCTTCGATTTTCGGTTTGCACGCGTGCCGAAAAGCCGGATGCGTTCTTACTTGCACGCCGCTTTGAGGGCGTCGGCCTTGTCCGTCTTCTCCCACGAGAAGGTGTCGTACTTCTTGCCGTTGACAGTCACGCTGCCCGGTGCGCGGCCGAAGTGGCCGTGCTTGGCGGTGGTGCTGAAGATCGGCGCGCGAAGGCCGAGGCTCTCGATGATCTTGCGGGGTGTCAGACTGAAGGTCTTGCGGACGGCTTGGCTGATCTTTTCCTCGTCCACCTTGTTGGTGCCGAAGCAGTCAACGTACACGCTGGTGGGCTCGGCGACGCCGATGGCGTAGGAGAGCTGAACTTCGCAGCGATCGGCGAGATCGGCCGCAACGACGTTCTTGGCGATGTAGCGCGCCATGTACGCGGCGGAACGATCGACCTTGGTCGGATCCTTGCCGGAGAACGCGCCGCCGCCGTGCCGGCCCATGCCGCCGTACGAGTCGACGATGATTTTGCGGCCGGTAAGCCCCGTGTCGCCGTGCGGGCCGCCGATTTCAAAGCGCCCGGTGGGGTTCACGTGAACCTTGATCGCCGGGTTCCACCACTCTTTGAGCACGGGCTTGAGCACGTGCTCGATGATCTGCTTCTTGAGTTCATCCTGGCGGTCATTCCACTGCGGATCGTGCTGTGTGCTGAGGACGACTGTGTCCACGCGCACGGGCTTGCCATCCTGGTATTCCACGGTGACCTGGCTTTTCGCGTCGGGGCGCAGGCCGGGGATCTTGTTGCTCTTGCGAACATTCGCCTGCTGCTCAACGAGTTGGTGGCTGAGCTGGATCGCCAGCGGCATGAGTTCCGGGGTGTCTTTGCAAGCGTAACCAAACATCATGCCTTGGTCGCCCGCGCCTTCGCGGTCCACGCCCATGGCGATGTCGGACGACTGCTTGTTGAGCGCGACGAGCACGGCGCACGAATCAGAGTCAAAGCGCATGTCGCCGCTGGTGTAGCCGATCTCCCGAACCGTGCGACGCACGATCTCGGGGATATCGACGTACGTCTTGGTCGTCACTTCACCCGCGACGACAACCAGGCCGGTGGCGCAGAGCGTTTCGCACGCAACACGGCTGTACGGATCGTCCGCCAGCATCGCATCAAGGACGGCATCAGAGATCTGGTCCGACACCTTGTCCGGGTGACCCATCGAAACGGATTCAGACGTGAAAAGCTGCGTGCGAGCCATGGGGCGTGCTCTCCAAAAGCGGAAGGAAGTTGAACCGCTGCCGCGCCTGGCAGAGGGCCCAATTCATCGGCCCAAAATCATCGGGCTGAACCGGGGGCACAGGATAGGCGCTTGGCCCGTTGGCGTTCCATCCGTTCATCCGGATAAGCGGATGAATGGCGCTTGGCACCAAAAAGAAAGCCGGAGAAAACAACGCTTCTCCGGATTTGAATCTGGATTGCTGAACCCGAATCAGGCCCGGCGACGACGCGTTGCGAGCAGGCCGGCGAAGCCGAGCATGGACGCCACGCCCGGCGCGGGGACGATCACGTAGCTGGTCTCGTAGCCACCCACGTTGTCGTCGTAGTAACCGGCGTCAGCGTTGAAGCTGAAGGCGTCGGCGATGCCGAGTACCAGATACGCCGCGCCGTCCGGCACGTAGAAAGCCTGCGTCGTGCCGCTGCCGGTGCCTGTCAAGCCGTCGCCGATATAGAAGACTTGGCGAAGGCCGGGGGCGTAGCTGGCAGCCGTGTAGCTGGCGAGATCGGGATAGGACATTCCGCCCGGAGCGCTCAAAGCCGAGATATCACCGGCCTCGATGAATACGCCGACCAACTGGCCGCTGAGAGGGCCGTTGTAGCCGGAAATCGGGCCGACGGCGCCGATGTTGGTATCGTTCGAGAAATTGCCACCATCAGGGCCGTTCACGGGAGCGCCCGCCCAACCAGCCTGACCACCGGCAGCGAAGGCCGCGATGCGACCGGTGCCGGCGTTGAGGGCGATGACGTTCGCAAGCGTGCCGCCGCCCCCGCCACCCGGCTGAGGCGTTGAAAGGCCGTAGCCAAAGATGTTGGCCGTCGCCTTGACGTAGGTAAAGCCGTTCTGAGCAAAGGCGGAAGCCGCCGTTGCCGCCATCGCGAGCGCACCCAGAAGGCCGGCGCTGCGAACACCACAAAACGAATTCGACACTTGGAAGCTCCTGTTCATGCGGCGGCAGATGCCGCGATTCGATCTGTGAACACCAGTCAGTTACCATGGCCCATAACGGATGCAAACGCCACCTGCCGAGGAACCGCGTGTCGAAATAACAAGAATTGGACGTATGCGCCGCCTCCGGAACTCAAGGCACCTGCCAGGCGGGGCCATGGGCTCGCTTCGAATCGCCTTGGTGTTTCTTGGAATGGTGCTGGCCACGATAGCTGCGGGGTGTCACTCCTCCGCCCAGCGCGCCGGCACAGACGAGCGCTCCGAGCCCTTTGTTTTGGTGTTGGGAGTCGCACAAGACGGCGGCGTGCCGCAGGCGGGCTCCTTTGACGAGCCGGGCTGGCGCGATGCATCGAAGCGCCGCAAGGTCTCGAGCTTGGGTCTGGTCGATCCGGCGACGGGGAAGCGCTGGCTCTTCGACGCGACACCGGATTTGCCGGCGCAACTGACTCAACTGCACGAATCCTGCGGCGGGGCATCGGGCAAAGCCCCGGACGGAATCTTCCTGACGCACGCGCACATCGGGCACTACACAGGGCTGATGTACCTCGGACACGAGGCGATGGGTGCGAAGGGCGTCAAGGTGTACGCAGCGCCGAGAATGCAAAGTTTTCTCATGGCCAACGGCCCGTGGGATCAGTTGGTCCGGTACAAGAACATCGATATTCAGGTGCTCACGCCCGGCGAGACCGTGCGGCTGACTGATGACCTACGAGTGACGCCGTTTCTTGTGCCGCACCGGCAGGAGTATTCAGAGGTGCTCGGGTTCCGCATCGACGGCCCCGGTCGATCGGTGCTGTTCATTCCGGATATTGACTCGTGGGATGAACTGGATGCGACCGGAGTGCGGATCGAGGACCTCATCGCGGGCGTGGACGTGGCGTATCTGGACGGGACGTTCTTTGGCGAGGGCGAAATCCCCGGGCGCAGCATGAAGGGGATTCCGCATCCGCTGATCAGCACCAGCCTGGAACGATTTGGGGCTTTGCCGGAGTCAGAGCGGGCGAAGGTGCGATTCATTCATCTGAACCACACGAACCCCGCGCTTGATCCGGCATCGGAGGCATCGCGCCGGGTGCGGGAGGCGGGGATGGGTGTTGCGCAGGAGTTGGAAGTGGTGGGGCTGGGGAGTGGCAGAGACAGTTCACATGCAGCGGGCGCGCACTGAACGGGCCGCGGCGCACGATGCGCCGCTTCGAATAAGCGATCGAGCGAATACAGACGATGATGTTTTGAACCTTTGAAGTGAACGGGCGCTTCAGGCTACATTGAACAGTGATGGATCTGGAGTGCCGCGATGACCTTTCAGGTATGGCTGTTCTGGGTGGCGGGTGTGGTGCTCGGGGGCATCGCGACATTGATTGTCGCCTGGGCGGTGTTCGCGGACCGACTAACGGGCGACCGGGGCAAGCGCCGATGCCCGCGATGTTGGTACGACATGCCGCCGGCGAACGGTCGAACGTGTCCTGAGTGTGGCCATGAAGCGCGTTCTGAATCCAAACTTTTTCGCACGCGTCGACGATGGGGATGGGCGATCGTGGGACTTCTCACACTAGCGTGCGCATTTGCTTTGAATTGGTACACGGCGGGGAGAGTGCTGGGTTGGACGCGGGTGATGCCGCTTTGGATGCAGGTCAGGCTGGTACCAATTATCCCCGAGTACGACATTCTCTCGCAGAACTCGTGGTACAACGCATCGGCGTTGGAACTCGACGGCGGAACCGCAAAGCGACTGCAGGAAATTGCGATTGCCGAAGTCCAGCGCAACGGCAGCAATCCCAGCGCTGCAAAGTCGGTCGCGCAGCCCGCGGCGTACGCGCTCAACGCGATAAAGAGTCAGATCACGGATCGTGAGCGTGTGGGCAAGGCACTTCTTCGTGCCGCGATTGACAACCCTGGCTCGATGCACCACTGTGCCGGCAAACTCGCCGCGGAATTGCTCGGACAGGAGAGTTATTTTGTCGAAACCGCGTCGATGATTGAGCGTGGGGTCGCGTCCGGTCCGCGGGTCGCGGGTCAGAGCATCGTCCCGTACTTGATATTGGGATTGACCTCGCCGGTCTCCGATCAAACGGCGATAGCCGTCGCGGACATCGCGATTTCAGAGGCTCAACCGGGCGGGACATACTCGCAGCTGACCACCTTGATTCAAGAGAATCCAACTCCATTCTTTCGGCGATTGCTTGAGCGTTTTCGTTCGGGCGATAAGAACCGGCGCGGTGCAGTGCTGTGGGTGCTGCGGGCAAACATTCGCTCGTCCGTTGCCAGCGAACCTTCCTACCTCGAGATTTGCCGCGAGGCTTGCGCCATGCTCGATGACGAAGACGGGGCGGTTCGGGAGCAGGGCACTCTTCTCATTGGATACTTTTTTCCGGATGTCATCGCGCCAATCTTTCCCGAAATGGGCGCTCTGTTGAATGCGAACCAGGAATGGACTCGGCGCTACGTCCGAACATGCCTCGTGAACGTGAAAGTGAATCGCCCGGCGGACGAAGAAGCACTCGTCGCGGCGGTCGCCGAGACATTGAGATCCGGCAAGGATCGCGGCCGCGCACTGGCGCTCGAGATTCTGATCCTTCGGAAGCAGTCTCTCCGTCCCGGAGTGGACAGCACGCTGCTGGATGCGATCGAGCGAACGGACGATGCGGAATTGGCGGATCAGCTGGCGCGGCAATACTGCGCAATCGGTGCTACTCGCTCGCTGTTCCCCGCGACATTTGGACCGCAATCGAATGCCTGTTGGGAACAACTGGAGCAGCGTTTGCTGCCGATGCTCGATCGGGGGGGTGCGCATACCGAGGTGGCGTGCAGGTGGATCGGGCGGTTGCCGCTGCCGCGAGAAGCGGCGTTTGCGAAACTGCAGATGGTTTCGAGTGACGCATCACGAGCAGCGCCGGATCGCGCTGCAGCACGAGATGCACTGCTTCATATTCGAGATCGGAGTCGGCCGGAAGTTGATGTGCTTGAACCTTTGAAGTGAGCGGGCGCTTTAGGCTACATTGGAAAGCGATTGAACCGGAGCGCGACGATGACTTTGCAGGTTTGGCTGTGCTGGTTGGCTGGAGTGGCGCTCGGAGGCGCAGGGGCGTTCCTGGTTTGCTGGGGACTGTTTTCAGATCGGCTGAGCGGGAGTTGGAAGAAACGACGCTGCCGCAAGTGCATGTATGACATGACGAGCGTGACGGGGCTGAAGTGTCCGGAGTGTGGGCGGGAATGGTCGAGCGAAGCGCAGATGCGGAAGGTCAGGCGGCGTTGGGGGATGGCGAGCTTTGGTGTTGTGCTGACGCTGTGCGCGTTTGGATTGAACTGGTACGCGGCGGGATTGGCGCTGGGATGGCAGAGCTTCGCTCCGGCGGCAGTACTGATTCGTTTGTCGCCGGTGATCGGGCGGGAGGCGGCGCTGCGGTCCGTGATCGGACGAGGCACGATGACATTCCCCAACGCAATTTCGATCGAACAGGCGTCCACATGGACGCTCGCTCCGGTCGAACGGGTTGCAATCAGTGTTCTCGAGGACAAGCACTCATCGTTCCCGGAAGTGTGGGCTGCGGTCGACGCCATCTATTGGATGCGCGACCGCGTGACCCAGCCGGAGAAAATCGCAAGGCTGCTGACTGAATGTCCACCCGGCCGGATGATGCCGCAATACACGTGGAGTAATGCCCTGTATTCCATTGTGTCAAAGAATGAAGTGGTTCTTGATCCTGCGAAGATTGCCGAGGCCGCGACATCGATCGGGTCGAACCCCGGCGAGGTCGCGTCTCGGTTTCTCTCAGAAGGGCTCTCTGAGAGCACTGCGAGATTGGTACCCGACCTGCTGGCACGGGGTGGGCACAATCAGCTGACGTGGCCGGAGCTTGAAGGCGTCACTCCCGAGGTGAAGGCGGCGCTGCTCAAGCGGCTGCGCGATGTGTACTTCGCGGGCGACGCTCTGGCGAAGCAGCGGATTACGAGTTTCCTGTATCCGAACGGCAAGATGATGCCCGCTGGCAACGCGGACTTCGAGGCGATGGCGCGGGATCAGATCGGCCAGATGCGACGAGGCGAGGACACAGATTTTCTGGTCGACAATTCTTTCATTTCATGGCAGTTGTCTGTGCCGCTTTCCGGCGTCGTTCCGGAACTTGGTGAATTGCTCTCCAGCCCGAAGTTGTACGCACGCGAGCGAGCAAGAGACGTGCTTTCGCGAATCGAGCGATCTCCAACGCACTCGCCTGTACTGAATCAGGCGATCGCCAAGGCAATTCGTGAAGGGACGGACGAGGCGCGTGCGCTCGCCATTTCAATCGCGTCACGGCGGAGAGATATCGATCGCGAGATCATCATCGGAGCAATCATTCAGAGTGTTGCGAATGTGGCCGACCCGGTGGTGCTCGACTCGATGTATCGCTTTGTGTTTCCGCTGGTCGTCGAGGGATTGCCGACCAACAAAGCGACTCCGGCGAGCAATTTCACGTCCCCGGCGAATCTTGAGCAAGTTCTATTAGAGAACGTGGCGGCCGATGGACCGTGCGCTGCCGTGAGCGCGTTGTGGATCGCTCGCTTGCCGCAGATTTCGTCGGAAACTTTTCGCATCCTCGCTGCAACGATGGAAGATCCATCGAAAAGCGCGGGGGTCCGTTCGGCGGCACGCGACACTCTTCTTCACATTCGAGACCGCGAGCAGCCAGAGGTCAGCCCTTCCGCCCCGTTAAACGATGCATTGCCAACATCCGTTCTTCGCTAATCCCGGGGCTCTAGGTTGCTGATACCCTCGCCCCATGCCCGCCGACACAAGCCAGAACGGGTCCGCTTCTAAGTCGCGCACGTCGCTGACCTACGCGTCCGCCGGCGTCGACATCAACGAGAAGGACTCGTTCACCGAGTCGCTCGAATCGACCATGCGCCGGACCTTTGGGCCGCGGGTGATTCCGAACCCGGGCGGGTTTGCGGGGCTGTTCCGGCTCGATTACAAGAAGGGGCTCTTCAGCCGCAACTACAAGGACCCGGTCTTGGTCGCGTGCTGCGATGGCGTGGGCACCAAGGTCAAACTCGCGGCGGACATGGGTGTCTTCAACACCGTGGGCATCGATCTGGTCGCCATGAACGTGAACGACCTGATCGTGCAGGGCGCCGAGCCTCTGATCTTTCTTGACTACATCGCGGTTCCGACGGTGGACAAGAAAATGCTCGCGGCCATCGTCGAAGGCGTTGCCGAAGGCTGCAGGCAGAGCGGGTGCGCGCTGCTAGGCGGCGAAACCGCAAACATGCCCGACGTCTACCGCCCCGGCGATTTCGATCTCGCGGGCTTCTGCGTCGGAGTTGTAGAACTCAAGCGGGCCATCAATCCGACACGGGTGCAGCCGGGAGATGTGATTCTCGGCTTGGCGTCGAGCGGCATCCACAGCAACGGGTATTCGCTGGTGCGGAAGGTGGTGGAGCACGCGGGGCTGGATCTCGGCAAGGTATACGAGGATTTGGCGGAAGGGGCAAAGGGGCAGAGGGGCAAAGGGGCAAGGGGAAAGAAGAAGGCATCAGGCAGCGGAGGCCCGCGAACGCTGGGCCAAGTTCTGCTCACTCCCACACGCATCTATGCGGGAAACATTGTGAAGCT
>JAHBXG010000066.1 GCA_019636565.1 Phycisphaeraceae bacterium
GTCACCTCGCTGCTCAAGGATCGCGAGGCGGCGCAGATTCGCGAACTCATCGACTGGCTCAAGATCCCCAGCATCAGCACCGATCCGGAATACAAGAAGGCCTGCGTCGCCGCGGCACAGTGGGCCTCGGATCATCTCGCTTCCAGCGGCTTCACCTCCGCGCTCCGCGAGACCGGGACAAAGGAGTCACCCGGGCACCCGATCGTGCTCGCGCACGCGCCCGGCGCTCCGGAGTACAAAGGCCCGCACATCCTCTTCTACGGCCACTACGACGTGCAGCCCGCCGATCCGCTCGATCTCTGGAACAGCCCGCCCTTCACCCCCAAACTCATCGACAGCGAATCCCGCAACGACGGGCCGCCCCGCATCATCGCGCGCGGCGCGGTCGATGACAAAGGCCAGGTGATGATGTTCCTCTCCGCCATGCGCGCGTGGAAGGAAATCTCCGGCCTCGCGGCCGGGGGCGTCAAGGTCACCGTGCTGCTCGAAGGCGAAGAGGAATCCGGCTCGGTCCACCTTGATGCCTTCATCGATGCCAACAAAGCCGAGCTCGGCGCCTGCAACGTCTGCGTCATCAGCGATACCGGCATGCTCGACCGGGGCAAGCCCGCCATCACCTACGGCGTGCGGGGCCTGGCGTACACCGAAGTGGTATTGCACGGCGCGAATCAGGATCTGCACTCGGGCATGTGGGGGGGCAAGTCACCCAACCCGATCTCCGAACTCGTCAAGGTGCTGGCTCAACTCTGGGACAAGGACCGCCGCGTCACCATCCCCGGGTTTTACGATCGCGTTCGGCCCATCGCCCAGTCGGAGCGCGACGAGTGGAACAGGCTCGGCATCAACCCCGCCGAAGCCCTCAAGAAAATCGGCTTCCCGCCCGAGGCAAACGTGGGCGAAGCCGGCTATTCCTTCACCGAGCGCGAGTGGGCCAGGCCCACGGCTGAACTCAACGGCATCATCGGGGGCTACACCGGCAAGGGCGCCAAGACTGTCATCCCCAGTCACGCCAGCGCGAAAGTATCGTTCCGCCTCGTTGCAGATCAGGACCCGATCGAAGTCACCAAGGCGTTTTTCAAATGGCTGGAGGGCCGCACGCCTCCCGGCTGCCGCTGGGAGTTCATCGATCATCACGGGGGCAACCCGGCGACGGTCAAGACCGATTCCAAAGAACTCGCCGCGGCAGCCCGCGCCATCGAACGCGCCTGCGGCACCCGCCCCGCGCTCATCAAAACCGGCGGCAGCATCCCCGTCGCCGGCTCGCTCAAGAGCAAACTCGGGCTGGAGACAATCTTCATGGGCTTCGGCCTGGACGACGATCGCGTGCACTCACCGAACGAGAAATTCGAACTCGAGTGCCTCCGCATGGGCACGATGAGTCACGCGTATCTGGTGGATGAGTTGCTGAAGATGTGATTCGCAAGCCCCTTCCCGGAGGGAAAGGGGAAGGGTTCGCGCTTCTCAGGAACGGCGCACGTCAACGCACCCGCCTGCATCGCGCGACCCGCTTGCACGGCGAGCCCGCAACGAAGTGAAGGGCTGTGCTGCGCACGTCAATGCGGAAGGCATGAAGTACCCGGCCGCGTAAATCCGAGCGCTCTTCTCCGCGCCGCAACCCCCCGCGCCCTTCACTGCGTTACGGGCTCGTACTTCAAGCGTCTGCGTTGTCCAATGCACGTGCCAAATCTGTCCGCGACTCTTGAATCTCAACGCTTACGGCTTCGGATATCTGTGTCCCCATCCGATCCAGGATCGGGAGTCAACCGTGGAGCCGTATTTGTCCCCGTTCTTGTAAGCATCCTTGCGAGAGATGTTGCGAACACTCTGATCGCCAAGCAGATAGTTGTTCGCGCCATCCAGGGCGTTGCCGCTATCTGTGCTGCCGGCACGAAACTTGGACTGCGGGTGCCGGGGGCGTTCGTCGTAGCAATCCATCGCCCACACCATCGCGTCGATGTGCGGGATCTCACTGATGCGCCGACCGGCGACTCCGGTGGTGGTTCCGTTGCCGCTTGTTGAAGTTGCCGAATCGTTGAACCAGTAATAGGTCCAGGTCTTCATCTCCGGGTGGAGATTCGAGTAAGTGGGCGCGGGCCACACGAAATAGCGGAAGAACTGCTGGAGGCCCAGCGCGATGACCGGGTCTTGCACATCCGAATTGGTGTTCCGGGCCGCCGGGCACGTAAACGGCGTGTTGCCTCCCTCGCCAAGATACGGCTGCAGCGCGAACACGGTATTGATCTGAAACAGGTCTCGCGAGTCCGACGGAAAATTAGGGTCGGGGGACGTCCGCAGGTCCAGCCACCTCGGAACCTTCTGCTCATCGAGGTAGCTCTGTGTCGCGATTCCGAGTTGCCGCAGATTGCTCATGCAGATTACATCGCGAGCGCGTTGGCGGGCTTTGCCGAGCGCGGGCAGAAGAATCCCGATCAAGACCGCGATTATTGCGATGACGATGAGCAGTTCGATGAGGGTGAAGGCACGTCGAATCATGGTGCTGACCCCTACGTGATCACCTCGAGCCGGAAGCCTTTGCAGGGCCGGATGGAGGTGCGCCCCAAGGGCTGCGGGCTTGGGCCTCCTGGCGCTCTTGATTCAAACGAGCGATAGTTTCCTTCCACTCATTGGTCGCCACAAGGAAGCCGGTGAGCTTTCCCGTCTTGGGGTTCAGCAGTCCCTCGTCTGGATTCAGCGCTTTGCCCGAACCTCGCAACTCTTTCTCAAGGCGGCCCCGAGACATCGTCACTTCTTCGCCCGTATCGGTAAAGCGGATCGTCACATCTTGGGTGAGCCGGGCGGGGTCGTAAGGCGAAACCGCGAAGAACGACCGAATCAACATGAAGATCGCAAATCCGACCGCAATAGCGGCTACGGACCAACCGATGGCGGGACTCTGAAGCAGTTTCCGGATTTGATCCATGTTTAGTCCTGCATCACGCGAACGTGCCCCCAGTTGTAGTAGGGGGCAGGAATTCCGGTCGGATCGGAAGCGAAACTGTACGCGGAAACATCAAGCTGTTTGATGCTCTGATCGCCGAACAGGAAATTATTGGTTCCGCGAGCGGCACGATCGCTTCGAGTGGTGGTTGTCGCGAATTTGAGCGTGTCCCTTCCGGTATGTCGCGGATACTCGTCCATGGCATCGGTCGCCCACACAGTGAACTGCGGATAGGGGATCTCTGTCATCCGGCGTGCGGACATTCCGGTCGCTGATAGTTTGTGTCCGAACACATTCCTATTGAGCGGCACGTTCGGTGAATCGTTGAACCAATACTCGCTCCAAACTCCCAGCGGCTTGGTATTCATGCTCGCGATATCGAGATCTTCGGGGAGGGCAAATACGCGCCCGCCGCCTTGAATCAGGTACTTCAAGTTCTCAGGTACCGTCACGCTCAATAGACCGGTGGCTGACGGGCACTGGAAAGGCGCGTTCTTCATGTTCCCGAGATAATCCTGCAGTGTCAGATTCGGGTTCACCTGGTACAGGAACCCGCCCTGACTCTTCGGATCGGCCTTGGAGATTTTCGTCTTCGGGTCCATGTACATATCAAACCAATAACCGACTTTTTGGCCGTCGATGTAATTCTGCGTGGCAATCCCGAGTTGTCTTTCGGTGCTTTGGCAAAGCACAAGCCGCGCCGTCTTCCGTGCTTGACCCAAAGCGGGCAAGAGAATTCCAATGAGCAGGGCGATGATTGCGATCACAATCAGCAGCTCTATAAGCGTAAAAGCCGGGCGTCGAGGCAGGTTCGATTGGCTCGTCGTTCTTTTCATTCTGCCGGCTCCTTTTCACGCGGTTCATCGCCCGAACGGGCTCCCCGCGCTGATCAATTCAAGTTCGCTGCGGGGCCGCCTTGGCCGCCGCCGGTTTGGCTTCTGCCGCGCCCGACCCAACCCCGCCGCTGGAACCAGCGACGTCGCCCCATGAGACATATACGTCCAAGAACTCGTTTCGGTCCAAAGTTTTCACATCGGATTCCGTCAGTATTCCTCCCGGAACTTCCCGGGCCACGCCCTTACCACCGGCGGGATTCACTCGCACGATCGCCGACTTGCCGGCCACAAACGCGCGGCTGTCAAACCGCACGCGGACCTTTCTGCCTCTCCATGTTCGAGACGCCTCGACCTCGCCAAACTCCACCGGCGGGACCGGGTCGATCAGCAGCCCGGCCTCGCCCGACTTGGTGAAGACCGGGCGGATGCCCAGGATCCATTCCAGGCTCACGCGATTGAGCCAGGCGGCGCTGCCGGTGTACCACGTCCAGCCGGCGCGTCCGGGCTTGTCCGAGAGCGGGCCATCCACGTTGCCGGGTGTGACATACGGCTCGGCGAAGTAGCTGTCGGCGTTCTGGCCTCGAGTCGGGGGCGAGATGCTCTTCCAGATTCTGGCCACGCTGTCCACATCCCGGCGCTTGCATGCCGCGGCCAGCGCCCACGTCGCGGCGTGCATGTACACGCCACCGTTCTCGCGGCTGCCCGGGCTGTAGCGGGTGACGTAGCCGATTGTCGGATCGGGAATCGTGTACGCCGGGAAGAGCAGCAGGGGGCCGTAGGGGCTGAGCAGGTTTTTCTTAACACTTTCCCAAGCCGAGGCGGCCCGGTCTTCGGGCGCGATGTCGGTGAGGATCGACCATGTCTGTGCGTTGAGATGGATCTTGCCCTCGGGGCTCTGCGAACTGCCGATCCACTCGCCACTGTCCTTCGTGCCGTACTTGTACCACGCGCCGTCCCACGCGTGCGCGTTGATCGACCGCATGTATTCGTCGCGCTTGGCGCGGTAACGCTTCGCTGCATCCGCATCGCCCGATCGCTCGACCACCGTCGCGAAATTCTGGAGCACCTCGCACAGGAACATGCCCAGCCACACCGATTCGCCCTTCTCGTCGATGCCCATCGCCGACAAGCCGTCGTTCCAGTCGCATGAGCCGATGAAGGGAAGGCCCCGCTCGCTGGTGCGTTTGAAGGTGCGCTCGATCGAACGCTTGCAGTGATCGAGAACCGTGGATTTGGTCGGGTCATCCACGAAGGGCGCGGTCTCTTTCAGGATCGAGTCGTCGCCCGTCTCGCGGATGTAATTGCCCACCAGGAAGGGGAGCCAGAGGTAATCGTCGCTGCAAGCGGTGTGATTGCCGAAATCGGCCAACGCGTGCCACCAGTGATAAACCGAGCCATCGACAAACTGGCGTTCGGCGTGCAGCATGATCTGGCGCTTGGTGCCCGCCGGGTCGAGGGGCAGCCAGATCTGGCTGTCCTGCAACTGATCGCGGAACCCGAATGCGCCCGATTGCTGGTAGTAGCCGGTGCGGCCCCACATGCGCCCGCTCAGGGCCTGATAGGGGAGCCAGTGGTTGTTGAGCAGGTCAAAGTCGGCGCGGTCGGATTTGACACTCGTAGCGCCGAGCAGATTGTGCCAGAATTCATGAGCCCGCCGGGGTGTATCCCACGCCGTCTTTTCATCGCTGTACTTGTCGATCTGAGCGAGGCAGGCCTTTTTGTCCGCCGCGATCGCCATCACAAAGTGCAGGCGGACCGTGGCGCCGGGCGCGATCGTGAGATCGCCACCGAGCGCTGCCGCGGCATCGCCGAAGCGGCCGAAACCGGCTTGGCGCAGGCCCGCGATATCGCGCACTGTCATGGCCTTGGGCGAAACGGTTGATCCGTACTTCCCGAGGAACGTTGCCTTATCGGCAACCGCCAGCGGGCGATCAAACTGCGCGCCGGCAACGCTGTGTGCCGCGACGTAAGGCCAGGGCTGGTTCCAGTGATCGCGTTCCGACTTGGGTCGGATGTCCCACATGTTTTTTGTGGAGACGATGGCGCGCCGGTTGGCCGATTCATCGAACGAGACATCGAAGAAGAGGCGGTGGAACTCACGCTTGACATCGGGCGCGACGCCGCAGGTCCATTCAAAGAAGGAAGCGACGCGCAGGCTCCGGGCCTTGCGCGTTGTGTTGGTCAGTTCGACACACCAGACCTCGACGTGATCTTTCGGATCGACCGTGAGCGTCCACGACGAGCGGATGCCCGAGCGCAGCGTGTGGAAGGTGGAACTGCCCAGCGCGTGCGTGCAGGAGAATTCGTCGTACGGGCGACGGCACGGCGCGGGCGCGAGCGACCAGACATCGGGTGCATCGAGCGGGGCATCGCGATCCGCGATGTAAAGAAACTTGCCGTAGCAATCACGAACCAGGTCCATTTCCCAGCGGGTGAGCACGTTGTGCTGCGCATCGTCGAACCAGGAGAAACCGCCACCGTTCTGGCTGATGACCAGGCCGTACCGACCGTTGCAGATCACGTTCACCCACGGCATCGGTGTGTCGTGATCGGTGATCACAAACGAGGAGCCGGAAGGGTGGGAATTGTCGAAGTGTCCAAAGCGGCTGGAGAGCATCATGCATCAACCTTGAGGGATCAACCGGGAAGTCGCGGGGCGCCAGCACGCGCGAAGGAACACACGCGAACCCGTGTGAACGGGGCCATGAAAGCGTTTACATCGTGACACATTGCGGCCCGCCTGTCAAGTGCCCATGGCGGAACTTCTGAGTTTTCCACATTTCGGACCCGCGCCGGAAATGAAGCGGATTTCAGGCCGGCAAAAACGACCGACCCGCGGCAGTTGCCGCGGGCCGGGTAAAGCGCTCAGTCTTTCGCAGGTGGTGTCAGCGAAAGGTCAGAAGCAAACTTCGATCAGGCGCGACGACGACGAGCCGCGACGAGGCCGGCGAGGCCAAGCAGCGAAGCGCCAGCCGGGCTGGGGACGATCGCGATGTCGTAGTACTCGATGTCGTTGACCGTGCCGCCATCAACCAGCGGGTTACGGGTGTGCTGCCAGCGGAAGCCAACCCAGGAACCATCGTTGAAGCCGTTGGCATCGGGGCCGCCCGTGACATCGAACGTGTTGACGACGGTCTTCGAGAAATTGGTCGTGAGGTTGTGGAACTCAACCGCGTAGGCAGCCGTTCCGCCATTGGGGGCGTAGTAGGTGTAGCTCATCTCGAGGATGTCGCCCTTCTTGAAGGCGTCGGTGCCGTTGTTGTGATCGCCGATCAGGCTGAACCTCTGGTTCGCGCCGCCGACAAACACGGTGCCGTTGCCAACGACGAAGATGCCGCCTTCATCGATGAAGCCGCCGCCGCGATCGTTGCCGAAGAACAGGCCGCCTTCGGGCTGTTGGGGCCAGAGCTGACCCGAGCCATCGTTGTCGATGTTCGAGTTGAGCTTCATCTTGTAGGAAATCTTGAACGACTGATTGTTCAGCATCGCGAGCTTGGTCGCGCCGCCGTCTTCGCTCAGGTAGGCGAAGTGCCGATTGGCAAACTTCTGCGGGTCGGAAGTGCCCGGGGGATTCATGTTCTCAACGATGCGGGCGTAGCCGGTCTGACCGCCGGGAATCGTGGGGGTGATCACGGAAGACGGATAGTCATTCCAGACCCGATACTGAACGTTGAAGGCGTTAGCGCTTGTGACGCCAGCCGAAGCCGAAACGGCCGCACCAGCAATGGCAACAACTGCGAAAAGTCCACGAACTTTCATTCCATTCTCCTCTCGAGAGAGCTGGGCCGCCGGTCAAAGGTCGTTCCTCGCGAGTCCCCGTTGCCACCACGGCGTGGGAGAGGTTCGATTCCTGTAACCGTTTTCAGCCACGAGAACAACAGAGAGTTCTCGCAAGTAAAAAGTGCCGCGGAAACTCAGCAAAGCCAGCAAAGTCGATACTTTACGAGAGATTCAGCGCCCGATAACCCTTCCCTGGACATATGTAACGCTGTTTCATCGGGTGGGTTTCAACTGGAGACGCTCCAAACCCGCAATTACGTATGGGTGAGACTGAAACCAACGCCACACATTTCCGGTGCGGGCGTTCTCGATGGCCAGCAGCAAGGGCCCCTGATCAATCGCCAAGTAGTCCTTGGCGGCCCAGGGCTTTCCATTTGGGCCTTTGAGGTTGAAGGCATCGACAAATCCAAACCCGCCGCCTTCGGACACACCCTTGGCTGGATCGCGCCACGCCAGCGGGGTTTGATCCGGGAGCATGAGCGAGCGGTAGTAGTGCATGGCACGAATGGCGGCATCCGGCTGAAAGAGAATTGCGCAGCCCGCGCCGTAGGGTGCGATCGTGCCATCCCCATAGTCGTCTTTGGCGCGGAACGTTGAGTAATCCCAATCAGGGCGGGCTCCGGGGACCGTGATCGCCTCGGGGTACACCCCGGCGACGAGGTAGCCTTTGGGATAGTCCGATGCCGTGAGCCCCCATGCATCGGGACCAAGCGTGGGTAGTTTTTTCGGATTCTCGATCGCCTTGAGGCGGTGCAGCGTCGTCATCCGACGGCTGTTTTCCCACCAATCGGTGGGAATGCGATTGGAAACGCCGAACGCACGCGGATTGTCAACACCGAAAGAGGCGTAGTCGATCCACAGATGACTGAAGGTGTTGACGAAGAGGGAACCTGAAAACGGGAACCAGACGACCGTGCCGGTCGCCTTCTCAAGGTCGGGCGGGAGCGTGTTGGGATTCCCCTGGAACGCGTGTGCGCCTTGCTGACGGCGGAGTTTGTAGTAAATTGCAGGGTCGATGCGGTGATCCTCTTGCGGCGCACAGACGGCGAGAAACGTGGTCAGCCTGTGTTCGCAACCCGAATCAACCCAGTAGTAAGGGAGGCGAGCCCCCTCGCCTGCGGGCTTGCCCTTGTCCTTGGGCTTCCAGCCCAGCGAAATGAAGCCACGCTCGTAGGGCTTGGCTTCGTCCCCCCCCTGAAAAGCACGCCAATTTGCGTCGGTAAAGAACCGGTCGGCAAGCACGGCGACTTCGCCTTTGAAATACGATGATGCCGTGAGCATCCCGGCGAAAAGAAGAGCGGAGTCGATGGTGGAAACCACGTGCTCGAGGTTCTTCCCCGCATGGATTCCCCCCGTGGCACCATCGAGATAATGCTGAAACAGCCCGTATTTGCGGATGTCGGGCTGCGATTCAAACGTCCGCAGGATGAGCAGCGCACGGGCCTCGGCCTGCTCGCGGGTGATCCAATGACGCTCGACTGCGATCGGCAGCGCCGACAGCAGGAAGCCCACGCCCGCCACGCTGACGGTCGGCTGGCTCAGGCGATCCGGGGGCATCCCCGTTGCAGGATTGCCGGTCTCCCACAAGTAGCGGAAGGCTGCTTGCTGGACTTCGTCGAGGAATTTATCGTCCTCGGCGGAAAACTCAAACGGGGGGCGCTTCACGCCCGTGGGAGACGAAATCACATCGGTACGCGCCAAAGCCGCCGCGGGAGGTTGCCCGCACGCACCAACTCCGGTTGCAAGGGTGGCGGCGAAGAGCGAAAGGGTGCGAAAAGGGAGGTGGGTCATGGGCGGTGGGGAAGCGTATCCGAAAAAGAAAGCGTTTTCATGGCGTGCGGAATCTGTTTGAATTCAGGGGTGAATAACGGGTGAAAACGCCTAGCAGCCGATAGCATGGAACCAGATGAGGCGATTGAAGGCGAATTCGATGAGCAAGGGCGGCACCTCCATACAAGACGTTGCTCGCGAGGCGAAAGTTTCGATCGCGACGGTCAGCCGGGTGCTGAATCAGCCCGATCTGGTCACTGCCGAGACGGCCGGCAGGGTTCGGGATGCGATCAAATTGCTCGGATACGTGCCCAACGCGTACGCCCAAGGCCTCAGCCGCCGGCACGGCAAGGTGCTGGGAATTGTGCTGCCGGATATTTACGGAGAATTCTATTCGGAACTTTTGCGGGGCGCTGACGGAGAGGCGCGGCGACTGGGTTTCCATCTGCTGGTCAGTTCCGACGCGCACGATCATGGAAGCCCCACCCGAACGGAGAATCTGGCGTTCGGCCTGATCGACGGTTTGGCGTTGATGATGACCGAGCCGAACATGGAACTGTGGCGCGAGACACTCGACGCGGCCCTGCCGACTGTCGTGCTCGATGCGGATATCAACGAGCCGGGTGTTGATAGCGTGGTCGTGGACAACGCCATGGGCACGCACGAGGCGGCCGAGCACCTGCTCGAAAAGACGCCAGCGAGCAACTGTTTCTTTGTCGGTGGGCCGCGAGAGAACTTCGACACGGCGCAGCGGGCCGAGGAATTCCGAAAGGCGCTCATTGCCAAGGGTCATGCCGTCAAGGAAGATCAATTCGCCTTCGGTGAGTATTCCGTGGACTGGGGTCGGCGCTGGGCGGCGGACAGAATCAAGTCCGGCGGGCTCAAGAACGCCGCGGTGCTGGCGGGTAACGACGAGATCGCGCTGGGGATCATGCAGGCGGCGCAGGATGCGGGCGTCGGTGTACCGAAAGATCTTCGGATCGTCGGATTCGACGACACGCGCATCGCGACAATTGTGCGTCCGGCGCTTTCGGCGGTGCGGGTGCCGCTGCTGGATATCGGCGCAGCGGTCGTCCGATTGCTGGTGGAACGCGTGGGCAACAGTGAGAAGCCCGCGACGCGAGAAAAACTGCCAACGAAGTTGATTGTGCGAGAGAGCAGCCGGGTGTGATTCGATCGCAAGTGCGGAATCAGCCGCCGAACGGATCCTGATCGAGGTGCCCGCCGTTGCTCGCGATTACCTTGGCGTACCAGTACGCGGAGTCTTTGGGTGTGCGCTTCTGCGTAGTGTAATCAACGTGAACGAGGCCGAAGCGCTCTTTGTAGCCCTGCGACCATTCGAAGTTGTCGAGGATGGACCAATGGAAATAGCCCCGGATGTCGGCACCGGCGCGAATGGCGTTTCGGAGTTCCAGCAGATAGCGCCGCGTGAAATCAATTCTCTGCGGATCGTGGACTTTGCCGTCGAGGCTCACCCAGTCAATGCCCGACATGCCGTTTTCCGTGATGTATACCGGCAGTTTGTAGCGTTCGCTGGTGAAACGCGGCCCCCATTGCAGGCTCTTGGGTTCGACCGGCCAGCGGAAAGCGGTGGTGGGGTGCGTCGGGGCGCGTTCGACGGCTTCGGGCTTGCCGGTGGCGTTCATGCGGACCGGAGTGCCTTCGTAAATGTTCACTCCGATGAAGTCGATCTTCTGTGAGATCAATTCCATGTCGCCCGGCTGAGGTGAGGGCGCATCGGCACCAAAGAGTTTGATGCCGTCCTCGGGGTAATGCCCTTTCACGATCGCGTCGGCGTACCAGGTGTTGTTCCAGATGTTTCTTTCCGAAACCGATCCCATCGCGCTGATCGCGGCTTTCTGATCCTCCGGGGCATCGGTCGCGGGGTACTTTGTCACGCAAACCGGTGCGTAGCCGATTGATTGCGGCCCCTTGCAGCGTGCGCGAAGCACCTGAACAGCCGAGCCATGGCTCATCAGCGCGTGGTGGCAGGCAACCAGTAGCTCGCGCGTCCCGAGGCGAAGACCCGGGGCGTTGTGGGCGTCGGCGTGACCGAACTGCAGGAACACCTGCGGCTCGTTGAGCGTCATCCAGTTCTTCACCCGATCACCAAGTCGATCGGCGACGGCCTCAGTGTAATCAGCGAACCACTTGACGCTCTCGCGATTGAGCCAGCCGCCACGGCGAAAGAGTGCTTCTGGATAATCCCAATGGAAGAGTGTCGCGTAAGGCGTGATGCCCGACGCGAGCAGCTCGTTCACCAGACGGTCGTAGAAATCCAGACCCTTGGCGTTCACGGTCCCCACGCCATCGGGCATCACTCGCGTCCAGGCGATTGAGAAGCGATAGGCCTGGAGGCCGATCGACTTCATGATCGCGACGTCTTCTTTGTACTTGTGGTAGTGGTCGCACGCGACGTCGCCCGTGTGGCCCTGATAAACATTCGGTTTGATGGGATTGAAGCCGGGCCCGCCCTGCGTCGGTGTTGCGTGGCAGTAGGTGTCCCAGATAGAGGGGCCGCGCCCGTCCTGGTTCCAGGCGCCCTCGATCTGATACGCGCTGCTCGCGGCGCCCCAAGTGAAGTTGGTGGGGAATGACATGAGGGCGGAGTGTATCGAGCCCGCTGCCAGAAATCGTGGCTAGTTGCAGAGTAGATCGTTGTACGCCGCGGCAAAGATCACGAAGTCGCTGTCGTCGCAGACGCTATCTCCGTTCAGATCGCCGGGCCGAAATTCGCCCGGGACCAAGAGGGTGTTGTACTTCGCGACAAAAACTACGAAATCAGAATCATCGACCAAACCGTCGTTGTTGAAGTCTGCGGCGCAGGAGTCGAGGTTGAGCAGCGGTCCGGCGAGTACGCTCTCGACGGCACCGGGCTGGACCAGCTCCGCCAGGCCAAGAGCACCGAGCGCGACATCGGGCATGCCGGCGGAATTGGGATTCCACGACAATTGCGTGCTGGAGCGCCGATAGAGGATGCTCGCTCCACCCTTAAATGTCTCCCGGGCACCGATGCGGTATGCGTGATAGGCCCCGGTGGCGGCGGGCACATGCACGGAACCATCACCAAGTCCCGCTGCGAACGCTTCGAGCGAAGTGAAGGTTGCGATGTTGTCGGTGTGGCCCCCGAGGCTGTCGGCGTTGTAGCCGTCCGGAGTCGTGCCGGCAGAGAAGACTGTGTTCCAGCGCGGGGCGTTGTCGTCGGTCCACGCGTAGTTGGAAAGGCGGAGGTTCCGAATTTGCGTGCGCCAATCCGGGCTGGCGCGATAGCCGTCGATGAGCAGCAAGGCGTAGAGATTCGTAAACGCGGACTGGAAGCTGTTCGCTCCGTCGCTGGTAATCGGGTAGCCCGTGACAAATGTTCCTGTTTGCCAGAGTGAGCGGTCGAGCCACTTGGTGAGAGCGAGCTGCGAATTCGAGCCGCCGTACGCAGCGGCGGCGTTCACGAACACCAGCCCCTCGTTGTAGCAGCCGGACAAAGAATTGCCCACCGGGCCGCCGCCGGCATTGCCGAGGAAGAAGAGCACTCCGGAATTTGCGATCAGATAGGAATCCCAGTTCTTGACACCTCCGATGATCGCTTTGGCCGCGGCTCGTAACTGGGGATCGCCGGGGTAGAACATTGCGGCCTTTGCGGCGGCGTGCACGATCTTCATGGTGCTCAGCGTCGCGTAGCCGTCGGTCCACTTGACCTGACCGGTTGCGGGGTCGATCCAGTGCTGGAAGATGCCGTCCGCCGATCGATCGGGCTTGATGCCGTCGGGCGCGAGACCGGCGTAGCGCGTAAGCACGCTGCGGACAACGGGAAGATTCTGTGATGTGCCGCTGAGTTGGTCGCTCATCAGGCACAGGAAAACGGTCCACGCGGCGGCATCGGGGCTCGCCGGATGGAAGCGATTCCAAGAGGGAAGCACATCGGCGTCGATGACCCAGCCCGCCGGCTCGCCGTCTGGGGAGACGAGTCCCTTGCCGAAGTTGACGACTTGCGCAATCTCGTCGCTGACCCAGGATTCGAATGAAAGTCGCGTATCGGAGTCGTCGCGAGTCTTGGTGACCACCGCGCCGCCAGCGCCGAGCAACGTTCCATCTCCAACTGCCGCGAGCGAGTTCATCGGGCCCGAGGGGCCGGAATAGACGGTCGGTGCGAAGGGCTGAGTCGCCCGCGCTTGTGCGAGCGAGATGAATGATGTCGCGGAACTGACGCCGGTGGATGAAGCAACGTACAGGCCTGCGTTGGAGGGGCCGCCGTAATGATCGGAGAGCGCGAGATCGCGCACGTTCGCGAGTGCACCGAGCGAAGAGAATGAAAGGGAACTGGTGCCGATAGTGGAGCGCCAGATCTGGCCGTTCCAAGCCCCGAGAATTGTGTTCTGCGTGCGATCAACAGTGAGGCCGGTGGGAGTGAAACCGCCGCTGATCGTGCTCGAGAACGCAAGCGACCCGGCGACGTTATTTCGTCCGGCGAAGTAGCAGCGGATCGTGCCGGCACTGGCGACATACAGCCGGCCCTTGAAATGAACCATGCCGAGGTGGGTGAATGCGGCGTCGGGCGGCGGCAAATTGACTCGGGCAAAGAGTGAGAGCGAGTCGGTCTGTGTGTCGTAGCGGAGAATGGCGTCGGCGGGACTGGCATCGGGAGAGCCGCTTGTGGTGTGCAGCGCGATGAAGAGCAAGCGGCCGGACTCGGAGAACGCGAGCGAGACCGGGCCGTCGGCGGAGGCGTCGAGCGCCATCCACGGCACGAGGGCAGTCATTCGGGCCCGGGAGAGCGATGCCAGAAGCGTTCCTCGCGTATCGCGGATTTCGATTGAATCGGAAACAGAGTCGGCCGCGGCCTCGTAACCCGAGAGCGTGCTGCCTGCAACGGCGGCAATCGAAGCGCCCGGGCCGAAGCCAGAAACCCATGGCGAAGAGATGGGCGCAGCCATGGTGGCGGGCGCAAGGAGCCCAAAGCACAACGAAACCGATCCCCATACGCGTGAAAGCTTCATCATCCTCCCGTGCGCTCTGAGCGAGCGGCCAGATTCACCATACTCTGTTCGATTGACGAAGGCCCGGAGTTTCGGCATACTGAAAGCGATTTCATGCCTGAGAAACGCGAAATCACTAGTGATGGGCGTTCGCGATCGGGTTTGCGGACCACCGGAGTCAGGGACAGACTCGGGAACGCTGCGGAGAGTTTCATGATTGACTGGAAGAAGACGTGGCTGCGGTCTTTGGTGTTCGTGGCAGCGCTGGGATTCGGCCGCGTTTCGGCTCGGGCGGATGTGGTGTTTCGGGATGCGTGCGACGATGTGAGCGCGTGGTCGCTGCAGCCCAGCGACGGCGTCGAGGCGCGGCTGGAGCAAACACTCCAGCCCGGCGGCAAGCCGGCGCTGCGTTTGCACTATGACTTTCGATCGGGCAGCGGGTTTGTGGTCATCCGTCGCAAGGTGGGAATTCCGCTCCCCCCCGAGTACCGGCTTTCGTTCAATCTTCGTGGGACGGGGCCGACGAACAACTTTGAAGTCAAACTGCTCGATCGCTCGGGCGAGAATGTCTGGTGGGTGAACAACCGAGACTTCGCGTTTCCGGTCGAATGGGAGCGAGAACGCTTCAAGCGGCGGCACTTTTCGTTCGCGTGGGGGCCGAGCGGCGGGAAGCCGAACGAAGAGCTGGGCGCGATCGAGTTCGCGGTTGC
>JAHBXG010000067.1 GCA_019636565.1 Phycisphaeraceae bacterium
GCCGCGCCCGCCCGATCCGAACTGAAATACAGCCGAAAACCATCCGCGCTCAAGCCCGGGTCCAGGTCGTTCTGCGTCGAATTCACCGCCGCGCCCAGGTTCTCAACCTGCCCGGTCAGACCGTCAAGCGTCCGGCTCCGGTACACATCGAATCCGCCCAGCCCACCCGGCCGATCTGATGCGAAGTACAGAAAATCTCCCGCCGGGCTTGTCGCAGGCGCGCCCTCGTCAAACTCCGTGTTCAGCGATTCGATCGCCGCTGCCGCGCCCCACTCTCCGCTTTCTGTGGAGTTCGAGCGATACAAGTCATAATCGTGCCGCTCACGCTTCTCGCGCATCGTCGCGGGCCAGCCGTCCGCCTCCCGCACCGGCTCACCAGGACGCAACCGATTGGATGCAAAGTACAGCGTCTTCCCATCCGCAGACAAAGCCGGTCCGTACTCGTTGGCCGCCGAATTCACCGCCGGGCCGAGATTCGTCGCCGCGCCCCACTTGCCTTCCACTTGCTTCGACACCCAGACGTCATACCCACCAAGTCCCCCCGATCGGTCCGAATAGAAATAGAGCGCCGTCCCGTCGTGCGACAACTCCGGCCCCAGTTCATCGTTCTCGGTATTCACCGCTTCAATCGGCGCCGCTTCGCTCCACCCGCCCGGAGTCCATCGCGATTCGTACAGGTCCGCATTGCTCCCCGCGCGCCGCCTGACGAACACCATGGTCAATCCGTCCGCGCTCACCTTGGGCTCGTACTGATCCGCTTCATAGACCGTCGCCACCGGCCGTGCGGGCATCCACAGAATTCGGCGCAGCGGCGCGCCCGCCGCCGGCGTTCTGATCTCGTTCCCGTTCGTCCAGTAGCGTGTCCCGCCGTACACCGAGATCATCGCCACGGCAAACACAAACACCGCGATGCCCGCCCCCGCCCAGGCGGCAGTAACGAACTTCCTGTCAATAGCACTCTGCATACGCGCCTCTCTGTCCGGCTCACCGAAGCGGAATCGTCTCGAGATACGGCTGCTGTGCCCCCGCGCCCTTGCACACATCCAGCACGTGCGCCACGCTCGCGTACGACGCCGCACGATCACCCCGCACGCTCACCTTCTGATCCGGGTTTGCCGCCAGGGCCGACTTCAGCACCTGCGAGAGTGCGCCGTCGTCCATTTCCTTGCCCCCGACAAACGCCCTCCCTTCCGCATTCACGTTGATCACCAGATCGCGCAGCGACGCCGATATCGGCCCCGACGATGCCGCGTGCGGCAGCGCGATCTTCATCTCCCGCTCCGCCTGCACCATGCTCGTCGCGATCAGAAAGAAAATCAGCAGATTGAACAGCACATCCACCATCGGCACAAAGTCGATGTGCAAGTCCGCGCTCGCGTCCGCATTCCTGATGAGCATGCTTCACCCTTTCGCAAGAACCAGATCGCCGTCGAGCGCGGGCTCTACTTCGCGAGCCGGTGCATCAACCACCACTTCATCAAGCGCTTCGCTCTCGCGCCACGCCAGCACGCCCGCATCGAGCTGCGCCGCACCGCGATCGATCCGCCCCAGAATCACGTGATACGCAATCAGCGTCGGGATCGCGATGAACAGCCCCGCCGCCGTCGCCGTCCACGCCTCGTAAATCCCCTGCGCCAAACGCTCCGTTTTTCCGAGGTTTTCTCCCGACGCCGCGATCACCGTGAACGTTCGAATCATCCCGATCACCGTGCCGAGCAAGCCCAGCATCGTCGCCACCTGAGGCAACACCGACAGCAATCGCATCCGAAGCCGCAACTTCTGCACCTCGCGCTCGCCCGCCTCGCCCGCCAGTTTGTCCTGCATCTCACGCGTCTCGTGCCTCGCCTTGATGGTCGCGTGCAGCACCCGAGCCATCGGGCTCGCCTCGGCCGCGCACGCCGCGAGCGCCTGCCGCGGATGACGCTTCAGCCCCTTCAGTTTTTCCTGCAGCCCCGGTGGCGAAATCCGCACCGCCCGCGTCATGATCAGCCGCTCCACGATCAGCGTCACCGCCACCAGCGAGCAAAGCCCCAGCGGCACCATCGACCACCCGCCCTTGATGACCAGGTCCAGCACCGTGGACACAAGCGAACCCGCGCTTTCGGGCACCGCCTGTTGAAGCAGAATGTGCGATTCAGAAAACAGACTCATCGGTACTCCTTTGCTGATGCCCGCACGCCGCAACTCACTGGCCGGCGTGCATTTCAGTCTTCGATCCCGGCAATCCCGCGGCAGACACCGCCGGCACTTCCTTCGCCAGCGCCGCCCATCTCGTGTCGGGGAACCGCTTCACGACTTCCTCGAACTGCGCGGCCGCATCCTTCTCACGGCCCAGTTCGCGCATGCAACGCCCCGCCTCATACAACGCCGCGGCACTCCATTCCGGATATCCATACAGCACATCCACCTTCAGAAACTCGCGGATCGCGTCCTCGTGTCGCTTCTGCGCGTACAGGCACTCCCCGATCTGAAACTGCGACCGCGCCGCCGTCGGCCCCTCGTGCCGATCCACAACATCGCGATAGGCCTCGCACGCCGCGTCGTACTTCGATTGATTCTCCAAGGCCCAGCCCTGACCGAACCGCGCTCGGAACCACATTGCGTCGCCCGACTGAGTCGCGAGGAAGTTGGAGTACGCCTTCTCGCTCTCGTCCCAAAGCGACGCGTCCGCGCTCACTTCTCCAAGTCGCAGCAGCGCGAACGGCAGATTGGCTCCCGTCGCCGGATCAGCCGCTACCTTGGTCAGCACCGACGCCGCGTCGCGCGATCGACCGCATTGCCCCAGCGCGTCACCGAGCGTCAGGCGAACCGAAGGCAGCAACTCGCTCGCGGGATAGGACTTCTCGAAGTCCTCGAGCGCCTTCGCGGCATCCGCCGGCTTGCCGGAGGCCTGGAAGCACAGCGCTCGCAGATAGATCTCCCGTTCCCTAACACGTGCCGCCTCCGCTTCCGGCAACTTCGCCGCGACTCTTTGACACCGGTCCAGCAGGCCCATTGCCTCATCGACGTTTTTCTGTCCCAGCGCAATCTGCCCGAGGTCGAGCGCTGCGTACGCCTCTGCCGAGGGCGATGGCTCACCTTCGAGTAGCGAGCGATACGCCGCGCCCGCTTCCTCATCTCGCCCGAGCGCCCGCAATGCCAGTGCCGTTTCGTACCGCGCCGCACCCAAGGTCTCGCGATCGAGCGAAGCGCTGCGCCCTGCAATCGCCGTGAACTCCCGGATCGCCTCCTCGTGTTTTCCCTGCCGATTCAGCGCGATCGCGCGTCGCGCCCGAGCGATCGTCACGCTCTTTCCCTTGGGCTTGGTCTCCAGAAACGTGTCGCAGGCCTGCTGTGCTTTCAAGTACTCGCCAGCCGCAAGCCACGCGCTGGCCTGCTCCAGCAGCGCGCCGCTGCTCGCACCCCCGCCGCTTGCATTTGCCGGCGACGATTCAATCTGTGCGAGCGCCTCTGCCGCTCCTTTCGCATCGCCTTTGCCCGACGCAATGGCCGCCAACTGCCGATACGCCGCGCTCATCAGTTCCGGGCTTGCCGCGCCCTTCTCCGCCCGCACGATCGCCGTCAATCGCTCCGTCGCCTCGTCGGTCCGCCCCGCTTCCGCCAGCACCCTCGCATATTCGAACGCCGCGTGGTTCTCGAGCGCTGTTCCCGCCGCGGCCTTCCACGCCTTCTCCAATTGAGCAACTGCGGGCCCGATATTTCCTTGCCGCGAAAGCGCCACACCAAAGCGCAGGTACAGGTCCGCACTCGCATCCGCCCCCGCACTTTCGATCGCTCGCCCAAACCACTTCTCCGCGCCGACCCAGTCCTGCCTGGAGACACACATATCGCCGAGCGTCGCCATCGCGCCGGCGCGCAAACCCTTGTCTACATCGCCCGCAAGGCCCTCCACCGCGCTCGCGAGCGCCTTCTCCGCATCGTCGCGCCGGCCCATCTTTTCCAGGCACAGACCGCGCCGGATCTCGACGCGCGCTCGGGCCGGATCGTTTGCAAACCGCTCGATGAACAGTTCAAAGGTCCGATTGGCATCCGCGTATTGCTCCAGCAGAAACTGGTTCTCCCCGAGCAGCAGCACGATCTCAGAGGCTCGCGGATAGTCCCGATTCCGTTCGAGAATCGCCCGGCACGACGAAAGGCTCTCGCCGTACTGCCCCAGCCGATACTGACACGCCGCAAGCGCCGCGTTCGCCTGCGCTGCGAGGGCGTGCGCTCCGAATCGCTGTTGCCATTCCTTCCACGCCTTCGCCGCACCCGCATCGTCCCCCGATTGCGACGTCGCGATCGCGTGATCGAACAGAATCTCCGGTAGCAGGTCCGACTCCCCCGATTGGTCCGCCAGTTCCGCCAGTCTCCGCGCCGCCTGCTCCGCTCTTCCCGCCTTCAGATCGCACTTGGCCTGCCACAGGCGCGCTGTTGCGTTGATGGCCGCCGGCCCGCTCTTGGCAAGATCAGCAAAGACCGTGTTGGCTTCCTCCGCCTTCCCTTGTTGCAACAGCAACTTCCCGCGCTCGATTGCAACCTGCGCCTTCTGGTCCGGAGTGGTCGTCCCGTTTTCCAGGGAACGCAGCGCGCCCTCCGCCCCCGTGTTGTCACCCGCAGCACGCGCCAGCCGCGCAACACCCAGTTCCGCATCGAACGCCACGACGCCGCCGCTCTTGGCCGCGATCTCGTACATCTTCCTCGCGCCGTCCATATCCCCGCGGTTCTGCCGGCACTGCCCGAGCGCCAGCGCCGCATTCGGCGCACACGCCCCGTTGGGCGATCGCTTGAGCAGCCCCTCCAGCCGAGCCGCCGCGTTATCGATTTCCGCCAGTGAAATCTCGGCGTGCGCGCAGATCAGATCCGCCCGGTCGATGAGCTCGCTCTTGGGCCACTTGGTCGAAAACCCCTGCAACGCCGCACGCGCCTGCTCGGCCCGGCCCAACCGGTACTGCGATTCGCCGTACAGCATCGCCGCCTGATCGGCCTTCTCGAATTGTGGTGAATCCTTCAGCAGCCGCTTGAGCGATGCGATCGCACCCGCGTTGTCGCCCATCGCCGATGCACACTGCGCCCGCAGCAGCCTCGCATCATTCACGAAGGCAAAGTCTTTCACACCAACGACCGAATCGAGCGCCTTCGCCGCTTCGGCGTACCGCTCCAGCCGCGCAAGGCACACCCCGAGCGTGTATCGGGCCGAAACCGCGTTGGCGCCTTTCGCCTCCGCGCCCAGATAGCGATTGAGTTCCTGCACCGCCGCCTCGTTCGCGCCCTTGTTCGCAAGCCCCACCCCCGCGCGATAAGCCTTTTCATCCGCCGGAGCCCCCCACGAAAGCGCGCACCCCGCCGACGCAACCGCGATGACCAGATATTTCATTCCGATGTTCAAAGACATGAAATCCTCCAGGCAGAGCGATACCGCGGCACGGCACAAGCCGTCCCAAGTCGAACCGAGTCGAATCACGTTTTTCTAGTTCAACCCCGCGCCAAACCGTTGGGCTTGGCGTGAGGATTCGCGATGGAGGTCAGGAATTGCGGACAGCCGCCACGGTTCCCGTGCCAGGTACAGGCTGGGCATTGCGTGCGGGCGATGGGGCCGGCGCAACCGGCGCCGCCGGGGCGATCACCGGGGCCGCAGTCGGTGCCGGCGCGATCGCGGGGATCGGAGCCGGGGTAAATGCGGGTGCGGGAATCGGCGCCATCACAGGCGAACCGGGCATCTCGCTCGACTCGTCGTCCATGTCGTCCACGCCTTCAACGTCCATGTCGTCGGAGTCGTCCATGTCCGGGATCACGATCATCTCGCCCATGTCCTTCGCGTCCCCGGCCCGGATCGAGGGCATCACCGCCGAGCCAATCTCGTCTTCATCAATCTCGGCGATGCTCTCATCGCCTTCGTCCGAAGCGTCGGAGATCCGATTCTCGAGTTCTTCGGCCCGACGCTCGATCTCCTCGATCTGCCGCTCGATCTGTTCCACCTGGGAATCGGTCGAACGGGCTCGCTGCTCCATTTCCTCCGCGCGCTGGCGAAGTTCGTCCGCGGCACGCTCCACCGCCTGACGCGAATCGCCCGCTTCGAGTTCCTGCGCCTGCTGATGCAGGTGCTCGGTCATCTCGTGCAGGTGCTCGTGCTGGGTCCGGACGCGGTCTGCTTCCTCCCGCATGCGATCCGCATTGCGTTCGATCGTCTCGCGGCTCGTATTCAACTCTCGCAATGCCTGCTCATACGCTCGCATCTGCGACCGGAACGCATCGCCCTGATTCGGGCTCATTCGCAGCGCGCTCTCCCCCCGCCCAGCCGAACCCGTACTGCTCCTGCCCGAGCCCTGCGAACCGGCACCGTCCGGATTGATGATCTTGATAAAACCCGCGATGATCGGATGCTGCGCTTCGGTCGCGTAAACAACGATTGACCGGCCCTTCTGCTGAACCAAGATCGGCACATCCCCGCGGCTGAGCAGTTCCCACAGCGCCTCCGACTTGCCCGGGGGCAGCGCATAGACCCGCGCCACGCGTCCTTTTCTCAAATCGTCGCCGGAGGTAACAAGTGCATGCCGTGAAGCGCTGCACCCGCCGCTCTTCGCCGTCGCCTGTGACCTGGGCGCAACCCGTAAGAACGCGCCCGTCGGAGGTCTCGGTGCAGACGGCGCCGCGGCGGGAGCTGGCGGCATGGGAGCCATTGGAGCCATCGGGGCCATTCCGGCGGCGCCCCTCTTTGCTTTCATGGATTCGAGCGCGGGCGCTTCGCCGAAGAAATGCACGCCCGCTTCGGCTCCATCCTTATCCTTTTTCTTCAATTTGACCTTCTGCCCGGGCTTCACCACGACGACGCCCGACGAATTCGCCAGTTCGGCCGCCACTTTCTCCGCGCGTTCCTGGTCGGCCTTGGTTTCCGGCGGACACGCAAGACCCGGCATGACGAACGCTCCGAGCGCGATCACAAACGCCGCCGCACCCGCGCCGACCAACGACATCCTCGAAGCCGACTTCTGCGTCATAATCATTGTGATTCTCCTTGCCATCTTTTTGGCTGATCCAGACAGAACCCCGACCCCGCCGCTGAGCCAGGGCCCCGAAACACGACCTTTCATGCTCACGAACGACTTGGTCGCCAGCAGCGCCGTGGCATAGGCCCGACGGCTGTCCGGCAACGTGTTCACCACCCACGCATCGCAGCTCGCCTCCGCTTCATCATGCAGGCGCCGACGCGCCCACCACGAGAGCGGATGCCACCAGTACAACGACCCGACCACCAGATCGAACCAGCAGAGCAGATGATCCCATCGACGAACGTGCGCGAGTTCGTGCACCAGGACGGCACGCTGCGAACTTTCGTCGAGGGCGTTCCAGAGGCCGCGGGGCAGGATTAGTTTTGGGCGGATGCCGCACCAGATCATCGGCGAGATCGGGTCGTTGACCATTCGGGCTTCCGGGATACGCGAGAGCCCGATTTGTTCGGCTGCCACTGCGACCATGGCGCAGGTCCGCAGGCTTGCCGGTTCGGATTGCCGGATAAGGCCGCTTGCTCGAATCGTCCGGGCCACTCGCAAAGAGATCAGGGCTGCCGCGACGCCTAGCCAGAGGGTCATCGGAATCGGGGAGGCCGATGCCAGTGAATCCCGCATTGAGACCAGTGCAGAGGCGACTTTTCTTACAAATCCCGCGACCGGGGGCTCGTTCGAGCTCGCTTTTTTCGCGCTTGATTCGTTTATCGGGGTCGTGGCAACCGGAGCCTGCCGCGGCAGGGAAACTCTTGGCGCTTGATCTGCTCCGATTGATCGCGGCGGATTTTCCACGAGCCGGGCTCGGACCGGTTGGTCCATCAGAACCGTCCCCATCGGGGCCAATCCGAGTGGTGCCGCGCTATTCACTGTGCCCAGGGTTGAAATGTTGGACGAGTATCCGCCTTGCCCGGCATGCCGCGGCAGCGATGCCGAGACCGGGCTCGCGCTCAACAGGCGAGCCTCTCCCGTTCCCGTTCTCGTTCCCGTGGGCGTCCCCCCGGCGAATCTTGCCGCGCTTTCCGGAGTGAACGTCGGCACCATCACCGGTCCCACGAACGTCGTCTCCGGCACCGATTGGTTGGAAGACGCGTTCGCATTTCGGCGCGGCAAATCCGCACCGGGCTGCTCCGTCGCGCCCGTCGTTGTCGGCAACTGCGCGATCACGTGTTCTGCGGCGCCCAGAATCTGCTCGGTCCCGAACCAGTTCGGCCGCCATACAAAGAGGCCGATCGCCGGCGTCACGAACGAAGCCAGCACCGCAAGCCACAGGAGGTGCCGGGTTGCGGCGCTCCAGGCCTTTGCGCGGCACACCACCCCCACTGCCAGGGCCAGCGGCGTCGCGGCGAGTCCACCAATCCAAAGGGCCCGCATGATTTCCGTCATCGCGTCCATTGATTCAGGCCTTTCACTTGGAGTTGGGGTTCTTGGGGGCCGTGTTTGGGGCGTGGGGGTCCAGGTCGTCGATCAGTTTGCGGAGGTGCGAAATCTCGTCGGGCGTGAAGCGCTCGTTCTCGATCAACTGGGCCAGCATGGGCGCAGCGGCACCGTCGTAGAGCTGGTCCACCAATGCCTTGATGCGCGACTGCGTCACGCTCTGGCGTGAAATCTTGCTCTTGTAGACATAAGCCTGATCCCGCTTGTTGCTGGCCACGACGCCCTTCTGCTCCAGCCTCGTCAGAAAGGTCAAAACCGTCGTGTACGCCACCGTCCGCCCCCGCTCGTGCAGCCGGTGCATGACATCCCGAACCGTTTGCGGCCCGTGATCCCAGAGCGCCCGCATCACCTCGAGTTCGGCTTCGCCCAGTTCGATTGGTGCTTTTTTGGCCATGAGGAGAATCCAGTGGTCAGGTCTCGGCAATGCCGAATCTCAGATCGCAGATCTCAAATCTCAAAGGCGAAAGGCGAAAGGCGAAAGGCGAAAGGCGAAAGGCGAAAGGCGAAACCTGCAATCCGCCCTCGCCTACTACCGATGTCGTAGAGAAGATACTACAACCGTCGTAGACCGTCAACGGTTGCGGAGAATTTTGGAAAAAGAATTCACCACAGAGCCACAGAGGCACGGAGAGGAGGAAGAAGGGAGAAGGAAGAAGTGAAGAGAAGGGATTGGGTTGTTCGGGATTGCGGGCTTTGCCAGGGCCGTTGATGGGCTTCCGCTTTCACGCGTTTTAATGGGTCCTACGGGTCCCATGAGACTCATTCGGACCTATTCCGAGACTCTTCGCCACCACAACCCCTTTTTATTCAACCACTTGCGCCCATACCAACATGCTTCTTCAACTCCAGCACTTCCATCCCTTGCATCTTCGCGTCGTCTTCCCAGCACACGACCAGGTCGCAGCCTTTGGGGTCGTGATCGAAGCGGCTGGTGAGGAATTCGAACTCGATCCGGACCTTGCGGAGTTTGCCGTCGCGGCTTTTTCGCTTGGCTTCACAATCGGGGAAGCCGGTGCGGACCATCTCGACCTCGTAGCCGAGTCTGCCGGCGAGCATGCCAAAGAGCAGCACCACCCCCTGCTCGTTGACGGGGGCGTGCGTCATGTCGCAGCCGCTGATGCGGACGCCGTAGACGGGCTCGTTCGATCGTGGCTGATACGTGCTCGGTGCTTCGGGCGCCAACTGGCGTGCGGGCTCGACTTTCAGAGGCAGCGCCGACTTCGGCAGTTCGCGCGGCTCTCCAATGGGAACATTCACGGAAGTCGGGCTTGAGCCATTCGTGCTCTGAGCGAGACCAAGTGCGGCGGCGTGGGCTGCCGCGCGTCGATCGACGGAGGTTTGAAGCACGCGCTCGCGAGCGGTCCGGAGGCCGCTGCTTCGCACGAAGTCGCCGTAGGTGCGGAAGAACCTGCGATAGCAGGAGCTGCCGCGCGACATGCGGCCGAAATCCAACTGCGAAGGAGCAAAGCCGCCGGAGGAGGCGGCGTGGAGCTGCGAACGAAGCGCGGCGAGTTCGCGCTGTGCCTGGAGAGCGACCTCTGAGTCGATCGTGCGGGTCGCTTGCGCGATCGGTTCGCGGAGCGCCGAATCGGGTGAAGCCTGCACCTCGAGTGAACGAGGCCCGTGCTCGGTTTCGTCGGGAGATTGGCGCGGGCAATCTGATCGGGTTTCTACGGCCGGCACATCGGCGGCCAATGCCTCGGCGTGTGGCGCGGGATCGCTGGTGTGGGAGAGATCGGATGCCGCGACGGGAAGCGGCGCCGTGACGGGCCCGAGCGTGAGGGCTTGATCAGCAGGGGCTTCTGGAGTGAGGGAGGGAGAAGCGGGCGGAGTGAGGACGGAATTGCCGCGCAGGTCGGTTTCGGGAAGCATTTTGAAGTTCCTGTAGAGGGAGGTGTAGAGGGAGGACGGGGCCGGGGGATTATAACAGAAACCGAACGGAGATACAAGGGGGAGTTGGGAGTTTTTGTAAGTCGTTTATTGGAAATTATTTACATCGATTCTTGCGGCGTCTCTTCTGGGCGTGCGAATCAGCCCCCGCCCCCCTCCAGACCCGAACGCAGGTCCCTTCCGAGCCGAAACCACGCAAGCGAATGCGTTTCGCCCGCCCCGCCGCAGCAACAACACCTCTTCGCTTATCCCTGCCGCGCCAGCGACACAAACCCAGCGCTTCCATTGCCCGAATTAGTCCGCCGCGTTCTCTGTCGAAAGTTCCGCCTGCTTGAGCACCAACTGCGTCGCATCTTCCGAGAGATCTGGCGGATACCCGTACATCGCAAGCAATCGGCGCACTTTGCGGCGAAGGTCCGCCCGCACGCTTTCCCTCTGCGTCCAATCGAGCTTGGGCAGCTTCTTGACCATCTCCGCCAATTCACGCACCATGAGCCGAAGCGTGTCTGACTTCATCACCTTCTTCGCCGTGCCGTTCTCGGCAAGGGCGTCATAGAACGCGGCTTCCTCATCGTTGAGGCCCAAATCCTGCCCGTGCTTCTTCGCTTCGCGCACCCACTTGGCAACTGCGCGATCATTTCCGCGGTCGTTATCTGCTTGTTGGTGTAACCCAGCATCGCCTTCTCAATCGCTTCGCGAAACCTTTGCGCCTGCACCCGATTGGTCCGCTCGCTGATCTCGATCTGATCGGTCATCCGCGTACTCGCCGAAGATGTTGCGTGTGATCTTGTCGCCCGCCATCAAAGGAGTGCCGGTGAAGCCGACAAACGTAGCGTTCGGCAGCGAATCGCGCATCCGTTTCGCGGCCCCATCCACCAACCCGTATTGGCTCCGGTGTGCCTCATCCGCCATCACCACGATATTGGTGCGATCGCTGATAAGACCGTGCGCCTCCGCGAATTTGTGAACGGTCGTGAAGATCACGCCGCCACTCGCACGGTCGAGCAGTTACTTCGACGCCGTTCATCAGCAGGCCGTGCAGCCACCGGTTGTTCTGAACCAGCGTCGGGTTGGGTGGCCGCAACACCGTTCGCGCGGCAGTCTGCACAGTCTCTTCGGGCAGCTCCGGATTCAGACGGGCGACCGCCCGAGTTAGGACATCGGTAAGCACCGGCGTAAGGCCGGTTGCACTTGCCGCGGCATCTGCCGCAGGCAAGGAGCGATATCCGATCCCCACCAGTTGGAAGACCGCCTGCCCCTCAACCGCGTTCTCGCTCGGATTGCTCATTAGCCCGTCCAACCCCCTATCACCGGGAAACGCCTAAATAGCAACCCCTTGAAAATACAGGGTTTCCAAGCGTCACCTGGCATTTTGAGGGGGTGCGCTTAAATAAGAATTTGTCGCTCACGCATGACCCACAAAGTCCTTTGTGGTCCACAAAGCGACCAAAAGTGACCGACAAAGTCGTGATTGGTCCAGAAGCACTCACCGCCACCCTACGCATGGCTCGGTGCGGCCAGCCACCCCTCCGAATCGAGTCTTGCCCATGCCGTCCGGATGTGCTCAGGCCTGAAATCGACAGCCTTCCGATCGCTCCACCCATGCACGCGGCGGATGACTTCATCTACATCATTGGTCGGAGGTTCCTTGCGAATCGCGACCCAATAGACCGTCGCGAGCAATTCCATTCCGTAGGGAGTCTCGAACCCTTCGATGAGGCGCGTTAGCCGATTCATCCGTTCGTGAGCATCCTCGTCATCTTTCAGGAAAGCCGCAGCCTCCGCCGTGGCGCCTTCTTGAATCGAGATCACTTTCTCCGGCGAACGGTCGCCGTCGAAGCCGCTGATCAGGTGGCCTTCCATGTCTTCGAGCACCTTGTTCAGGTTCTCGGCATAAGGCCCGTAGTTGTGCGCGACAAAGTTGAGCCGGAGTTTCTCGCCCGACTCCTGAAGGAAGAACGCGAGTTTCTGAATCTCCAGTTGCGTGGTCTCGTACGCCAGCACGGCGTACCGCTCCATTGCGAGCAGAAACAATGCCCGTGCACGCGTCATGCGGGGCCGCTGGGTCTTGACCACGCGTTCCGCGGCAGCGGGCGCACCGACCGGTGCGTACAACAGCACTCGGACCTCGGGGATGGCCGCGAACGCTTCGTCGATCATCGGACGCACCTTGTTCCAATCCAAACCGCCATTGCCGCAGCCAAGCGGAGGCACCGCAATCGACTGGATACCCATTCGCCGAACGTCTTCGATCAGCGCCTTCAGGCCGGAGGCGATGTCCTTATAGCTCGATTTGCCGATCCAGTGGCGCTTGGTCGGAAAGTTGATGATGTAGTGCGGGTTCTTGAGTTGCCCCGTCTGCCACACGAACATGCGCCCGGGCTGTACTTCCTCGCGTTCGCACGCCTTGGCGTACGCCTTGGCCATTTCCGGGTAGGCCTGCTTGAATTGCAACGCCACGCCCTTGCCCATGACACCGACGCAGTTGACGGTGTTCACGAGCGCCTCGGCATCGGCGTTCAGCAGGTTTCCACGGACTTCTTCGATCACATTGCCCTTCTTCCGTTCAATAATACCAACTGGGTTTCCGGAGCACACGGGGGTTGTGGCGTGCCGCGTGGTTCTGGAGGATCGCCTCAACCCGCTCCTTCGCGGCATCGTTCAGGACGCCGACAACTTGAACCAAGCTCCAAGGCACCTTCCGATGCACCAAGAACTCGGCTTGTTTCTTCTCCTGTCGGTAGGGAAGCTGCGCCGTGTCGTTCCAATACTCAGCGTACACCGTCGGAAAATCCACAATCGTTAAGTCGGCCAGCTTATTCCGAAACGCTGCCACCGCTGCGAGAGTGTGGCGATCGGTAAACACGAACCGGAGCTTGGCGCCATCGATCGCCTGCGCAGTCGTCCTGAGGTAGACGATGTCCGCTTGCAACACCCGTTGCACGCCGCGCCCGGTTTTTAAGCGAAGGAGCATCGGCGACCGTGGCCCAAGGTAGAACCCGACGTAATCGCGGATGACCCCGCCCGGCGGGCACGGCACGGGCTTACCCCCTCGGTCTTGCTGGGTCTGCTGCGCGTGAATGCTTACATAGGGCAGCCCATCGTTTGGAACGCGCGTCGGCGCGTGCAGGGCGTTTCGCCGCAGAATGGTGTCAAGACAATCGACATGGACCATCCGGTAGATGGGGGTGACGGTCAGCACGTTGGCGGGGAGTTGCAATGCCAAAGACAACGACCTCTTAACCGACGAAAAAGACATTCGCCAACCAGCTTATTTCGTTGTGGCCTTTCCGCCAGCCGTCGTCTGCGGTGATGGCGACAAAACCTCGGCACCCTCATCCTCATCGTCAGCCACCTCATGATCCCCGCGGAAGTAGCGACCCAGTTCACGGAGTGAATTGGTGTAGTAGTCTTCAGCCGCCTTCCAGTCACGGAAGATCCGGCAGCGGATCTTGGAGACGAAAACACGCGGCTGAAGTGCTAGGAAGATTCCCGCGGTAGAGCCAATTTTGGAGAATATTTCCTGCTTGAGTGTGCACCCGTTCGGCAGAAGTGCCGGGTTGAAATTTTGATAGACATAGTTCCTTACCGCTTCTTTCGTCGTTTTCCAGTCCTTTAGGTCGACTGCAGGTTTTTCACCGCGGCTTTCGCCCTCGATTGCCTTACGGACGATGTGCATCTGGGGTCCAAGGTCATTGATGGACTTAAACAGTTCGCGCGACCCTTTATGGAAAAGTGGCTCGGACACAATTACCACATCAACGTCAGAGGTTTCAGAAAATGGCTTTCCGTACTTTCCACCATGTGGCGAGGGACTGAAACCGAGACGCGCGCTACCAACGATTCGGACGTCTTGGCTGCCAATGTTGAATCGCTCGGCGACTTGTTCCTTGAAGATAATGTACCGCATCGGACTATCACTGAAGGCAAAGGGCGTACCTTCCAGCACGAAGACCTTGACGAGGATTTCATATGTTTCGAGTTGAAGCACTAACTGCTTGAACTTCTCCGGATCCGGCGTGCTAGACGAAACGAGGTGTTCTAGCAGGGCCGATTTATTTGCCGAGGTCGTCTCGAGTTGTTGTTTCGTGGAGGAAGTCATGAATACGTCCCTGTGTTTGCTCAACGGGAGCGTGCAGTAGCCATCATCGTTAACCCTGTCGATGCAACCCGCACCCCCCCGCCGAGCAGCTTTGGCAGGAGGTAGTCGCGAAGTTCAGCAAGCTTGCGCGATTCATGGATGCCGCTACGTCAAGTCCACCATTGGCTGGACAATCGCCTCGAATGCGGTGGCGACCGGAACCGGCGGAATCGCTACGGAAATTCCGGCCATGTCCCTCCAATTGGTACGCGGGATCTTAGTGCCAGCCGAGGTCCCGTCGAAGTAGTCAAACGCCGCCC
>JAHBXG010000068.1 GCA_019636565.1 Phycisphaeraceae bacterium
GTGGATCAGGTCCGCCGCATTCTGGCCTATCAGATGCGGGCCTTCGTGTACCAGAAACTCCTTCCAACCCTTCACCCCGAGATTCCCCGCATCCCCGCGCTCGAGATCCTGGTCAACAACGGCGTCGTCCGCAAGTTCATCCTCGAGGCTCGCGAAGGCGAACTCCGGGAGTACATCAAGAGCGTCGAGGCCGAGCAGCAGGGCATGGTCGATTTCAACCGTTCGCTGGTGAAACTGGTCGAGCAGGAATACATCCACCTGCGGGTCGCTCAGGAAACCAGCCCGAACGTCGACGAACTGAACATGATGCTCAAGAAGCTCAAGTGATCGACCCGCAGCCGGGCAATTCTCTCCGGTGCGTGTTATCCTTGTCCTCCCCTCCCGATCGCCGTCGATCGGGGGTACTTTCCGGCTTTCCGGCGGTCAACCCGTCGGGCGGAGGCCTGCATGGGCTTTGAGACGCACGCCTTGATTTCGACGCTCGCGGATTCCCTCACCCTTGTCAGTTGGTGGAAGCCGGTTCTATTCCTCTTCCCCCTGCTCGCCTGGGCCTGGGCGGTCTCCACCGTTTGCGACAAGCACGCAGCACGGTTTTACCTCGAGCGCGAGATGTGGAACTACATCCACTGCTCCGCGGCATTCCTCGCGATACTGGCCGTCATCTTCATGCCCTCGCTGGGAGAAGGCGGATCGCTCACCTGGATCGTCAGCTTCGTTGTCTTCAGCCTTCTCCTTGCGAGCAGCGTTGTCGCGTACGTCGTCGTCGCGAACCGCGACGAACGCGTGCCCGAGGGCGGAAAAGTCTCGTTCGAACTCTCGAAGATCGCCAGCCTCGTCGAGGGCAAAGGAAAGAAGAAGACCAAAGGCAAGGCGGGAACGTCGGTGCTCACCTTCCGCCGGATCGACAAATCCGCCGTTGACGTCCCCGCCACCGATTCGCCCGAGTTCGAAGTTCGCCTCGCCGGCGAAGGCATGCTCATGAAGGCTCTCGATGTCCGCGCCGCTCGCGTCGAAATCGCGCCGAGCGCCAAAGACGCTTACCAGACCGTGTTCAACGTCGATGGCATCCGGACACCCGGCGAGACAATGCCCGCGGCCTCGGGCATCAAGCTGATCGACTTCTGGAAGGCCTCCGCGAAACTCGACGTCGCCGACCGGCGCAAGAAGCAGTCCGCCGATCTCACCGTTGAACGCGGCGCTTCCAAGAACAAGTTGCACATCGAAACAGCCGGCGGTCAGTCCGGTCAGAAGCTCACGCTCCTCATCGACCCCGAGACGCAGGTGCGTAAGACGGCCGAGCAGATCGGCTGGACGCCCGAGCAGATCGAAATCGTCCGTGGCTGGTCCACCTCGCGCGGCGGAGTCGTGCTTCTCAGCGCCTTGCCCGAAGGCGGTCGTACAACCACCATGTACACGGTCATGAAAATGCACGACGCCTACACGAACAACGTGCAGACCGTCGAAATCGAACTGGAAGACGCGCTCGAGGGCATCCGCCAGAACAAGTGGGACGCGATGTCCGAAGGCCCCGACTTTGGAACGCTCGTCCGCTCCATCCTGCGCCGCGATCCCGACATCGTCGGCGTCGCACAGGTGCCCGACGCGCAGACCGCGAAGGAAATCGTCAAGGCCGACCCGGAAAAATGCCGTGTCTACGCCTCGCTCAACGCCGATAGCGCCGTTGGTGCAATTCAGGCTTGGGTACGCCTGCTGGGCGATGCCGACGCCGCCGCAAAGTCGCTCCACGGTGTCCTGGCCGAAAAACTCCTTCGCAAGCTCTGTATCAACTGCAAACAGGCCTACCAGCCATCGCCCGATGTGCTCAAGCGTCTGGGCCTGCCGCCCGACAAGGTGAAGCAACTGTTCAAAAAGGGCGGCGAAGTTCTTGTAAAGAACAAGCCCGAGACTTGCCCCGTGTGCCAGGGCACCGGTTATCTCCAGCGCGACGGCGCGTTCGAGGTCTTCAACATTGACGATGCCGCCCGCGAAATGATCCGCGCCCAGAACTGGGCGGGCCTCAAGGCCGAACTCCGCAAGGGCGGCCTGCCCTCCATCCAGCAGGCGGCGCTCCGCAAGGCAATCGACGGTGTGACGAGTGTCGAAGAAGTGCTCCGCATCACCGCCGAAGCGACCAAAGCCGCCGCGCCCGCCAAGCAAACTGCCAAACCCAAAGCCTGACACGTTCTGTTGGAGATTCCAAAATGATCATGAACATTCTCGCCATCGCGATCCTCGGGGGCGTCGCCTACGCCTGGGGCGCCCGCGGCGGCTTTTCTTCGCTGCTCAATTGCGTCTGCGTCCTCTTTGCCGGGGCTATCGCCTTCGGGCTCTGGGAACACGTCGCGACCTGGCTCATCAACTCCGCCGGTTCGCGCGGCATGAGTTCGCTGCTCGCCGACGTCGCGTGGGGCGCCGGCCTAGCCATTCCTTTCGCGATCTCACTCGGAATCCTGCGTGCCATCACCGACACGCTGATCCGCAAGAACCTGAAGTTCTCCCCCGCTGGAGACTGGATCGTTGGCTCGCTCTTCGGCGTCATCGCCGGGCTCATCATTTCTGGCATCAGTGTGCTCAGCCTTTCGGGAATGCGGATTGGAAGCGACGCGTGGGGGTACGAGGCGATCTCGAGTGACGCCGCCGGCAATGTCCAGCGCGGGTCTGCCTTGTGGGTGCCGACCGATCGCCTGACCACCCAGCTCTATTCCCGGCTGAGCCGCGGAACCTTCTCCAGCCCCGATCCGCTCGCGAAGTGGAATCCGGATCCGGCCGTCTTCGCGGCAAGCACGCGCGCCAGTTTCGGTTCCGGCACGGCCCGCAACGCTCTGGAGCGAAAAGACTTCGAAGTCATCGGCCGCTACGAGCTTGATCCCGCCAAGATGCAGGCTCCCGCTCCGGCAAAGGCGGCACCTGGCACTGCACATGCTCCGACCACTTCCGGCGACCCGAACGATCTTCGGGCCGACGCGCTCGACCCCACGCCGCAGAACATCAAGCTTTTCGAAGGCGGGGCCCCCGGCAAGGATGCGAAACTTGAGGGCGTCATACTGAAATTCCGCGCCGGCGCGAAAGAGCGCACCAGTGGCCAGGTGATCATCGGAAACGGACAGGTCTATCTCCTTACACAGGACCCCGCAGGGGACACCAACTTTGTCTTCCCGAGTGCCGTCGTAACCAAAGCCGAAGCCGGAAAGGTCGCCATCGCCCGGTTCCGGTATGACGCGAAGGACACGTTCCTGGCATCGCTCGGGGGCGACTCTGAATCCAACTGGGCCTTTGAGTTCTTTGTTCCGGCGGACCAGACTCCCTTGGGAATCGTCGTGAAAGGCACTCGCGTCTACTTTGATCCGACCGCTGAGAAGTTCCAGCCCGTGGTGTTCGAGAATCGCGGCAAACGCGACGCCCTCATCGCTGCCGGCCAGCTCACCTCCGGCAAATCGGGTCGTCCCCTCGACGAAAGCAAGGCCGTGAGCGTGACCATGGGAAGCGGAGGTGGTTCAGACACCTCTTCCGGCGTGTCGCCGACCAACCAGATCGGACTCGTGCTTCAGGATGGAACGCTTGGCTCGGGAATGACGGTCACCAACGGTCGGATTATCAGCGGCAAGACGCTGCTCACCCCAAAGGACACGCAGAACCGAGGTGTCGATCAGAATCTCCGCGTCGATCGATTCGCGCCGCCCGATCAGGTCTCTTTGCTGATGGTCGATGTCGGCTTTGAGCGAGGAGAGGCCGGCCTTACCGGCGCTGCCGCGCGTGAAGCCCAGAACGAAGCATCCGGACGCGCTGCCCCCTTCGTGATCGACTCCAACGGCGTTCGCTATGACGCTGTCGGTTATGTCTATCAGGATCCGCAAAAGGTCGAAATCCGATACATCATCGGCGAGCCCATTCAGTCCGTCGCCGACGATCTGCCCAGCGTCTCCCGCAGCCGCCCGGATCAACGCCTGAAACTTGTCTTTGCCCCAAGCACAGGCACCGAGATCGTTGGATGGGGCGTCGGCAACAAGCTTGTGGCCAAGTTTGTTCCGCCCGTCAAGATGGATGTGCCGCAGCGCTGACGGGATCGGGTCTTCGATCTGGATCTGAGTACGAAAATCTGAACACGAAAAAGCCCCCGAGGAATCGGGGGCTTTTTTCATGGAATCAGTTTTTCGGGTTCGCGATCACTTCGCCTTGGCGGCCTTTTTGCCTTCCTTCGCCTCACCCTTGGCGGCTTTCGGGGCTTCGGCCTTGGGGGCCTTCTCGCTGCTGCCAAAGCCGGTCTTGGGCTTTTCGTCGCCGCCCTCGTCCTTGCGGCCCTTTTTCTTTCCTTCGGGCTTGGCATCGGGAGCGACTTCCGCCGCCGGGGCCGCGTGCTCGGACGCCGCGGCCTCGCTGGGCTGATCCTTCTTCAGGTCCAGCGGCCGATCCGAAACAACCCACAGCTTCAGCGTCGAATCGAGGTCGTTGTCAAGCTTGACGTGGATTTCGTAGCTGTCGATTCGCTTGATCGCCTGCGTGAGGCGCACGTCGCGCGGCTTGACAGAGTGGCCCATCTTGCCCAGTTCCGCCGCGATGTCCTGCTGCGTAATCGCGCCGTACAGGATGCCCTGGTCGTTGCACGAGCGGGTCAGGTGCACCTCGACGCCCTGCAGCTTCTCGCTGAGCTGCTCGCGGTGCTTGCGCTGCTCGGCCAGCATCTTCTCGGCCTCGGCCCGCTTCGCGGCCAGCGCCTTGATCTTCTCTTCGCTCGGCTGCGTCGCAAGATTGCGGGGCAGCAGGAAGTTGCGGGCGTAGCCGGTGCGCACGTTCACCACGTCGCCCACGATCCCGAGGGCCTCGACGTTATCCGTGAGAAGCAATTTGACGTTCTTGTTCATGCCGCTGTCCTTTCGCCCGGTGACCCGGGTGGAGTTAGGAGCGGTCTTTGGCAACAAGCCGCAACCGCCCCAACGCGAAATCTGAAATTATCATCCCATTTCCGCGCGCTCGAAACGCTTGTGAATGGGTCTGGATATTAGAACGGAATGTCGTCGTCGCCCATCGGGGCGGCACTCGGAGCCGCACGATTTGCGGGCCGGGTATTTACCTGAGGCTGGCTGTCTTCTTCGCTGTACGACGGGCCGCCGGCTCCCCCGCCACCGCTTCCGCCCTTGCTGTCGGCGAAGTAAAAGCTCTCCACCACAACTTTGAGCTTCGATTGCTTCTTGCCGCTGTCTTTGTCGTCCCAGGTATCAAGCTTGAGTCGGCCTTCGACGCACACTTGGCGACCCTTGCCCAAGTACTTGTGCATGATCTCTGCGGTCTTCCCCCACGCCTCGCAATCGACGAATGTCACTTCTTCGCGCTTTTCGCCGCTTGCGGTCGTGAACGATCGGTTGAGCGCCAGCCCGAGCTTGGCGACTTGCTGCCCGCTGCCGCCAACGGCCCGTAACTCGATATCCCGGGTCAGATTTCCCATCAGCATTACGCGATTCAATGAGTTCGCCATACAGATCTCCTTCTCAACAGAGAGCACGAAAGTGGCCCGGGTGTTGCACCCGGGCCGATGCGTGTTCGGAGTATATTAGGAACCCGGCGGAGACGCAAATAGTGTTCGGGCCATGTTTTCCCGCCAACAACTATTCCCGCCAACGAAAACCAGCCTCGATCAGGCCGGTTCGCCGTCGTCCGAAACGGCCGCCGCAACCGGCTCCGCAGCGGCTTCCGCCGTCGCCGGCTTTTCGGCGCGCATCTTGGCTTCGAGTTCGAGTTCGCGGCGGGCATCGGCGGCCTGCATCTGCTCGATGGTCATGTAGTCGGCGCGGATGAGCAGGTGGCGGAGGATCTTTTCCGACAGGTTGCAATCGCGGTCGAAGCCGAGCATCGACTCGTTCGGGGCCTTGAAGTACACCAGGATGTAGGTGCCGCGCTTCTGGCCGGCGATCTCGTAGGCGAGACGACGATCGTCCCACTTGCGCATCGCGACGACTTCCGCCTGGGCGCGGGCGAAGATCTCGTTGAGGTGAGCCACGCAACCGGCGAGGTCCGCCGCGGTCGACTGGCCGAACAGGAACATGGCTTCGTACTGATAGATTCTCTTGCCTGGCATGGGATCACTCCGCTTTCTGTGATGGGGCTTGTGTTGAGGACTGTGATGTTGTCTGACTCGACGCGACCGGTCCCGGGGCCGGCTTTGCACCGTCCGGACCGGCTTTGGACGCCTGACGCGCACGATGCGCCTCGGCGTTGCCGTTGAACTCGTTCATAGCCGCCGCGAGGCCGCGGCGGACAAAGGTTTCAGAAGCCTTCGCGGCACGATCGAACGCCGGCTGCATCTCCGACCATTCGTCTTCCGCGAACTTGGACAGGACGTAATCCGCCTGATCCCAGTTCGCTGGCTTGCCGCCCGACGGACGCTCCCCGACACCGACTCGAACGCGCGGGTAGAGGCCGTTGCCGAGCGCCTGATCGATGCTGGAGAGCCCGTTGTGTCCGCCCGTCCCACCAGCCTCGCGGATGCGGACGGCTCCGACCGGAAGGTAGAAGTCGTCCACGACCACAAGCAGGTCGGTCGCGGGCTGGAGTTTGAAAAAGCGAATTGCTTCGCCCACCGCCCGGCCGGAGAGATTCATGAAGGTGATTGGCTTCATGAACACGCACCGCTCCGAGCCCAGATCGGCCTCCACGGTCATCGCCTGGAAACGCGATTTGGGAATCGCGCCCTTGGCGTGCCTGTCGGCAAGGCGGTCCATCACCATGAACCCGGCGTTGTGCCGCGTTCTGGCGTATTCGGGACCGGGATTGCCGAGGCCGACTATGAGCTTCATGGCGATTACTTCTTCGCAGCGCCTCCGGCAGCGGGCTTCGCACCGGCGGCAGGAGCAGCACCCTTCGCGGGCGCAGCGCCCTTGGCGGCCGGTGCCGCGGCACCCTTCGCGCCCGGGGCAGCGGCGGCTTCGCCCTCGCCGGGCTTCTTGGCGGTGAGAACTTCGGGCTCCGCGGCGCCGCCTTCTGCGGCGGTCGCTTCACCAACGACGATTTCCTGCTGGATCACGATCTGCGCGAGAATCGAATGCGGATCGGTGATCATCTTCATGTTCGCGCCCGGCAGCTTGAGCTGCGCCGCCGTGATCTGCTGATCGACGTCCAGGTCCGCGATGTTCAATTCGATGAACTCGGGCAGTTCGGTCACCACGCACTCCACGACCACTTCGTTGGTCGGGTGCATAAGGATCGCGCCGGCGGTCTTGAGGCCCTTGGCCTCGCCGATCAGGTGGATCGCGACGCTGGTGCGGATGCGCTCGTTCAGATCAACGCGGGCAAAGTCGGCGTGGACGATGTTGGTGCCCAGGTGATCGAACTGCAGGTCCTTGAGCAGAACGACCTGACCGCCTTCGTTGTCCTTTCCACCGTCAAAGCCCAGGCGGAAGATCTTCTCGCCCTTGCTGAAGTGGCTGATCGCCTCCTTGAAGTTCAGCGCGATCGAGACGGGCTCCTGCTTGTGGCCGTACACCACCGCGGGCAACTGCCCCTTGGAGCGGATGCGCTGGCAGTAGCGGGTCCCGGTCTTGTCGCGGTTCTGGGCCTGGAGAATGGGGGTCTTCTGATTCATGATCTTCGGTCCTTTCTGAACAGTTGCACCGACTTTGTGTGCGTTTGGTTTGTGCGTTTCTATCTCTTGGTCCCGGCGTTCTTCTGGAACAGCGCCGACACCGACTGGTTGTTGTGAATCCGGTTGATCGCCTCGCCCAGCAATTTGCCGACGCAGAGTTCGACCAGTTTGTGCTTGATCGGTCCCACGCGCTCGCCCTGCGAAATCGTGTTTGTCACCACCACACGCGAAATCTCGTCCGACGCCAGGCGCTCGAGCGCCGGGCCCACGAGCACCCCGTGCGTTGCCGCGGCGATCACCTGCTTGGCGCCGCGGCTCTTCACGAGTTTCGCCGCCTCGATCACCGTGCCCGCCGTCGAAATCATGTCGTCGAACATCAGCACGGTCTTGCCTTCGACCGAGCCGATCAGGTTGCCGGTCACCACGGTCGAGCCGCTCAATCGGCGCTTGTTGATGATCGCCAGATCGCCCCCGAGCAGGTTGGCCATGCCTTCCGACACCTTGACGTTGCCCACGTCGGGGCTCACCAGACACAGATCTCCGAGTTCCTTGCGGATGCCCGAGAAATACTCCAGGAACACCGGCGTCGCCGAGAGATGGTCCACCGGCAGATCGAAGAAGCCCTGAATCTGCGCGGCGTGCAGGTCCACTGCGAGCACCCGATCCGCACCGGCCGCGGTGATGATGTTGGCGACAAGTTTGGCCGTGATCGGCACGCGTCCCTCGTCCTTGCGGTCTTGGCGGGCGTAACCGAAGTACGGCGTCACCACCGTCACGCGCGCCGCCGATGCACGGCGAAGGCAATCGATGAACGTGAGCAACTCCATCAGGTTGTCGTTCACCGGCGCACAGGTCGAGATGACGATATAGCAATCGCGCCCGCGAACGTCTTCTTCAAGTTTCACCAGCAATTCGCCGTCGGGAAAGACGACGGTGTGCGAGGCGCCCAGGTCCATCTTCAGATGAGCGCACATCCGCTCGGCGAGCATGCGACTCGACCGGCCCGCGAAGATCTTGAGTTCGCCGTTCGCGCCGTGATTCATCGAGCGGCTCCAGTCGCAATGGGATGCGGAGATGCAGGGGACTTGATCGCGGGGCGTGAGCGGTAGATCGCGTCCACCTTGGCGAGGTCTTCGAGCGTGTTGATGCTCAGCACGTCTTCCGGCGGCACGGCCTCGATGACTTCGACGGGCTTGCCTTCGCTCAAGAGCAGGCTCAGTGTGTCGGTCAGGTAATACTCGCCGCTGACGGGGTTCCGCGTCACGTTCTTGAGCGCGCAGAACAGATCGGCGGTGTTGAAGCAGTAGTAGGAAGGATTCACCTCGCGGATCGCGAGTTGCTCGGACGTGCAATTCTTCTGCTCGACGATTGCCCTAAAGCGGCCGTCGGCCCCGCGCCAGATCCGGCCGTAGCCCGTCGCATCATCGAGCACGGCTGTCGCCAGCGTGGCGCTCGCGTGCCTTTCGCGGTGGCGCGTGAGAACCTTTTCGAGGGTTGCAAGACGAATCAACGGGCCGTCGCCGCAGAGAACGAAGGTGTCGCCGGGGTAACCCACCGCCTTGAAAACACCCTCGGAACACTGCACCGCGTGCCCGGTTCCGAATTGCGGTTCTTGCACCGCAAACTCGACGTCGTAGCCCTTGAGGGCTGAACGCACATCTTCCTGCTTGTACCCCACCACCGCGACGATTCGCTTGCACCCCGCGGCGAGACACGCATCCACCACGGCGCACACCATCGGCCTGCCGCCGATGGGGTGAACGACCTTGGGCAGATCGCTCTTCATGCGCGTGCCCTTGCCGGCAGCGAGGATGATGGCGGAAGGTGCGGAGTTGTTGGATGATGTGCTCATCGTCGTGCTGGCGGCGCCGAAAGCGCGTGCCCGAAAAAGAAGCTGGGCGACAAGGATTCGAACCTTGACAAACAGAACCAAAATCTGCTGTGCTACCGTTACACCATCGCCCAGTAATTCGCGTTTCGCGGACTGGTGGTGTGGCTCCCGACAAAGACTCCTTGCATGCTCCCCGTCTCGAAAAACGAGGCGGAGGCGACCAGCGGACGGACCATTCGCGGTCCCGTCCCCGGCGAAATATCGCAAGGTGCGGAAGCCGCGGCAACATGTGCCCGAAACTTTCGTCTCGGGTCGGGAGCTGGACTTTCCATCAGCCGCGATAGAAAAGCCCCGAACCGCGCCTCGGCCTTGTTCCGGTTCAACCCGGCTGGCGTCCGTCGCGGTCGGCTCCAAAGTGGGGGCAAGTCTAGGTGGGGCTCGCCCCGAAGGTCCACCCGCACAAGGCCCTCGAAGCGATGTTCGGTGCCGGTCAGGCAACCCCGCGGGGCGCCTGCGCTTCCTTCATCTTCCAGTAGTCCGCCGAGGTCACCACGGGAATGACCTCGAAATCGACCAGATCCGACCAGTGGCCGATCCATTCGTCGATCAAGTGTCGCCCCGGAGCCTCCATCACTTGGAAGCACCGACCACTGTCGGGCTCAAGCCAACTTCCGTGGTATCGCACTTCGGCGGGCATCATGCGGCCTTGGGACTTGAACCGGAGGCCTACTTCATCACCCTTGCCGGGCTTGAAGGACTCGATGACCATGAAAAGCATGCCAAGGGTACCGACGCGGGTCAATCCGATGTTCGGTCGGGATCGGGCGCGGGCGGATCATTCTCGATCGGGGCGGTGTGGCCGAGTTCCTCGCGCAGCGTCGCCTCGCTGATGACCTCATAGCAACTGGCGAGCAGGCCGACCAGCGGGAAGGACGGCGGGGCTTCGCCCCCTGCCTTTGCGAGGCCGACGAGTGGGCTTGGCCCGAGCCGACGCAGCAGCGGATGGCTGACCGGTGGCGGCACGATTGGCGCTTCCAGATTCTCGATCTCCGAATCCAGTTCCCAGAAGTCGCGTGTTGCCTCGAACGCGACGGGGCCGGTATCGGACACTCCCGGCACGCGCCCGGCGTACACCGAAGGATTAGTCTTCGAAGAGTTTGCCACAGCGCGGCTGTGGCGCAGACGCTCCAGCAACTCCTGACCGTCCAGCCCCCGCAACTTGAACATCACGAACGGATCGCCTGCGAGGCGCTGCGCCAGCAAATAGGCGGCGCATGCGCCGTGCTTGCACCACAGCAGCGGCCCCGGCGCTTCGCCCGCGGCCTTTTGAGCGTTCCGTGTACGCTCCTCTGCCTGAAAATCGGCGCACGTGCACGAGAACGTGATCTCCGACGCCTCGGTCGGGAACAGCTTCAACCCCAAGGGCACAAACACGTCCTCGATGTTCGCCGGAAGGTCGCCGGCAAGCAGCTTCGCGGCGTACACCGCCTGATCCGTCATCACCCCGCCGACTTTTTCCCACTGCTCCGGCGTCAGCGGCTCGATCTGGAACTTCACCTGGTACGGACGCTCGGCGCGCCCCTGCACGGATGCGACGAAAGACGAATGCTCGATGATCAGCGACTTGGTCTGACCGAGCGAGGCGTATTCGAGCCCGTCCACCGCCCGTTTGCCCGGTGCGGCCTGCTCAATGATCCGCACCCAGCGCTGCGCCGGCCAACTTTCGGACCAGAGCGACGCTTGTTCGGTCGTCGAGATCTTGACGCCGCCACGTACGCGGCGTGGCTTCAAGGGGAGCGGCTTGGGCGCTCTTGTGTAAGGCTGAGGTCGCGGGGTTTGCAGCGAAGGCGGGACGCCCGGGCGGCTCGGATATGAAGGCACCGGGGTATTCGATAGTTGACGCACCACCGGCGGTGTGGGCTGATTGGGTGGAGTCGGCGGGGTTGGACCGGAGTTGGGCGCGCTGGTCATGGCTTACATCTCGTCGGCGATCGCGTCGTTGCGGAGGGTGAGCAGTTCACGCAACTGCGATGTATCCAGTTCGGTGAGCCAGCGCTCGCCCGAACCGATGATGTTCTCGGCCAGTTCGGTCTTGGATTCGATCATCTGATCGATGCGTTCTTCCAGTGTGCCGCGGACGACGAACTTGTGCACCTGCACGGTTCGTGTCTGACCGATGCGATACGCCCGGTCGGTTGCCTGGTTCTCGACGGCGGGGTTCCACCAGCGATCGAAGTGGAAAACGTGGCTTGCGGCCGTCAGGTTCAGACCCACGCCACCGGCCTTGAGGCTGATGAGCAGGATCGGGTTCTTGCCGTCGGCCTTCTGGAAATCCTCGACGATCTGGACGCGTTCTTTTTGCGTTGTGCCGCCGTGGAGGAACAGGACTTCGCGATCGAGGTGGTGGCGGAGCATGGCGCCCAGCAGGTTGCCCATCTGGCGGAACTGCGAGAACACAATCGCCTGATCACCCTCTGCAAGCACTTCGTCGAGCATCTCGATAAGGCGGATGCACTTGCCGCTGCGTTCGACGACCGGCGGCTTGAGGCTGCCTTCCTGCCAGTCTTTGAGCAACTGGGTCGGATGGTTACAGATCTGCTTGAGTTTGATGAGCGCGGAAAGGACCAGACCGCGCCGCTGGATGCCTTCGCTTCGCTCGACCTCGTTTAGCATGCGCTGGACGCACTGCTCGTAGAGCGTGGCCTGCTCGCTGGTGAGCGGGCAGTATTCCTTGCTCTCGACCTTCTCGGGCAGATCGGCAACGACGGTCGGATCGCTCTTGAGCCGGCGCAGAATGAACGGCCGGACCAGACCTTTCAACTGCTCGAGTTTGGCGCGATCGCGATAGCGCTCGATACCGACGGCGAATCGCTGCCGGAAACTCCCCGCCGAACCGAGATAACCCGGGTTCAGGAAGTCCATAATCGACCAGAGTTCGCTCAGCCGGTTCTCGACGGGTGTGCCCGTGAGCGCAACACGCCGATCGGCCGCGATCGAACGCACGGCTTGGCTCTGCTTCGCGCCCGGGTTCTTGATGTACTGCGCTTCATCGAGCACCAGACGGCCCCAGTGCACCTTTGCGAGCAATTCCTTGTCGCGATGGGCAAGGGAATACGTCGTGATGACCATGTCGCTGGCGCGGGCTTTCTCGACGAACGCATCTTGGTTCAGCCGATCGGCGCCGTGGTGGGTGAGAACCGACAGTTCCGGGCAGAACCGCGCCGTCTCGTGCATCCAGTTTCCGACCACCGACATCGGCACTACGAGCAATGTCGGCTGGACGCTGGGGCGCGGCGCGCCCGGCAGCAGCTTGGCATTTGCCGCGATCATCTGCTCGCGCTCGAACGCCATCAGGGCGAGCAACTGGATCGTCTTGCCAAGGCCCATGTCGTCGGCCAGGCACAGCCCGAGCCCGACACGTTCCAGGAACGCCATCCAGGAAACGCCCCGCACCTGGTATGGTCGGAGCGTGCCATGGAAACGCTCGGGCGGCTTGATGGTTTCCAACTGGCGAGTCGCGGCTTCGGCGTTCATGAGTGCCGCGACCCAGCCGGTCGCTTCAAGCCCGGTGATCTGAACGCCCGTCTCGCGCGGATCGGTGCCGTACGCGATGCGCAGCGCCTCGGCCACTTTCATCTCGCCGCCGGGATTGTCGCGTACGAACTTGATCGCGCTCTGGACATCTTCCGGGCGGACTTCGATCCAGCGGCCGTTCACCTTGACCAGTGGGCTCTTGCGTGCCGCGAGTTTTTCGAATTCCGAGAGCGAGAGCGTGGTGTCGCCAAGTGCGATCTCCCATCGGTAGCGAACCAGCGCGCCCATGCCGAGTGTCGGGCCGGATGCCGTGCTGCCGCTCGCCGCGCTTTGCCCCATCACATCCGTCATCGAATCGCTGTCGAGCCGCAGGCGAACGCCCAGTTTCGCGAGAGGCGAATCCCACCAGTCGGGCGTCTGCACGCCGAAGCCCTGCTCCTGCAGAACCGGCGAGAACTCCCGCAAGAACTGGTACGCCTGACGCGTCGAGAGTTCGACGCTCCCCGGCTCGGAATCTTCGAGGGCCTTCTCGAGGCGGTTGTAGATGCGGCTGGCGCGCCCGAGTTCGCCGAGCATCAGTTCCTGGGGCGAATCGATGCGCTTGCCCTCGATCGTCATCGAATCACCGGTGAGCGCCCACAGGTCGGCCGCATCGACCACGAGAGCGGGCCGATCGACGCTTTGCAGGTGGAACGTGAGCGCCCACTGCGCATCGTCCTCGCCTTCTTCCGGGATCGGCTCGTTGAGTTTGAGCATCAGACGCCATGCGGAACTCGCGCCTCGCTCTTCGAGCCCGCCGATCCACTGGCGGACCCGCCTGGCCAGTTCCTGTCCGCGCACGTTCGTGGCGGGAACCGAGTTTCCCGTTGCGAGCAGCGACTGCAACCACGCGACATGCAGATCGACCGATGCATCTTTCTCGCCGACCGATGAATAAAAATCTTCTCGAGTCAGCGTTGCGCGGCACTGCGCATCCAGAACGCGCCACAGAAAATCCTCAACAATCGGCCACGGCTGGTGTTCGAACGAATCCACGCCCGCCCGAGCGATCGAGGGCATCCCTCGCACGAGCGCCGAGACCCGCTCGGCCGTCTTCTCGTCGCTCAGCCACGGCTGCCAGAGTCCGCGAAAATCGCCTGCGCTCCCGACGCCGTGCTGCGAAACCATCGGCACGAATCGTTGCTGGGCGAGAAGACTGCGCACCAGGCGCGTCGCCGCGCCGAAGAACACTACCGATGCGCCGATGAGATCCGACTTTGTTCCGTTAGCGCGGGGCGCATCATCGAGCAGCGCATCGAGCGCGACCGGCGCCAGCAGCGGGCCCACCGCGAGCGACGGGACCGTTACCGTCTCGAGTTTGAGCAGCCCTTCTGCCCGGTGGCCCGCGGCGCGTGCAAGGTGCGAACTCGGCTGCACGCTGCCGCCCAGGCTGGGCAGTTCGAGCGCAATGACAGATGGCGTTGCCGCGTCTTCACCAAAGGCGCCGCCAAGCCTCGCACGAATGGGAGTTGCATCGAGAGCGAGCGGATGCTCGCCGGGCGTGGACCGCGCCAGCGTCGGCAGCTTGGCGCCGTCTTCGCCCCAGATGTGGAGCATCGGACCGGTGGCGGTTGCCGACTTTCCGACCGTCCATGCCGCGTGAAAAACGTGGAGCAACCCTTCTCCCTCCGGCGCCGCGTGAGCGGGCCGAAAAACGTCCGTGTCGCGCTCCGTCACCGGAGCAATGAGG
>JAHBXG010000069.1 GCA_019636565.1 Phycisphaeraceae bacterium
TGAGAAACGGTGGTGATTGACGAGGGCTTGCTTTCGTTCGTCTGCGCCTCTGTCCCGTCCAGTACCAAGAAACCAACCCGTCCGTCATCTTCCGATCTCGGGTCTTGCAACACCAACTCACTCTCCGTCTTGCTCCTCTCCGCGCTCTCTGTGCTCTCAGTGGTAAAACTCCTCGCACCGCCCCTCACGCCGCCTTCAACCCCAGCACCGCACTGCACAACTCAACAACCTTCAGCGGGCACTCCTTCCAATTGTGCCTCCAGCACACAATCACATCGCACCCCGCGGCATCGTGCCCATGCACCAGAAAGTTCCGGCTCTCATACTCAAACTCAATCCGCAGCCGCCGCCACTTCCCATCCTCCCCCTTGTACTTCGCCTCGCAATCCGGGAACCCCGGCTGCACCGCCTCGATCAACAGCCCGAGTTCCGCCGCAAGCATGCCAAACAGCAGAACCACGCCGCTCTCGTTCACAGGCGCATGACGAAACCGCCGAAAATCGATCGGGTCGCCATACGCCGGCGCCCCCGCTTTTCCCGGCGTTTCTGCCTTCAGCCACGCGTGCCATTCATTCTTGAACTCGATCAGCCCCCGCGCCGAGTCCATCATCAGCACGCTCGAACCGGCAACAGGCCCCTTCACCGCCTCCGCCTCCTTCGGCGCCTCGCACCCCAAAAGCGCGATCACGTCGTTCCATTCCGGCTTCGTGTACGAGTATTCCCGAAACACCCGCTCCGCCGCGGCCCACCGCCCAAACTTGCTCTTCCACTGAAACCAACTGAACTGCCCACTCTTCTGATATTCAATCTGAGTCGGCCGACGCCCCAGCATCCGCACCACCCGCCCCCAATCCGCAATCAAATCTTCCGCCGCCCGCACCTTCGCCCTGCGATGCGGCCGCATTCCCGCGGCACGAACCGCCTCGGGCCACGATTCAAACAAACCGCTCAGCGCCCTCTTGCTGATCCCCGACCGCCCAAAAAACTCAGCCCGCTTCGGAGCCCGCCCAAGCCGCTTCTCCGCCGCCTTGATGGCGTCGATGATCTCCTGGCGCCCGACCGGGAAATTGGCCGTGGGAATGGATCGCGTGCTGCTCATGTGTAGGCCCCTGTAGAAAGGTGTGTAGAAAGGTGTGTAGAAAGAGAACAGAAGTAGAAGGGGCGTGCGATCGCCCGTGAGCACATAGTTTATCAGGAATCAACGAAAGCGCCAAGAGTTTTCGGCGCCGATGGCGAAGCCAAACGTGTGGACACACTTTTGGCCCGGTGGTTGAAAAAGGCTTATTTTTAGGCCGCGGAAGGACTTGCGCGTGAGAAAGAAAAACTTGCCGGCACCATCGCAAATCTCGCCAGCTAGGACAAGTCCAACCGCGTTGCACCGCCAAGCCCCAGGTTCGCAGCGGTCGCCGATGCGCTCCTCCGCGTGCCGTACGAGCCCGAGCAAAGCGAAGGGTTGCCCGTTTCACTTCCGAGCCCGAACACGAATCCGACGCTCCACCCGCCCGATTTTCCGCGCCTCCCGCCGAAGACGAGTTCAAGGCGGGCGACGGCGGCAAGACGGTGGTCTGCATGACCCGATGGGTCAATACGCATGCCGAGAATGGCCGTGGTCAGAGATCACGGCGGCAAAGATAGCGGTGTAACGCCGATTTCCCGGAGCGGGAAGTGACTTGATCGAGTACGATTTTGCCGTCATGTCCACCCTCTTGCAAGCCGAAGCCGATGCTCTCCGAACGATGCCCAAAAGGCTGACAGGGGCGACACGTGCCGAGTTTGGCATGCCATCGGCGGGCGATGGGCGGACATACCAAGTCGAATCACTTGACGGGCGAACCGCTTTCCTGATTGACGTGAACCGGCGTGGCAAGATCAAACTGACGCGATGCTCGTACTTGGAGCGGTACAGAATCACGCACATCCTCGCGCGGCTGGATATCGACGGCCCGCCGCACACCAACCCGGTCGTGACGCCGCCGCTTGCTGCGTTGGCCGCCCATGTCGGGGCGACCATCGCCTGCCCGCATTTCCACTATTACGTAGAGGGATTCGATGATCGCTGGGCCGTGCCCGCCTCGGAGGCAGGCTTCCAGCACACGACCGACTTGGTGTTCGCGCTCCGCGAGTTCATGTCTCATTGCGGCGTCGAAGAAGTGCCGACAATACAGCACCCGATGTTCTGACCCATGAATAAGCCGATTGGCCAACTCATCGACGAATACGCCCGCTGGCTGCGCGGAGGTATTACCGTCGCGCAGATCGGCGATGCCTATGAGATCACAACGCCGTTTCTGGACCGTCACAACGACCACATCCAAATCTACGTCCGACAGGAGAATGGCCACCTCTTGCTGACCGACGATGGGTACGTTCTTGCCGACCTTCGGCATAGCGGATGCAGTCTTGAGAGCCAACGGCGGCAAGCGCTTCTGAAGTCCATCCTCGGGGGCTTCGGAGTCGCGCAGGCGGGCGATGAAATTACGACGGTGGCGCACAACGGCGACTTCCCGCAGCGCAAGCACGCGCTCATCCAGGCGATGCTCGCCGTGGGCGACCTCTTCGCCACCGCCAAGTCTCACGTCCAAAGCCTCTTTCTGGAGGACGTCGCGGCCTTCCTTGATTCGATCCAAGCCCGATACGTGCCAAGCGTCCAGTTTGTTGGCAAAAGCGGGTTCCAGCACAAGTACGACTTCGCTATCCCTAAGTCAGCGACGGCACCCGAGCGACTTGTCCGCGCCATCAACGCGCCATCCAAACAGGCTGCGGAACTTGCGATCTTCGCATGGACGGACACGCGAGCAGTTCGCGACGATGCAGCGAAGATGTACGCGATGCTCAACGACTCCGAGATCCGCGTCGTCGGCGAAGTGGCTGATGCACTCAAGCAGTATGACATCATACCCGTAAAGTGGAGCGAGCGCCAAGAGTACCAGCAAGCGCTTGCCGCATAATCTGCCGATTCCATGCTCGGATGCATTCCGCACCGGCTTCCCGAAAGGGTCTGCTAGATGCTCATTTACTGCTCTCGCATCGCGCTCGTCCCAAAGTCGCCATTGCAAGAACTTCTGGCCGTGGCAGGCGATTGGCTTCGCTTCAAGACCGGTCAGGCGTTCACTCCAACGGAGTTGGCCGGAGAAGGCGAACGCACCAATATCGATGGGAGCAGCGTGCAATGGCTCGGTGCAGAACACGATGGAGCTTCGTGGAACGGCATCCGCTATTCGCATCCCGACCGTGAGACGCGCGGCCGTGAATGGCTAACGGAGATTGGCGTATACCGGACGCCATCCAGGTTCGCTTGCAGCGTCCTTCTTCGAACACATGAGAAGAGCGCCTTGGTCGATCCGAATGTCCAAACGACGCGACCGCGACTCGTTGCGGACATTTTCGAGCGTTGCCAAGTCGCATCCGACACTGGCGGGGGCCGTCCCCGAACCCTTCGCGTCGGCGACGCTGAGGCCTTCTTGTCGGAGGTGAACGACCCCGAAAGGGTGTACCCTTTGGTTCAGGTCTGCCATGCGCAAGACGGCACGTACCTCGTGTCGCCAGATCGGCTCGCCTCGCAATTGGCGGGCGTCGCGACCGTCGTGGCAATCCCTCCCGATGTTGACACATTCGAGTTAGCGGACGCCCTCACTCCGCGGCTCTGCTGTTACCACGGGGCTGTGAACATCGTTTGGCCAAAGGTGATGTCTCGGAGCGGGCCGGTCGCGCCCAACTTCCGTGTTCTCGCGCACCAGATCGAGGAAGTACGGGCTCGGGGTGGATCGCCCGAAAGTCGGCTTCTCGCAACCGTCTGCCATAGGGTGAACGAGGTCTTCGCTCGCGACCACATCTCACCAGAGATGGTCAGGTCGGCAAAGCACCGAGCAGCGCTTGCTGAGGCCCGCAAAGCTGGACCCAAGGGTGATCCGGAGTTGGAAGCGCTCGCCCGTCAAGTTGACGTCGATCAGCGGGCGGAGATTGACCAACTGCGAGCCGACATAAAGAGTCGCGACAACGAGATCGCGTCCCTGCGCGGTGATCTCGAGGAGTCAGAGCAGGCCAATGAGGCCCTAAAGCTCTCGCTCAACAGAATTTCCATGAAGAGCACGGCCTCGTCGTCCACTTCGCTGTCCGACGAGGTGCGGGGAGCGATGACAAAGGCGATGAGCGATGATGCGGTTCTGGTGGACGGGCTAAAGGTGATTTCGCTTGTCTTCCCGGAACGGATCGTGATCCTCGACTCAGCGTGGAAATCCGCACGCGATGCGTCCGAGTTCAAAGGGCCGCGCAGAGCCTTCGAGTTGCTACACCGTCTTTGTACCGGTTACTGGGATGCGCTGGCAACGGGCGGGAGTGATGGCGAGGCTCGCGCCATCTTTGGAAACGCGTTCTCCGCGAAGGAATCAGAGACCGTCGAGAGCAACAAGCGGGCGCAGGCGCTGCGAACATTTGTGTACAAGGGCAAGCCGCATGAAATGATGATGCATTTGCGCATCGGAAACAAGCCGAGCGTCGCCGAGACGTTTCGCGCGCATTTCGAATGGGACGCAGACTCCAAGAAGGTCGTGCTCGGACACTGCGGCAAGCACCTTGATCACAAATAGAAATGCAATGCCGGGCGACGCCGCCCCTGACAGCCCCGCACAAGTCAGTTGGCATGCACGGAGATCGCGCCGATCTGTTTTTTTCCGCCGAGCAGGGAGGGCATCTTGGCGTCCATGATGGCTCGCACGGACTCGGCAATCCGCTCGACGAGCTTCTTGTCGGCGTTGGTCGTTGGGAGCTTAGCGGCTACAGCCGGCTTGTCCGTTCAACCAAACAACGAAACTGTGCATACCTATTTGGCCAAGGCGCGCTTCGCAGGAATTGCTTGGCGTGGAACGCACTCATCCTCATAAACCGGTGTCAGGATGTTCTTGTCCATCCAGCGGATGACCGGGACGCAAACACCGTCCCCGAAGCCAAAGAGTGATTGAATGGTGTTCTCGGCCAAAACGAAATTCGGCGCGCCTTGGAGCCGGGCGTACTCGCGAGGGGACATCCAGCGGAATCGGACCCGCCCGTCGTCGATGACGATCACGATCTGTCGCGCGCTCCCGCCTCTGGGAGTGCGCAGGCAGCCCGCGAGGTTATCGAAGCGGACTTCCGCACGCATCTCGTCATTGCGGCAACGCCGGTACACGGTTCCGACGTGCAAACCGCCCGCCGTGCGCCGGCTCTCGACTTCGGCGAGGTGAAGGACAGACAGCATCGCGTAATGCTTGTCGTTGGCGGCTTTGTCCCACCAGTCCTGATCGTCGCCCGTATCGATGACGGATGCGAGTTCGTACTTGGCTTGCTTGGGTGGCCGGAGTTCGAGCGTCGCCCAGCCGGTGGGCAGATTGGTTTCGGCCATAAGTTTACGCAGCACCTGTGGCCGCAGCGTTCCGGCTTCGTCGATCGCCGTCTGCCACGCATCGGCGAACATGGCGCGTTGTCCCTGCCGAATGATCCGGGGCGATTGCAGGCTTTCATGGAAGCCGACGACGAAGACACGCGGGCGGCTCTGCGGCACGAATATCTTGGCGTCCAGCACCAAGGTATCGACCCAGTAGCCCAACTCCGCGAGCGTGGTCACGGCTCGAACGAAGTCCGCGCCGCCCTTGCTGGTCAGGAAGCCGGTCACGTTCTCCAACATGATGACTTTGGGCTTGGCGTCGCCGAGTTCCTTGATGGCGTTGACGAAGCCGAAGTAGGTAGAGGATGCTTCGCCCTCAAATCCGTTCCAGTGGCCCGCAAGCGAAAGGTCGGTGCAGGGGAAAGAGGCGGTCGCTAGGAAGGGCCTTTCCTCCAAACGTTTGAGGACGCTTGGTGTGTCCCACACGTCGCCAAGGTGGTAGTACGGGGACTCGCCGAAGTGTCCCTTGTACATCGACTCCTTCTTGGGGTCGATGTCATTGGCGTACGCGCACTCCCAGCCCGTGTCCTTCAGCGCCTCGTGGACCAAGCCGATCCCGGCGAAGAACTCTGCGAAGCGTTTGGGTTGGGCGGCCTTGGTCATCGCCTTTCGTGAACTCCTCTGGGGTCGTACCGCGAATCGTATCTGGCGGGATGGAGCACGTGGCGGCATGGGCCACATGGTACTCATAGTCCGTGGACTGATCGACCCCAGTCGCCATGATTCTGCTTCATGGCGAAACGGGACGTTCTCAAGTCGTTCGGCGAGCGGGTGCGGGAAATCCGCACGCTCAAAAGGCTGAGCCAAGAGGAGTTGGCCCGCCTCGCCAAGATCGACCGGACGTACATCGGCGGCATCGAGCGCGGGGAGCGGAACGCCGGAATCAAAAACGTGTGGCGGATCGCCGATGCGCTCGGCGTCCCGGCTGCGGACTTGTTCCGCGAAGGGAGCGCCAATGGCTGACATCACAGCGCTTGCCCAGGTGTTGGCTCAAGTGAAGGCCGCGAAACCCGAGTTAGATGCCTACCCGCCCGAGGGGTTCGGCTGGCACAAGCGAGCGTTGACCGCCGTTAACGCGCTGGTGCCGTGGCTGATTCAGGAAGCGCCGGGCCTCCGCGTGTACGTCGAAGAAGTCTTGAACTCGCCTGCATTGCTCCGCTCCGCGTGGGCATCGCTCAAATCGCAGATCGATGCGCCGGGCGAGGTTGCCCGCATCGATGAACTTCTGGCCCGCGAAGGTATTCTACTGGCGTTCGTAGCGGGCGACACCGTCAGCACGGTCGTTACTGGGTACTTGCTGTCCAAGTATCCGGGCGGCGCGCTCGCCGGGAACAGCAAGAGCGACTATCCCGATGTCTTCGTCAAGACTTACGACTACTCGAAGTTGCCCGTTCGCTCCCGCGAGGACAAGGAGATCGGCGCGGCGATTCGCGGCAAGGAGAAGAAGCCTGTCCGCGTGCCGGATGGGCTCGAAATCAAGACTTCGCGTGACAACGCGAACATCGACTGCCATTATCCGCATATCGGGTTGCACCTGATGTTGTCTTTCGTGACCAGCGGACCGAGTGTGGTTGTGGACGATGTGCTTGTCGCGTTCCTGCGGCACGCGGATTACCGCATCACGGTGCCTAAGACGAAGGCCACGACGCTCAAAGCATCCTTCTCGCGAGCGCCGTTCGTCTCGCTATTGCACTCAACAATGTCTTCGACAGCAGAGCCACAATCAGTGGCCTCGCGCGCCCGAACGCAGCGATGATTACGGCAAGGTGCGGGAGTTTTTCGAGCGCCGTTGCCAGGTACAGAACGCGTAAAGACGCTTGCGAGTGACGCGAAGGCGACCCGCGCTTCGCTTGGGGCTCGTACAGGTGCGCGGGTTGTGTGCTCCGATCGCTTTGGTGAGATGTTGCGGCTTCGAAAACTTGAGGGAGGCCGGCGTTTTGGTGTTGCTCGGCGCACAGGTGCCCTTCACTTCGTTGCGGGATCGTTGTGCGGGCGGAGTGCGGCTCCTGGCTTCAGCGTTGCGCAGACACGAAGCAAGACATTGCACGACGAGCCCGCAGCGCATTGAAGGGCGCGGTTGCGAGATTTGTGCAACGGGCGATGGGTGCGGCTGGCAGACCGATGTTCGCAGTGTTGTTGTGCGCACAGGTGCCCTTCACTTCGTTACGGGCTCGTGTGGCAAGTCGCCGAGCGCTTTGGGTGCGGTCGCCGCGTACGGACGCGTGACGAAATTCTTGGGTGACGCGAAGACGACGGCGCGGCCGAAGCTCAGATCAAAGGACTGCACCCGTCCGGGATGCTTGTGGACCAGGTACCCGAGGTCCGTTGCGGGACGGTGTGTCGTGGAGATCGTGAGGAGCATGACATTCGTACGCCGTCAGGAACACGGGACCGGGAAAGGTTAGTCAAACCAGACGAATTCGTGCAGCTGGCCGGCGTCGGCGATTGGATCGAAGCCTTGCTCGGTGGACCAGAGCGAGCAGCGGGCGAGAAGCTTGGCACGCTTGGCTCGATTCTCAGCTGATGCATTCGGCAGCGTTATGACGAACTGGCTTGTGGTTGCTCGATCGGGTTCGGTGTGGATGTTCATGACCGTGACGATTTCGGCACCGTCGGCGTAAATAACATCAACCATGGCGCGGGATTCTTCGGTGGTTTGGCAATTGCCGATGATGCGCGTCTGCTGGAGGGCCGCGCTGTCGAGCCAGGCGCGGGCTTCGGCGGCATCGTCTCGAGCGAGTTCCTTGAGACAGCCGGCTTCGGTCTCGCGAGACTGCTCGATTTGCTTCGCGGAGGGCTTAGACGCGGCGATTTTTTTCGCAAGCCATTCGATCGCGGCGGTATCTTCGAAATACGCCGGCAGCGCACGCTTCTGCGCTTCGAGTGTTGACAATTCTGCGAATTTCTTCTTTGAGACCTCGCGCCCTTGGAAATGGAACTTGCGTGACGCGAGTTTGCCGTCCGGCCAGAACACCTCGAACGGGCCGTGAAACTGGCCATTTCGAAAGGAGATTTTGCACGAGGTGCCCATCCATCCGCCGCGGGTTGTCGTGACGCCAGTGCCCCGGGTCATGGTGTACGAATGGAGAAGATTGCCGGCCTCATCCCAGAAGCGGGAGGTGCCGTCTTCGAGGCCGCGGATGAATGTCTGCTCGGACTTGAACTGGCCGTTCGCATGCCAGCGACGCACGGTGCCATTGGGCTTTCCTTCTTCAAAGGTCGCCTCGTAGATGAGCTGCCCTTTTTCATCCCACGTACGACTCAGACCGTGCTGCTTGTCGTTGAGAATGAAGGCTTCCCAATGGAGCTGGCCGTTGGGATGAAATTCGCGCTGGTGGACGAGGTTGGACATGAGGAACCGAGAGAATACAAAGTGCTTCCATCTGCAGTACTGCGCCGGCGTTGCGGCCGTGCTATCGACTTTGGGGAAGCTCGCGGACTTGCTTCCCGCGGGCCACTTTCCAGAACCGATTCGCGGCAGAGAGAACGCCGTCAGGAAATGAAGAAGAGGATGATCCCGAGGCCGCAGATCAGGAGATCGGGGATTGCGGAACGGGGGCGATTCTTGATGAGGCTTGCGATTGCGAAGGCGATAGCGAGTGCGGCACACGCCCAAGTGAGGGGACGCATGCCGGGCTGGAGGATGAGGGCCGAGCCGAAAGCGAAGAACAGGAAGAGGGCTGCGCTGAAGGTCAGTTGCTGGCCGGACGTGACGATTTCGCGGTTCCAGACGGAGGGCATTGAGAGGCATCGTACCGGATGAGGAGTTTGCTTCGGGCACGCCGGCTTCACAACTTCAGCCCTTCGGGCGGGAAGACAGATGGCGGGAAAGCTGGTTTGTATGCTGGCCGCGGATCGCTGAATAGAGGAGCCAACAGTGGGCTACGACTTTCACATCACGCGTGCGGCGGTTTGGTTTGAGGCGGAAGAGAAGCCGATTTCGATGGAGGAGTGGCTGGCGTATGTGAAGTCGGATTCGGAGATGAGGCTGGATGGTTTTGCCGAGGCGGGAGTCGGGCTTGATGAAGTGCTTCGGTGTGAAGACCCGAGCATGGCGGTGTGGACGGCGTATTCAAAGGACGGCGTGGGCGGCAATCACGCGTGGATGTGGCTGGCGGACGGGAATGTGGGCGCGAAGAACGCGGATGAGGAGATCATTTCGAAGTTGTGGCGGATCGCGCAGCATTTTGGGGCACGGGTGGTTGGTGATGATGGCGAGGAGTATGGAGCGGATGGGAAGGAGATCGGGAAGGTGCGCTCCGAATGGTCGAAGGGGTTTTGGAGGAGGATTTTGGGGAGATGAGAACGGCACACCGCCTGGAAAGGCGGTGCCACGGAGGGCGGTTCCTGAACTGCGTCGCGGTGCAGGATTTTGAGGGCCGGTGACGGGGAGTGGCGTTCGCGGACTCGCTTCACCCCCGAAGGCGTCGCGACTACATGACGGCGAGAATAGCTCGAGAAAAAGATATGATTGGGAAGCGTTCAGTGTGCATTCAGGCACGCTTACAACTCTCATGACTCAAATTGCGTTCTTTGCAACTCGGACGGACATTCTCGGTGTACTGCGGCCGATCGAGCGTGCGCGGCCGATCAAGTACGTCGTTACCGGCAACAAACTGGATCGGGACTTTCCGGAGTTCTTGTCGGCGGAGACGATTGCCGGGCTTGGTAGTGCTATCGGTGATTCGGCGGTGACGTGCGAGCGATATCTGATCTGCGATGCGTCGCTCTCACTGGCCGTTCGGACGATCGATGGCACGGGCGGGATGAAACGCTACTGCATGGATCAGTTGATCAATGGGGACACGATTTCATTTTGTGCCGGGGGTTTGCATAACTCCGGTGCGCTGTTATGCGGCAGCGTTGGGACGGCGTCGTCGACGCGGGCTTCGGTCGAGCTGATGGCGATGGTCCGCCGCGAGATCGACTCGCAGTTTGTTCGATTGAAAGGATATCGGATCGGTCCGATTGCGCTGCAGCTTCTCAACCATGGGAAACGATTCACGCCATCGATTCACTCGCCGCCCGAGTATGACGTGACGCTTTGAATGGGAAAAGCCGGAACAGCCCACATACGAAGAGACGCGGGTCAGCTGATGGCGACGAAGGTTTCGGTTTCGAGTTTGGATTCGTCGCTGGTCCAGTGGCCGTAGACCTCGAGCATCGGCGAGGTTTGGCGGATGCCTTGGGCTTCGAGAGATCTGGTCATCGCGGCGCAGGTGTTGGGGATGAGGTGGTACGGCCCGATGTGTTTCCAATAGGCGTAGCGGGTGAGGTGGATGTGTTTGTGTTCGAGGGCCCCCGCCCCCGCTGCCGCGGGGATGGATTCGGCGCCGGTGTTTTTGGTGTTGCTCGGCGCACAGGTGCCCTTCACTTCGTTGCGGGCTCGTCGTGCAAGCGAAGGGTGTCGGCGTGCTGGTTGAAGCGTTCTACGAGGCGGAGGATGGAATCGGGGCATTTGGAAACGGATGGGGGCATGAGAGAGGGAGGATAACGGAAGCGCGCGATGTGCGGGGACTGAGCAGTACCAGCACCGCTTCGCGGTGCGGGATTTGGGGGGGCATACCGGGGGTGCCGCGGGGCGCGGCGACCCCCGGCTACTCAACGTCAGCCCTTCGGGCTGGAAGTTCTCGGTGCGTGCTTCGGTCGCGATTGCAACGGGGCCCTTCACTTCGTTGCGGGCTCGTATGGCGAGTCGCCGAGCGCTTTGGGTGCGGTTGCCATATCCGGGCCGCGTAAAGACGCCTGCGAGTGACGCGAAGGCGACCCGCGCTTCGCTTGGGGCTCGTACAGGTGCGCGGGTGGTGTGCTTCGATCGCTTTGACGGGGTGTTGAGGTTTGGAACACTTGAAGGTGGCGGCGGCGCTTGGCGGGCTGGTGCATTGAGGAAGGCTTGCCGCGGGTGGCGCGGAGCGCGGCGAGCAATGGAGGTTCGCGGGGACACGAACCGTCCGCCCTTCGGACGGGACAGTATGAAGGCGAAAAACGAGATGGCGACGTACGCGGGATTCGGCGGTGCGCGAGATCCGATCCTGTGGAAGCAGCACAACGCGGGCGACGATGCGGTCCGTGTCGGAAGTGCGTAAACTCGAAGCAGAGCAAGCCGTTTCGGGGGTATTGCATGTGGCGGTACTACTTGCCAACATGGAAATCGAGCGAGAAGTTTGCCAGCAGAAGCGGGGCTGTGGCAGTTGCGCTTGCGACCATCGCCATTGCGCCGTTGACATGGTGGGGCTTGTCGATACAGAGGGGCGAGATCTCGCGAACACGGGATGAAGTCAACCGAGCGGAGGAGATCAAGATTGCGTTTGAGTGCCACGCATCCCTCAACGATGAGGGGCGGTGGCATGTCCGAATCCTAGTTTTGAACAAGGGCGCATCGGTCAGCATCGTCAAGGCGGCGGTGCTTTCGAATAGCGTTGTTCGCGCCAAAGAAGGCTCCGGCTCTCACTACTTCGCGAGTTTTAGCGATGCGAAGATTGAGAACTCTCGCGACAAGACTGACACGCTCGGAACCGGAGATCATGCGGAAGTCATTTTGGATGGCAAGAACCGAGGCTGGGTGGGTACTGCTGACGCTGAAATGCAATTTACGGTGTCGTTGAGAACGTCCAGGGGAGAAGACTTCTCAGGCGTTGTCATTCCGAGGTTTCAAGGCAGCGGGGTCAGCGAACAAGTTGCCGCTACAACGGGAGCGATTTGGCCTGATGTTGAGAACAAGTTTAAAATGGTCAACATCACCGTTACACCGCCTCTCGAGGGAAAGAACAAGGGTGGGGAAAAGGTCTTTGGAAATCCGCGTTCTGGCAGCGGTGAGCAGACAAAGCAGAGCAAATAGCTGACGTGCCCTCGTTTGCGCGTTGGGTTCCTGGGAGCATTTGGTGGATGCCACGCCAGGGTGCCCGGCGCTTTGCTTGGGGCTCGTACAGGTGCGCGGGTGGTGTGCTTCGATCGCTTTGGCGGGAGGTTGAGGCTTCGAAGACTTGGAGAGGGCCGGCACCGCTTCGCGATGCGGGAGTTTGAGGGCGGGTTACAGGAGGTGGCGCTCGGGAGGGATCATGCGACGGAGCGATCGGAGAGCGGCTCTGCTTCCCGCAGTGCGGCGCGCATCTGGGCGATGGCGCGGCGGAGGTTGAGTTGGACGGTTTTGAGGGGGACGTTTTCGCAGCGGGCGAGTTTTTGCAGGGGGATGCCGCGGTGCATGGCGTGGCGGAGGGCCTGGCGATCTTCCTCGTCGAGGGAATCGAACGCGGCGCGGAGGGTGGCGAGGTCTTCGCTCGAGATATGCTCGCGGGCGGCGGAGCGCGGCGCCTGGATGAGTTCTTCGTGTGCGGCGGTTGGCGGGCGGCGGAGATCCTCTCGGACACTATCGCGGAGAGAACTGCGTGTGATCATGGAGACGAAGGTGGCTTCGCTGCCGCGGGATTCATCGAAGAGAGGGGCGCTGCGCCAGAGCTCGACGAAGGCATCCTGCACGGCGCTTTCGAGATCGGCGCCGGCGGAGCGGAGGTATCGGCGGGCGAGGAACTCGACGAGGCCTTTGAATTGCTCGATGCAGAGGCGCATGGCGTCGGTGTCGCCGGCGGCGAGGCGGTGCATGATGGAGGAGGTGCGCGGCGCAGAGGAGGCGAGAGCGCAAGAGCGGAGAGCGGCGGCCGGAGAACAGGGTTTTGATTCGAGAGTCGTGTGCGCTTCCATGTCGTTTCCCCTCCAGAGTTGCCTGGTACAGGAGACGATACTGGCGGCGAACCAGATTGCGGTGAGCGCGGGTTAAAGGTGCGCTCAGCAGGGAAAGTGATTGCGGATTGGGGGAGGGAGAGGGGCTGGGAGGGGGATTTTGCGCAGGTGAATTGGGTGTCACGCGGGGAATGCGGGCGAGGTGCGACGCGCCGGATGCGGATTGCGTTTGGGGAGCGTGTATGCGAGAGTGGAGAGGAAGCAAGCGGGTCATGCTTCGGCAATGGAAGCGTGAGCGCCCTCGCTTGCGCGTCGGGTTCGTAGAGGCGCGTCGGGGCGCGTGCGGAATCCAAAAAAGAAAAGAGCCCCTCAAGGTTTACCTCAAGGGGCTCAAAGTCGGCGATGACCTACTTTCCCGCAGTGCAGTATCATCGGCGGCATTGGCTTAACTGCTGTGTTCGAGATGGGAACAGGTGTTTCCCAATGCCTGTGGTCACCGACAAACCGGACAAGCGCGCCTTTCGGCGGGCCGTCAGTTGACAGCGAAGATGGAAGAAGATCCGACAGAACAGAGAAACAGTAAGAATCGAGACCGGACTCTGCCGAGGTTTGCACCAAGGCGGAGACAGAACTCTTGAAGCGCTGCCACGAGTTGTTCGAATTCAACTGCGGAGGCGGATGAGAGGGACAAGCCCAACTCATCTGCGGAGGCAGATGACTCAAACGAAATCGCGGCGGCTGGTTGGTGATCAGACATTCGACCGTTCGTACCGCTCCGCTGAAAGCATTTCTGCCCTTACACGCGCGGCCGATCAACCTGGTGGTCTTCCAGGGGTCTTACGTCTTACGACAAGCAAACCTCATCTTCGGGGGGGCTTCACGCTTAGATGCTTTCAGCGTTTATCCCTGCCATACGTAGCTACCCAGCGGTGCACTTGGCAGTGCAACTGGATCACCAGGGGTATGTCCAACCCAATCCTCTCGTACTAAGGTTGATTCCCGTCAAGTTTGCG